>CAYXIK010000010.1:3765-82218 GCA_964465315.1 uncultured Gemmatimonadaceae bacterium | reverse complement strand
TGTCTTGCAGGACTAGGCGCAGTACCGGTCGAACGCCGCCGTCAGGTCCGCCGCGATGTCTCGGGCAGCCCGCCCCTCGATATTTTTCCGCTCCAGCATGAACACGAGCTCGCCGTCCTTGAACAACGCCATCTGGGGCGAAGACGGCGCATACCCCGTGAAATAGCCTCGCGCGCGGGCGGTGGCGTCCGCATCCTGCCCCGCGAACACCGTCAGCAGCCGGTCCGGCCGGCGCGGGTGCTCTAGGGCAAGCGTGGCGGCCGGTCGCGCGTTGCGCGCGGCGCAGCCGCAGACCGAGTTCACCACGATGAGCGCCACGTCCTTGCCCGTGCCGAGGGCGGCGTCGACGTCCGCCGGGGTGCGGAGCTCCTGGAAGCCGATACGCGTCAGCTCTTCCCGCATTGGCTGGACCAGACGGGGGTCATATAGCGGCACGTTGATGCCGGCCATGCAATCCTCAAGCAAAAGCGGTGGTTCCAATATATACTGGCGCGACAGGGACGAGTCGCGAATGCGAGTGTTGATCGTCGAAGACGACGCCGAGCTGGCAGGGTTGCTTCGAGACGGGTTGCGTGCCCAACGGGTCGACCCGACCCTCGCCGCGACGTGGGCGGAGGGGCTCGAGCGCGCCGGCCTCGCGAGCTTCGATGTGATCGTGCTCGATGTGCGCCTCCCCGGCGGCGACGGGTTCGCGCTCTGCGCCGAGCTGCGCCGCCGCGGCGTCACCACGCCGGTGCTGATGCTGACGGCGCTCGACGCCGTCGACGACCGGGTACGCGGCCTCGAGGTCGGGGCGGACGATTATCTCACGAAGCCGTTCGCGTTCCGGGAGCTCGTCGCCCGCCTGAAGGCGCTGGCCAGACGCCGGCCAGCGCTGGCACCCGCGGTGTACCGCACGGCGGACCTCGAGGTCGATCTCGTGGCGCGGCAGGTTCGCCGCGCGGGACGGCAGCTGAGTCTGAGCGCGAAGGAGTTCGCGCTGCTCGAGCTGTTCGTCAGCCACCCGGGCCGGGTGCTGGACCGCGCCACGATCACCGCGCACGTCTGGGACGACAATCACGATCCCTTCGCGAACCTGCTCGAGGTCCTGGTGCGGCGCCTGCGTCGCAAGGTCGACGACGGCTTCGAGCCGAAGCTGATCACGACGCTGCGTGGCTCCGGCTACCGGTTCGGCCCATGAGGTGGTGCTGATGGATCCGCTGGCCCGTGTCCGGTGGCGGTTGACCGCGTGGTATGTCGGCATTCTCCTCTCGATCCTCGGGATCTTGGGTGGCGGGCTCTATCTCGCGGTGCGACACCGGATAGCTCGGCAGCTCGATGCTTCGCTCCACGCCGCCACCGCCGCGCTCATTCACGCGGCGCGAATACGCGAGGCCGAGCAGGCCGCCGCCAAGGGTGTGATCGCCGACGCTGTCGACGAGCTGCACATCCCCGATCGGTCCCTCTACCTCTTCGCTGCGGGCGCGACGCCGGTTCGCCCCGTAACGGCTCCTGCGTGGATCCGCGACGCCGCCCGGGAGGCCGAGCAGGCCGGGAGCGCCGACCGGGACTTCGAGACACCGCAGGACCATATCGTACGGCTGCACGCCGAGCGGTTCGTGGGTGCCGATGGCCGCCGCTACGTCGCCGTGGCCATGGCCGACCGCCTGGAGCTCGAGGACGAGTACGCGTCCCTCATCCGGGCATTCATCGCGGCCGCCCTGATCGCCCTCGTGCTCGTGGCCGGTGGCGGCTACGTGCTCGTGCGCCAGGCGACCGCGCCCATCGAGCGCACCATGGAGCGGATGCGGCGGTTCATGGCCGACGCGGCGCACGAGCTGCGCACCCCCGTCACTATCCTACGCACCCGCGCGGAGGTTGCGGCGGGCCAGGCACGTGATCCCGCTCGCGACGCGGCGACACTCGGCGCCATCGAGCACGAGGCCGCGCGGATCGGCGAAATCGTGGGTGACTTGCTGACCCTGGCGCGCGCGGACGCCGGTGAGCGACTCGTCGCGCAGGAGGTCCTGTATCTCGACGATGCCGCCGCGGGTGCGCTCGAAGGGATCCGGGCTGTGGCCGAACAGAAGGGGGTCCGCCTCGAGGTCGGCGCATTCGAGGAGGCGAAGATCACCGGCGATCCGGCGCTCATCCGCCAGCTGCTCCTGATCGTACTGGACAACGCCGTGAAGTTCACGCCGGCGGGCGGCTGTGTGGATGTCGCGGTGTCTGCGCACGACGGCCACGGGGGCCCCACGCTCGTCGTGAGCGACACAGGGATCGGGATCCCCGCCGATCAGCTGCCCCACGTCTTCGAGCGGTTTTACCGCGGGGATCCCGCGCGCCACGAGGCCGACGGCGCGGGGCTCGGCCTCGCGATCGCTCAGTGGATCGCGGACGCGCACAGCGCGCGCATCGACATCGGGTCGCAGCCGGGAGTCGGGACCCGCGTCACCATCGTTTTTCCCACCGTCCTGTAAGGTGGCCGTCAGGTTTCCGGGTTACCTTTTCGGGCGCCGTCGGCGCGACGCACCGTTTCAAAGTGATCGCCTAAACCCGGACCGCCTCAAGAAGGGAGCGTCAGTCATGAAGCTTCTTCGCCTGGTGTCGTGCGGCGCACTCTGGTTGTGCACCGGCGTCCTTCCCGTCAACGCGCAATCCTACCACGTCGCCCACACTTTCACGCTCGGCGGCGCGGGTGGATGGGACTACCTCGCGCTCGACACCCTAGGTCACCGTTTGTTCATCGCGCACCAGGACCGGGTCACCGTAGTGGACCCGGAGAATGGGAAGGTGCTCGGTGAAATCCCGGGGCTCAACCGCGCTCACGGAATCGCGTTCGCCTATGAGGCCGGCCACGGCTTCGCGACCTCCGGCGCGGACAGTACGGTCACGATGTTCGACCTGAAGACGCTGCGAGTGCTCGGTCACACGATCGTCGCCCCCGACGACGACGCGATCCTGTTTGACCCGGCGACGAAGCGGATCTTCACGTTCAACGGGGACGCGCACTCGGTTACCGCCGTCGACGCGGTGTCAGGCAAGCGGGTCGGCGACATCGACCTGGGCGCGGGACCGGAGTTTGCAGTGTCCGATGGTGAAGGCAAACTCTACGTCAATCTGGAGGACAAGAGTGCCTTAGCGGAGATTGACGCAGCCGGCATGCGGGTGACTCGTCAATGGTCGCTCGCGCCGTGCGAGAATCCGAGCGGCCTGGCAATGGACCGGGTCCACCATCGGCTGTTCAGCGGCTGTCGGAATAAAGTCATGGCGATCTCCGACGCGACCGCGGGCGCGCTCGTAACCACAGTGCCGATCGGTCAGGGCGTGGATGCCTGTCGCTTCGATCCCGGCACGCAGCTGGCCTTCGCCTCGAATGGTGACGGGACGCTCACGGTGGTTCGCGAGGCGACTCCGGCAAAATTCGATGTGGTCGGGAACGTTCCCACGAAGCGCGGCGCGCGGACCATGGAGGTCGATCTGCGAACACACCGGGTCTACACGGCCACCGCCGACTTCGGTCCGCCGCCCGCCCCTACGGCCGAGCACCCGCGTCCCCGCCCCAGCATCGTGCCGGGGACATTCGCCCTGCTCGTGCTCGACCCCTGACGTCGCCCGCTTATCGCACCGAGGGCCGCCGCTTACCGGGCGGCCCTTTGTTCAGGTGGCCTCCGGTAGCGTGTAGTGACGACCCCGGATGGCGATGAGCAGCGTCGGCACGGCGAATAACGTGATCGGCGTGGACAGCGCCAGCCCGCCGATCACGGCGAGCGCGAGTGGGCGCTGCAGCTCGCTGCCGGCGCCGATGCCCAGGGCGAGGGGCAGAAGGCCGAACAGCGTGCAAAGCGTCGTCATGAGGATGGGCCGGAGCCGCACGCGTGCCGCCTCGCGGATCGCGACCTCGAGTGCCACGCCTTCGGCCTGCATTCGGAGTCGCGTGAAGTCGAGGAGGATGATGCCGTTCTTCACGATCAGGCCCACCAACAGGATCAGCCCCATGAAGGACGAGACGTTCAACGCCGTGCCCGTGGCCGCGAGTAACGCCAGCGCCCCGACGAAGGACACGGGCGCGACGAGCAACACGACGAACGGCTCGACGAAGGATTCGAACTGTACGACCATCACTGCGCAGACACTCATGACCGCGATCGCGAGCACGAGCACGAGCGCTCGGAAAGCCTCCTGCTGGCTCGCGTACTGGCCGCCGAGGACGACTCGTACGCCGGCCGGAGGCGGATGGGCACCGAGTACACGCCGCACGTCACCCATCACTCCGCCCAGCGAACGGCCGGCGACATCGGCGGTCATGGCCACCATCTGCTGCTGGTTCTCCCGCTCGAGCGAGAGCCGAGACTCGGCCGCTTCAAACGTCGCGAGGCTCCCGAGCGGAACGACCCGCGCGGCGCGGGTCCCGAGCAGCGGGAGGGCGCGCAGGCGGATGGGGTCAAACCGCACGGAGTCGGGCGCGCGGACCCGGACGCCGATCGGCCGATCGCCGCTGCGGACCTCGCCAGCCCGGACGCCGAGCAAGGCACCGGTCACCGCACTCCCCACGTCCGTCGGGGTCATGCCGATCCGGTCGGTTTCGGCCTGGTCGACGCGCATCATGAGCTCGGCCGACGGTTCGCTCACGCCGTTGTAGAGGTCCGCGAGGCCGGTGACGTGCTCGAGCTCGGGTGCCAGGCGACGAGCGTACGCTTCGACCGTGTCGAGCTGAGCGCCAAACAGTTTGATCTCGACCGGTCGCGCCGCACCAGCGAGGTCGTTGATCACGTCGGAGAGGATCTGCACGAACTCGATGCGGAGGCGGGGTATCGCGGCCGTCACCTTGTCGCGCACGTCGTCCATCACGCCGAAGATGTCGCGCGAGCGCTCGCTGGTGGGTCGCAGGCGCGCGACGATATCACCCCGGTTCTGCTCGGTGGCGAACAGCCCGAGCTCGGCGCCAGTGCGACGAGACGTGCCACTGATCTCCGGTGTGGAGGCGAGAATGCGTTCGACGATCCCTACTTCCCGATTGGTCTCGGTGAGCGCCGTGCCACCCGGTGTGAAATAGTCAAGGACGAATGCCCCCTCGTCCATCTCCGGAAGGAAGCCGGTGCCGACCAGACGCCAGAGTCCGAGGCCGACGGCCGCGAGGATGACCGCGGCGATGACGATGCGCCGCGGATGGTGCAGGACGGTGGCGAGCCCCCGCTCATAGCGCGGTCCGAGCGCGTCGAGGGTGCGTTGCACGCGGGCGAGGGGGCCGGCGGCGGCGGCGGCGACCTCGTGCGCGGTGACAAATTGCTCGGCGAGGAGTGGGATGATCGTCAGGGCCAGGCCGAGGGACACGAGCACCGCGACGGTGAGCGTCGTGGCGAGCGCGGCGAAAAACTGCCCCACCACGCCTTGCAGCAGGCCGAGCGGCAGAAACACCACGACGGTCGTGATCGTGGAGGTCGTGACGGGCCAGATGAGCTCCTGCACCGCCCCCCGGATTGCGCCGGTCCGGTTGGCGGTGAGAGCCAGGTGACGCGCGATGTTCTCGGTGATCACGACGGCGTCGTCGATCACCAAGCCGATCGCGATGGCCATAGCGCCCAGCGTCATCAGGTTGAAGGACTGCCTGAGGAGGCCCATGACGAAAACCGTGATGACGAGGGTCAGGGGGATCGAGGTGGCGCTGATCGCCGTTATCCGCGCGTGACGCAGGAACACCAGCAGTACCAGGACCGCGAGTGCCGCGCCGATGAGCATGGCATCCCGCACGGCCCGCACGGCGTCGCGCACCAGCGCCGCCTGATCGTACACGGACTTCAGGTGAACCCCGGGAGGCAGCGTCGGCGCCAGCGTCGCGGCGATGTGCGCCACACTGTCCGCGATGGCCACGGAGTTGCCCCCGATTTGCCGGGTGATGTTGAGGAGAGCGGCAGGCTTCCCATCGCCTGCGATGACCCGGACGTGATCTTCCGTGCCGAGGCGGACCGCGGCGAGGTCCCGAACGCGGAGCCCGTTGCGGACGACCACGGCACCGATGTCGTCAAGGCTGTGCGCCTCCTGGTCCGTGACGATCAGATACTGCCGGTAGTCCTGGGCCACCCGGCCGACCGCCTGGACCGTGACCGCCTGGCGAATGGCGTCGGCCAAGTCGGTGTAGGTCAGGACCTGCGCCGCGAGGCGCGCGGGATCGGCGATGACTTCGATCTCGCGCACGTCCGCCCCCTGCACGTCGACCCGACCGACGCCCGGGACCCGCGAGATCAGGGGCTTGATGTCGTAACGGGCAATGTCGTAGAGCGTCGCCGGATCGCCGCCCTCAAGATTGTACGACAGAATGGGAAACAGGGACGGCGTCAGTTGCTCGACCTCGACGTCGACCTCCGGTGGGAATTGACCCTGGACCTGGTTGACGCGCGCCCGCACCAGCTGCAGGGCGTACGCCATGTCGGTGCCCGGCGCGAACGTGATCTGGATCTCTGCGGCACCCCGGATCGAATGCGATCGGACACGGGTCACCCCGGGGACGATGCTGACGGTCTCCTCGAGCGGCCGGGTGATGCTGAATACCACCTGTCGCGCACCGAGGCTTGACCCCTGCGCGACCACCGTGATACGCGAGAATTGGAGTTCGGGGTAGATGGCCGAGGGCAGCGCGAGCGCCGCCCACACCCCGGCGGCGCTGAGCACGGACACCACGAGATACACGAACCGCCGCTGGCGGGACAGGATGTCGAACAGGTTCACCGCGAAGGCCGGGCGATCTTGGCGCCGTCATCGATGCCGTAGGCGCCGGTCGTGACGACCGTCTCGCCGGCAGCGAGGCCGTGCAGGATCTCGACGAGGGATTCGCCGCGCGCTCCAGGCGTGACCAGCCGCGCGTGCACGATGCCCGCGCTGTCGACGACGAACACCCGATACCCGTCGGCGGCGGGCACCAGGGCCTCGATTGGGATCGTTACGGCGCGGGCGTGTACCGCCGTGACGATGCGGCCGAACGCGGATTCACCGATGCGGAGGGGGCGCGCGGGATGGGCGAGTCGGGCCCGTACGAGGACGGCCCGTGACGCCGAATCCACGATCGCTCCGACGGCGGAGAGCATGCCGCGTCCGAGCGGTTCGCCGCGTTCGCTTTCCCCGGCAGTCACGCTCACTGAATCGCCGACATGAATCCCCGCGGCGTCGGCCGGCGCCACGCCGAATGCGACGTCCAGCGCCTGCGGATCGGTTACCGCGACCAGCGGCTGGCTCGCGTCGACCGAGGCTCCGAGCACGGCGTTCATGCGGGTGACGACGCCGGCGAGCGGCGCGCGCAGCGTCGCCAACTGTTGGGCCCGTCGCGCCAGGACGGCCGCCGCTTCGGCCTGCGCGAGGTCGGCCGCCGTTTGATCGGCGTCTTTCTGGGGCAAGATACCGGCCGCGACCAGCCGAACGGCCCGCGCGTACGCGTGCTCGGCGGCATCGAGCGCGGCCGTGGCGCTCCGGGCTGCCGCATCGAACGGCGCACGCTCGAACGCCACCAACGAATCTCCTTGGGCGACCTGTTGCCCCGGGGCCACGAAGATCCCCGCCACCCGTGTCGGGGCGGGCGCGGCGAGCTCGGCGAAGCGCCCCGGCCGCGCCACGACGGTACCGATCGCCTGCACGACCTGGGGGAACGCGTGGAGGGCCGCCACCGCTGTAGCGACGCCCACCACCGCCTGAGAGTCCGCCGACTGATCGGCTGCCGACTCCTCCCCCCCGCCATGTGCGGCACCGCGGCATGCGATGGGCAGCAGCGCGACGGCGAACAGGACGACGGCGCGGGTCATGGCTGGGCCGAAGCCGTGACGAGATGGATGGCCGCGACCGCGTCGTTGGCCGCCGCCATGTCGTCGATATAGCGGCCGAGCGCTTCCCTCGCGTTCCGCTGGGCCTCGAGGACGTTGGGGAGGGCGACGGCCCCTTCGGCGTAGGCCCGGAGCGACATCGCCGCGACGCGGTCGGCACTGGCGAGCAGCCGCTGGTCGCGCTGCAGCCGCGCCATGGTCGCTCGGTGCTCGCGGTACGCGCTGGCCACCTCTGCGGCGGCCTCCCGTCGCGTGAGATTCAGCGTGGCCAACGCGCGATCGCGGCCCGCCCGCGCCTGCGCGACGTCGCCACCGTTCTGGTTGAAGAAAGGGAGCGTGATGGACAAGCCAAATGTCGCCAGGAGGCCGCGCTGCCCTCCGGGATCGTTCTGGTCGAACCCCGCCTCGAGCGTCGGTGCGGGGAATGCGTTCAAGTGCGCCAGCGTCAAGGCGCGCTCGCTGGCCCGCATGCTCGCGGCGGCGGCCGATACGGCGAGCGGCTCGACCGGCCCGGACGGGAGCGAATCCAGGGGCAGTGTGAGGGAGTCGACGAGTGTGATCGTCTGCTCGTCGGCGGGCAGCCCCATCGCCAACTGCACGGCCAGCAGGGCCCCAACGGCGGTCAACGAGTCGTCCGCCGCCGTGTTCTCGAGCTGGCCCGCGTTCACCTCCGCGAGACGCACATCCAGCTCACTCGCGTCCCCGACCTCGTAGCGGAGCTTGGCCATCTTGAGCACACTGTCGGCATCGAGTGCGTTGCGCCGAGACAGACGGGTGCGGGCCAATGCCGCGAGCGCCCTGGTATAGCCTGTGTCGGTATCGAACCGGATCGTGGCACGCTGGAACGCAAAGCCGTAACGGGCGGCGTCGTGGGTGGAGAGGGCGGCGCCGATGCGTGCCGAGCGGAGCCACGGGAGGTCGAGCGGAAGACCGGCGAGCACGTGGTTGTGCGGCACGTCTTGTGACCAACTCGCGGAGACGGACGGATTCGGGTAGAGCCGCGCCGCGTGCACGGCCGCGGCGCTGAGCGTGGTGTCGGCGCGGCCCAAGAACACGCGCGCCCCGCGTTCGAGCGCCGCGGATACCGCTTGCGCGCGTGTGACTGGCTGCTGCGCGGTGAGCGAGCCCGCGGTCAGGCAGCAGACACACGTAACAAGGGCTACAGTGCGCAGAAGCCGTTCCTGGAGCATACCATGGTGGTGAGAAAGCTACGCCCCTCACCTGTCAGGAACCTTACCGCGAGGGACTAGGGCGGCGAACCCCTGCGACGCTCGCCGAAGCGGAGGAGAAACGCGACGGCGAGGAGCCCGATGGCGATTTCGACCAGCCAGCGGCGCTGCGCCGCCATGCCCGCGAGGCCGATGACGAGACCGGCGCCACCGAGCCAGGCCTTGAGCACGAAGAAGCGGCTCACACTCGCCGCCGGTCAGTAGATCTTGCGTAGCGGGATCGCTCGGCCAAGCTCGTCGAGGACCTGCGCTGGCTCTTCAAGGAGCGGGTCGGACGCGATGGCGCAACTGGCGTCGCCGCAGTAGTGGACCGCGACCCGATACGTGGTCGCACCCGTCCTTTTCGAATAGCCGCTGGCCAGCTTGCTGACGATGCCATTGCGCCACGGCTTGCCATGCCGGCATCGGACCGGGAAGCGACCCAGTTTCTCGCTCATCGATAGGGCGCAAAGCTAGCGGGCCTCTGGTCCACCGGTCAGTTTTCAAATTGGAGCGTTGCAAGATGGGCCAACCCGGGTCGTCTATTTCTTGAGAAACGCCTGCAACGCCGCGCGGAAGTCCGGCGTCGTCCGGCTCACGGCGTTCACGTCCGCGCCGAGGCGGAGTCCTTCGTCGAAGCCCAGGCCGTCGAGCTGGTAAAACTGCTGTTTGGTGAATGCCAGTGCCGATGCGCTCGCCGCCGCCAGTGCGCGCAGCACCTCGCCCACCTGATCGTCGAAGTCCGACTCTTCATACACCCGCGACACGAGTCCCAGTCCCGCCGCTTCCGGGGCCTCGAGGATCCGCCCCGTCGCGGCGAGATCGAACGCGACCTTCTCGCCGACGGCGCGCTTGAGGAGGGTCATGACTATCGCGGGCACGAAGCCGCGCTGCACCTCCGGGTAGCCGAATTTGGCCGACTCCGCGGCGAGCACGATGTCGCACGCCGTCGCGAGACCACAGCCGCCCGCGAGCGCTCGACCGCGCACGACCGCGACGATTGGTTTCGGAACCTGGCGCATACGGACGAAGATCTCGGCGAAACGCAGCGCCGCCCGGCGATTCTCCTCCACGCTCTTGTCGGCGGACGCCAGCAGCTCGTGGAGGTCCATGCCGGCGCAGAAATCGTCGCCCCCGCCGCGCAGGGCGACCACTCGGACCGCGGCATCGAGGTCGGCACGCTCCAGCATCTGGAGCAACGCGTCGATCATCGGTGTGTCGATGGCATTCTTCTTGTCGGGGCGATTGAGGGTGGCCGTGAGGACGCCGCTCTCGAGCGCGACCAGCACGCGATCGCTCATTTCTTGAGCTCGACCTCGAGGCGGAGCAGCGCGGTGGAGAACACCTTCCCCTGCGCATCGGTCTTCAGGGAAATCGTCCCGCCTCCGTCCAGCGCGCCGTGCAGCAGGAAATTCAAGGCGTGCAGGTTCGGGAGCTCGTAACGCTGCACGTCTCCCTTGATCATGCCTTTGAAGTGCCGGGCCACGCGCGCCGCCGTCACCTGTTTCACGAGAATGGGGTAGTACGCGGGCTTGAGCGCGATGAGTCCAATGTTCGCGGTATCGCCCTTGTCGCCGGAGCGTGCGTGCGCCAGCTCCAGCAGCGGGACCCGGCTCTTGGCTTTGCGGTCCGACCGTGCGACCGTGCGACGCTTGGATTTCATACGTCCACGATTTCCACGCACGGCTCCACCATACGCTTGTCGAGTAGCGCGGGCCAGTAGGCGACGATCTCCTCCGGCTTCGGTCGTCCGCCGGCAAACCCGGTCACGCTCGGCGGTCCGTTGAGAATGAGGGGTGCGATCTCCCGCGTGAAGCGCTCAACCGGCGCCTTGTCTGGGGAGCGCACGCCGATCCGGAGCTGGACTTCGGGGAGGTCGTCGAGCGGGGCGCTCGCGCGTGCGAGCGCGCCGTGCGTCGCGTCCGCACCGACGAATTCCGTCAACACGGCCTCGAACTTGAGGCCGAGGGCCGTGAGGCGCTGGCGGAGGACGCGGTCCGCGGCCTGGGCCTTTGCATACGCGTCGGGCCAGGCGTACACCAATGTTCCTACGGCCTTGTACCCGTAGAAATACGCGACCGAGACTTTGAGCTTACCCGTCGCCGGGCGGCCCTTGATCCCCGTGAATCGCACCCGGTCCTTCCCCGCTTGTGTCAGGTGAATCGTCGTGAAGTCGGCGATGCAGTCCGGCGTGATGTATTCGGTGGGTTTGCCCATCTCGTAGACGAGCTGCTCGGTCACACCGGCCACGTCGACCCGCCCGCCGGTGCCGGGGTGCTTTGTGATCTCGAAGGTGCCGTCCGCCGCAGCCTCGACGATGGGGTACCCCACGTTGGCCAGGTCTGGGATTCGGCGCCAATCCTTGAGGCAGTTCCCTCCGCTGCACTGGGCCCCGCACTCGATCGTGTGTCCGGCGACGGTGCCGGCCGCGAGCAGGTCCCACGCGTCGGGTCGCCAGTCGAACGCGTGAATCATCGGCGCGAGCGTCAACCCCGTATCCGTCACGCGGCCCGTCACGACGACGTCCGCGCCGCGCCGCAGCGCGTCGACCACCGGCCACGCGCCCAGGTACGCGTTGGCCGAGAGCACCCGATCCCGCACGTCCGACAGCGGCCGGCCGGTGTCAAGGTTCTTGAGCTCATGCCCGCGGGCGAGGAGTCCGTCCAGTCGGGCGAGCAGGTCGTCGCCGGTCACGACGCCGATGCGAAGCTTGCCACCGAGCCCCAAGCGCCGGGCGACCTCGGCCACCGCTTGCGCGCAGGCTCGGGGGTTCACGCCCCCGGCGTTCGACGTGACCTTGATGTGTCGTTGGGCGAGGATCGGGAGAAGCCGCTCCACGAGCGGAACGAAGTCCTTGGCGTACCCGAGCGACGAATCGCGGGACTTCTGCTTCTGAAGGATGGACATCGTGACTTCGGCGAGATAGTCCATCATCAAGTAATCGACCGGCCCGCCGGTCACCTGTCGATACGGCGCTTCGAGCCAGTCGCCCCAGAACCCCTGCCCTCCGGCGATCCGTATAGGGCCGCGACCGCGGGGCCGCGTCACCGGGGGGAGGACAACATCACGCGCCGCACGGCGTCGGGCGCGACGCCGCCGGGGCTTTGTACGCGCAGCTCGACGAGCGGCGCGAAGCCCTCCGGGAGAGATAGGTCGCCGGGAGCTTTCCCGAGCGGGACGGCGGCGTGCCCCCCCGGCACGACCTTCATGTCCGTCCCGTCGCCCAAAGGACGGGGGGCGGCGAGGAGGAAGCGCACACTCACTTGCGCAGGCCACGGATGGGCGCCGTCCTCGCGCGCGAATGCGGGGAAAAGCTCGATGGTGAGCGGATGCCCGCGAAGCGCCGGCGGGACGGTGAGGGTGTGGCGGCCGACCGCGTAGTTCAACGCGCCCTGACCGACCTGCTGGCCCGTCGAGTCGTAGTCGGTGACTCCGAAGTCCGTGAAATCGTTCCACTGCTCGCGGGGCATGGTCACGTCGATCACAACCCGGGCGGCCCACTCCGACACGCGGACCGTCACGCTCTCCGCCGGGGCTCCCCGCCCAGCCAGGCTCACCACTCGACCGGCGCCGATCAGCTGCGTCAGCGCGCGTCCAGTGACTGACTCGACACCCAGATCCGACGCCTCGATCCGCCCGGCGGTCTCGGCGAGGGTGATAGGCGCGAGGGCTGCACGGACGGTCGCCGTGGCACTGGCCAGGGGTGGGGCGAACACGTCCAGCTCGTAGACACCCGGGACTACGTCCTCGGCACGGACTACGAAGCGGGCCGTGCCCGGGTCGCTGCGACCCAACGGGATCTCTTCCGCGTCGCGAAACGGCTGGCCATCCGGCTCATACAGCCGCGCCGTGGCTCCCTGCTGCAGCGAGTCCGGCAGGGTGACGGTCGTCTCGAGCGTTGCCCCCCCGCCCCCGGTCTCCGGCACTCGCAGGAAATACCGCTGCACGCGCGCGGGCCCGATCGCCCGTCGTTCGTCGAACAACGGCTTGGCGCTGAGATCCAACGGGACGATGACGGTGTTCGCGAGCAGGAAAACGGGGCCCGCGAGCGTGTCGCTCGCGTTGCGCGCGCTCACCACGCCGACGTGCATACCGGGCGCGGTGAGCGCGGCGGGCTGGTAGGTCACCGGGATCTCGGTTTCGCGCGCGCCTGCCTGCACGCTCGGGGGCACCGACAGCCAGGGGGCGTCGCTCTTGAGCAGGAACTGCGCCACCCGGAGCCCGGCCGCGTGGTGCACGCGGAACAGTTGCAGCGTATCGTCGGGCGCCGTCAGGCCGGTCCGCCGGAATGCCGCGGAGGTGCCGCCCGGCGCGCGGATCACGTACGCCGATCCCTGATGGCCGGCGAGCAACCAGTCATACGCCACCTCGAGCCGAGGAAGACCGGCGCCGTCATCGATCACGGTCTCACCGGTGAACGGCACCGCGGACGCACGCAGGGCCTGCGCGACGTCGGCCGCACTCACGCGGCGGCCCGCCTGCTGCATGGCGGACAGGAGACACGCCGCGAGACCCGCGACGTGAGGTGCCGCCATGCTCGTCCCTCCCTTCACCTCGTTCTCAGTATCCCAGCGAGGGACGGACGAAAATGCGACGCCCGGCGCCACGATGTCCGGTTTGGCGAGCTCGCCGCCGCGCGAGCTCCACCACCCCATCACGTCCGAGGCCGGCGGCGTGCCGGCCTGGGGCGGGCGGGCGAAGGCGCCGGGGTACGAGGCGCCGACGGACAACGCGAGATCCGCCGAGGCGGGAAATCCCATCGTGGACAGACCCGGGCCATCGTTGCCCGCGCTGATCGTGAACACGATTCCGGGGTGCGAAACGAGAAATGCGTTCACGATGGAGTCGATGACGGCCCGGCCCTCGAATTCGTTCCCGACGCCGAAGCTCAGGTTCAGCACCAACGGCATATTGCGCTGCTCCGCGTAGCGGGAGGCGTACTGCATGGCGCGCTGCATGCTGCCGCTGACGGAAATGCCGCCCCGGGCCGCGTTCGCGATCTTCAAGCCGAGGAGCTGGGCGCCCGGCGCGACGCCGTCGAACCCCGCCAGGTTGAAGAGGCTGTGCCCGGCCGCGATGCCGGCGACGTGAGTCCCGTGGCCGCCATTGTCGAAGAAGAAATCGAGCGTCGGAACCCCGTTCGCCTCCGCGAAATTGGCCGCGAGCGTGATCGGCTGTGTTCCGAGGGCGATCGTCTCGCGTCCTTGGCGGTAGTCGTGCAGCGGCATCTCGTCGTCGAACGAGCCGTTCAGGTTCGAGTCGATGAACGCGACCCAGCCGTCCGTTGCCTTCACGACGATCACCGGGAAGGCGTCGGTATTGTTCCCGTCGCCGTTCAGGTCCGCGGCGGGCGTCTTTCCGAGCGGGAGCTCGCGCAGCAAGCCGGCGTACCAGGTGCTGGCGCTCGTGAGGCGGCCAATCCGGCCGGCGCCAGCGAGCTTTCGTCCGCCGACCGACACGGTGCCGTCCCCGGCGGGCGCGACGGGCGTGAGCGCGACCGCGCCCTCGGCGGAGAAGTCGCGCAGCTCGACGATCTTGGGCGCGCCGGTACTGGTCGTGATCAGCCCGCTGACGCCCGGGTCGATGCCGGTGTCGAGAATCGCAATCAGCACCCCACGACCATCGTAGGCCGGGTGGCGCGTTTGAAACTGGTCGACGCCTGTACTGCGGAGGGGCATGAGGCCCGCCATGAGTGCCACCGCGGGCGGCAGCGCGGGCTCTTTGCCGCGGGCCGCGGGAGCGGCCGTCGTGGCGCTCGCGTCGGCCGGCGCGGGGGGCGCGCCCGCCATCGGCGCTGAGGCAGGCGTAGGGGCCGTCGCTGGCCGGGGCGGCGCACCACCACACGCCGCGAGCGCGATCGACAGCAGGACAAGTCGACGAGTCGTCATGGAGAGCTCGGGAGGACAAACGCCCCGACGTGGGGGCCGGTGAATTCCGTGCTCGCCTCGAGTAGAAAGGCGAGGATGTCGCGGGTTTCCTCGGGCACGAGGATCGCGTCCACGAAGCCGCGGGCGCCGGCAAACCGCGCGTCGAGCTGATGGTCGTAATCGGCGCGCATCGCGTCCACCGCGCCGGCGTTTTCCGCCTTCGCCGCGTCGTTGCCGAACACCGCCTGGATGGCCGATTCCCCTTCCATCACGCCCATGCGTCCCGTCGGCCACGAGACGATGAAATCAGGATCAAACCCCTGCCCGGCCATCGCGTAGTAGCCCGCCCCCGAGGCGTGGTTGACCGTGAGCACCAGCTTGGGAACGGTGGCGGTCGCCATCGCTTCGACGAAGCGCGCCCCGGCCCGGATGATCCCGGAGTGCTCGGCTTCGGTGCCGACCATGAAGCCGGACACGTCCTGGACGAAAAGGATCGGGATCCGCTCGCGGTCGGCATTCTCGATGAAGTAGGCGACCTTCTCGGCGCTCTCCGTGTAGATGATGCCGCCGATCTTGGGCGGTTGACCCTTCCTTCCCTTGATGACCCCGCGGGAGTTGGCGATGACCGCCACCGAGCGGCCTTCGATGGCGCCGTGGCCGCAGATCATCTCAGGCGCGACGTCCGGCTGGAACTCGTCGAGCTCCCCGGCATCGAGCACGCACTCGAGCACGGCGCGGACGTCGTAGCTCATGCGATGGTCCGACGGCAGGAGGTCATACAGCTCTTTCGGGTTCCGCTTCGGCTTCCCGTCCGCCGCGGGCGGCCGCAGTGACCGGGGCAGCCGAGCGACGTACTCGCGGATGCGTGCGAGGCACTCCGCGTCGTCCTTCGCGCGGTAGTGCGCCACGGCGCTCACCGTGGTGTGCGTGGCGGCGCCGCCGAGCGACTCGGCGTCCACTACTTGCCCGGTCGCCCCCTTGACGAGATTCGGGCCCCCCAAACCCATGAAGGACGTGCCCTCGACCATGAAGATCACGTCGGAGAGGGCGGGCAAGTACGCGCCGCCGGCGATGCACGGGCCCATGACGGCGGCGATCTGCGGCACTTTCAGATAGCGGCGCATGATCGAGTTGTAGTAGAAGATCCGCGCGGCGCCGTACTGGCCGGGGAACACGCCTCCCTGGTACGGGAGGTTCACGCCGGCGGAGTCCACGAGGTAGATGATGGGAATCCGCTGGCGCATGGCGATCTCCTGGGCGCGGAGCATCTTCTTGATGGTCTCCGGCCACCAGGATCCCGCCTTTACGGTCGCGTCGTTCGCGATCACCACGACCGGACGGCCCGCGATGCGTCCAAGGCCGGTCACGACCCCGGCCGCAGGCGCCTGGCCGTCGTATTGATCCGACGCC
This sequence comes from uncultured Gemmatimonadaceae bacterium, assembly GCA_964465315.1. Lineage (GTDB taxonomy): Bacteria > Gemmatimonadota > Gemmatimonadetes > Gemmatimonadales > GWC2-71-9 > AG41. Next base: position 65,946 of record CAYXIK010000010.1, on the reverse strand, counting down.
ACGAGCAACCCGATCTCGAGCCACTCCGCGTCCCGGTCCAAGAGCCCGGTGATCCGCTCGCGCGCGGTGAGTTTCCCCTGCTCGTGCTGGCGGCGCACCTTGTCCGGTCCGCCTCCCTGCTCGAGGCGCGCCCGGAGCTCGCGATACTCGTCGGTCAGCGTTTTGAGACGGCTCATCGACTGCCGCTACGCCGAGACATGCTCGGCCGCCCACTCTTCGATGTATTTCACGAGCTCGGACGTCGGCGTGCCGGGTCCGAACAGCCGGCCAATCCCATGCTCGCGCAGCGCGTCGATGTCCTCCGGAGGAATGATGCCGCCGCCCGTCACCAGGACGTCGTCACGTCCGGCCTCGACTAGCAGCTGCTTGACCCGGGGGAAGAGCGTCAGGTGGGCGCCGGAAAGGATGGACAGCCCCACGACGTCAACATCCTCCTGCATCGCGGCCTGGGCGATCATCTCGGGTGTCTGGTGCAGCCCCGTGTAGATGACCTCCATTCCGGCGTCGCGGAGCGCCGCCGCCACGACTTTGGCGCCACGGTCGTGGCCGTCCAGGCCGGGCTTCGCCACCAGCACCCGGATGGGACGCTTCGGGATCGGCATCAGCGGCGGAACCGCAGCAGGCCCGCCAGTCCGTCCACGACCCGGCGGGCCCGCTCGTCGTACACGACGTCCACCTGGACGCGCTGGGCGAGTGCGTCCTCAACGGCGTCGTCTATGCGCGGGTCGTCGTCCTGCCCATCGGCCAAGAGCGTCCGGACCTGGCCTCGCTGGAGCGCTCGGAGCGTGCCCTCCACGCCGTTGACTGCCCAGCCGGTGCCCACACCCTCGCGTACCGCTTCGGCGTGCGCGCGCTCCCAGGCGCGCTCACGCTCCTCGCGCAACGCGAGGGCGGCCTCACGCACTTCGGCGGCGGCGAGACGTTTCGGGTTCAATCGGACCACACCGAGGACCAGGTCGTGCAGGTAGGTATGCAGGTGTGGCAGCAGGGCGCCGGCGTCGACGCCCACACCCGCGAGCGCGAGCCCGGCGAGGGGGCGCTGCGTATGGATGTGGAAGATCTGTTGGGCCACCTGCGCATAGTGGCGGTGCTTCTCTTCGCGAATGCGCATGTGATAGTTGTGCTCCCCGAACCCACCCGCGAGGACGCTCCCCCGTTTCGCCTGGCGCTCGCCGTGAAACTTCCCCGGTCGCGTGGCCCAGGCGGTGAGGCTCGGGAGCTCGACCACGCCGTACGCCGTGACTTCGAAAAACCGCGCTCCGGTGCGGTCGCAGGCGACGATGAGAATGGTCCCGACCTCCTCGTCGAGGGCGACGAGTTCCCGCACCAGCGGGACCGGGGCCACCGCGAGGCGGGAGCGGTGCACGTGGGGCAGCGGGAGCACATCGAACAACGCCAGGGTTCGGCAGGCAAACAGGGCGATCCCGCGGGCCGGCGGGAGCCGGCTCGGCTCCTCGAAGTAGCGAAGCACGCAGTCCAGGTCCGCGGCCACCGCGTCCCGCACGGCGCGCTCCAGATCCTGGCGCTCGAGGGCCGTGGCGGCCTCGCGCACGCGATTCTTCATCTTGATGAGGTACTTGCCGCGCGTCTTGTCGCGCGGCTCGAGTTTCAGGTAGCACGAGACCACCTGATAGTCACCGGCCTCGATGCGCGACAGCCGCTCGACGGCCGCGCGCACGGCGTTGTCTCGGGTCGGAATCGGAAGGGCGGTCATGGCTTAGAAGAAGACGGGCTCGCGGTAGGCGCCGTAGACACTCTCGAGCGCGTGCCGGATCTCGTACAACGTGCAATAGGCGCGCGCGCAGTCCAGCATCGGGCCCAGCAGGTTGCGGTCGGCCTGGGCCGCGCGCCGCAGCGCCTCGAGGCGCTCCGCGACGAGCGCCCCGTCGCGCTCGGCGCGCAGGCGTGCCAGCCGGCGCCGTTGGCTCTCCTCCGCGTCGCCCGAGACCTTGAGAATCTCGACGGGATGATCGTCCTCGCTCAGGAAATCGTTGACGCCGACCAGCACGCGCCCCCCTGCCTCGACGTCTCGCTGGAACGCCTCCGCGGAACGGGCGATTTGCTGCTGGAACCAGCCGCTCTCGATGCCCCGGACCACGCCACCCACGGACTGGATTTCGGCGAACAGGGCTTCCGCCTCACGCTCGAGCTGGTCGGTCAGCGACTCGACGTAGTACGACCCGCCCAACGGGTCGATGACGTCAGCCACGCCGGTCTCGTGCGCGATGATCTGCTGCGTACGGAGGGCGAGCCGCACGGCTTCCTCCGTGGGGAGCGCCAGCGTCTCGTCGAGCGAATTGGTGTGGAGCGACTGTGTGCCCCCGAGCACCGCCGCGAGAGCCTGATACGCGACTCGCACGACGTTGTTCATGGGCTGCTGCGCCGTGAGCGTGACCCCCGCCGTCTGCGAGTGGAAACGCATCATGCAGGAGCGCGGATTCGTTGCGTGGTAGCGCTCCTTTACGTGACGCGCCCAGATCCGGCGGGCCGCGCGCAGCTTCGCGATCTCTTCGAAAAAGTCGTTGTGAATGTCCCAGAAGAATGACAGGCGGGGCGCGAAGTCGTCCACGTCCAGTCCACGCACGAGCCCCCGCTCAACGTAGGTGAACCCATTCGCCAGCGTGAACGCGAGCTCCTGCGCGGCGGTCGCCCCGGCCTCGCGGATGTGGTAGCCCGAGATCGAGATCGTGTTCCACAATGGGGCGTGCTCCGCGCACCACTCGAACATGTCCACGATGATCTTGAGCGCAGGCTCTACCGGATACACCCAGGCGTGCTGGGCCATGTACTCCTTGAGAATGTCGTTCTGCACGGTGCCGCGCAGCTTGTCGGACGAGACGCCCTGCTTCTCGGCGGCGGCGACGTAGAAGCAGAACAGCATCGCCGCCGGGCCGTTGATGGTCATGGACGTCGAGACCCGATCGAGCGGGATCCCGCGGAACAGGTCCTCCATGTCGGCGAGCGAGGAGATGGCCACGCCGCACCTCCCGACCTCACCTTCCGCGCGCGGATGATCCGAGTCGTAGCCCATCAACGTGGGGAAGTCGAACGCCACCGACAGACCGGTCTGCCCATGCTCGAGGAGAAACTTGTACCGCCGGTTCGTGTCTTCGGCGCTGCCGAAGCCCGCGAACTGGCGCATGGTCCAGAGTCTGCCCCGGTACATGGTCGGGTGGATGCCGCGAGTGAACGGGTAATCGCCCGCTCGGCCCAACGCGCGGTGCGCGTCAAAGCCGGCCAGGTCGTCCGGCGTGTAGACGGCCTTCCGCTCGCCTCCGCTCATCTCGCCACCCCCGCTTTCACCTGATCGAGGATCTCCGCCGCGACGTCGTACGGGCTGCGGCGCCCGTCGGCCACTTCGTCCAGCCGCTGCTGCAACAATTCCTCGGCGCGGGTCGCTTCCACGAGCCAGCGCTGCACCCCACGTTCTAGCACGGCCCTGGTCCGGGCCGCGAGCCGGCGTCGGCGCCGCTCCGCGAGCTGCCCGCTCGCCTGAAGATAGACGTGGTGGCGATCCAGGGCGGCCGCCAGCTCATCCACCCCGGCGCCGGTCGATGCGACCGTCGCGAGTACAGGAGGCTCCCAGTCGTCGGACTGTCGGACCGTCGGACGTGACGGATGACGCCCACGGTCCGATTGTCCGACCGTCCGACTGTCCGCTCGGTGGTGGGGAGCGACGTGTCGGAACGCGTTCCCCCGCCGGATCCCAAGCATGACCTCGACTTCCTGGCGCAACTTGTCCGCGCCGGCGCGATCGCTCTTGTTCACCACGTACAGATCGGCGATTTCCATCACGCCGGCCTTGAGGGTCTGGATGCCGTCGCCCGATTCCGGGACGAGGACGAGCACCGTCGTCTCCGCGGTGCGGGCGATGTCGAGCTCTGTCTGCCCCACTCCTACCGTCTCCACGATGATCCGCTGGAAGCCGAACGCCTCCAAGAGGTCAGTGACCTCTTCGGTCGTGGTAGCGAGCCCCCCGTGCGCGCCCCGGGTGGCCATCGACCGGATGAACACCTGCGGGTCGAGGCTCCCGGACTCCATGCGAATCCGATCGCCGAGCAGGGCGCCACCGGTAAACGGGCTCGTGGGATCGACCGCCACGACGCCGACGGAGAGCGACTGTGCCCGAAACCGCTGAATGAGCGCTTCGGTGAGCGTGCTCTTACCTGCGCCGGGTGGCCCGGTGATGCCGACGCGCCTCGCGCCACTCCGGCCGAGCAGCCCGTGGGCGTGCGACAGCACGCGCTCGAACCCGTCTCGCTGGTTCTCGACGAGGGTGATGGCCCGCGCCAATGCGGCAGGCTCGCGTCGGGTGAGCCCTTCGAGGATGCGCTCCACGCTCATGCAAAGTAACCATGCAATAAGTGGAGTCTCACGTCCGTTCCTCGACGCGCTCCAGGGGTACCGTGCGCACCGGTCCGGGCCGGACCGCGATGCGCTCCACCCGCGTCGCCGTTGCGGCCAGGATATCAAACTCCAGCCCGTGCACGGCGAACCGCTCGCCGGGCCGGGGAATCCGGCCCAACGTGTGGACGAGCAAGCCGCCCACGGTCTGGACCCCGGGGGCTTTGAGCGTGATGCCGAGGGTCTCTTCGAGACGTGTGGCCGGGGCGCTGCCCTCGAGCTCGACGATACGGGCCGGTGCCTCCACCCCCGGTGACGGCTCGGCTGGCTCGAAGATCTCGGACACCAGGTCTCGCAGCAGATCCTCGAACGTCACGAGGCCGGCCGTGCCGCCGAATTCGTCGAGCACGACCGCCAGGTGACTCCGGCCGCGTTGCATGTCGAGCATCAGGTCGGCGGCTCGTGTCGTACCGGGGACGACAAGCGCCGGGTGCACGGGGATGGGCGCGTCCGGCGGGAGGCGCAACAGGTCGAACGCGTGGGCGACGCCGACGACTTCGTCGAGCGACCCACGATATACGGGGTACCGGCTGTAGCCGGACTGGAGGGCCACGTGCGCGGCCTCCGCGGCGAGCAACCCCTCGGGGATCGCGACGATGGACGTGCGCGGCGTCATCAGCTCCCGCACGGGCCGGTCCGCGAACGCCAGCACGCCCGACACCACGGCCATCTCGTCGGCGGACGCGAGGGCTTCGGTGTCGGCGCTCGTCAACACCGCCGCAAGCGTCGTGCGGCGCGACGGGTCGCGCCACGGCACGAAAGGCGCGAACAGCTTGCCGAGCCACTCCAGACGTGGGGCCGCGTGGGCGACGATCGGCTCGGCCCACCTCCGTCCGACCACCCGCGGTACCAGATACGCCGCGCTCAGGAGCAAGGGCACCCCGAGCGCGACGGTGAAGATCCCGAGCACGGTTGGCGTCGTGCGAGCGAGAAGCGCGGGGATCACGGCGGCGGCGCAGAGCGTGCCGATCGTCGTGAGCGCGTTCGCCGTGGCAAGGACCCGGCCGGGGTTCTCGAGCACACCGGCAACCCCGCCCGAGCCCCGGAGCTTGTATGACACCCAACGCGTCAGCTCGACCTGGCTCACGGCGGCGGCCGCCACGCCGATCGCCGCGGACGCCACCGCGAGCGCCAGGGCGCTCACGAGCAGCACCAGGGGAAGCATCATGACTGCCTCTGGACCACCACGCGCGTCACCCGGCGCTGGTCCACGCGCTCCACTACTACTCGGTACCCATCGAGCGTGAGCTCGTCGCCGGCACGCGGCACCCGACCTAACACCGAATACACGAGCCCGCCCACGGTCGAGACCTCCGGGTGCTCAAAGCTCCGCCCCAGCGCGTGCGAGAGATCGTCGAGCGTCACCCGCCCGTCCACCCAGTACCGATCGCCGTCCTGCCGGATCGACGGGGTTTCCCCCACGTCATGCTCATCGCGGATCTCGCCCACGATCTCCTCGAGGATGTCCTCGAGCGTCACGAGGCCGGCTGTGCCGCCGAATTCGTCGACGACGATCGCCAGATGCGCAGGCCCGCGCTGGAAGTCGCGGAGCTGGCTGTCGAGGGTCTTACCTTCCGGCACGTACGAGGCGGGCCGGACCACGGCCTGCCAGCGCGCGCCCGCGTCCGTCAAGCCCATCACGAGGGGCACCAGGTCCTTCGCGAATACGATCCCCACGATGTTATCGGGTGTTCCGTCGTAGACGGGCAGGCGCGTGTGCTCGCTCTGGCGGAACGCCTCGACGACGTCCTCGACCGGCGCCGCCACGTCCACCGCAGTCATGTCCAGGCGCGGGGTCATGACCTCGTCCGTCCGGGTGTCGGCGAGTGTGAACACGCCGAGGAGCATGTCACGCTGCGCCACGCCCAGATCCGGCGCGAGCGGGCGCGGCGTGGAGACGAGGCCGTGCAGCCCGCGGTCCACCCAGCCCAGGAGCCAGAGGAGCGGCCCAAACGGCGCGAGCGTGCGACGGGCCAGCGGCAAGGCTAGCGCCGCGACCTCCGGCGCAACCCGCGCCAAACTCCGCGGGAGCGCGTCGCCAACCACGAAGAGGAACCCAACCGCCACCGCCCATGCGCCGAGGGCCTCGGCCCAGGGCCGACGCCACCAATCCAGGGCATCCCCGGCGGCCACCGCCCCGAGGACGAGCAGCGCGAGGCGCGCGACGTACAGACCGCGATGGAGGGGCACACGGCCACCCACGGTTGTGGGGGCATCGCCTAGGGTATGCAGCGCCTCGCCGACGGCCGCCTCCTCGCCGAGGGCGAGGAGACCCGCCCAGAGGGCGGCCACGCCCGCGACGAGGGCGCCGCCGAGCGTCAGGGCCGCCGCCGTGAGGGTCACGTCGTTGTCCGGATCAGGCGGTGCACGTAGCGCTCTTGTCGGCGCCACATCGCCGATCGGGTCCGCCCTGATCCCTCCGGGTGGTCGTAGCCGAGCACGTGGAGCGTGCCGTGCACCGCCAGCCGAAGCAGCTCCTCGTTCACCCTCTCGCCTTCCCCCTTCCCCCTTCCCCGGCCGTTGACCCAGCTGCTTGCCGCTTCCGGGCAGATGTAGACGTCCCCAAGCAGCGTTCCGTCCGGCTGCGGCAATGCGAAGGCGATGACGTCAGTCAGGCCGCGCCGGCCCAGCGTGCGGCGATTGAGGCGCCGCATGGCCGCCGGATCGAGCAAGGTCAGCTCGACTCGCGCGCCGAACGCGCCCTCCCACGCGAGGACCTGGTCCGCCGCGCGTCGAAGCCGGGCGGCCGGCTCATGCCTTGGCCGCTGGCTGCCACGTCGCCGTGATGCCGCCACTGGACTCCGGATAGTCGATGCGGTTGTGATACATCCCGCTGATGATGCGGACGAACTCCTGCTTGACCTGATCGATCTGGCGCAGCGTCATCGGCGCTTCATCCAGCTGGCCCGCGTTCAGCTTGGTGCGGACGATATGATTGATCACCTCTTCGATCTTCTTCGGGGTCAGGTCCTCGAGCACGCGCAGGGCGGCCTCGACCGAATCGGCGAGCATGGTGATGGCTGTTTCTGCGGAATGGGGCTTGGGGCCGGGATACGTGTAGTCCCCCGGCTGCGCCGAGCCGCCGTCCCCGCTCTTCTTGGCCCGGTCGAGGAAGTACGTGATCTCCATCGTCCCGTGATGCTCGGGAATGAACGCAGCGACCGCGTCGGGCAGCCCAGCTTCGCGCGCCAGCGCGAGCCCGTCCGTCACGTGCGCCTTGATGATCTGCGCGGATTGGAAGGCCTTGAGGCGATCGTGCGGGTTGTTCCCGCGTGTCTGATTCTCCACGAAGTACTGCGGGTTCTTGATCTTCCCGATGTCGTGGTAATAGCAGCCGACGCGACCGAGCAGGCCGTCGGCCCCGACCCGGTTGCACGCCGCCTCCACGAGGTTGGCCATAGCCACCGAGTGCGCGTACGTGCCGGGCGCCTCGAGCGACAGACGCCGCAGGAGGGGCCGGCTCGGGTCTGACAGCTCGAGCAAGGTGAGGTCTGTCGTGATGCCCGTGACTGACTCCGCGACCGGCAACAGGAAGAACGTGAGCCCCGCTGAGACCAGTCCGTTCGCCGCGCCCCACACGCCACGCAGGCCGATCTCCCCAAGCGTCCAGCTGCCCGCGAGCCCCAGGGCCAGGGCGCCCGCGAGATAGCCGAGCACGATGATCAGCACCGGGACATAGAAGTTGCTCCGGCTCCGCAGGGTCCGCACCGAGAGCGCCGCGGTCACGCCGCCGACCACGCACAAGAAGAGCGCGGGGATGTCGTGGAACACAGGCTGTAGCCCGGTGACGATCGACACGATCATGGCGGCGATCATCGACACGCGCCCGTTGAAGAGCACGCTGAGCATCATGGCCATGAACGGAAGGATGATCACCTCGGGATGGGTCGGCGCGAAGTGCGCGATGGCCGCGGCTTCGAGGAGCACGAGCCCGAACAAACCGCCGATGAGCGCGACCTGCCGGCGCTCGTGATACGTCTCGCGCCGGTAGAACATCATCAGCACCCAAAAGATGCCGAGGATCAGCGAGTCGCGCAGCACCGGGCCGAACAGGCCGCCCACGGACCGGCTGGTCGCTGCGCCGCGGCGCACCAGGTCGGTGTGCAGCGCCTGCAGCTTCTCGTGCGCCTCGGTCGTCACCACCTCGCGAGCGCCAACGATCCGGTCACCGGCGCGCACGATGTATTTGCTGGGGTCTACGCTGCGGCGCAGCTCGTCACGCCGGCGCTCGGTCTCGAGGGTGTTAGGTACCAGGGTGGGTCTGAAGAAATGCCCCGCGAGCCGTACGTACAGCTGGTCGCCGACACTCGAGCCCTTGTCGGGATGGATGGCGCGCGCGCGCGCGAGGTACTGGGCGAACGACAACACCTGTTCGCGCGCCACCGATTGCTCGCCCGAGCGACGGCGCACGATGAGCTCGGGGGCCTGCTCGACCTGCAGCACCCCCGGACCGGTCACGCCGAGCACGAGCGTCCGGTCGAACAGCTCGGTCAGGGCCTTCTCGAGACCGTGCCGCTTCCCGCCCTTGTTGAGGTACGCGGCCTCCGGGGCGCCGAGCGCGAATCCCTGGCCCTTGGCGACCTGCAGGATCGCGACGGCGCCGTTCCGATCGGCGGCCGTTTCGATGCTCGAGAAGAACGCCTGCATCGCGGTCCTCGTGCTGTCGAGAGACCGTTCCTGGTACTGATAGATCGGCTTGACGGTGGCGGCGAGCTCTTCGGCCTCGCGGGCGAGGTCCTGATCCGTCTTGTTGACCGGGAACGTGAACGGGGCGATCACGTCGCGATCCGCCAGCGTGCCGACCGCGAGCGGCGCCACGTTGGTCGCACTGGAGGGGAACACCAAGTAGGCCAGGAGCGCCAGCCCCGGCACCCACGCCCAGCGGCTGCCGTGATAGCCGAGCTGCTGCGTCGTCGGCAGTCTCATGTCAGCCCTGCACGTCCTCGGCGTACGCCCGGATGATGTCCCGGACCAGCCGGTGCCGGACGACGTCCGTATCGCCGAGGTAACAGAACGCGATGCCCTCGATGCCGGGGAGGATGCGCTCCACCTGGAGGAGTCCCGAATCCTCCCGGTTCGCGAGGTCGATCTGCGTTTTGTCCCCGGTGATCACGGCCCGTGAATTCACACCGAGGCGCGTGAGAAACATCTTCATCTGCATGCCCGTCGCGTTCTGCGCTTCGTCGAGAATGACGAAGGCGTCGGACAACGTTCGGCCGCGCATGTAGGCGAGCGGTGCGATCTCGATCGTGCGGCTATCGATGGCCTTCTGCACTCGATCGCGCGGCATCATGTCCTCGAGCGCGTCGTACAAGGGGCGCAGGTAGGGATCGACCTTCTCGTGGAGGTCGCCGGGCAGGAAGCCGAGGCTCTCCCCCGCTTCGACCGCGGGTCGGGCGAGGACGATGCGCCGTACACGCTTGCGCGACAGCGCGTCCACCGCCGCAGCCACCGCGAGATAGGTCTTGCCCGTGCCCGCGGGACCGATGCCGATCACGATGTCGTGGCGCGCAATCGCCTGGAGGTAGTCCCGCTGCCCCGCGGTCTTCGCCTGGATCACCCGTCGCAGACCCGGGAGGATGATCCGGATGTCCCCGTCAGTGGTCTCGCCGGATGGCCGGTGCGCTTCGTCGCTCACGACGCGCTCCACGTCGCCCACGTCCAACGTCTCACCCATGCGTGCCAGGTCGACGAGCGCCTGCGCCAGGGGCGTGGCGCGCTCGACCGCCGCGAGTGGGCCCTGCAACATCAGGGCATCTCCCCGAAGCGAGACGCGCACGCCCAGCCGCTTGGCCAGCTCGACGAGGTTGCCGTCGTTCACGCCTGCGAGCATGAGCGGATCCACGCCTTCGGTCGAAAGCCGGTGCGTGACTTCGTCACTCATCGCTTCACCTCGATGTGGAGCGCCGCGAGGTCGGCCGGGTTCGCCGGCGCGGGCGCACCCTCGAACAGCGCTCGCGCCGTGGTCGTCTTTGGAAACGCAATTACGTCGCGCAGCGACCCGGCGCCCGCGAGCAGCATCACCGTGCGGTCGAAGCCGATCGCGAACCCTCCGTGAGGCGGCGCGCCCGCCTGCAGCCCGGTCAACAGGAACCCGAAGCGCGCGTCGATCTCCACCTGGGACAACCCGAGATGCCCGAACACGCGCCGCTGCACCGCGGGATCCGTGATTCTGATGGACCCCGAGCCGAGCTCGTTGCCGTTATAGACCGCGTCGTAGTGAAGGGCCCGGCACGAGAAGGGATCGGTGTCGAGCCGGGCGACGTCGTCCGGGTGGGGCGACGTGAACGGGTGGTGCGCGAACACCGGCCTCCCGGTCTCCGTATCGGCCTCGAACAGCGGAAAATCGACCACCCAGGTGAAGGCGTGCGCGATCTTCGGCTTTACCCCGAGCCGCTGGATCACTTCCTGCCGGACGCGATCGAGCACCGGTGACGTCACGCGGTCCGGCCCCACCGTCATCAGTCCGGCGTCCCCGTCGCCGACACCGATGCCGCCGAGCGCTTCCGCAGTGAAATGCTTGCCCACGGAGCCCGAGATCTGCTCGCCCTGACGTTTGACCCAGGCCAGCCCCGCGCCACCGAGCTGTTTGGCGGTGTCCGCCAGCTGGTCGACGTCCTTGCGCGACAGCGCCCCGCCCCCCTTCACCGCGAAACCGCGTACCCGGGCACCATCCTTCAAGGCGGATTGGAAGAACGGCACCCCGAGCGGTTTCACGTGCGCGGTCCAGTCGACGATCGGGAAGTCGTAGCGCAGGTCGGGCTTGTCCGTGCCGTATCGCTCCATCGCCTCGCGCCAGGTCATCCGCGGAAACGGCCGCGCGACTTTGTGTCCGCCCTCATCCCACAGATCAACGAGGACGGCTTCCACATACCCGAGTACGTCGTCCATCCCGACGAACGATGCTTCGAGGTCGATCTGGGTGAAATCGGGCTGACGATCGTTGCGTAGATCCTCGTCGCGGAAGCAGCGCGCGATCTGGAAGTATCGGTCGAAGCCCGCCACCATCAGGAGCTGTTTGTAGATCTGGGGCGACTGGGGCAGCGCGTAGAACTCCCCCGGGTGCACGCGCGACGGAACCAGGTAATCGCGCGCCCCCTCGGGGGTCGGCTTGGTGAGGATCGGCGTCTCGATTTCGAGGAACTCGAGGGCAGACAGGGTACGACGCGCCCGCTGCAGCAGGCGATGGCGCAGCATGAGATTCGCCTGCATCTCGGGCCGTCGGAGGTCCAGGTGACGGTGCTTGAGCCGCAGCTCCTCCGCCGGCAGCTCCTCGCCCTTGCCCCGGGCGACCGGAATCGCGGGCGTCACCGCGGGCCCGACCACGGCGAGCTTCGTGGCCTGAACCTCGACGTCGCCAGTCGGAAGCTCGGGATTTTTCATGTTGGCCGGGCGCGCCGTCACTAGACCATCGACCTCGACCACGCTCTCGCTCCCGAGGCCACCCGCCACGCGCCGCACCTCTTCGGGAGCGTGGGGCCCGATCGCCACCTGCACGACGCCCGCCCGGTCGCGCACGTCGACGAACACGATGCCGCCAAGATCGCGCCGCCGATGCACCCACCCACCGAGCCGCACCTGTTGCCCGACGTGCTCCGCACGCAGCTCGCCGCACCGGTAGGTGCGCCGGGACGTCGCACTGACGTTCTTTATGGGGCCTCCGCCTCGCACAGCGCTCGGTAGAATTCCTCGGGGGTTCGGGCGTTCAACAGCCGGTCCCGCACGGGCTCGCGCCGCACCAGTCGCGAAATTCGGCTCAACGCCTTGACGTGGGCTCCCGCGGCGGACTCCGGTCCCGCCAACAGAAAGAAGAGGCGCACCGGCTCACCGTCGATCGTTTCATAGGGCACCGGCGCCAGCGTCGTCCCCGCCGCGACCACGAGGCACGACAGGGCCGGGGTCTTGCCGTGGGGTACGGCCACGCCGTACCCGATCCCGGTCGGGAACTGTCTTTCGCGCTCGAGAATTGCCCCGAGGACCTCGTCGGACGGCCCGCCGTTACCCACGGCCACGACGTCCACCAATTCTCGGAGGACCCCCTCTTTGTTGGTCGCGCGTAGGGGGACCCGGATGCGGGCGGGAGTCAGCAGCTCGGACAGGCGCACGATGGCCCAAGTGTCGTAAGCAGTTGAAGATAGTTAAGTTAAGTACGACATGCAACGCATTCCGCCGAGGGCACTTACGTGATCGATCTGCTGAACCTCACGCCCGACCAAGCTCGCGACGCCCTCGCGACATGGCTCGAAGCGCGCGGCGAGCCGGCGTTCCGTACCAAGCAGATCCTCCCCCGCCTATGGACGCAGCCTGTGCGGTCGTGGGGCCAGGCGACGGAGCTACCGGCCGCGTTGAGGCGGGACCTCGAGCTCGCGTTCCCGCTCCGCCGGCTGACGCTCACCGCGCGTCAGGTGTCGACCGACGGCACGGAGAAGTTTCTCTGGGACTTGGGAGACGGTGAGGCGGTCGAGGCTGTCCTCATCCCGGAGGGCAAGCGGCGCACGCTGTGCATCTCGTCACAGGTCGGCTGCGCCCTGGGGTGCGTCTTCTGCGCCACCGGGCGCATGGGCTTTCGACGGAACCTCACGGTGGCCGAGATCGCCGGGCAGGTCCGCGAAGTCGTGCTGCTCGATCGTGCGCTGGTGCCGACGAACGTCGTATTCATGGGGATGGGCGAGCCGCTCCTCAACTGGGACGCCGTCGACGCCGCGCTCACCATTCTGAACGCGCCACACGGCTTCGGGATCGGCGCGCGCCACATCACCGTCTCGACCGTCGGCATCCTCCCCACGCTCGCGAAGCTCGCCGCGCGGCCGGAGCAATTCCGCCTTGCCGTGTCGCTACACGCTTGCACGCCCGATCTGCGGCACGCCTTGATGCCGATCGAGAAGAGATACACGCTGTCCGAGGTCATGAGCGCCCTGAAGCAGTTCCGCCGGCGCGTCACGCTCGAGTACGTGCTCATCGGGGGTAAGAACGACGGGTTGGAACAGGCGGATCGGCTCGCCGAGCTGGCGCGCCGGCTCGGCGCGCTGGTGAACTTGCTGCCACTTCACCCAGGCGGGGCCCCGGATCTCTCACCCAGCCCGCGGACCCAGATGATCGCATTCGAGCGGCGGCTGAAGCGACGCGGCGTGGAAGCGGTGCTGCGACGCAGCCGCGGCCTAGATATCAGCGCAGCATGCGGCCAGTTACGGGTGGAACTCGAGGCGCGTCGGCGCAAAGTCCGCTCCGAGGAACACGCTGGCGTCGAGTAGACGCGCGCTGTCGAGCTGGACCACCACCCGGCCGACGCCCAACGCGCGTCGGATCCTCATGCCCACGGCGGGACCGCCACGCCGTACCACTACCCGAGTGGAATCGAGGGCTCCGCCGCCGACCGTGTCCGATGCGTTCCCGAACGCCACGACGTCGATGCTCGCACGTCGGAGCAGACGCGTCCCGATCTTGGCGAGTCCGGGCTTGCCGCTCGCGTTGAACACCTCGACGGTGACGCTCGTGCCGTTCTCGCCGGGGATCGGGAAGCCCGACGCGGCACTCCGGTCACCCCGGCAGCCTGCTCCCGTCACGGCCGTGAGGACCACGGCAAAGATCAGTATCCGACCAGCGAGTTCCAGAAGTCCACCGTCGCGCGCAGCAGAGGCCAGCGCCCATCGATTACCCGGGCGATTCGCCGGGCGGCGACCTGTTTGAGCACGGCATCCCGCTCCTCCGCCACGCGAGCCGCCAGGGCCCTGCGCAGCTCGTGGTCGAACGTGCGACCGGGCTCGAGGTAGTCCGCCAGATAGAGCATCTTGCCGACGTCGTCCCACCCCGCATACCCGAGAGAGTGATACCGGACCGCGTCGAGCACGCCCTGATCGGTTTCGCCGTCGTGAGCAGCGCGCTCGGCCGCCATGGGCCCGTGGGCGAGCTCGTCGGCGGCGGGTGCGTCGCGAAGCGCGTCGTGTAGCCACGCGGCCCTGAGCCAACGGGCCCGCTCGCCGTCCGGCGTGTGGAGCGCCATCGCCCACGCCGACAGCAGCGCGGCCACCCGCTCCACGTGAGCGCGGCGCTCCGGAGTCACGACCGCCCAGGCTGGGAGAGGCAGATCAGTCCTTCGCCGTCGTTTGGACCGATACGTCGATCGCGATCCCCTCGCCCAACACCACGTTGTCGATCAGCCGCGTACCGCCGACCTTCGCAGCAACGACCACGACGGTCTTCGCGTCGGCTCGGGCGACAGGGCGGATCTGCGCGTCCACGAGCGCGAGGTATTCCGGCGTGACGCCGGGCGTTTTGAGGGTCTCCATACCCCGGCGTTCGAGCGCGCGCGCATCGGCTTCCCCACCGCGCCAGGCCTGCTCCACGGCGCGGAGCGCGCGAGACAGGGCGAGCGCGGCGCGCCGGTCGTCTCCTTTGAGATAGACGTTACGCGATGACAGTGCGAGCCCGTCGAGCTCACGGACGGTGGGAGCGATCTCGACATCGCACGCGAAATCGAGGTCGGCTACCATGCGCCGCACGAGCATCGCCTGCTGGAAGTCCTTGCGCCCGAAGACCGCGACATCGGGCTCCACCATGTGCAGCAGCTTGGCCACGACCGTGAGCACACCGACAAAGTGCCCCGGTCGTGCGGCACCCTCGAGCGTGTCGGCCATCGGTCCGGCATTTACCCGCACGAGCGGCTCCATCGGATACATCGCGTCTGACGCCGGGACGAACAGGCAGTCGACGTAGCGCTCTTTGGCGAGGCTCCGATCCCGCTGCAAGTCGCGCGGATAGCCGGCGAAGTCCTCGCGCGGTCCGAACTGGAGCGGGTTGACGAAGATGCTGAGCACCACGCGATCCGCCCGCTCCTTCGCGCGATCGATCAGACGGAGGTGTCCCTCGTGCAAGAACCCCATCGTGGGGACGAAGCCGATGCGGTGGCCACGGATCCGCGCGGCGCGCGACCAGGCGCGCATATCGTTCGGCGTCGCGAGGTCGTGCACGTCGGGTCAATGGGGCCCGGTGTCCCCGGGTGCCACGCCGGCCGCGTAGTACCAACACCGCGTCGCCTCCTCGGTGGAGTCGCTCGACACGTAGGTCGAGTCCGCATCGTCACCGCCGTCGTGCCACCAATCGACGGCGCAACGTACCGGGCCCCGCTGGTACGACATCGAGCCGCCGTCCGGACCGTCGGCCTCACGCTGCACGAGGGGCACCCAGCCGCGCGTGGCAGACGAATCCCAGGAGCGCCATGCCGGGAGATCGACCGGCAGGTTCTTGGAGTGCGGCACGGACGCGATGACCGTACACGAGGGCCGGCTGGGATAGTCCAGCTCCGCCGGCAGCACGCTGTCGGCCTGCCGTACCTGGATCCCGGCTCGCCGGGGCCAGGCGACGGCCGTGCTCTCGCAGGCCGCGCGCACCGCTGCATCCAGCCCGCGCTGGGAACTCGCGCGGCAGCCGAACACCAGGCCGCCCGCGACGAGCATGAGGGCGCTACTCCGCTTTGAGAACGACACAATCGGTCAGATATGGATCGTTGAACCGCGCGATCTCCCCTACCCGCCTGCCCGGCACCGGGAACAGACGCGCGGACAGCGGCTTGCGGAGCTTGGTTGAGAGCGCCGCGACGTCGGCGATCAGCGCCGCCAGTTGATCGGCCGGCGAGTCCCCGGGGACCGGCACGACGTCGAGACCTGTGCCGCAGACGCTCGAATAGAGGAGCAGATCGCGCACGGTGAACCGCCCTTCCGACGCCCGTTGCGCGAGCACCGGATCCTCCAGGACCGGAAGCATGAGCCCTGAATAGCCGCACGTCTTGACCTTGAGGCTCTTCAGGACATCGGTGATCGCGGCACACCCGGCGAGGGTCGACGCGCTTCCGAATGGCACGCCCGTGAGCGTCTCGATCGCCCCGCCGATGCTCGCATCTTTGCCCGGAGCGGGAGAAACGTCGATCCCCCCGTAGCCCCGCTCGTCCCGGCGAGCGGCGTCTCGCACCAACCGCTCCAGGGGCGCGAGCCGGGACTCGAGCATCGCCGTGAGACGCTGTTTGGCCTCCGCCAGCGTATTCGCTCCAGTGAACGCGGCCGAGAGCAGCGGCGGTGATTCGAGACCCACGGTCACGGCCTCCGACCCGCGGTGGTACGCGACAGGAAAGAACGGCGTCCCGGCCGGGACGTTGGCGGCCGCCGCGAACCGAAAGTTGCCGATGCCCCCCGGGGTCGTGCGCGCGATCGCCGCCATCGCTTCACCCGCCGCCGTGACCCCGCGCGGTGACGCGTTACGCTCGGGCGAGGCGACCCGAACCGAAAAATTGACGTTGTGCGTCGTGTGCGCGAGCTCCGCGGCCCACGCACCGAAATCGGGATCGTCACCGTCGGGGGCAAGCACAGGCCCGATGCTCAGAAGCACGCTCTCGGCCACCAGGGCGCGGTCCAGTGCCTGAACAGCGCCGAGCGCGTCCGCGCGCCCGCGGGGCCCGGCGTCTTCGAGGAACGGTTGGGTCGAGATGCGGAGGGTCTGCACTTCGTAGCCTGCGTCCGTGAGGATCCGCTTCGCCCCCTTGAGAAACGTGACCGCGGCTTGCACAGTCTGTGTTTCGGTGGCGCTTCGAAGGTTCGTGCCGGCCGTGATGGTACGAATCCGAAACCCCGGCCCGCTGGAAGCCGCCGATGCCGCCGGAGGGTCGACACGGGGGACGGGCGCTAACGCCACAGCGCTCAGCATCTTGATCAGCTCTCTTCGCGATAGGTCGCTCATTTGGGAAACGAATGCTCCGGTCCGGGATAGCGGCCCTCGCGCACCTCGGCCGCGTACAGGGTGACCGCTTCGCGCACGTCCTCCGCGAGAGCGGCATAACGCTTCACAAACTTAGCGGTGAACTGCTCGTTCAGGCCCAGCATGTCCGGGAGCACCAGCACCTGGCCGTCGCACGCGGGCCCCGCGCCGATCCCGATCGTGGGAATCGTCAGCGCCTTGGTGATCTGCGACGCGAGCGGGGCCGGTACGAGCTCGAGGACGATGGCGAACACGCCGGCCTCCTGCAGCGCTGTGGCGTCCGCCTTGAGCCGATCGGCCGAGCGCTCGTCGCGGCCCTGCACGCGATATCCCCCGAGCGCATGCACCGACTGCGGGGTGAGGCCGAGGTGCCCCATGACGGGGATCCCGACGTCGACCAGCGCCCCCGTCGTCTCCGCCACGGGCGCACCGCCTTCGAGCTTCACGGCGTGGCACCCGGTTTCCTGCATGACCCGCCCCGCGTTCCGGATTGCTTCTTCGCGCGACACCTGATACGTGAGAAACGGCATGTCGCACACCACCATGGCTCGGCCGGCACCGCGGCGAACGATCTTCGTGTGATAGATCATCTGATCGAGCGTGGCGGACAGCGTATTGTCGGCGCCGCCGAGCACCTGGTTCACCGAATCCCCGACGAGGAGGATGTCGACACCGGCGGCGTCGAGCAGCCGGGCAAACAAGGCGTCGTAGCAGGTGAGGACCACGATACGCTCGCCGCGCCGCTTCATAGCCAGCAGCTCGACGACCGTCACTGGCTTGCGTTCTTCAGCCACAGGCCGGCTCCGCGTGTGGAGGCCCGTCGAGCTCTGCGAGCTCCCGGAGCCAGAAGTCCCGGTGCGGGAGACCGGGATGCGGGATGGTCAGCTCCGGCTGCTGCACGACCCGGGCGCCGTAGCGGACGATATCCAGGTCGAGGGTGCGGGGTCCCCACCGGACGCGCCGCTCCCTTCCCCGCTCCGCCTCGATGGCATGCAGGTGATCGAGCAGGACCTGGGGCTCGAGCCCGGTCTCGAGCAGGACCATCTGGTTCAGGTAGGGTCCTTGCGGCACGGGACCGAGGGGGGCCGTTTCCTCGATGCGGGATTGCCTGAGGACCCGACTGTCCGGCAGGCTGGTGAGCCGGTCGCGTGCATACGCGAGATGCGCCGCGCGATCACCCATGTTGGACCCGAGCGCCACGTACACCCGTTCCCGCTTGGTCACGGGAGAATGGTAAGCGGGCTAGGCGACGCTGGCAAAGCCTCGAGTCAATTGCCGCAGCATGGCGGCGACGTCCTCGAGCTCGCGCGTGGCGCGCTCCAACTCCGTGAGGCCCCGGGCCGCCTCGTCCGCGCGCGTCGCGACGTCGTCCGCTTCGGCTCGATTCTTTCCTGCGATCTGGGCGACGGCGTGGATCCGCTCGCGCAGCCGGCCGAACGCCTTGTCCTGCTCGCCGGCGGCTGCCGCGATGCGTTGCGCGTGGGATGTGGCCTCGGCGGTCGCCGCCACGATCGCGTCCAGCGCCTGCAGGGCCGCTGACGACAGCTCCTCCACACCGCCGACGTTCACTTGGCCGCGCCGCATCTGCTCGACCACCTCACCCACCTGGCGGTGAATGTCCTGCACGAGCTCACCGGCCTCGAGCGCGGCGCTCGCGCTCTGCTCCGCGAGGCGCCGCACCTCCTCCGCGACGACCGCGAACCCCTTGCCGTGCTTGCCCGCGCGGGCTGCTTCGATCGCCGCATTTAGCGCCAGCAGGTTCGTCATGTCTGCGAGCTCGCGGATCGACGCGATGAATCCGGTGATGCGCCGGCTGACCTGCCCGAGCTGCTGGACCTTGGTGGACGCTTCCCCCACGAACGTCTTCAGCGCCACGAGCCGCCCGATGGCGTCTTGAATCTGTTGCCGGTTCTGGCTCGCCACCTCGCTGGCCGTGCTCGACGCCTGCGCCGCCTCCGTTCCGTCCTCGGAGACGCGGCGCGACACCTGGGCGAGGCTCTCGGTGGCCTCGAGCCCTCCCGACACTTCCCCCTCCTCCGCGAGCACGCCCTGCCGGATCGTGCCGGTCGAGTGGGCGACCGCCCCTGCGGCCTCACGCAAGGACTCCGCCGCACGGACGAGCGTGCCGAGCTGTTGCGTGAGCGTTTCGACCGTCTCCACCAGCGGCCGTCGCAGCTCGGTGATGTGGATCGCGGTGGCAAGCTGGTTGGCGAACGTATTGATGGTGACGACGTCCTTCCCGCGATACACCTTTCGCTTGTGGTGCTCGAGCTCTAGGGTCCCGATGACTTGGTCCCCAAACTTGAGCGGCACCATCACGAGACTCTGGACCACCAGCGGGGCGTCGGCGATGCGCTTATCGCGCGTGACGTCGTCGATCACGACCGACTCCCCGCTCCGGGCGACGGTCTCGCGCAGGGCCCCCGTGTCGGAGCTCGGGGCGCCCCGGTCGACGCGTCCGATTTGGCCGCGATAGGCGAGTTGCAGCACGCCCTCCTGGCGGCGGTAGATGCGGAAGTCCCCCCAATCCACGAGCCGGTGGGCGAGGCGCTCGATCCGCGCGAACGAATCCTCGAGACTGATGTTGCTCGTGATGACCGCTTCCATGGCGTGGATCTTGTTCAGTTCTTCGGCGGCGATGGCCTCCTCCAGCATGGACTTGAAAAACACCCCGAGCGCGCCGAGCACGGCCGCCACGAACAGCCACGCGAGCGGCGGCCAGTAGGTCACGGTCCCGACCACGAGGCCGGCGGCGATGATGGTGGCGCCATAGCCGATGCACTCGTACCGCAGGATCAGGAGGCGCTCGTCCTGCTCGAGCTTTCCGCGGATGATCAGGGCGAAGTAGAAGAGCAAGCGGCCGATGACGAAGTACGCGAGACAATAGAAGAACAGTGCGGGCACGAGTTCCACCCGCAGACCGGGGGCGACCACGTCCGAGAGCCGCAGCGCACCCGCGTAGACGCCGTAGGCGCCCACCAGCGCGATCACCTCGCGCCCGAGGTTCACCAGCGCCGCGCGAAACATCTTTTTTTGCCAGAGCCAATCGGCGGCGAGCGTCCCGCCCGCCACCGCCACCGCGGTCGCGGGGACACCGACCAGGAGACTCCCGGCAAGGGCCACCAGGCCGGTCTGGGTCAGGTACGAGTACTTGCTCAGCGGCACTTGCGCGCCGCGCAGGAGCATGGCAGCCACCAGCATCCCGGCTATGTCGAACAGCTGGCCGGTCCACCGCGGATCGGCGATGAGCGCGGCGAGCAGCACCACCGGGCCCCCGATCGCGAGGGCCTGGCTGTAAATCGTGACAAGACGGTTCGCGGTCACGCGGCTTGCCCTGCTCGCACCGCGGCTGACAGCGCTCGAACGAGGCGCCCTGCGGCATCTGGCCCTCCGGCGCCCAGTGCGTCCACCACGGCGCTCCCGACCACCACGCCGTCCGCCAGCGCCGCCGCTGCGCTGGCCTGCGCCGGCGTGCTGATCCCGAATCCCACCGCGAGCGGCAGCGAGCTCGCTGCCCGCACGCGCTTGACGTGGTCGCCCAGGTCGGCGGGCACGCGGTCGCGAACCCCAGTGACACCGAGCCGGGAGATGAGGTACAGGAACCCGCTTGCGCCCCGAACCGCGCGGGCCAGGCGCTCGGCGGTCGTCGTCGGCGCGATGAGCCGGATCAGGGCGAGGGGGCTCCCGCCGACCGTCTCCTCGAGGGCGGGATCCGCACCGACCGGGAAGTCGGTGAGGAGCAACCCGGCAACCCCGGCGGCCGCCGCCTCGCGCAGAAAACGCTCGAGCCCGAAGGCCAGGACCGGGTTGAGATACGTCATGACGATCACCGGGATCGAGAGACCGGCGCGATGAATCTGCTCCAGCACCCGTGCGACAGTCATGCCGTGGTCCAGCGCCGCTTGCGTCGAGCGCTGAATGGTCGGACCGTCGGCGAGGGGGTCCGAGAACGGCACGCCGACTTCGATGAAATCAGCGCCGGCGGCCGCCACCTGATGCAAGGCCTCGAGCGAAAGATCCGGCGTGGGAAAGCCGGCAGTGAGATATGGAATGAGGGCCGCCCGCCGCGTGCCGCCACCCCCGACCTCCCGCAGGGTCCGCCAGCGTGCAGCGATCGGGTGCTCAGACAAAGTAGTCGCTGACGTTGATACCGTACTTGGCCGGGTCGGTGACCTTGACGATGGACCGCGGGAAATGCCCCTCAGCATCCTTCTGCGCGAGGTCTGCCAAGAAGCCGGGGTGCTGTACGCCGCCGTCGGGCGTCGTGACGATGCGGACCACGGGGCGATGGACGTGTGAGACGTCCGGGTTGGCGCTATGGACCAGGGCCACCTCGTATGTGTCGAGGATGATGCACGTCCCCACTGGATAGATGCCGATGAGGTTGATGAAGGCCTTCACGACGATCTGGTCGTAGCCGCGGCGCGGATTCTCCCACATTTCTTTTAGCACCTGGTCCGGCTGGATCGGCACGGTCTGATAGACGCGCCGGCTGGTGGCGGCGTCGAACCCGTCGGCCACGGCGACGACCTTCGAGTAAATGGAGAGCTCGCGTCCGCGAATCGACTTTGGGTAGCCCGTCAGGTCGGTCTTCATGTGGTGCTCGTAGGCGACGATCATGCCGCGGTACGGGATCTCGCCGTAGCCGCGCAGGCCGAACAGCGTCAGGACGCCAAGCCACGGGTGCGCCTGCATGATCCGCCACTCTTCGTCGGTCAGGCCGCCTTGCTTGTTCAGCACTTCGAGCGGGACGCGCGACTTGCCGACGTCGTGAAACAGCGCCGCCATCCCGAGGTCGTACAGCTGCAGCTTGGTGAGGCCGAGCTTACGGCCCAGGGCCACCGAGAAGATGCACACGTTCACCGAGTGGGTGAACGTGTATTCGTCGTAGTCACGGAGCGTGGTGAGGCCCATCAGCGAGGCCTCGTTGTTCAATACCTGGTCGACGATCGCCTGCACGGCGCGCTTAACCTTCTTGACGTTGGCCGTGCGTCCCATCCGGATCGAATTGATGACCTCTTTGGTAACCGCCACCGATCGCGCGTAGGTGCGCTTGGCAGCTTCCTTCTGCCGCTCCTCGTCCTCGGCGTCCTCATCGGTCTCGAGCGGCGGCTCGACGCCGATGTGGGTCACCCCGCCGTCCGAGAGCTTCTGGCCGATCTCGAACACCTTGTTGGGAGTCGCTTCCCGGGCGGCGTACGAAAGGAGCAGCGACACAAAGACCTGGAGCTGCTTGCGCTCCACCCCTTCGTCGATCCGGACCGCGCCGATGCCGCACTGGCGGAGCACGCCGAGGATGTGGGAGAAGGAGGCGTAATTGTCGAGGTCGAGCCGTAGCCTGGTGGCGTTGACGAAGATGAACTCGCCCTGGAGCCGCACTTCCAGCTCTTTCTCGACATCGAGCAAGTGTTGCGTGGTCTGCGTGAGGTCGTCGAGCGCCTTCTGCACCTGGGCGTTCTCCAGCGGGTAGAGCTTGAGGGACCGGAACGCCGTGTACAGCACGACCAGGAAATCCCGCCCCGCGTGGCGCAGGAAGCCGTCCGTGGTCTGGACGGTATCGGCGATCGACGGGCGCGGATTGGGGCGATTACCGGTCACGCGCCCCCACCTCCCTCTCGCAGCGCTCGGCTTACGGCGTTCTTCACCAGCGGCTCCTTGTCCTGCGATGCGCGCTCGAGCACGGCACGCGCCTCGGGCGTGCGAATCTTACCGAGGGCCATCGCGGCACACGCTCGGGTCTCCGGATCCTCCTTCTTTCCGAGCAGGCTCTTTGCGGACAGCATCTTCTCGAGCGCGGGGATGCCCTTCGCCCCCACAAGCGTGCCGAACGCCTCGAAGAACACCATCTTCTCCGTCAAGTCTGCGTTCTTGAGTTTCGAGCCCGAGACCGTGGACTCGACCCGCGTCGCCGCATTGCGGTACCCACGGGACGCGAGGAACCGCACCGCCGCGATTCGCACGTCGCGGTCGGAGTCATCCACGGCCTTCTCGAGCAGCCGCATGGCGGACGGGCTCGCGATCGCCGTCAGCGCTTCGACCACAGCGAGCTTCAGGCCCCGGTCCTCGGATCCGAGGAGGGGCTCCATCCCCTCGGGTGCACCGGGCAGCCGCAGGCGTCCCGCGAGCTTGACCATCTCGAGCTGCGCGGCGCCGTCCTGACTGGCGAGCGCCTTGAGCACCTCGGCCGAGTTCGCCTGTGCCAGCCGGGCGGCAGACGCCTGCACCAGATCCCGAACGTATGGCTCGTGCAGCTTACCGATCCACACCATCAGCGTCGAGAGCGCTTCGGGGCGAAGCTCCTGGAACAGTTCGGCCAGCTCCTCCTCCGTGGGGTGGACGGTCGCCTCATCGAGCGCCTGGAGCAGCTGCGACAGGGCGTCGCTTTGCGAGAGCCGGGACGGAAGAACTTCGAGCGTCTGACGGTGCTCGGGAATTAGCTCGCGGGCCCGTTGCAGGACGGCGCGGGTTTCGCGCAGGATGAACGCGACCGAACGGAAGTCTCCTGCGCCGAGCAAGTAGGGGATGAAATTCTCGACAATGGAGATGAGCTCGGCTCGCACCGTGCCGTAGGTCTGGAGCTCGAGCAGGTCGAACAGCAT
The DNA here is from genome assembly GCA_964465315.1 of uncultured Gemmatimonadaceae bacterium. Lineage (GTDB taxonomy): Bacteria > Gemmatimonadota > Gemmatimonadetes > Gemmatimonadales > GWC2-71-9 > AG41. The sequence continues at coordinate 42,199 of CAYXIK010000010.1, read as the reverse complement.
CGACAACACATTGCGCCGCAAGTCCTGCGAGTATTCGCGCTCGACGTCCTTCTTGAGGTAGTCGATTTCATTGTCTTCCAGGAAGTACAGCGTCGTGTCGAAGTCATCGATCGACACCATGCCCTCGCGCTTGGGCGGCGCCTCTTCCTCTACCTGGTGTCGCAGCTCAGTGGGGGGCGCGGAGGTGATGGTTTCCCCCGCTTCGATCGGAACCGCGTTCTCGGTCGCGAGCTCGCGGAACGTGTACGCGATGAGCTGGAAGTCCTCTGCCCAGAGCAGCGTCAGCAGATCGTCCGGGGCGTCCGCCTGGAGATTGCGCGCCTGTTGCAGGACGCCCAGGAAGCGCACGATCTCCGTCTCCTCGACGCCGGGCTTGAAGGCGAGCGAGCGCACGCCGTCCTTGTACAGCGTCCAGGCGATGCTCTCGTTCCGCTGGTCCTGGCTGTACACGACGTTGTCCTCCCAGCGCAGCTCTGTCTCGCCCACGTCGAGCACCAGATCGTCGGTCGCTTGCCAGATTTGACGGAACGCGGCGCGGATGTTGTCGACGGCGCGCTGGTAAACGGGATTGTTCGGGAGGTACAACTGGGTGGCCCGGATCCCCTTGGAGAGGACCTGCATCAGGTCCTGGACCTGTTGCGGCGGCAGCGCCAGCTCGGGAATGGGCGCGTTGGTCAGAGGGTGGCTCCCGTCAGTTCGGCGACCATGGCGACGTCCTTGTCGCCGCGGCCGCTCAGATTCACCATGACGATGTCGGCGGCCTGCCACCGTCCCCGGTGGGCCAACACCCAGGCGACGGCGTGCGCGCTCTCCAACGCCGGCAGGATCCCCTCGAGCCGGGACAGGGCCGCGAACGCGTCCAAGGCCTGCCGGTCGGTCACTGCCTCATACAATACGCGACCGCTGTCCTTGAGAAAAGCGTGCTCTGGGCCCACGCCCGGATAATCGAGGCCTGCCGAGACGCTGTGCGCTGGTTGGACCTGCCCGTCGGCGTCCTGGAGCAGATAGCTCAAGCTGCCGTGAAACACCCCTGGGCGGCCCCGAGTGAGCGACGCGGCATGGCGACCGCTTTCGAGCCCCTCACCGGCGGCTTCCACGCCGACCAACGCGACAGCCGGGTCTTCGAGAAATGCCGAGAAGATCCCCATGGCGTTCGAGCCGCCACCCACGCACGCCACCACGGTTCCCGGTAGCCGGCCCCACCGCTCGACCGCCTGCACCCGCGCTTCGCGCCCGATCACCGCCTGGAAGTCCCGCACGATGCGCGGGAACGGGTCGGGTCCGACCACTGAGCCGATGATGTAGTGCGTGTTGGTCACGTTGGTGACCCAATCGCGCAGCGCCTCGTTCGTCGCGTCCTTCAGGGTCCGCGTGCCCGACGTCACCGGAACGACGCGAGCGCCCATCAGCTCCATCCGATAGACGTTCAGACGCTGGCGCCGCATGTCTTCCTCACCCATGTACACGACGCACTCGAGTCCGAACCGGGCGCACACGGTCGCCGTAGCCACGCCGTGCTGCCCCGCTCCCGTCTCCGCAATGATGCGTGACTTGCCCATCCGACGCGCCAGCAGGAGCTGCCCCAGCGTGTTGTTGATCTTGTGCGCGCCTGTGTGGTTCAGATCCTCACGCTTCAGAGCGACGATCACGTCCGGGCCGAGCTGGGCGGCGAGACGCGGCGCCTCCGAAAGCGGCGTTGGCCTGCCCACATAATCCCGGAGCAGGCCATCGAGCTCCGCCCAGAATCCGCGATCGCGCCTCGCGGCCTCGTATACGCGGTCGAGCTCTTCCAGGGCCGCCATAAGGGTCTCGGGCACGTAGCGCCCGCCGTACGGTCCAAAGCGTCCGCCGACCGCGCGCTCCGCGGCCTTCGCCGGTTTGGCCCTCCCCTTCGTCGCTTTCATTCCCTCCCCTCCCCATCGGTTGCGCTCACCGCCCGCGCCTCCCGCGCCGCGTGACCCCCGTCAAGGCGCGCACCGCCGCCGCCGGGTCGGCTGTACGCGCGACCGAGGTTCCGACCAGCACCAGATCCGCGCCCGCCACCGCCATCCGCTCGACGTCTGCTCGGGCGGCGATGCCGCTCTCGGCGACGGCCGGCAGCTCCGGCGGCACCTCTGCCACCAGACGCTCCGCCCGCGCCAGGTCCACTGTAAACGTTGCGAGGTCGCGACTGTTCACGCCTACCGCCGTGGGCCCGGCCTCGACTGCCACGACGAGCTCGGCCTCGGTGTGGACTTCGACGAGGACGCCCAACCCCTGAGCGCGTGCCGCCGCCGCCAGCGCCCGCAGGCGGGTCGGCGTGAGGGCGCGGGTGATCAACAAAATCGCGCTCGCGCCGGCGGCGCGCGCCTCGTAGAGCTGGAGCTCATCGAGGATGAAGTCTTTCCGCAGCACCGGCACCGGCACGGCCGAGGCGACGCGGGCCAGGTCGTGGAGCGACCCGCCGAAATGGCGCTCGTCCGTCAGCACCGAGATGGCCACCGCCCCGCCCTGGGCATACGCGCGTGCATGCGCGACCGGATCGAGGTCTTCGCGAATGGCTCCGCTCGAAGGCGAGCGGCGTTTCACTTCAGCGATCACACCGACCTCACGACCCGCCAGGATGCGGTCGAACGGGCGGGGATCGGGAGCCTCCGCCGCACGGCGCTCCAGCTCGCGCATGCGCGGGCGCAGGGCGGCAACCCGCTCGCGGGTCGCTTCGAGAATGGCATCGAGCCGGTCGGCGGACATGAACTTGCGTTCGGTCGATTTTCGGGTAGATTAAGCTTCGGTTTCCGTTCGGGAGCACACGTGCCGCTCACCAGGCGCCAACGCGAAATTCTCGATTTCATCTCCGCCCAAATCTCCGACCAGGGGTACGCCCCGAGCTTCGAGGAGATCGCAAAGCGGTTTACGTTCCGGTCCCTCGCCACGGTCCACGAGCACCTCACGAACCTCGAGCGCAAAGGCTACATCCGCCGTGCTCACAACGAGAGTCGCGGCATCGAGGTCGTGCCCCCACGGGGCCAGAGCGGGGCCACGGAGCTGCCCCTCTACGGACTTGTCGCCGCCGGCGAGCCGATTGAAGCTGCGAGCGGCAGCGATACCGTCTCTGTGCCGGACGACCTCATTCCCCGCCGCGGTCGCAGCTACGTCCTGCGCGTGCGCGGTCAGTCGATGATCGACGAGCACATCAAGGACGGCGACCTGATCGTGGTGCAGGAGCGCAACCAGGCCGACAACGGCCAGACGGTGGTCGCGTTGGTGCAGGGCTCGAGTGCCACGGTCAAGCGCTTCTATCGAGAGCCGGGGGGCTGGATCCGGCTCGAGCCTGCGAACCCCACTATGACACCGCTCCGCCTGAACGAGCGGGATGTCATGGTCCAGGGCGTGGTCGTGGGCGTGATCCGGAAGTACTAGTCGCGCGGCGCAGGCGCTCGAGCGCCTCGCGACCGCCACCGCTCCGCACCGTCCCCTGCGCCCTGGCGACACCATCCGCGTAGGTTGCAGATAGCCCGGCGACGTAGATCGCCGCGCCCGCGTTGAGCACGAGGGCGGCGTAGCCGACCGCGTCCTCACGCCCATCGGCGAGCAGCCGCTCGATGCGAGCTGCGTTAGCGGACGGCTCGGCGCCCGCGAGCGCCGCGACATCGCCGGTCGCGAGCCCGTAGCGCGCCGCGTCCAGCTCCCAAGTCGACACGCCTCCTGCCCTCACTTCCCAAACGTCCGTGATACCGTAGGGGGAGATCTCGTCCATACCGACGCGGCCGTGCACGACGAGTGCATGCTCGGCTCCGAGCCGCGCGAGCGCCGCGGCCACGAGCGGCGCGCGGTCCCGATCAGCGACGCCCACCACCTGGCGCCGCACTCTCGCCGGATTCGCGAGCGGGCCGAGGAGATTCATCACGGAGGTGATCGCGAGTTCCCGCCGCACCGGAGCGGCGTGCTTCATCGCCGGATGGAAGTTGGGCGCGAACAGGAATGTGACGCAGGCTTCCCGCAGCACTCGAGCGGCCTCGACCGCGTCCATACTGATGGCCACGCCGAGCGCCTCTAGCACGTCCGCCGAGCCGCACTTCGAGGTGAAGGAGCGGTTGCCGTGCTTGGCGACCACGGCGCCCGCGCCGGCCGCGACGAAGGCTGCCGCTGTCGAGATGTTGAACGTGGAAATGGCGCCGCCGCCCGTGCCGCACGTATCCACGAGTGACGCGCCCTCGACTTCGACGGGGATCATAGCCTCGCGGAGCGCTCGTGCCGCGCCCGCGACCTCGTCGGCAGTCTCCCCCTTCACTCGCATCCCCATCAGCAGCGCCCCGATCTCCGAAGGCGTCGCTTCGCCCCGCATGATGACGCCGAAGGCTTCGCTCGCCTCGGACTCGGTCAGGGACCGACGGTCGGCCAGAGCGGCGAGCGCTCGGCGCAGCGGATGGGGTTCGGGGTGAGACCGGGCGGGCACTGGGCTAGGGGGTTTCAGGGCCTGCCAAACGTACCGTGGAAAATCGCCTTTTGTCAAATGCCACAACGGGTTGCGTGGCTTGATTGACCCCCCCCTGTGACCCTATCTTTCGCCCGTGACGAGCCGGCCCTACCTCGCCGTGGTGCAATACGACGGGGCGCAGTTCGCGGGCTGGCAGCGGCAGCCGAATGCGCGCACGGTGCAGGCGGAGTTCGAGGCCGCGTTGGCGCGGCTCATGGGCCGGCCCACGGCGGCCACGGGAGCGGGGCGCACGGACACGGGGGTGCACGCGCTCGGCCAGGGCGTGGGGTTCGCCGCCGAGGACCGCTGGGCTGCTGACCCTGAGGGGTTGCGACGCGCGCTCAATGCGCTGCTCCCGCGCGACATTTGGGTGGAGCGCGCGCACCCCATGCAGCCGCGGTTCGACGCGCGCCGAAGCGCGGAGGCGCGTCGCTACCGGTACCTGATCGGCACCGACGATGCGGCGCATTCGCCGTTCCGGCGGCCGTACGAGTGGGCGCTGGGTCGCCCGCTCGATTTGACGGTGCTCGCTCGTGCCGCCGGCGTGCTCCCTGGCGAGCATGACTTCCGCGGGCTCGCCGCGACGGGCGCTGGCTCGGGTCGACCCCATTATCGCAGCCGGGTGGCGCTTGCCGAGTGGGCGCCGCGGACCGACGGAGTGGGGGTGACGTTCACGATCGAGGCCGATCGCTTCCTGCATCGGATGGTGCGCTTCCTGGTGGGCGCCATGGTGGACATCGCGCTCGCCAGGCGCCCCCTCGAGGATTTTTCCCGCCTCCTCGCCGCGACCGACAACCAGGCGGCCAGTCCGCCCGCTCCGCCGCAAGGTCTGTATCTCGTGGCCGTGCGCTATCCCCCGGACCTCTATGCCGAGGACTGAGCCATGAAGTTCTTCCTCGATACCGCGAGCCTGAAGGACATCAGCTGGGCCGCCCAGGCGGGCCTGATCGACGGCATTACGACCAACCCCTCGCTCCTGGCCAAGCAGGCGGGCGACCTCGATCCTCGCGATGTGCTCAAGGAGATCTGTTCTCTCGTGGAGGGCCCGGTATCGGCCGAGGTCGTGGCGATCGATGCGGACGGCATGGTGCGCGAAGGCAAAGAGCTCGCCAAGATCGCGGACAATGTCGTCGTGAAAATCCCGATGCTCGAAGCGGGCATGGTAGCGGTGCGACGCCTCGCCGAGGACGGCATCAAGACGAACGTCACGCTCTGCTTTTCGAGCGTGCAGTGCTTGATCGCGGCCAAGGCCGGGGCGGCCTACGTGAGTCCGTTCATCGGCCGGCTCGACGACGTCGGGCAGGAGGGGATGGACGTAATCCGCGAGGCCCGGGTGATCTTCGACAATTACCAGCTCGCCACGGAGATCCTGGCTGCATCGATCCGGCACCCGCGCCACGTCGTGGAAGCGGCGATGATCGGCGCCGACGTCGCCACGCTTCCACCGGACGTCCTGAAGAAGCTCTTGCAGCACCCGCTCACCGACCGCGGGCTCGAGCAGTTCCTCGCGGACTGGAGCAAGGTGGCGGCGCGCGCGAAGGCTGCGGTTTGACGTACAGCTCGCCCTTGTCCCGGCGCTACGCCTCCCCCGCGATGCAGGGGCTCTGGGGGGAGCGCCGACGCATCGGCCTGTGGCGCCGGCTATGGCTGGCCCTGATGGAAGCGCAGCGAGAGCTGGGCCTCGACGTCCCGGAGCGCGCCCTCGCGGAGCTCCGCGCACATCTGGACGATGCGGATCTCGAGCGGGCGGTCGAGCACGAGAAGCGGTTGCGACACGATGTCATGGCGCACATCCATCACCTCGGCGAGCAGGCGCCGGCGGCACGTGCCTTCATTCATCTCGGGGCCACGAGCGCGTACGTCACCGACAACGCCGACCTGCTGCTGATGCGCGAGGGGCTGGAGCTCCTGCTGGGGCGGGTCGCCGCGGTGCTGGTGGCGCTCTCCAAGCTCGCCCGTCGCTACCGCGACCTGCCGTGCCTCGCCTACACCCACTTCCAGCCGGCGCAGCTCACGACCGTAGGCAAACGCGTCACCCTGTGGATGCAGGAGTTCCTGCTCGACGCGGAGGAGCTGCTGCATCGGCTGGAGACGCTGCAGTTCCGGGGCGTGAAGGGCACCACGGGTACGCAGGCGAGCTTCCTCGAGCTGTTCGACGGCGACGACGAGAAGGTCCGCGAGCTCGATGGCCGAGTCGCGCGGAAGATGGGCTTTGCCCGGGTGTTTCCGGTCACCGGTCAGACGTATCCGCGGAAGCTCGACGCGCAGGTGCTCGCGGTGCTGGCGGGCGTGGCGCAATCCGCCGCGAAGTTCGCGACCGACCTGCGCCTCCTGCAGCACGAAGGCGAGATGCTCGAGCCGTTCGAGGGCGACCAGGTCGGCTCGTCCGCCATGGCGTACAAGCGCAATCCGATGCGGGCCGAGCGTATGACGAGTCTGGCGCGCTTCACCATCGAGCTCGAGGGCAACGCCTGGCACACGGCCGCGGAGCAGTGGCTCGAGCGGACGCTCGACGACAGCGCGAACCGGCGTCTGGTGTTGCCGGAGGCGTTTCTCGCGACCGATGCGATCCTCGTCCTGGCCACGAACGTGGCGGCTGGCCTGGAGGTGCGGGAGACAGTGATCGCGCGTCACGTCGCCGAACAGCTCCCGTTGCTCGCGACGGAGCGGCTGCTGGTGCGGGGTGTGAAGGCGGGTGGCGATCGGCAGCGCTTGCACGAGGTGATCCGCACACACAGTCTCACTGTCGCGCAGGCGGTGGCGGAACATGGGGCGCCGAACGACGTGCTCGAGCGGCTGGCCCGCGACCCGGCCTTCAAGTCTCTCAAGGTCGGTATTCGCCCCGACGAGCTCGATGCCACGGCCTACACTGGCCGGGCGGCACGGCAGGTCGACGAATTTCTCGAGCAGGTCCTGCCGGCCGTCCTCCGGCGGATCGAAACCGCGGCGCCGACCGCAACCTCGGCTGAGGTGACCGTATGACGTCGGCAATGGTCGCAAGCGCTTTACCCTTGCCCCTCCTGCGGCGGGGAAAGGTGCGGGAAGTGTACGAGGTCGATGCGCACACGCTCCTGCTCGTGGCGAGCGATCGCGTGAGCGCGTTCGACGTCGTGCTGCGCGAGCCCGTCCCCCACAAGGGCGCGGTGCTCACGCAGATCAGCGCGTTCTGGTTCGAGCGGCTCGCGTCGGTGATTTCGAGCCATTTCCTCTCGGCGGACGCCGACGAAATCGTGGCTCGCCTGCCCGCCCTCGAGCCGTTCCGCCCGACCTTGACCGGTCGGGCGATGCTGGTGCGGCGCACGACGCCCGTGCCGTTCGAGTGCGTGGTGCGAGGGTATATCACCGGCTCTGCGTGGGCCGAATACCGGCGATCGGGCATGCTGGCGGGTGAGCCGCTCCGCGCGGGCCTGGTCGAAAGCGCGCGACTCGATCCACCGATCTTTTCGCCGGCCACGAAGGCCGACGTCGGGCACGACGAGAACGTCACGTTCGGCCGCGTGGCGGAGGCCCTGGGGCACGCGCTCGCCGAGCAGCTCGAGCGGGCGAGTCTCGGCCTTTACGAGGGGGGGCGGGCCTACGCGGCGCCGCGCGGCATCATCATCGCCGACACCAAGTTCGAGTTCGGCACCACACCCGACGGCAGGCTGATCGTCATCGACGAGATCCTGACCCCCGACTCCTCGCGGTTCTGGCCCGCAGACCGCTATGCGCCGGGCCGGAGCCAACCCAGTTTCGACAAGCAACCGTTGCGCGACTACCTCGCCGGTCTCAAGCAGGAGGGCAAGTGGGATGGCGACGCGCCGCCGCCCCCGCTGCCGTCCCAGGTGGTGCAGGCCACGAGCGAACGGTACCTCGAAGCGTACCGTCGCATCACAGGCAAGCCGCTTGCCACCGCGTGATGCGTATCGCGCCCGAAGGCTGGCCCTTCATCATCCCTGCATGGGCCCTCGTCGCCCTCGGCGTCTGGGGCCTGAGAGCGTGGGGCCCGTGGACCTGGGCGGCCCTGTTCCCCATGACCCTGATCGCGGTGTGGCTGCTCGTGTTCTTCCGCGATCCGGCGCGGATCGGCCCGCGCGGTGACCAGTACGTGATCGCTCCGGCCGACGGCAAGATCGTGGACATCCGGGAGGCGGATGAACCGATGTACGTGAGGACCCCGACCACGCGCATCTCGATCTTCATGAGCGTGTTCGACGTGCACGTGAACCGATATCCCGTGACGGGCACGAACGAGCTCGTGCGCTATAACCCGGGACGGTTCCTGCATGCGGCGTCGGACAAGGCGAGCCTCGACAACGAGCAATGCTCGGTGGGCGTGCGCGGTGCCCGGGGGCCGGTGCTGGTGCGCCAGATCGCCGGTCTCATCGCGCGACGGATCGTAACCGACGCGAAGCCCGGGGACCGAGTGATGCAGGGCCAGAGGATGGGGATGATTCGTTTCGGCTCGCGGGTAGATGTTTTTCTACCGTCCGCCGCCCGTGCGACCGTCCGGGTCACGGTGGGCGACCGGGTGCAGGCCGGCGCCACGGTACTCGCGGAGTACGCTGCGTGAGGCCCTTCCCGAGTCCCGGCATTCGCCGCGTGGTGGTCGTGGTGCCGAGCCTGTTCACGCTGTTCAATCTGTTCTTCGGCATCTGGGCAATGGTGTTGGCGTCGCGCGGCGAGTTCTACCGGGCGGGCTGGTACATTTTCTTCGCGGGTATCCTCGACGCCCTGGACGGCCGCGTGGCGCGCCTGTCGAAGACCGGTACCCGCTTCGGCGCCGAGCTCGACAGCCTGGTGGACGTCGTGAGCTTCGGAGTGGCCCCCGCTTTCCTCATCTATCAGCTCGAGTTCGCGAGCGGGGGGCAGGCGGAGTGGATCTTCTGCTACTTCTACGTGATGGCGGCCGCGATTCGACTGGCCCGCTTCAACGTCACACAGGCAGGGCGCGCGAAGCAGTACTTCATCGGCCTGCCGTCGCCCGCCGCCGGGATGACGCTCGCGACATTCTACCCCTTCACGACGACGGACCTGTATCAGCAGGTGTTCCGCTTCCTCCCGCGCCACCACCTGATGCAGTTCCTGATGATTCTCCTCACGATTCTCATGGTCAGCAACGTGCGGTACGCCACGCTCCCGCGGGCCGGCTTCCGGAGCGTGAAGGGCCTCTTGGGGCTCGCGACCATTCTGTTTATCCTCATCTTCGGCCTTGCCGAGCACGATGCGTTCTTCTTCCCGCTGGGGGTCGCGTATATGGCGTACGGCATCCTGCGGGCGACGCTCCTGGGCTTCTTCGCCGAGGCGGAGGACCCGGAGGCGGAGATCGCGGGGCCCATCGTCATTCGCGACGGCGGGGAGACTGGTGGGGAGGCCTACGGTCAACCGACGCGCGGAATCACGCCGCGGAGCGGCCAGGGATGAACGCCTTTCGGGTCGAGGTTCGGGTGATGCCGCGGGCGGCGCTGCTCGACCCGCAAGGCCAGGCGGTGGAACACGCCCTCCACGCGCTCGGGTTCGGCGACGTGGCCCGCGTGCGGATGGGTAAGCACCTCGTGCTCGATGTGAACGCGACCTCGCGGGATGAAGCGCTCGCCCGCGCACGCGCCATGTGCGACCGGCTGCTCGCCAATCCCGTGACCGAGGACTACGACCTCGTGGTGGACGGAGACGCGCCCCGATGAAGCGCGTAGCGGTGATTGTCTTTCCCGGCTCGAACTGCGACGCGGAGACCCTCGCGGCGGCGCGCGCGGCTGGTTCGGATGCCTACTTCGTGTGGCATCGCGACACCGACCTCCGTCAGGCCGACGTCGTGATCCTCCCCGGCGGCTTCAGCTACGGCGACTACCTCCGATCGGGGGCGATCGCCCGGTTCTCGAGCGTGATGGCGGCGGTGACGGCGCACGCGCGCGCCGGAGGCCCCGTCCTCGGGATCTGCAACGGCTTCCAGATCTTGTGCGAGGCCGGACTACTTCCCGGCGGCCTGATGCGCAACGCGCGGCTGCGCTTTCTGTCGCGGCCGACGTGGGTACGGGTCGACCAGATCGACACGCCGTTTACGTGTCTGTACGAGAAGCGCGAGGTCCTGGAGGTCCCGATCGCGCATGGCGACGGGCGCTACGTGGTCGATCCGCGCACCGCAGCCGAGCTCGAGGCGACCGATCGCATCGTGTGGCGGTACGTGCGCGACAACCCCAACGGCTCGACGAACGACATCGCCGGTGTGACGAATGCCGGTCACAACGTGGTGGGAATCATGCCGCATCCGGAGCGCCGCACCGCTCCGGCTTTGGGCGGCGACGGTGGAGCCCGTGTCTTTCACTCGATGGAGGCTCGACATGCGACGCAGCACGCTGTGGATGTGCGCGCTGTTGACGATCGCCACCTTAGGGTGTAAGCAGGTGAACGAGCAGTGGGCGAAGATCAAGGCGAAGATCGAGGCGGCGCGCAACAGGAACAAGCCGCCTCAACCGGCGCCGCAGCCGGCGCCGGCCACATCCCAGCCCGTTGCAAAGGCTCCGGAAGTCGGCAAGCCGGGGGGGGGTGCGCAGAAGCCGGCCCCCCCGCCCCACGCGCAGGCGCCGGAGCTTCAGCGCGTTTCACGCGATGTCCCTTTCGATTCGCCCGACACGGGCACGATCGATCCGGGGATGCACGAGAAGGACGTGTACTCCTTGTGGGGGCCCCCCATGGCGGTGCGCCGGCAAGGGGACATGACGTTCATTTATTTCCAGAACGGATGCGAGTACACCTGCGGCACGGCCGACGTGGTGTTCTTGCAGAACGGGCAGGTGGTGGATGCCGTGCTCCGTTGGCCCGGTCACCGCTACAGCGGGCAATCGTCGTCGCCCGTGGCCACGCCGCCGCACGGGCCGGCGCGCCCCGGCGGTGACACGCTCACGGTCAAGTCACCTTCGACTCCTTGAGGCCGATGCCGGACAAGCCGAGCAGAAACGAGGACGAGTACTTCGCGAAGCGGGATGCCGAGCTGCTGCGCCAGCAGCGCACCCACGCCCAGCAGGCCGCCGCGGAGGCTGAGCGCCGTTCACACCACATGAGATGCCCCAAGTGCGGCTACGATTTGATCACCGGGGAGTGGCACGGCATTCAGATCGATCAGTGCACGCACTGCCATGGCTTGTGGTTCGACGCCGGAGAGGCCGAGAGCCTCATGGCGCACGCCGAGCCGAACGTGATTGCGCGCGTGTTCCGCGCGCTCCTGCGGGGCGTCTCCGGGGCGAGAGCGTCCGACTCGTGAGCCGGGTCGCCTCCCTTCCCGGCCCTACACCGTTCCCAGGCGACCCCCCGATCACGCCGCAGGTGGTCCACGAGCACAATCTCAACGACGCTGAATATCAGCGAATCATCGCGCTACTGGGCCGCACGCCGACCTTCGCGGAGCTCGGGGTGTTCTCGGCCTTGTGGAGCGAGCACTGCTCCTACAAGCACTCGCGGCCCGTGCTGAAGACGTTCCCCACCACGGGCCCTCAGGTGGTCCAGGGACCGGGAGAGAACGCCGGCGTCCTGCGCCTTCCGGAGGGCTGGGCGGTTGCGTTCAAGATCGAGTCCCACAATCACCCGTCGGCGGTCGAGCCCTATCAGGGTGCGGCGACGGGCGTCGGCGGCATCCTGCGCGACGTTTTCACCATGGGGGCGCGTCCCGTGGCGCTCCTCAACAGCCTCCGATTCGGCGGGCTCGATCAAGCCCGTAACCGCTATCTCTTCGCGGGCGTGGTGAAAGGTGTGGGCGATTACGGGAACTGTGTCGGCGTCCCGACCCTCGGAGGCGAGGTGGACTTTGGGCCGAGCCACGGCGGCAACCCCCTCGTCAACGCGATGTGCGTCGGACTGCTCAAAGAAAGAGATCTGATCAGGGCAGCCGCGCGCGGTGTGGGGAACGTGCTCCTCGTGGTCGGCTCGCGAACCGGTCGCGACGGGATCCATGGCGCGTCCTTCGCTTCGGAGGAGCTGACGCACGAAAGCGAGCAGCGTCGCCCGCAGGTGCAGGTGGGCGACCCGTTCACCGAGAAGCTGCTTCTCGAGGCCAGCCTCGCAATGATCGCGTCGGGTCACATCGTGGCCATCCAGGACATGGGGGCCGCCGGACTCACCTCTTCGTCCGCCGAGATGGCCGCGCGGGGTGGCGTGGGCGTGGAGATCGATCTGTCGCTCGTGCCCACGCGAGAGCCGGGGATGACCCCCTACGAGATCCTGTTGTCGGAGTCGCAGGAGCGGATGCTCGTCGTGGCGAAGCCCGAACGCGTCGCCGAGGTCAAAGTCATTGCCGCGAAGTGGGAGCTCGATGCGACGCTCATCGGGCGCGTAACGAACGACGGCGTCTACCGGGCGAAGTGGGGGGACCAGTTGGTCGTCGAAATCCCGGGCCAGCGCCTGATCGACGATTGCCCGGCATATCAGCCGGACGCGCATGAGGACGCAGCACTCGCGAGCCTGCGGTCGCAGCGTCCCTCTCCCCCTTCCCCACTCCCCGCTCCGGCTGACGTACTACTCACGCTCCTCGACTATCCCCCGATCGCATCCAAGCGCTGGGTCTACGAGCAGTACGACTCCACCGTTCAGGCGGGCACGGTCATCGGTCCCGGGGGCGACGCCGGCGTGCTGCGGGTGCGGGACGAGGACTTCGGCGTCGCGGTGACCGTGGATTGCAACAGTCGCTACGTCCTGCTCGACCCGTACGAGGGCGGCAAGGCCGCCGTGGCGGAGGCCGCACGCAACATTGCGTGCACCGGCGCCCGCCCTCTCGGCGTCACCGACTGCTTGAACTTCGGGAGCCCGGAACGCCCCGAGGTGTTCTACCAGTTCCGGGAGGCTTGCCGCGGCATCGCGGAGGCGTGCCGCGCCCTCGGCACGCCGGTCACCGGCGGCAACGTCTCCTTTTACAACGAAAGCCCAGCAGGCGCGGTGGACCCCACACCGGTCGTGGGCATGATCGGGCTGCTGCCACGGGTCGACCGCGCGGTGCCGAGTCACGCGCGCGTGAAGGGAGATGCCGTGTTCGTGCTCGGCGAGACGCGCGCCGAGCTCGGAGCGTCGCAGCTATGGGAGGCGGTGTACGGCTTCGTGGGTGGCGCGCCGCCCCGGGTGGACCTCGGCGTCGAGCGTCGAATAGTGGACTACCTCATCGCAGCCGCGGAGCGCGGGCTGGTCCGCTCCGCCCACGATTGCTCGCAGGGCGGGCTCGGGGTCGCTCTCGCCGAGATAGCGATGGGTGGACCGTACGACGAGACGGGGTTCGGTCTCGAAGTGGATCTCACGGCCTACGGCTTGGGCCTTGCGGCCGCCGAGCTGTTGTTCAGCGAATCACATGGCCGCGCGGTGGTGACGTGCTCGCCCGAGCGCGCGGTGGTGGTCGCTGCGCTCGCGCAGGAGCTCGGGGTGCCCGCACGGCGGGTCGGGAGCGTCGGTGAGCGCGGCGCCGCCGTCCGCGTGCGCCTACGCGACACGACGATCGAGCACCCTGTCGACCAGCTCCGTCAGGTATATTTCACGGCACTTCCCCGGCGCATGGGAGACTGAGCAACGGATGTGCGGCATCATCGGTGTCACCGGCGTGCCCGACGCGGCCCGCGTCGCGTACCTCGGTCTCTACAGCCTGCAGCATCGGGGGCAGGAGTCCGCTGGGATCGCGGCCGTGGACGCCGAAGGCGTGGCCCGGTCGCACCGCGGGATGGGGCTCGTCTCCGACATCTTCAGTGAGCGCGTGCTCGGTGAGCTGGCGGGGGATGTCGCCATCGGTCACACTCGGTATTCCACCGCCGGGTCTTCCGTCCTGGCCAATGCCCAGCCGATGCTCGCCCGGTACCGCGAAGGGCCGCTGGCGCTCGCGCACAACGGCAACCTCACAAACGCCGTGCAGCTCCGGGCGGACCTCGTGGCGAAGGGCTCGTTATTCCAGAGCTCGTCGGACAGCGAGGTGCTCGTGCATCTCATCGCCCGCTCCGAGGCCCGGGAGCCGGAGGATCAGCTTTTGGACGCGCTCGAGCGGGTGGAGGGCGCGTACTCGCTGCTCATCACCGTCGGGCGCACCCTGTACGCGATCGTCGACCCCCGGGGCTTTCGACCATTGGCCCTGGGTCGCCTCGGGCGCGGTTGGGTGGTCGCGTCCGAGACCTGTGCGCTCGACATCACCGGCGCCACGCTGGTCCGGGAGCTCGAGCCGGGGGACTTCGTCCGCATACACGGCGAGGACGTGGATCAGCTCCCCCGCCTTGGCGTGCGACCGCACCGTCGCTGCGTCTTCGAGCTCGTCTACTTCTCGCGTCCCGACAGTACGGTGTTTCACCGGTCAGTGGACCGCGTGCGCCGGGCGCTCGGGCGAGAGCTCGCGCGCGAGCATCCGACGCCCGGAGCCGACTGCGTGTTCTCGGTGCCCGACTCGTCCAACGCCATGGCGCTCGGCTTCTCCGAGCAGTCAGGCATCAAGCTCGAGCATGCGCTGATCCGCAACCACTATGTCGGCAGGACGTTCATTCATCCCGCCCAAGCCGGCCGCATGGCGAAGGTCAAGATCAAGTTCAATCCAGTCCGGGAAGTGTTACAGGGCAAGAAGGTCGTCGTGGTGGACGATTCTATCGTGCGGGGCACGACCAGTCGTGCACTGGTGCAGCTGATCCGCCAGGCGGGCGCCAAGGAAGTGCATTTCCGCGTGGCCTCGCCCCCGATCACCGGCCCGTGCTACTACGGCATCGACACGCCGAGCAAGCAGGAGCTGATCGCGTCGAGCAGCGACGTCGAGCACATACGTGAGCACCTCGGGGTCGACACTCTGGGGTATCTGTCCCTCGATGGCATGCTGCGGGCTGCGCAGGGCGACCCGGCCGAGTTCTGTCACGCCTGCTTCTCGGGCGATTACCCCACCGACATTCCGGAAGACGATCTGGCGGGAGCGCGCCACGCCGCGCCCCTGCATCCTCTCGCGGTCTGACTCACCGTGCCGGCCCTCGAGCGGTGGGTGTACTCTTTCGGCAATGGCCGCGCGGACGGTTCGGCGGCCATGCGGGATATCCTCGGCGGCAAGGGCGCCGGGCTCGCCGAAATGGCGAACCTGGGCCTGCCGGTGCCACCCGGGTTCACGATCTCCGCCAAGCTCTGCATCGCCTATCTCGAGCAAGGCACGTTCCCCGACCATTTGCGGGAGGAAGTCGATCGCCACTTGAAGCAACTCGAGCGGGCGGCTAAGAAGCGCTTCGGGGACGCCCGGAACCCGCTCCTCGTCTCCGTGCGCTCGGGCGCGGCCGTCTCCATGCCCGGCATGATGGAGACGGTCCTCAACCTCGGGCTCAACGATGAGACGGTCCAGGGGCTCCTGGCGGGCTCAGCGAACCCGCGGTTCGCCTACGACTCCTACCGTCGATTCGTGCAGATGTACGGCGACGTGGTCTTCGACCTGGGTAAGGAGCCGTTCGAGGAGGTCTTGAACGAGCTCAAGCGTCGGCGGCGCGTCGAGCGGGATATCGACCTCCCGGTGGACGACCTGCGCGCCCTGGCGCGAGAGTTCAAATCCATCATTCAGGCGAGGACGGGACTGCCCTTCCCCGAGGATCCGATGGCGCAGCTCTGGGGTGCAATCGAGGCGGTCTTCAAGAGCTGGCGTACCCGCCGCGCCGCCGACTACCGGCGGGTGCACGGGATCCCCGACGACCTCGGCACTGCGGTAAACGTGGTCGCGATGGTGTACGGCAACATGGGCGACGACTCCGGCACCGGCGTCGCCTTCACGCGCGATTGCCGTTCGGGCGAAAACGAGCTCAACGGTGACTTTCTCACCAACGCGCAGGGGGAAGACGTCGTGTCCGGGGCCCGCACTCCGGAGCCGATCGCTAAAATGAAACGTGGGAAGCTCGCCAAGGTGTATCGGGAGCTCGAGCGTATCGCCGCCAAGCTCGAGCGCCATTTCCGCGACGTGCAGGACATCGAATTCACGTTCGAGCATGGTAAGCTGTACATGCTGCAGACGCGGCGCGCCCAACGCACGGGCCTCGCCGCGGTGCGCATCGCCGTGGAGATGGTGACGGAACGCCTGATCACCGAGGACGAAGCGGTGCAGCGGGTGCCACCGCAGGATCTGGATCAAGTATTTCACCCCATGGTGGCGCCCGGTACGGCGCCCACCGTCATCGCCAAGGGACTCCCCGCCTCGCCGGGCGCCGCCATCGGGGAGGCGGTGTTCGACGCGGACGAGGCCGAGACGCTCGCGAAGCGGGGTCGGGCCGTGATCCTGGTCCGCCCCGAGACGAGCCCGGAGGACTTCCACGGCATTGTCGCCGCCCGGGCGGTTCTTACCGCGCGGGGTGGCATGACGAGCCATGCCGCCATCGTGGCGCGCGGCATGGGCAAGACGTGCGTCGTGGGGGCGAAGGACATCGAGGTCGACCCACGGGCCGGCGGTGGTGGCGGCCAGTTTCGCGCGAACGGTCGGGTCATCAAGAAGGGACAGGTCATCACGGTCGACGGGACGACGGGCCGCGTGTTGCTCGGCGCGGTGAAGCTCGTCGAGCCCAAGCTCGGCGCACACTACACGAAGCTCATGGCCTGGGCCGATCAACGACGGCGGCTGCGGGTGCGCGCCAATGCGGACACGCCCGCGGATGCGGCGCGCGCGCGCCAGCTTGGCGCCGAAGGGATCGGCTTGTGCCGCACCGAGCACATGTTTTTCGAAGGCGACCGCATCACGGCCATGCGGGAAATGATCGTCGCCCCCGATGAGGCCGGGCGACGGCGCGCGCTCGCCAAGCTGCTGCCGATGCAGCGCGCCGACTTCGAGGGAATCTTTGAAGCCCTGGCCGGCTACCCGGTAACCATCCGCCTGCTCGACCCCCCGCTGCACGAGTTCCTGCCCCATACGCGCGAGGAGGTCACGAGTCTCGCGCGTGCGATGAAACTGCCGCTGGCCGAGCTCCAGCGTTTGGTGAGCTCCCTCGTCGAGGCGAACCCAATGCTGGGCCATCGCGGGTGCCGGTTGGGGATCACGTACCCGGAGATCACCGAAGTGCAGGCGCGGGCGATCTTCGAGGCGGCCTGTCGGGTGGTCGGTCGCGGGAAGAAGGTGACCGTCGAAGTGATGATCCCCCTGGTCGCGCTCGCGGAGGAGCTGCGCCGGCAGACGGAAATTGTCCGCCGCGTGGCGCAGGAGGTGTTCCAGGCGGAGGGTCGGGCGGTTCCGTATCTCGTCGGGACCATGATCGAGCTGCCGCGCGCGGCACTCACCGCCGACGAGATCGCGAAGGAGGCCGAGTTCTTTTCGTTCGGGACGAACGACCTCACCCAGACGACCTTCGGTCTCTCGCGCGATGACGCGGGCAGGTTCCTACCGTTTTACGTGGAGCACGGCATTCTCAAGGATGATCCGTTCCAGGTGCTCGATCAGGACGGCGTGGGCAAGCTCATCGAGCTCTCGGTGAAGCTCGGTCGGGCCACGCGCAATGACCTGAAGGTCGGCATCTGTGGCGAGCACGGCGGAGAGCCGAGCTCGGTGAAGTTCTGCCACCGGGTCGGGATGAGTTACGTCTCGTGCTCGCCGTTCCGCGTCCCCATCGCCCGGCTCGCCGCGGCCCAGGCTGCGCTCGAGGAGCAAGGTGTGATCAACCGCACGCGGGCGACGGTGTGAGGAGAGGAAGGTTGGGGAAGGATGGTCAAGGTTCGTGGAGGACGGGGGAGGTTGCATCGGAGCAACCTTCATCATCCTCCAGCAACCGCCACCAACCCGCCTTTCCTCATCCCCTCGTCAGCGCCGCCCCCAGCAAGAGCGCGATCAGGATCTGAATGATCGCGGCGGTATACGCCGCGCCCTTCGACGTCTGATGGGTGACTCTTACACCCACGGATGTCAGGAACACGCCGTAGAGCGTGAAGGGGTTGATCCCGCGCAGGAACGCCAAGGGGAACCCTTTCGCGTCGGGCGCGAGCAAGTCGAGCCCGAGCGCGGGCTGCAGGTCGACCATGCTCGCAATTCCACCGGTCCCCCGCATCATCAGGACGATCAGGCCGACGATCTGGAGCAGCGTGTAGGTGATCGATACGTACGTGGTGACACTCAGCAGCGTCGCGAACTTCGCTTCGCCTCCCAGGATCGATACGCCGACCCACAGAATGAACGCATTGAGCAGGAGGAAGAGCGCGTAAATGATCGGGGCGATCACGATGCCGAACGGCGCGAACTTGAGGGCGGCTTGGGCCTGGTCGGGCGTCATGTTGGGCGTCTGTGCGAACTGCGCCGTCATGGCCGCCTTGACGTAGGGAAGCTGCACCACGCCGATGACAACGGTGATGACGGCGAGCGCGAGGAACGGCGCGAGAAAGCGCGGCTTCTCGCGCACGCGCCCGAACACCGCCGTCGGTTCGTACACCACTCTGAAGAGGTCGAGCACCGCGTCCATGCGTTCTCCGGGAGAGGG
This sequence comes from uncultured Gemmatimonadaceae bacterium, assembly GCA_964465315.1. Classification (GTDB taxonomy): domain Bacteria; phylum Gemmatimonadota; class Gemmatimonadetes; order Gemmatimonadales; family GWC2-71-9; genus AG41. The sequence continues at coordinate 23,350 of CAYXIK010000010.1, read as the reverse complement.
TAACGTGCCCATTACGTTACCTGACAAAAAGCAGGTTGGGGAGGTTGGTCCCCAACCTGCTTGTCTCAGTGGAGGCGCGGGGAATTGAACCCCGGTCCGAGAATGACTCCGATGCCGCTACTACGTGCGTAGACGAGGCTTCTTGGAGGTCTCACCACCAGGGCGCCTCGCCGGCCCCGGCGGCAACGAGCCCTTACCTGCTCTTACGCGACCCGTTCGGGCCCCGGATCACGCCAGCCCGATTTTGCGATACGTGAGCGCCGCCTCAGGCGGGCTGCCACTCACGCAGGTGCGTGAAGCCGAAGCTTACGCAGCCAGTGCCAGGTTTGAATTGGCAGTTAAGAATTTGCCAGTGGTTTTACCAGGTGACTGACGACCTGGGCACGCAGCGATATCCTCGCCAAACCCGTCGAAGCCTGTCGCCCCCGTGTCTCGCAAGGTAGGTGGCGACCGAGGCTTTTTCAACGGCACCCGGCTCACTCATAGCGCAGTGACTCCACCGGATCGACCGCGGCGGCGCGGCGCGCCGGCAGGATGCCCGCCAGGAGCCCCACGCTGATCAGGATGCCGACGCAGATGACCGCGATGGGCCAAGACAGCTTCGGGTTGAGGATGTACTGCATCGCCTCGTTGCCTTCGGTCGGAATCGCGTCGACCCCGAGCACGATGAGCGTCGCCACCGCGAGGCCCACGAGCCCGCCGGACAGGGCGATCGCCATGGCCTCGAACAGGAATTGCGCCATGATGTGCCGCCGGCGCGCGCCGAGCGCGCGCTTGATGCCGATCTCCTGGGTCCGCTCTTTGACCACGACGTACATGATGTTCGCGACACCCACGCCCGCGATGAGCAGCGTGAAGGCCCCGACGAGCCCCATGAAGATCTGGATGCCGAGTCCGACGGCGAGGTTCTGCTTCTCGTCTTCGATGAAGTCCCACATGCCCAGGGCCCGCTGGTCGGTGGGATCGAAGCTGTATTTTCGGCCCAGGACCCGGTACAACTCCGCCTTTACCAGGGGTCCCCGAGACGCATCGCGCGGTTGCACGATGAGGTGGCTCACGAACCGGTTGCCATAGATGGCGCGAAACGTCGAGTAAGGGATCACACCGCGCTCGGCGTCGGGTCCGTTGTTGCTCGAGTCTTGGAACTTCTTTTTCAGGACTCCAACGACCGTGAAGGGCAAGCCGTCGACCACCACGTTCTTGCCGATGGGATCCATGCGCTTGCCGAGGATCCGCTCCGCCAGCTCGTTGCCGAGGAACAACACCCGCCGCCTCCGTGCGACATCGGCGACGTTGATGAAGCGCCCTCCCGACGCGGCTTCCATGTGGCGGATCGTTTCGTGTTCGGGACCCACTCCCTCGAGAAACGCGTTGGTGCGGGTCTTGCCCACCTGAAACGACGTTTCCCACCGCCCGTACGAGACGCTTCCGCGGTCAACGTCCGGGATCGCGCTCTCGATGAGATCGAGATCCTCCTCGACGAGGTGGATGCGCCTGCCTTGCCCGAGGCCGGCGAACGCCTTGCTGGTTTCACCGCCATAGACCATGAACATCCGTTCGCCGGCACCCAGCAGGCCGTCGCGGACGGTGCGCTTCAGGCCCTCCCCGAACGCCAAGAGCAGCACGACCGCGAGTGTCCCCCAGGTCACCGCAAAGAAGGTGAGGAACGCCCTGGTCCGCTGCGTTTTGAGGTCGCCGAGGAATTCCTGGAGCAGGATGTAGAACATGGCTAGCTGCGTAGCGCTTCAACGGGGTCGAGCGCCCCTGCACGGCGGGCGGGCATCAAGCCCGCCGCAAACGCGACCAGCGCGAGCAACGCGAGTGTCGCCGCGAGCACGGCCGGGGAGATGGTCGGGACGCCGACGAACTCTTTGATCGGCAACCCGCCCAGGCCGGCCACGAGGCCGAGCGAGAGCAGCAGCCCGAGCGTCGCCCCCATCGCCACGATCATCAGCGCTTCGGCGAAGAACTGGCGCATGATGTCGGCACGCGTGGCACCCACGGCCCGCCGCACGCCGATTTCGCGCGTCCGCTCCCGGACCACGATATACATGATGTTCGCCACTCCGATGCCGCCGACGAGCAGGGTGAACGTCCCGACGACCGCGAAGAAAATATTGAAGGCGACGAACAGCTTGCCGAACTTTGTCTCCCACTCACTGGTGTCCCAGAACCCCAGCGCGTCCTTGTCCGTGGGATCGAACCGGTACTTCCGTCCCATTGTCTCGTACACTCGGCGCTCGGCCACCTTCGTGAGCTCTGAGGTCCGCGCTCGGTACACGATATCGTTGAGGAACTGGTCGCCGAACAAGGCGTAGTGCGTGGTTGCCGGAATGAAAATGCGGTCCTGGTCGCGCGACTGATACGAGGAGTTCTGCAACTTGGGGTGCATCACGCCCACGATCGTGAACGGCGTGTCCCCCAGGTACACCTGCTGACCAACGGGGCCCTCCTGCTCGAACAGCAGCTTGGCCAGCTCGTTGCCCAGCACCGCCACGCGCCGCCGCTCGGCGACATCGCGATCGTTGATGAAGCGGCCGCCCGGCTCGGCGATGATGTTGCGCATCAGCCCGTAGGCGGGAACAATGCCGGTGACCGCGGGGGTGGCCGCCTTGACGCCGCGCCGGACGCGCGCGCTTTGCGTGATGAACTCCGGGCTGATGTGCTCGATCTCGCCCACCTCGCTGGCGAGGAGCGCCACGTCGTCCGGCCGCAGGCGGACCGGGCGGCCGTCACCGAAGCCCGCGAACGGCTTGGTGGTCCGGCCGCCGAAGAGAATGACGATTCGGTCGCCCAGCCCGTGGAAGCGCTTCATGGTTTGCCGCTCCAGGCCGACCCCGAAGGCCAGCAGGACCACCACCGCCACCGTGCCCCAGGCAATGCCCAATACCGTGAGCGAGGTGCGGAGCTTCTGTGCCCGCAGGTCGGCGAAGAACTCGCGCCACACGTCAGCTGATCTCGCGCTGGGGCGCCTCGACGATCGAGTCCGTCACCTGCAGGCCTTGTAGCACTTCGATGTTGATGGCGTCGGAGAGGCCCGTCTTGATCAAGCGTTCCTCGGTCCTGCCGGCCCTGGTGCGCACGGTCACGAAGGTGGAGTCGTGGCGATGGGTGATGACTCGCTCCGGGATGTACAGCACGCTGTCCCGCTGTTCGATGATCACCTCCGCGTTGGCCGAGTACCCGGCCCGGAGCTTGGCGCCTGCCACTTCCGTCAAGACAATTTCGATCGGGAAGACGGTGGCCTGCTCCTGCTTGTGCGCCTTGAGCCAGATCTTCTCGAGCCGGCCTTTCACACTCGCGTTGGGCAGCGCGCCGATCTTGATCGTCACCGGCATGCCCTCCTTGAGGCGACCGACGTCGATCTCGTCCACAGTCCCGCGGAAGATCAAGTCCCGCATCGCGGCCATGCGCATCAGCACGGTGCCCGCCTGGTACGGTGTCAGGGGCACCACGGGGTCGCCGATCTCGATCGAGTCCTCGAGGATGTAGCCGTCGATGGGGGCGCGAACCACGGTCTCCACCGGCTTGCCGCCGGTCAGCACCTTGCCCCCTTCTTGCAACGCGAGCCGCTCCTGGGCCAGCGAGAGCTGATTGCGGGCCTCGTCCACCCGCTGTTGAGCGGTCTCGAGATCGGCGGGGGAAATCAGGTTCTTGTTGCGCAGCTGCTGTTGGCGGGTCAACTCGCGCTCGAGGTTCTTGAGCTCGATCTCGCGCAGCTCCACGTTGCGACGGAGCTCCACCATTTCCAACGGCGTGGGGTTGGGCGATATCTCGAGCAGCGGTTGGCCCCGCTGGACGAAGTCGCCGACTGCCGCGAAGCGTCGCCGGACCACGCCGGCGAGGATGGACTTGACGCTGACCTCGACCCGCGGCTCGATGGTGCCGACGGCGAGGGCTTTATCGACTAGCGACCCGCGAACGACCGCTACCAGTTTGGGCCCGTCCTTCTTCTTGCCGACGAGGCCCCCGGTGGCGGCCATGGCGCCCACGCCGAGCACGGCGACGACCACGGCGAGGACGGCAACCCTCCGGCGTTTCATCTCGGGACGGCTCCACGAAAGGATGGTGGTTCGTCATCCCTTCTACGAGGCGTGTCTCCGATTGTTTCTGGTGTGGAACGAGCCCGGGACGGGGCACCCCTTACCCGCGGCTACCTCCAAGGCGAACGCGCTCGGAGAGATAGCGGGTCGCACTCCCGGCTTCGAACTGTGTCCCCGCCAGCCCGACATGGCCGTCGGGACGCAGCAGGTAAAAAGAGACGCGGGGGATCCTCGCACGGGCGAGCTCCCGGTCGTTGACAGGATCGCTCGGAACCTCGTGGACGCGCAACAAGTCGCCGAGCTCCGGGATTCCACCCGGCGGGGCATTTTGCCCGATCACGATCAGATTGAATCGCGTATCGTCGAGTTTTGCGAACAGGTCCTCGGAGGCACCATTCCGCCGAAACGTGAGTCGCAGCCACGGGAAACGATCACCGGGGCGCGGGCCGGCTTCAGGCAGACCCGCCAGTGCCTCCGAGAGGGGACTGGTCCGATACCGAATGCCAGTCTGAGATATGGTGCGAAAGAGGATTCGTTGCGCCGGGGCGGTGCGCAGGGCGAACCCCATGATCTTCGGCCAAACCCGCGTACGGACGAACCCCGCCAGCCAGCTGTCGGAGACCACGAGCGAAAACAACCGGTCGGTGCGTTTCAGGAGGTGGTTGGCGACGGGGAGGCGCTCGTCCTCATAGGAGTGGAGCAGGTCCACCCCCGCGCGTCCCGACACGACGAGGGCGAGCTTCCAGCCAAGATTGTACGCATCCTGCAGGCCGGTGTTCATGCCCTGCCCTCCTACCGGACTGTGGATGTGCGCCGCGTCCCCGAGCAGAAAACAGCGGCGGTCGTGAAACCGGGCCGCGCGGCGGTGATAGATGCGGTAGGCGGAGTACCAGTTGCACGCCTGGAATGAAAGCTCATCACCCACTTCGCGGCGCAGCGTGGGAAGGGTTTCCTCGAACGTGAGGTCGTCTCGCCCCCGCAGGTGAGGGGGCAGGATGCCGACGATCCGCCAATGATCGGTCCCCCGCATCGGGAAGAGCAAGTGAAATCCCGTGCGCCACAGATACACGTTGAGCACGTCGGGTGCCATCGATCCCGTCATCTGCACATCGGCGACGAAGAACACGTGTTGGTAGGGCGCGCCCTCGAACGCGATCCCGTTGAGCTCGCGCACCGTGCTGCGCGCCCCGTCGCAGCCGGCGAGCCAGGGGACCCTCACCTCGCTCTTCGTACCGTCCGAGTTCTTGAGCGTCGCCGTCACGTGATCGGTGTCCTGCGCGAGGCCTACCAGCTCGGTGTTCCACTGTACGCCGAGGCCGCGGGCGCGCAGCGCGCCTCCCAGCAACCGCTCGTTGTCGTCTTGCCCCAGGACCAGCAGATAGGGATACGGGCTGACGTCCCGCCCGATGTCCCCCAGCGGAACGCGCGCGGCCCGCCGGCCCTCTGCCCACAGGACGGCGCCGTCGGCTTTTTTCCCGAGGGCGACGGCCTGGTCGGCGATCCCCAAGTGTGAGTAAATCTCCAGGGTGCGGGCCTGCACGCCGAGCGCCCTCGACTCGCGCGCCGGGCCGGCGTGTCGATCGATGATTTGCATCCGCACGCCTCGTCGGGCGAGCTGATTCGCGAGCATCAGCCCGGTGGGGCCTGCACCGACGACGAGGACGTCCGTATCCTTGTCTACGATTACTCCTTGGGCTTGAGCAGCTCCTGATAGGCTGGGTCGTCACGCAGCGACGCGAGCGAGGGGTAGAGGTGCATGACCCCGCCCCGCGGATACCCCTGAGCGAACGCCTCCTCCACTAGCGCCACGGCCGAGTCAGGCTTGCCGATAACGGCGTGGATCCGGGCGCGCCACATCGTGTGCCGGCCGTACCGATACCGTGGGCTCATGGCCTGAAGCTCCCGGTCGATGCGTAGCGCGTCCTCGCGCTTCCCCTCGCGCGCCTCCACCACTCCGAGAAAGCCGAGGAAAGTCAGATGATCGGGCAGATCACCCGTGATGGCGGAGAACCATCGCAGGTTGGCGGAATCGCGTGCCTCGACTGCCTTCTCCTGAACGAGTCCCTCCAGCAGACCTCGCGTCGTCTCGAGCTCCCCGCTGAGGTAGTGCGCGATGGCGAGACGGAAACGGTTTGCGATTGATCGCCCTTCGGCGGCATGCCGTCCTTCCAGCCAATGCACAGCCCAGCGACTCGCGCCCGGGGCGTCCGCGCGGTGATCGTGGGCTGCCAGCTCGAACGCGGCGAGCAGGGCGATGTCGGCGGGAGACCAGCCCGGCTGTGGTGGGAGGCTCGGCGCCTCGGTCAGGCGCTCGTTGATGTCGGCGGTCCGGCCCAGCGCGGCGAGCGCCCTCACTTCCGCCGCGAGTACCGTCAGTTCGTCCGGATGACGCCGCCTCCCTTCGAGCGCTACTTTCAGCTCGCGGTGGTAATCGCCCATCAGGTGATGGGCGAAGGACAAGTAGAACCAATAGACGGACCAGCCCCGGAACAGGCCGCGGTCGGGCCCGAGCGTCGTCAGCGCATCCGCCATCTCCCGAGGACGATTGAGCGCGAGGGCACACTGCGCCACCAGCCACAGCGTTTCGGAATTTGGCGCGATCGCCACCATCTCACGCGCCGTCTCGAGCGATCGTTGCCGGTCGCCCCCCGTCTCCGCGAGCACCCACGTCAGGTAGTGCCGGTCGAGCGGGGACAGGGGACCCGGAGAGCGGTCGACCGCGTGCGCGATCGAGTCGGCGGTGGCGAACTCGCCCAAGTCCATGTGCTCGTGCGCGGCGAAGATCAAGGGCAGCTTGAAGGTCGTGTCCTGCAACGCGGCGCGCCGGAAGTGACCGATGGCGCCACGTGAGTCGAACTGCACCATCCGGTCGAGCCCTTGGATGAACTCCTGGTACGCGGCGAAGCTGGGAGGCTGACCTGCCGTCTTTGCCCAGAAGCTCAGGCGCTGGTCGAAGAGCGTCGCGAGTGCGGCCATCACTCGCTGGCGTAAGGCTTCCACGGCGGTGAGCGGCTGTGAGATCGGTGCCGCCACTGGGTCGAGCGCGCGCAACACCGTGCCGTCGCCTGACGCGGAGATCTGGACTTGGAACCGGATGCTGTCCGCCTGATGATAGTAGGCGCCCGACACCACGGTGCCGGCACCCGTCTCGCGCCCCAGACTCCGGATCCCCACGGCATCGAGGTGTCCGGCGCCGTGCCCCGCCGGAGCGCGTGACGAGCTCAACACCGACACCGACGGCACGACCTCCACGAGGCCCGTTTGGGCGAGCCCCTGCGTGACCCAATCCGCCGCCATGTGCCCGATGTTGTCGAGCGTGGGGTCCCCGGTATGGTTTTCGATCACGGCGACCACGACCCGTCGCTCGTTGAGCCGCGGGCCGTGATTGCGGAGCACCTGGACTGCCGTGCCCGTGCCGAGGAGGGCGACCGCGATCCCTGCGCCAAACGCGATTCGCCGCCCCCGGCGACCGGCGAGGATGCCGCGGCTCGGCACACTGATCCGATGCGCCGTTCCTCCTAAGGCGGTTGCAAACTCGGCGACCGTGGGGAATCGATCATCGGGCAGCGGCGCCAATGCCCGGGAAATGGCGTGTTTCACCGCCCGCACTGTTCCGGCCTCGGCGCGCCGCATCGCCGCGCTGGTTTCGAGGGCGGTCCAGTTGTGGATCCGGCGCTCGGTCATGCTCGCGGCCGGAGGCTCCCCCGCCAGCATCTCGAACACCACACAGCCCAGGCTGTAGATGTCCGTGCGCGCGTCGAGATCGCCGGTGGCCATGGCCTGTTCCGGACTCATGTACCCTGGTGACCCGACCGTCTGGCCGGCCTGGGTAAGCGTCAGGCTCCCCGCGGCGCTGATGGCGCGGGCAATGCCGAAATCGGCGACGATCGCGTGAGTGCCCGACAGCAGGATGTTCTCGGGTTTGATGTCGCGGTGGATGATCCCCTGGCCGTGGGCGAAGCCGAGCGCGTCGGCGACGTCGCCGGCGATGTAGAGCGCATCGTCCAGGGGCAGCCTGCGCTGTCGCAACAGGCGGTGCCGCAGCGATTCGCCCTCGACGTACGGCATGACGTAGTAGAACAGGCCACCCGCTTCCCCCGCTGAAAAGATCGGTACGATGTGGGGATGACTGAGGTTCGATGAGAGGTCCACCTCGCGAATGAACCGCTCGCGGAGCAAGCGGGTGGAGACTTCGGGGTCCAGCACCTTGATCGCCACACGGCGATGTGGGTGCTGCTCTACGGCGAGGTAGACCCGCGCCATGCCGCCGGTGCCGATTTCCCGTTCGACGTCATAGCGGGGTGCCAGGCTTTCACGAAGCTTGTCGAGCACGTCGAGCATCAGGGCCAACTTAGCCTGCCCCTTCTCCCGCGCCAAGCGAGCCAAACCACTCTAGCCAATTGGGGATGGCGCCTTTCTATTACCAAAATGGAGCGGATCTGGAAATCTCCGTTCGTGCGCCTTGTTGCGTACTACGTGCTCCTCGCCCTGATCACGCTCGTGCTGGTCACGTTGTTCCCGCAAATACGCGATCTGTTCGCCCGCTTCCAAGAACTCTCGCCCGTGCACGGCGTCGTCAGTAAGAAGGAGGCGCTCGAGACGGCGGCGAGCGGTGCCGGGCCCGGAAGCCTGGGCGCCACGGCGCTCGCCGTCATCACGATGTTTTCGATGATCGGGGCTCTGGCCTTGATGCTGCCTACGGCGTGGGTATACATGACCACGAAGCAGCAACGCGGCTACGACCAGTCGGTCGTGCAGACCGTGATCGTGTTGCCGATGACGGTGGCGGGCACGCTCATCCTCGTCCAGAACAGTCTCGCCTTGGCCTTCGCGCTGGGCGGCATAGTGGCGGCGATCCGCTTTCGCAACACCCTCAAGGACACAAAAGACGTCGTCTACATCTACCTCGCTCTCGGCGTAGGCCTCGCGGCCGGTGTCTACGTTCCAGTGGTCGCGGCCGTGATGTCGCTGGTGTTCAACCTGACGGTGCTCGCGTTATGGAAGCTCAACGTCGGCAACATCTACGCCGACCAGGGTGTCCTGTTGCCGGCGCTGCCACCCGCCGAGGGGTTGCTGGGCCCGCGTCGTCGTCCCTCCGCGCAACTGGCCGTCGGCGATCCGCAGCTGCTGGCCGCACTCGCGCCGAGTGAGCTCGAGGAGGTAGCGGACCGCGCAGCGCGCCTGCAGGCGTACATCGTGGCCCGCGCCGACGACAAGAAGGGGGAACGCTTCAACGGTGTCCTACTGGTGCACACGACCGAGCCGGAGACGGCGCAGCGGGTCGTCGAGGGACTCCTGGAGACGCAGACGGTCCGTTGGAGGCTCGCGGAAATACTGCCAGCGGGGACTGGGCGCTCGACGCTCGAATACCTGCTGCGCCTCAAGGAAGGGATCCTGGCGGCGTCGCTCCTCCACGCCTTGAAAAGCCAGGGGACGCCCCCGATCGATGCCGCGGAATACCGCTCCCTTCGGGGTCTGAAAAAGGGCAAGGGCGAATGAGGCGCCGTGCGTGGCTGCGGCTCGCGGCCCTCTTTGCGCTGTGGATCCGCTCCCCGCAGGGTCGCCCCCTCGCCGCACAGACCGCCCGCGCGCCTGCGGACTCGCCCCGGAACGTGGACATAGTGGCGGGGTCGCACTACAAGGCCGGTTGGCTTCACCGCCTCCTGCTCGGCGCGCACTACCGCGACCTCTGGACTACGCCGCTCCGGGTCGAAGTGCTCGACCTGACGACCTATGCGGGCGGGCTTACACCGAGCCTGTGCGGCGGCCGCCGCGAGACTAAGTCGCTCCGGCTTCTCGGGGCGAACGGGCGGGAATACGTGTTCCGCTCGGTCGACAAGGATCCGACGCTTGCGTTGCCTCCAGAGCTGCGGGCCACGTTCGTACGCGATCTCATCCAGGACCAGATCAGCTCCGCTCACCCGGGCGCCCCCCTCGTGGTGGCGCCCCTCCTCGACGCCGCCCGCATCCTGCATGCGGAGCCCCGAATCTTCGTGCTGCCGGATGACCGCCGTCTGGCGGGGTTCGACTGCGCCAAGGCGGGTATGCTCGGCATGATCGAAGAGCGTCCCACTGTGGGACCGGATAACGATGTTGCCTGGTCAGGTGCGGCCGACCTGGCGGGCACGAAGAAACTGTTCGAACACTTGGAGCGCGACTCGCGCAACCGCGTCGATTCCCGCGCGTACCTCGCCGCCCGCCTTATGGACGTGTTGATCGGCGACTGGGACCGGCATCAGGATCAGTGGCGCTGGGCGCGGTTCGACTCGGCGGGAATCCGCTGGTGGCGGCCGATACCGCGTGACCGCGACCAGGCGTTCGCACGCCTCGACGGCTTCCTGGTATGGCTCACGGGCTTCTATTGGCCCCAGCTCATTGGCTTCGGCGACGACTATCCGAGCATCTGGCGTCTCACCTACGCGGGCGAGGTGCCGGACCGGCGGCTGCTTATGGATCTCGAGAAGCCCGTGTGGGACTCGGTGGCGCGCACGATAAAGGCGCGGGTGACCGACTCAGTAATCGATGCGGCCATCCGCCGGCTCCCTCCCGAATACTTCCGGAAGAACGGCGCCGCCCTTGCGTACGCCTTGCGCCGCCGGCGGGACCACCTGCCCCAGATCGCGAACGACTACTACGCGCTCCGCGCCCAGGTAGTGGAGATCCACGGAACGGACCAGCCGGACCTCGCGGAAATCGAGCGCCTCGCCGGCGGACGCATCTCCGTGCGATTGTCCCCCCGTGCCGGAGGCGCGCCGTACTACCAGCGCACGTTCGATCACCACGACACCGAAGAGATCCGGGTGTACCTCCATGGCGGCGACGACCGGGCGGTCGTTCGCGGGTCCGACGGTTCGGGGCCGGTGGTCCTCGTGATCGGTGGAGGTGGGGATGACGAGCTGGTGGATTCGGCGCGCGCGGGCACAACGCGGTTCTACGACGACGGCGGGATGGACCGCTTCGTCACCGGACACGGCACGTCGGTGGACCGAGCGCGCTACGTGGAGCCACCGGTCGACACCTCGACGCTGGGACTCCCGCGCGACTGGGGCTCGCGCTGGATGCCGCTCACTTGGGCCGGCTATACGCCGGACTTGGGGCTGTTCGTAGGCGCGGGCGCCGACGGGACTGGGTACGACTTCCGGCGGCTCCCATACAACTCCCATGTGCGGGTGCGCGCCGGCTACGCGACGGCGGCCCAGACAGGCCGGGCTGAGTTCAACGGTGAATTCCGAGGCCTGGTACCTCCCGTCGTTGTGACGCTCCACGTGCGGGCGTCCGGAATCGATGTCCTCCGATTCTACGGCTTCGGCAACGAGACCGTCGATACGGGCTCGAGTGATTTCTACAAGGTGAAGCAGCAGCAGTATCTGGTCGCGCCCGCCCTGCAGTTCTCCCTCTCGCGGTCGACGAACCTGTCGGTCGGCCCGGTGTTCAAGTTCGCTCACACTAACCTCGAAGCGGGCACCCTCATCAACACGCTGCGGCCCTACGGCGTCAAGGACCTGGCTCAGGTCGGTGCCGCGGCGGCCCTTCACATTGACACGCGGGACCAACCGCGAGCCGCGACGCGCGGCATCTCCCTCGGCATCGGCGGCAGTGTCTATCCCAAGGCGCTGGGCTTGACGTCGGCGCTCGGCGAGGGCCACGCCGAGGCGGCCTCGTACCTGATGCTCCACGCTCCCCTGCGGCCGACGCTCGCCGTCCGGGTCGCCGGGCAAAAGGTCTGGAGCACGCTTCCCTTGCCATTCGAGGAAGCGGCGTACATCGGCGGGGCCACGACTGTGCGCGGGTTCGTGGAACACCGCTTCGTGGGCGATGCCGCCGTATACGGGAACGTCGAGCTGCGACTCTCCCTCACCAAGTTTTTCTTGTTGCTTCCAGGTGAGCTCGGAGTGTTTGGGCTCGGGGACGCCGGCCGCGTGTACTTCTCGGGCCAGACTTCGGATCGCTGGCACGCTGCCGCGGGAGGCGGGCTCTGGATGTCGTTCCTGAGTCGCGCCAACACGTTTTCCGTGGCCGCGGCGCACAGCGTCGAGGGGACGCGCGTGTACATCAGGACGGGGTTCGCGTTTTAGAGATGTTGGCCGAGTGGAAGGCCGACGTTCCGGCGCTGGACCTTCTCAACCGCATGGTGGCAGATCCCCTCCCCCTGGGCCTTCGCTCCGGCCCGGTGGAGCCGTTTTTCCAGCGGGACATCTACTTCGATTCGGCCGACTGGACTTTGCGCCGGCGCGGCGCCAGCTGCCGGTTTCGTATCGGCGTCGACGATCGGCGTATTCTCACGCTCCGGACCGGCGGCCGCTGGGAAGACGGCGCCCTCCTCATGCTTCCGCAGCGGTTCGAGGCCCTAGTCCCCGAGCTTGAAGGCGACCAAGCGATTGCGGGCATGTCTGACCCGGCGCGCCGCCTGCGGGCGTTGATCGAGCCCGGGCAACTGCTCCCGCGGATCCAATTCGAGACCGAGCGGCGCGTGCGGCGCTCGAAGCCGGCGTGGTTCTCCTGGGGGCGCCACGACATCATCTACGACGTCGTGACGGTGCGAAGCCACCACCTCGCGCAGCAGTTTCAGGAGCTGAAACTCCGCCCGGTCGCCGCGGGCCGACCGCGGTTAGACCGGCTCGCCCAGGCGTTTCAAGAACGCTACGGCCTGCGCCCGCTGCTCGTGGGGAAGCAGGAGCGCGCGGAGAAGCTGTTGCGCGAGCTCGAGGCAGAGGGCCTGGCCGACGTCACGCGGGGCGGACGCGAGGTGGCGGTGATCGCGCTCCAGGTCGGGGCCGTCGCGATGCTCGCCGAGTCCGGCTCATTCACGCTCCCGATGCGTAGGGGAGGTGGCGAGGAGGGTTGCCGGGAAGTCTTACGGGCGTCGTTCGGCAGCGCGGACGGACAGGTGCGCTTCCTCGGCACGGCCCCGGCTGGCCTCACGCGACCCTTGCTCGAGGTGTGGGAGGTGCGGCGGGCGATCGGGGCGCTCCAGTCGACCCAAGAAACACTACACTGGGTGCCGGTCGAGGAACTCCTCGCTGGCGCCGGGTCCCCGGGGTTGCGCGACCCGCGGACCCTTGCCGCGCTGACGGTCGCGATGCGGTCGGACGCCTTCGCCGCCGCGACCTCCGTCGAGCCGTCGGCGCAAGCGGCTGCCGGGCGTCGCGCTCGGCTGTCCGATTTCGCGCTCCGCCCCGCGGTCGCTGATCTCGGCCGGCTCGGCCCCGAGCACTTCTTGAACGCCGATCTGAGCCTGCTCCAGTTCAACGCGCGCGTCCTGGCGCTTGCGGAAGACCCGGGAGTGCCGCTGCTCGCTCGCGTTCGGTTCTTGTCCATCGTCAGCGCAAATCTCGACGAGTTCTTCATGGTCCGGGTCACCGCGCTGAAGCGGGCGGTCCTGGAAGGCGTCGCCGCGTCCAGTGACGATGGCTTGGCTGCGGAGGCGGCCTTGCAGGTCGTCGGGATGCGGGTGCGGGCACTGGTTGAGGCGCAGGCGCGCTGTTTCACGGACGCCTGCCGCCCGGCGTTGGCCGCGCACGACGTTCGCATCTTTTCCTGGACGGAGCTGTCCAAAGCGCAGCAGGAGGGTCTGGACCGCTACTTCATGGAGAGGATCTTCCCGTTCGTCTCACCGCAGGCCATGACCCGCGCGCCGGGACACCCGTTCCCGTTGATCCCCAACCTGCGTCTCTCGCTCGCCGTCCTAGTGCGCGATCTCGGAGGCGGCCCCACTCACTTTGCATACGTGAAGGTGCCGGACGACCAGCCGCGCTTCGTTCCGCTGAAGGATGGGATGGGCTTCGTCGCCGTCGAGGACATCATCCGCGCCAATCTTCGCGCCGTCTATCCGGGACGGGTCGTGGACGCAGCGTACGCGTTTCGCGTCACCCGCGGCGCCGACCTGGAGCTCGATGAGCAACACGCCTCGAGTTTGATGCAGATCATCGAGGAGGAAACGAAGCGACGTCCGTACGGTGCCGCCGTGCGCGTCGAAGTGGAAAGCGACATGCCACCGGCGGTCCGAGAGTTGCTACTCCGGGAGCTGCAGTTCGAGGACACCAGCCCCGCTGGCTCCCTCGGCCCGAGCGACCTGTACGTCGCACCGGGGTTGCTCGATTTTGGAGGTCTGCGCGACCTTGCGCGCCTGCCGCTTCCCACGCTCGACTACGCCCCGCATGAGGGCGCGTCGCCCATCGGGCCGGGACGCTCGATTTTCACGGTCCTCGCCGAACGGGACGTGCTGGTGCACCACCCGTACGACGACTTCGAAGCGACCGTGCAGCGATTCGTGATCGAAGCCGCGGACGACCCGGACGTCGTCGCCATCAAGCAAACGCTGTATCGGGCGGGAGGGCGCTCCGAGATCGTCGACGCCTTGCTCCGCGCAGCGACGCACGGCAAGGAGGTGTTCGTGTTCGTCGAGCTGAAAGCACGCTTCGACGAGGAGCGCAACATCGAGTGGGCGCGGAAACTCGAGCAAGCGGGCATCCGTGTCGTGTATGGCCTGGTCGAGCTCAAGACCCACGCCAAAACCGCTCTCGTTGTACGGCGCGAGGGCGGCGGTATTCGACGCTACGTCCACGTCGGAACGGGCAACTACAACGCGGCGACAGCGGCGACGTACACCGATGTGGGTCTGTTGTCGGCGGACCCGGACTTGGGCGCCGACCTGAACGACTTGTTCAACGAGCTCTCCGGATCATCCCGACCCCCGCAGACCGCGTTCCGGCGGATACTGGTATCGCCCACCTTCCTCAGGAGCCGTCTCCTCGAGCTGATCGCTCGGGAAGCGGACCACGGGCGGGCGCGCCGGGAGGCGCGGATTCGCGCCAAGATCAACGGCATCGCCGATCCCGAAATCATCGAAGCATTGTACCGCGCGTCGCAGGCAGGCGTGGACGTTGCCCTCGTCGTCCGGGGCGTTTGCACGCTTCGCCCCGGCGTCGTGGGCCTGTCGGAGCGGATCCGCGTCGTCAGTGTCCTGGGTCGCTTCCTGGAGCACGCCCGCATCTACCATTTCGCGAATGGCGGCGAGCCGGAGTACTACATCGGGTCCGCCGACTGGCGGCCGCGCAACCTTCGACAGCGCGTGGAGGTCGTGACGCCGGTGCAGGATCCCGTCAGCCGCGCCCGGCTCGACCACATTCTCGAGCTGCAGCTCGCCGATCCAACGGCGTGGGACCTGGAGCCGGATGGCACCTATCGCCACCGCACGCCTCAGTCGGGCGGGGATCAGCGGACCTCACAGGAGCGGTTGCTCGCCATGGCCAGTGCCATCACCTGAAGCGGTCGTCGGAGGCGCGACCCTCGGTCTGATCGCCGCGCTCGCCGGAACGCCCCTGCACGGGCAGGCGTGCCGGGAGCCTCACTACCGCTGGACCCAGAAAGTCGACACCTCCGGGATCGCCGTGCCTCCCCAGTCCACCTCCGTGGCGACAATCCTCGCGAGCTGGGCACCCCCGCTACTCGGCTCGCGCGACGCGTGTGCCCCGCGGGACGAGCGTGAGCTGCGGGCGTACAGTCTCGTGGCCTGGGTGCGACGGGTCGACAAATACAAGGATGATGACGATTGGCATCTCGAGCTGACCGATCGGGCCGACAGTCCGGCCGATTCGTGCATCGTCGCCGAGATCCCGCACCCGCGCTACAGCCCGCGCTACGAGCTCGCTCGGTCAGCGCTCGACTCGCTGATCGCCGGTCACCGGCTGGGCAAGGGCGGCATCCTTCGCCGACCTGTCCGAGCTCGCGTCACGGGAATGGCCTTCTTCGATGGGCAGCATCGCCGCGGCGGCCGGCGCAGCGAGCGGATAGACGGAGGGCATGGGCGGTGCAATGCCTCGGTGCGGGCGTTGTGGGAGATTCACCCCGTGTACCGCATCGGCTCCCCCTGAGCCCGCTCGACGCGATTCCTCCCGCCCTGCTTGGCGCGGTATAGCGCCGCATCCGCGATGACCCGGAGGTTCTCCACGGTGCTCACGCTGTCGGGGTAACCCGCCACGCCGCACGAGATCGTGAGGGGATAGGTCTCACCACCCCATCGCCAAGCCGTGGACTCGACGGTGGCCCGGATTCGTTCGGCCACCTCCAGTCCGGACTCGATCGGCGTGTGCGGCATCCAGATGGCGAACTCCTCGCCGCCGATTCGTGCCACGAGGTCTTTGTCCCGCACCGCATTCTCGAGGATCCGCGCGACGTGCCGCAGGGCTCCATCGCCAGCGGCGTGTCCCAACGTGTCGTTCAGTTTCTTGAAGTGGTCCAGATCCGCGTAGATCAGGGTCGCGATCGGCGGCTGCTTGCTCTCCTGCAGCCCCAGGACGCGCTCCAACTCACGCCGGTTGGGTAATCCGGTGAGGGGATCTTTCACGGCCCGCTGCTCCGCGTCGTGCAGGGCGCGGGCCGCGGCCAGCCGGGAGCCGAGCTCGACGACCAGGCGCTGGAGCTGGTCGGCGGCGGGCGAACCGGCCGCGAAGGGCGGCCCCATGACCACGAGCGCTCCGATGGCGAAATGCCCGTCGAGCAGGGGATACGCCGTGCCCGCCCGATCGCTCCGCCGGCGGTCCGGCAGCGCGCTGCCGAACACATCCTCCGACCCGCGCGAAGCCACGGGGACGCGAGCGCCGATCGCCCGTAACGCCGGGGCCTCCGCGGTGACAGTCAGCCCTTCGAGCCGGTTGTCCGCCAGTTTCGACACGGCAACGACGCGGGCCTCGGCGTTGGCCGGGCCGAGGCCCTGGAGAATGATCGCGGAGCCGCGCTCGGTGAGCTGTTGAGCCAACGCGACGCCTGCCTTGGCGATGCCCTCGAGCGTCTGCGCACCTCCCGCGATCGCCGCGAGCTGCTTCGCCACCAACTGGGCCGGATGGTCGGCGGCCTGCTCCTGTCCCAAGAGCCGCAAGCTCGCCACCAGCCGTCGCAGCTCGTCCGTCGCGCCCTCCACAACGCGTGTTGCGCTTTCGCCGGGGGGCAGCAACAAGCCCGCGCCCCAGGGAAAATCTCCGACCGCCACGTAGGTGCCCGCCGCCTCCCGGGCGACGTGTGCACGCCCATCCACGGACGCAAGCTGCACGAGGGCGGCGCCGCGTCGCCGGGCCGCGGCGTCCAGCGCTCCGCTCCCCGCGACCTCGAGGTCGCCCTCCTCGAGACCCACGATCCAGCCCGCGCGGGCGCCGTACGATCGGCAGAGCAGGTCCAGCAGATGGTCGAAGTCGGATGGGCGACTGAGTGGGGCGTCCGCGAGCCATGCGCGCACGAGGGGCGGCAGCGCGAGGCCGATGGTGACGAGGAACCCGCCGAAGCCGGCCACGAGCGCCCAAACATTGGCCGACCGGACGGCGACGACGACGGCCGCCAGGCCGAGCACCGCAAGCATGCGCCCGACCCAGACCCTCGCCGGCGGAACCTTCATGAGTGATTGATGCGACTCGCGGCGGCCGCGGCGCCGAACCCGTTGTCGATATTGACGACTGTGACCCCCGCCGCGCACGAGTTGAGCATGGCGAGCAGCGCGGCGACGCCGCCGAAGGACGCCCCGTATCCGATACTGGTCGGGACGGCGATCACCGGCACGGCGACCAGCCCACCGACGACGCTCGGCAACGCCCCCTCCATGCCGGCGACGACGATGATGACGGCCGCACTCCGTAGCGCCTGTGTCTGCGTGAGGATGCGATGGATCCCGGCGACGCCGACGTCGGTCAGACGGGCGACCGAATTTCGGAAGGCCCGCGCCGTCACCGCCGCTTCTTCGGCCACGGGCAGGTCGCTCGTGCCGGCGGTGACGATGAGGACGGTCCCGCGCCCCGTCGGCGCGGGCTCGGGATCGTCTGGCAAGTAGACGACGCGACCCAGCTCATTCACTTCCGCGCGCGGAAATCGCGCCGCCAGCGCGGCGCGATGCGGCGGCTCGGTCCGCGTGGCAAGAAAGCTCCCGCCCGCTGCCTCGAGCCGCTCCGCGATCCCCACGACCTGCTCTGGTGTCTTCCCCTGACAGAAAATCACCTCCTGATGCCCCTGTGTGGCGGGTCGGAGGTGATCGATGGACGCGAACGGGAGGCGCTCGACGAGCCGCCCCAGCTCCTCGAGGTTCACGCCGCCTGCTCCACCGCGGCCCCCTCCCTGGCGAGGTAGGCGGTGAAGATCGCTTCGGCCTGCTCCATCGACTCGATCTGAAAGAGTCGCTCGCGTAGCTGGGACGCGCCCGGCACGCCCTTCGTGTACCAGCCGAGATGCTTGCGAAACTCGAGCGCCGTCTTGCGCGTGTCGCCCTGAAGAAGCAGCGCGAGTCGAGCGTGCTCGAGCGCGGTCGTAAACCGCTCTTCGGCTTCGGGGTCGGGCCGCATCGGCCGCCCGGCTAGCAGGTCGCGCGCTTGGGCGAAGATCCAGGGGTTGCCAAAGGAGCCGCGTGCGATCATGGCGCCGGCGCACCCCGTATGCGCGCGCATAGCCACAACGTCCGCTGCGGTCGTGATGTCCCCGTTGCCGATGACCGGGATGTCCAGAGTTTCGACGACTCGGGCGATCTCGTCCCAGTTCGCGTGGCCCGCGAACATCTGGGTGCGCGTCCGCGCGTGCAGCGTGAGCGCCCGAGCGCCCGCCTCGCGGCAGCGCTGGGCGATCGTGACCGGATCACGCTGGGTTTCGTCCCAACCGCTGCGGATCTTCACCGTCACCGGCAGATGCGTCGCACTTTGCACCGCCCGGATGACGCGTTGCACCAAGTCCAGGTCCTTCAGGCACCCGGAGCCTCCGTTGTTCTTCACGACCTTCTTCACTGGGCAGCCGAAGTTGATGTCGATGAAGTCGGGCTGACAGGCCTGCGTCACCATCTCCGCCGCCTTGGCCATGACCGTGGAGTCCGCGCCATAGAGCTGGATCCCGATCGGGCGCTCCGCTTCCTCGAACCGCATGTCCTGGAACAGGTGCTCCAGGCCCCGGGCCACGCCGACGGCCGAGATGAACTCGGACACGACCACGTCGGCACCGAAGCGGCGGGCGATCAGCCGGAACGGCGACTCCGATACCCCCGCCATGGGGGCGAGGAAGAGGGGGAATTCGTGTCCCACCGGATACGGGAAGTCCATGTCACACAACGTAATGACGCGTTGCGCCGCGAGCAACCAGCCGTTAGGTTTCGCCGCCGTTTCGACCGGAGTGGCTCGCCGTGCGCTTGCGTGATTTCTTCGCTGACGACGCGATCAACCTGCACCTGCAGAGCACCACCAAGGACGACGTGTTGAAGGAGCTCGTCGGGCTGCTCAAGCTCGACGACAAGTCCGAACAAACGCTTGTGAAGATGTTGAAGCGCCGGGAAACGCTCGGGTCAACCGGTATCGGTCAGAATATCGCCATCCCACACTCGCGGGCACTCGCCGTCAGCCAGCTGCGGGTAGCGTTCGGCCGGAAGCTCGAGGGTATCGACTTCAACGCGATCGACGGCAAACCGGTGAATTATTTCTTCCTGATCGTCGCGCCTCCCCTCGAAGTCTCCAACCAGTATCTTCCGGTCCTCGGAAAAATCGCCCAGTTCGCCAAGGAGCCCGACGTGCCGACGAAGCTCGCCC
>CAYXIK010000010.1:0-3665 GCA_964465315.1 uncultured Gemmatimonadaceae bacterium | reverse complement strand
ACTTCATTGATGATCCGACTGCTTATCCGCCCCAGCACCTCCGCCGGGAACGCGAACCAATCCGCCGTCATCCCATCGCGACTGGTCACGGCCCGTAGAGCGACGACGTGGTCGTACGTGCGCCCGTCCCCCATCACCCCGACGGACTTGATCGGCAGCAGCACCGCGAACGCCTGCCAGATCTGATCGTACAGGCCGGCCGCGCGGATCTCCGCGATGTAGATCGCGTCCACGCGGCGGAGGAGATCCAGACGCTCGCGGGTCACCGGACCGAGCACGCGGATCGCGAGCCCGGGGCCGGGAAACGGATGCCGCCCGACGATCTCCTCCGGCAGCCCGAGCTCCCGCCCCACCTGCCGCACCTCGTCCTTGAAGAGCTCCCGGAGCGGCTCGATCAGTTTCCACGGGAGGTTGGGCCGCAGCCCGCCAACGTTGTGATGGGTCTTGATCGTGACAGACGGCCCACCGCGCGGCGACGTTGATTCGATGACGTCGGGATAGAGGGTTCCCTGCACCAGGAACTCCACGTCGCCTGCACCGACGTGGCGGGCGGCCTCCTCGAACACGTCGATGAATGCGTGCCCGATCCGGCGGCGCTTCTCCTCCGGATCGGTGACGTCGGCGAGCGTCTCGAGGAACCGGGCTTCCGCGTCCACCACGCGCAGGTCCATGCCCAAATGGGCTCGGAAGGCCTGCTCCACCTGCTCCCGCTCGTTGAGGCGCAGCAGGCCGTGGTCCACGAAAATGCAGGTGAGCCGGTCGCCGATGGCGCGGTGCACGAGCCCGGCGGCCACGGCGGAATCCACACCACCGGAGAGACCGCAGATCGCCTGGCTCTTCCCGCCGAGGAGGGTCCGGATGCGCCCGATCTCATGCTCGACGAAATGGCCGGGCGTCCAATCCGGCGTGCAGCCGCAGATATCGAACAGGAAGTTGTGGAGGATCTCCCCACCGCGCGGCGTATGCGCCACCTCGGGGTGGAACAACACCCCGAAAATCGGCCGCGTCTCGTGCTGAAAGGCCGCCACCGGCGCATTCGGGCTCGAGGCGGTCACGCGGAACTGGGGCGGCGGCTGCTCGATCCGATCGCCGTGACTGGCCCATACCGTGATGCAGTCCTGCGGCTCGAATCCCCCGAAGAGGCCTCCCGCGCTCGCGTCTCGAACGATGACGTCGGCCCGCCCGTATTCGCGCTCCCGCGACGGCTTGACCTTGCCGCCCGCCAGATGCGCGACGAGCTGCATGCCGTAGCAAATGGCGAGGATCGGCGTGCCGAGCTCGAGCAGCTTGGGGTCGGCGGTCGGCGCACCGGGATCGAACACGGAGCTCGGGCCCCCGGACAGGATCACCCCCCGGGGCGCGAACTCCCGGATGAACGCGACATCTGTCCCGCGCGCCGCCGGATGGATCTCGCAGTAGACGTGCGCCTCGCGCACGCGCCGCGCGATGAGCTGGGTGAACTGGGAGCCGTAGTCGAGGATCAGGATGCGGTTCACGCTTGGTACCATGTCGTGGGCTCGAGGATCTCCCCGCGTAGCAGGTCGTCGAGCGTCTCGCGCTGCCGGGCGATGTAGTACCGGTTTCCTTCGACCAGGACCTCGGGCGGCCGGGGACGCTGGTTGTAGGTCGAGCTCATGACGAAGCCGTAGGCACCCGTGCCGAGCACCGCCAGGTACTCACCGGGCTCGACGGCCGGCAGCTTCCGATCGAGCGCCAGGAAGTCCCCTGATTCGCAGATGGGACCTACGACGTTGACCAGCTCCTCGGGCCGCGCCCCATCCTTGAGTGGCACGATCTCATGGTGCGCATTGTAATGGCTCGGCCGCACGAAATCGGTCATCCCGGCGTCCACCACCACGAACTCCTTGCCGCCGGCGTGCTTGCGGTAGAGCACTTTCGTGACCAAGACCCCGGCGTTCGCGACGAGATAGCGACCCGGCTCGCACACGAGCGCGAGTCCCGCCTGCTTGATCGCCGGCGCCACCGCGGTGGCGAAGGCCTGCGGGCTCGGCGCCTTCTCGTTGTGATAGCGCACGCCGAGTCCGCCTCCCACGTCGAGCGCCTCGATCGTGGTGATTCCGGAGGCGCGAAGCGCCGTCACGAGCTCCAGCAGCTTCACGGTCCCGCGATGATAGGGCTCGACATCGGTGATCTGCGATCCGAGGTGCATCGCGAGGGCGCGCAGGGTAAGGAGCGGCTCGGCTGCGGCGCGCTGGCCCACGCTCACGACTTCGTCATAGGGCACGCCGAACTTTGCGGTCTTCTCTCCGGTCTTGGTGTACGGATGAGTCTCGGTCGCGACGTCGGGGTTGACCCGGATGCCTAGGCTGGCGGGCTTCTTGAGCTTGTGGGCAACCGCGATCAGGGCCTCGAGCTCCGCGGGGGACTCGATGTTGAGGAATCCGACGCCGATCCGGATCGCTTCTTCGAGCTCGGCCGCGGTCTTGCCGACGCCCGAGAAGACCATCAATGCGGCGTCGAACCCCGCCGCGAGGGCGCGGCGCAGCTCCCCGACCGAGACAATGTCCGCTCCTGCGCCCACGCCCTTGAGCACCCGGAGCACGCCGACGTTACCGTTCGCCTTGACCGAGTAGCAGATCCGGTGTGGTACGTCCTTCAAGGCGTCGTGGAGGGCATGGTATTGGCCACGGATCAGGTTGGCGCCGTAGACGTACGCGGGCGTCCCGACGCGTTCCGCGATGGCGCGGAGCAGCGCGGGATCGAACGCTAGTACGCCCGCACCCACTGTTGGACGGACTGTAGTGGCAATCGCTTTCGCGTGGCCTCGCCGGAACAGGAGGTCGTCTTCAGATTCGGCAGCGGCTGCTCCGCGATACGGCGGGCCGCTGGCGCAAAAATAGCCGGGTGCTGCGCCGCGCGGTACTCGACCTCTGCCGCGCCTATCCGTCCTCCGTTCCGGTCGCGAGCCGCCGTCAGGCCGTCTTGGCGCGGGGACACAATCCACGGTCGGTTGACTCCGCACGGGCTGCGGGTACAGGCTTATAAGCGTGCGATACGCCTTGACGACGCTCCCCGATCTTGTGAGCCGCTATCCGTGATGGCCTCCGAGCACAACTCGTTCCGGGAGGGCGCCAGGCTCGGCGTCATCGTCGCCACGGCCATCTGGGTGTGGCTCGCCATGGTGGATCTCATTGCCGGCGAGCCGTTCCGTACGTTCACCGTGCTCGGCGGGATCGTCCTCTTCACAGTGCTCCATTACCTGATCAACATCGCCTACGGCGTAGCGGTCGTATCCGGGATCCACGGCGCGGCCCGAGAGCCGAGTCTACTGATCGCGGTGGCATTCGGGTTCGTCATCATCCAGTTCGCCTTGGCGATGGTGACGGTTCTGCTCGTTCGTATCGGTCTCGGACAGCTCGCCTGGGTCCGCATTCTCGGCGGGAACGTGATTGGCGCGGCGATCGGATTCGTCATCCTATCGCGCAAGCACGCACTGCGGGAGGTGATGCGGGAAGCGGAAGAAGAGGAGGCTGAGTAGGCGCTCCCGAACGCTAGTTCGCAACGATGGCGTCGAACGGGTGGTACGCGAGATCAAGACAGCGATCGGGTGCCGGAAATTCGCCCGAGCCGTGCGGGGGTCCCTGGCTGCATTTTCACGGTGTTCTGAGGTCAACCAGCGGAATTAGGCTGCGAGGCTTGCAGTC
>CAYXIK010000009.1:41986-87970 GCA_964465315.1 uncultured Gemmatimonadaceae bacterium | reverse complement strand
GGACACACGATCTGGTCCTGTTGCACGGTGCCGAGCGAGAGTGCCGTACCACGGTGAATGCACAGATCGACGAACGCGTGTGGAATGGCGTGGGAATCTCGCCAGAGAACGAGCCGCTCTCCGAGCAGCGTCCTCGCGATGGGTTGGGCGCTCAGATCGCGGCTGTACGCGACCGGGTGCCAACACGCTCGCACAGCAGCGAGCTGGGATGTCGTCTCGCTCATGCCCCAAACTAGGACGGGAATCCGGGCGAGGCTACGTCAGAAGCGATATCCCAGTCCGAAAGACAAGACGGGAAACAGCTTGAGGTACTTGCGCACGTCGTGCTGAGTCTGGGCCTGTTGCGCCTGGAGGTCGTTACCGCACGCCGTCCCTGGCGCGCAGGCAGCCCCCGTTGCACTGAGCGAGATGGTCGGCTTACCGAGCACCGCGCCCAAATCGAAGAGCAGCTTCAGCGCTTTGTGCTCATTCGCCGGCGTGCCGAAGCCGAAGCCCAGGTAGGGACTCGCACCACGGAACTTCCCCTCGGCGGTCAGCGTGCCGACGTCGCTCGCGTGATATTCCGTGCCGTGGATCCTGAAGCTGTCCGACGCTGCGGGCACACCGGTCGCTGTGATCGTGAGCGGGTTCGTCACGAGGCCCCCGGTCACGTGGAAGCTGCCGCGGCGACCCGGAAACAGATCGATGAGCGCCGAAAATGTGTGGAGCTTCAGCGATGCGTCGTAGCTGATGTCTGATTGAGCTTTGCTCGTACTGAAGCTGAAGAAGCTCCCGCCCACTCGGGCTCCCAGATGCCCGGTCAGCAGCTTGCGGAGCTCGACACCGAAACCGGTGGTGCCGACCCGGACGTCGACGGACGCATCGGTGTGATGAGTGGCAGGCTCGGCGGGTGCTTGACCCGCGACGGGGGCCGAGTCCAGCAACAGAATGGCCAGGCTGAATCGGAGCGCTCGATTCATGGCTACCTCGCAGAGGGTGCTGCCAATCTCCCCCCCGCGAGGTGCACTGCAAGACACGCGAGCGCATCAGGCACGCGCACGTTGCGTACTGCAACGCGGCGCGCTTACTGAATCTTCCTGCAGACGAACTGCCCACCCCAGTTGAGGTCGACCACGGCGCCGGCGGCGTCCCGTTCGAAGCGGACCGGGACGTATAAGGCTCGGAAGAAGAACGTGCTGTCCGACTCCGGCTCGAGAGGCAGGAAGTCTCCTTCGGGTCCGGCGAGCGAGAGGTCGTCTCCCTCTGCTCGCACGGTCATGACGAATCCGGGCCCGACCTGATAACGGCCGGTGTACTGCTTGAGGAGTGACGGGCCAGGGTTGGCGCTGGGTCGCAGCTCGGGCACCTGATAGGGCTCGCCGAAGGCGAGCGCGGCGAGATCCGTGCGCATGCGATCGGTGGCGGCCGACTGAATGTTGCCCAGGATCACGACGATCACCGAGTCCTTCGGGTAGATCGACATATGGGATACGTAGCCCAGCGCGATCCGTCCGTCCTGCTCGATCACGTCGCGTCGCAACCAGGTGCGCTTGCCCCAGCCGTACGGATAATCGAGCGCCTTGAGCCGAAACAGCCGATCGTCACGGATCGCCCGGGCCCACCGCACCAAATCGGCGGCCGTCGAATAGAGCGACCCGGATCCCTCGAGCCATGTCGCCGACATCTGCGGTGGCGCCTGAACGCCGGCCGGTGGGAATCCGGGGTCGTACCCCGTGGCCAGGCCGGGGACCGCACTGCCGTCGCTCAAGTCTCCGGTCTCGGTCATGCCAAGTGGCTTGAACAGTTTTCGGCGCAGGAACTCGCCATACCTGAGGCCAGAGACCCGTTCGATCACATGGGCGAGGAGCGCGTATCCCGAGCTCGAGTAGGAGTCCTTCTCCCCGGGACGAAAATCGAGGGGCTTCGTACCAATCCACGCGGCGAACTCTGCCAAAGTAGTCGGTTGCACGCGCCGGGCGCGGTAGTCGGGGAGGGAGTGGTAGTCCGGCACGCCCGACGTGTGGGCGAGGAGATGCCGGATGGTGATCTCGCCGCCGTGGGGAAATTTCGGGATGTACTTACCCAGGGTGTCATCGAGCGAGAGGGCTCCACGCTCGTGGAGGATCGCGATCGCCGCCGCCGTGAACGTCTTGGTCAGGGAGCCGATGCCGAACCGGGTCGCACGTCCGTTCGCGACGCCCCGCGCGCGGTCCGCGAGGCCGAACCCCGCGACGACCGAGTCGTGACCCTCACGGAGGACCAGGATCGTACCGCTGAAGTCGTTCATCTGAATGAGCGGCGCTGCGTAGACGGCGAGGGCGTCGTTCCAGCTCGCCGGAGGTTGCCGGACCTGCGCGGCGCCGGGCACGGCCAGCGGGAGGAGGGCAGCGACCGCGAGCCTGAGTGCCGAAAGTGGGTCGCCGGCCGCGGCTGGCGAATGTGATAGCCTACGGGTGTCGCGCATGGCGTCGCTGCTGGGGAAGAGGCGGTCCTTCTTTGGATGCGGCTCCCCCACCCGAAGGTTGCAGCGCGTCGCGCAGGCGATTCACCACGCGTGCTATCGTTTCTTGCGCGAGACGCTTCGGACCGCCGTCACCACCGACCCCAACAGCTCCTGCAGCGCCGCCCAATCTCGCTGACCCAGATCCGTCCTGACCCGTCGCTGTACTCGCTCCCAAGCCGGCGTCGCCCGCTCGAGCACCCGCAGTCCCAGGGGGGCGAGCCCGATGCGGCGCTCCCTCGCGTCACCTCCCCCCACGCGGCGAATCCACCTCGCCTGCTCCAGCGGCCTGAGCGTACGACTGAGCGTCGTGCTGTCGAGCGCCAGCAGGTCCCCGAGCGCTCCCTGGGTCATCGGCTCACGGGCTCGGTCCAGGGCTTGTAGCAATGTGAATTGCGTGATCCGGAGCCCGGTCGGCCGGAGCGCCGCATCGTACAGCTGCGTGATGGCCCGCGTCGCCCGGCGCATACTCGCGCACGCGCAGGGCAGGGGTGGAGGGGCTAACGCCTTGGCAGTCATGTTTATATGCATATGCATCTACCTACGTCCGGTCAAGCGCGTTCGTGGGGAACAGCAATCGCTCAAGATCGGTTGTCTCTAACGACCACTACCCGTAGATACATCTATATGACCATCGGATGGATCGTCGCCGCGGCTCTGTTGGTTGGCTTGCCACTCATCTCTTACATCGTTGAGTCGCTCCGCCGTGCCCCGGTCCCGCCGGAGCGACTCTCGTGGGCGCCGGCCATCCCGATCCGGTACGTCACGGTGGGTACCACGCGCCTGCGCTACATCACCGGAGGGCAGGGGCCGGCGCTCGTGCTGTTGCATACGCTCCGCACCCAGCTCGACATGTTTCAACGCGTGGTGCCGGCGCTCGCGAAACAGTTTCGAGTGTACGCGCTCGACTATCCCGGCCACGGGTATTCGGACATCCCCGACGCCGAGTATAACCCCGAGTTGTTCGTCTCGAGTGTGGCAGGATTCCTCGACACCCTCGAGATCAAAGGTGCCGTCCTCGTGGGAGAGTCGATCGGTGGAAGCATCGCGCTCTTGCTCGCGGCCCGACATCACCCGTCGGTGCGTCGCGTCGTGGCGGTCAATCCGTACGATTACGACGGGGGGCGCGGTATACGGCGCAGCTCCGTGCTCGCCAACGTTCTGTTCGCGCTCAACGACGTGCCGATCCTCGGCGCGACGGTTACCCGGCTCCGCCAGTATCCGATCGTGAAGCGCATCTTCCAAGGCGGCGTGTATCGGCCCGATTCAATGCCGGCGGCCTTGGCGCGAGAGATGTACGAGGTCGGCAACCGGCGGGGCCACTATGGGGCGTTCATGTCGCTCGTCCGCCATTGGGCTGGCTGGGAGCGGGCGCGCTCCGAATACCCGTCGATCGACCGGCCCGTGCTCCTCGTTTATGGCGACCACGACTGGTCCCGGGTCCCCGAGCGGGAGGCCGATCGGCAGGCGATCCCGGGGGCACAGTTCCGCGCAGTGAAGGACGCCGGCCATTTCCTGGCGCTCGACGCACCCGACGAGTTCGTCGGGGCGGTGCGAGACTTCACCAAGGGAGGCGTATGATGCGTTGGACCCGCCTGAGCTTCTACTATCTTGTGGGCTATCTCACCCTCGGCGGACTCGGCCTGCTGTTCGCGCCAGCTCTCGCCCTCCAGCTCCTGGGCGCCACGGGAACCTATCCGCCGGTACTCGTGAGGTTCATGGGGTCGCTGCTCCTGGCGCTGGGCATTCTCGTCGCCCAGATCATGCGGCACCGGGTGGAGGCGCTCTACCCCTCGACGCTCGCGGTGCGAGTCGTGCTCGTGGCCACCATGGTCGCGCTGTATGTGGCGTCGCGCGATCCCCTGTTCCTGGTGCTCACCGCGATCGTGGGGTTCGGCATGGCTCTCACCACCACCGGCTTCGTGGTCGATCGGCGCGCCGGCGGCCAGTCACACCACTAGTTCACATCTCCAGCGGAGGAACTGATGAACGGCGCTTCTTCCTCTTCTCTCCTGCGGCCCGTGCTCAGAGTCTTCGGCCTCATCTTTATCTTCGGCATTCCCCTGTTGAATCGTATCTGGCCGAGTGGCTGGGCTTGGGTGCCGGAACAGCCGGCCTATCTCCAGATGATTTGGGGGATCTATGCAACACTCGGCGTGTTCCTGCTGCTCGCCGCGCGAGACCCGGCCCGCAACTTGAGCCTCATCTGGTTCACGGTGTGGTCGAGTATCGTGCACGGGGCCGTCATGGCGGTGCATTCTGTGAGCGACCCCGGTCAGATTGGGCACCTGTGGGGCGACGTCGCGGCGTTGTTTCTTACCGCGCTCGTGCTGACCATCTTGGTACGCCGTGAGCTACCGGCGGGAGCGGCATAGAAGCAAGCTTCGACCTATGGCTCCGGGTGCCGATTCTGATGCTCGCTCGGGCATGGGGTTGTGCCTCTCGGGGGGCGGGTTCCGCGCGACACTGTTCCACATGGGAGCGCTCCGACGCCTGAACGAGCTGGGCGTCATCCCAAGGCTCGAAACCATATCGTCCGTATCGGGCGGGAGCATCACGGCCGCCGCGCTCGCGACGGCGCTCGCCGCGGGGCCGGCGCTCGACTGGGACCGTAACGTCGCAGCTCCGCTCAGGGCGTTCACCTCGCGCGACCGCCGGACAGCCGCCGTGTTCGCGCGCCTGCTCCCGTGGAACTGGTTCCAAAGCGACACGGGCATACGTGTGCTCGAGCGAGCGTACGCGACGCAATTGACCTCGCTCCGCGTCGAGGCGCTGCCCGCACGACCGAACTTTGTGTTGTGCGCGACGGACATGCAGTTCGGCGTGAACTGGGTGTTCGAGCGCGACCGCACCGGAGACTTTCAAGCGGGATACGCGTCGCCGCCGCCCGCTGACTGGCCTCTCGCCCTCGCGGTCGCGGCCTCGTCCTGCTTCCCGCCGATCTTCAATCCCCGCAAGCTGCGGCTCGAGCCGGCGCGCTTTACCGGCGGGAGATACCCCGCCGGACGTCGCCGGGACGGACTCGTCCGTGGCATGCGACTCACCGACGGGGGCGATTACGACAATCTGGGGCTCGAGCCGGTCTGGAAGTCACATCAGGTCGTACTCGTCTCGGATGGCGGTGCGCCGTTCGATGTGAGCGAGGACCGCGGCCTCTTATGGCGTGTCGAGCGTTACTCGGCCATCGCCCAAAACCAGGCGCACGCGGTACGTGTCAGGTGGCTGATCGACAGCTACCAGAGTAAGCAGTTCAGCGGCACCTACTGGGGTGTAGGAAGCGCTCCGTCGAGCTACGACCTGAGCTACCCGGGCTACACCAAGGAGCTCGCCACGGAATTCATCTCTAGGATTCGCACGGACCTGGACGCGTTCTCGGACGCGGAGGCGGCGGTGCTCGAGAACCACGGGTACTGGCTGGCCGATGCGGCGCTCCGGAAGCACGTCCCGGATCTGCTTGGGCGCGGCTCCCCGCCACCGCGGGCGCCGCATGCCGCCTGGATGAACGAAACAAAGGTCCGCAGCGCGCTCCGGGACTCGGGCCGTCGCTCTATACCGTTCGGGCGGCGAGGGGGGTGAGGTGATCCCGGGCGTGAGCCCGGTATCGCGGACGTTTGCATCGTACAAGACGGGTCCCCCCATCGCGTCTCCATCTTCACGCCGTGAATCGACATCGACCTGGGGGACAGGTGCGTGCCGCCGGCCGGGTGCTATTCGTATCGCTCTCGGCTGGGTGCGCAGCCGTGGGTCAGCGCGGCTCCCCGCGCATTCCCTCGTATGGAGTCTACTATCGGCTGGCCGTCCGCCTCGACCCGGCTCGAGGAACCATTCAGGGTCACGCAACCATTGCGACCGCACAATCGGCGGCCGTACACCCACAACGCCTCTTCGCGGCACCGGCGCTCGTCATCGATTCGATCGTGTCGAACCGCACCCGGACGACATTCTCCCGGCTGGGCGATACGGTGATGATCAACGTGCCGGGTCCGGTGCAAGACGCCCGGGTGTTACAGGTGTTCTATCACGGCGGCGCCACGGCACCCGCGCTGTCCATGGAGTGGCACGGGGGTGTGCCGGCAGCCTCCACGTACGGGCTTCCGTATTCGGCACGGGCGTGGTGGCCTGCGCCGGGGTCGACCCTCGCCAAAGCCGATTCCGCTGACGTGACAGTCACGGTGCCGGCACCACTAACGGCGGTCTCGAACGGCCGGCTGGCCTCGCGATCCGTCGCGAGCGACGGGTGGGTCACGTACCACTGGGCAACGCGCCATCCGATCTACCCCGACGTAGTCTCGATTGCCGTCGGCGCGTATGTCGAGCTCGACGACTCCGTCGAGGCTGCCGGTCGGCGTATCCCCCTTCGCTCGTATGTGTTCGCCGACGACAGCGCAAAGGCTCGGGCCGACTTCGCGCGCCTGCCGCAGATCCTGAGTTTCTACAACGATCGGCTGGGTCCCTATCCCTTCGCGGACGAGAAGTACGGCGTCGCGGAATTCACCACCCAGAGCTTCCGCGAGCATCAAACCATTCCAAGCCTCGGCCCGCGTTTCTTGACGGGCGATCGCCACAACGAGTGGATTCTGGCGCACGAGTTGGCGCACCAGTGGTTCGGCAATTCCCTCTCTGTGCGGAGCTGGTCCGATGCGTGGCTCAATGAAGGGCTGGCGACGTATGCGGCCATGCTCTGGAAGGAGCAGTCGGCCGGTCGGGCCGCCTACGAGGAGGACATCAAAGCCGCCAGGGCTCGGCAATTCACCGGCACGCTCACCGTCGCCGACTCGGCGGACCTCGATCACATGTTCGGCGCGACGACGTTCTTCAAGGGCGCGCTCATGCTCGACGCACTGCGCCACCTGATGGGCGACGACCGCTTCTTCGCCGCGCTCAAGCGCTACGTGTCAGAAAATCGTTATGGACTCGTGACCGCGGCCGATTTCGAGCGCGCCATGGAGCGCGGCTGCGGACACGCCCTGAACGGCTTCTTCAAGGCGTGGCTGACGACAGAGACCGTGCCATCGCTGACTGGAACCGGTACGGTGGCCCCCTGCGCCCGGGACACGTCCGATACGACCTCCATGAGTCGCGCCACTCCGCACCTCTTCCCCGCAGGGTAGCTTGATCCCTCGTCGGCGGAGAGGGTATGCTTGCAAGACAGTGGTGCAGACGACCCTCTCGGCACGCGCCGACAAAGTTCGATACACGGCCGCTCACGGTGTGAGCGTGAGCGAGGCGCGCTTCCCCGCGCGCCTCGCCGTGCACGAGCATTGGCACGCCACTGGCTACGCGTGCATCACCTTGGCGGGCTCGGTGATGGACACCATCGCATCACGCCAGAGTCCGGCGCATGCCGGGTACTCGTGTTACGTGCCGCCGTTCGTGCCGCACGCGAATGAGTTCGGTCCCGCGGGCGCCCGGTGCCTCCTCTTCGAGATCGATGGTCGAGCGCTCGAGTGGTTCGGGGAGGCGGGGGTCGACACGGTGCGCCCGTGGAGCGGGTTCGGCGGCGCGGGCGCCTGGCGAGGATTCCTTCTCTATCGAATGTTGCGCGCGGGCACGGCGACGTCGCTCGACGTCGAGGCATTCCTCTTGACCGCGTTCGCGCGACGCCCGGCTCAGCCGCCCAAGGCGTCCCGGGCCCCATCCTGGCTGGGTCGGGTCCGCGACAAGCTCGAGTGCGAGCTGCGGCGTCCGCCAAGCCTCGCGCTGCTCGCGCGGGAGGCGGACGTCCACCCGATGCACATGGTGCGCGTGTTCCGCGCCCATCGGGGGTGCAGCCCCGGCGAATACGTGCAGACGCGCCGCATCGCACACGCCTGCCGCCTCCTGGTCGACACAGACATCCCCCTCGCCCGGCTCGGACTCGAGCTCGGATACCACGACCAGAGCCACTTCACTCGCGCATTCAAGGCCCGGTTGGGTCTTCCGCCGGGTGCGTACCGAGCGCAAGCCAGGGGCTGACCGTCACACCAGCGTCGATCGGATGTTGATCTCCGAGGTCAGCGTCCGGTGGACCGGGCACATGTCCCCGATTTCGAGCAACCGCCTGCGCTGCTCATCGAGGAGGTCGCCGTCCAGTGCGACCTCGAGCTCGATATGGTCGAGCATTCCCTGCTTCGTTTCGCACTCAGCGCAATCTTCGGCGTGAATCCTCGAATGCCAAAGACGCACGGTCACCTCGCGGAGCGGCCAGGCTTTCCTTCGCGCATACAGCGCGATGGTCATGGAGGTTCAGGCGCCGAGCCCCGCGAGCAGGAGGTCATACGGGCCGGGACCGGTGTCCGTGCCGCCGACGTTCACCGGCTCGTCCGCATTGAGGCGATGGCGGCCGACGGCGATCCGTTGGGCGAATCCCTTGGCGCTTCCGCGCACCTCTACGACACCGGCCTTGATCGTCTCGCCCATCGTGGTCACTCCGAATTGGGTGGGGTTGTCCTATTGCTGTACGATCCGAGACACGGGATGGATTTCGTTCCAATGCTGGTGATTCTTCTCCTTGACGAGCGTCCCCGTGATCGCGACGCGCGTCCCGACTGGCGGAATGACCGTGTGGTCCGTGAATCCCTGACAGCTCGCCTTCGCGTCCGGCTGTGAGACCGTGTAATGGCATACGATCTCGAACACGAGATTGCCGTCTTCCGCCGAGGCGTTGCCGGGGTTGATCAGATTTGCGAACGCGGGGTCGACCTTCAACCAACCGTGGGTGTCGCCGTCCGGCTCGTGGCGCACACCGTCAGGCTGGTGATGCGACAGACTTGCCGTGGCGTCCACGATCGTGCCCGTCACGGTCACGCAGTCCTGCAGCACGAGGAGGCGCGCCGGGTGGTACACGTGCGCCCACAGCCCGTCGCCGCACCCCACCATGCTCGTGGAACCCGCCACGCCCGGGCCGGGCTGGATCGTGGTTGGTGATGCGGCCGGAGATGTGGTGACCTGGACGTAGTGACTCCACACGTACCCCGTGTCTCCGGTGCTCGTCACGACGCGGTAGTATCCGCTTTCAGGCGTGGCGTCGAGCAGCGTCAGCGGCGGCTCGGAGGGCGTGAGCAGGCGGATGGGCGGGTACTCGCTCGAGGGGTCGGGGCGAAGGTTCACGTTGTGGATCACGGTCACCGTCTGCGCCGCCGTGGGGGCGGAGCCCGCCAGAATGAGCACCGCCGCCAGCAGGCCGATCTTTCGACGCATCGTGTCCTCCGGTCTCTGCCGGTGGTGTCAGAGCGTGGTGTTAGAGCGGTCGGAACAGCTCCGCCAACGATAGGCGCAGCGGCTCCGCAGCCCCCGTGGGCCGCCATTCGAGTCGCTCGTGCTCGACTGCCGGCAACGCCATGTCCGGGGTCCAGATCTCCACGAAATGCTCGTCGGCCGCGACGATCCAATAGGTAGGAACGCCCATGTCCTGGTACAGCCAGCGCTTCGCGAATCGGTCGGCCCGAGCGGTCGCGTCGCTGAGCACTTCCACCACGAGCTCGAGATGGCTCAGCCGCGCCCAGTCGAGCGTGCGGGCCTCCTGGATCGGCACCACGAACAGATCCGGCTGCACGAGCACGTCGGGCCCCGGCGAGATGTCAGCGGGCGCGGAAAGGATGAACCATTCGGGGTGCCGCGCCAGGTAGACCTTGAGCGCATCACGCAGCCGCTCGAGGACCACCTGGTGCCATATGCGGGGCGCGGGTGTGACCAGCAGCTCCCCGTGCACCGTCTCGTACCGGTTGCCGTCGTCGGGCAGCTCGCGCACCATCTCGGCCGTGTAGTAGACCGGCGCCGCCATGCCCCTATGATACATTCCCTCGATGTCGCTCGCCGAGCGCGTCGTTTCCGGAATCGACGCCAACCGCACCGTCAAGGATGAGCTCACGGAGGCCCTGAAGCGCCAGGGCCGCCGGCGTCGGATCTCCGTCACCGACCTGGTCAACCCGCGCCAGGCGTTCCACCAGCGCGCGCGGCCCGACATCCAGCCCGATCCCGAGCGCAAGCAGGCGATGCTCGCCGGGACGGGCTTCCACGAAGTGTTCGGCCGGGCCGTGTCGACCGAGGAGTTCGTCGAGCAGTTCGTCGAGTTCCAGGGAGTGGTGGGGAAGATCGACATCTACGAGGAAGTCCCGGTCGAGCTCAAGACCACCGCCTCGCTCCCCGCCGGCCTCGCGGCCGCGCGGTCGAGCTACATCGACCAGCTCGGCATGTATTGCACGATGACCGGTCGCGACACGGGCCGGCTGTTCGTCTACAAGCGCGCGCTGTACGGCCGCCCCGGCGCCCTGCGGGCGTTCGACGTGCGCTTCCGGGATCTGCGATCGATCGAGCGAGAGATGGTGCGACGGCGCGATTTGTTTCGGGATGCGCTCACGAGGAACGATCCGAGCGGGCTGCCGCGCTGCGAGTGGTTCGATCTGAGCTGCGACTTCAAGGCCGTCTGCGGCTGCGCCACGGCGGCGCCGCTCACGCGGGTCGTCCCCGCCGCGGCGGTGGAGATCGGCGAGAACGGCAAGCTCGTGGACGCCATGACCGCGCTGCTGACCGACGCGCCCAAGCCCGGTCCGCAGTTTCGACTCAACGACCTCGTGTTTCCCCGCAGGGCCGCGATCGAGCGCCAGGCGGTGACTGAGGCAAAGGTCGAAGAGGAAGACCAGGACTTGGACTCCGCGCTCGCCGGCATGGAGCGGCTCGGCTTCGGCGACGCGCTGAAAGATACCCTCTGGTACGGCGTCCCCGGCGCGTTCGCCCGGATCCCCGTATCGCTCCAGAGTCTCAAGGGCAGGGTAGGGACGTTCCGCGGCGTCCCCACGATCTTCAGATCCACGCGCCGGCCGAAGATGGTCGAGCGCTCACAGCTCGTCGAGGAGTTCCCCTACTACTTCGACCGCATCGCGTTCGAGTGCGCGTTGAGCGGTCAGAACACGGGGCGGGTCGTGATCTACTACGAGGCCGTGAAGGACGACAAGTTCATGGTGTACGACGTCTTCTTCCGGGACCTGGACCAGATCAAGGCCGAGGCGGACCGGCGCCTGACGCTGCTCGAGGCGGGTGCGGCGCCCGAAAAGCTGCCTCCCTGCGAGCCCTCGTGGATGCCGAACTACTGTCCCCACGCCGGGCGGTGCGCGTGTAAGGTCGCCTTATAGCGCGCCTCACGGCGCCCGCGGCACGACCAGGTTCGAGACGTGCGTGTGCACGATCTTCCATTCCCCGCCTTGCTTCTCCAGCACCATCGTGATGACGACCGGAGTAGCCGCGCCACGAATCCCCTGCGCCACGTCTTGCGTGGTCCCGGGCGGAATCACCGGCTCGCGGTACCAATAGAAGCTCGCCACCGCCACTGCTCCGTTGCCGTAGAAGTGACGAGCCGATCGCGCGCCTGAGTGAACCATTGCAGGCCCGGCGCGACCTTCTTCTGCACGTCGTACTGCGCT
The DNA here is from genome assembly GCA_964465315.1 of uncultured Gemmatimonadaceae bacterium. Lineage (GTDB taxonomy): Bacteria > Gemmatimonadota > Gemmatimonadetes > Gemmatimonadales > GWC2-71-9 > AG41. Next base: position 76,093 of record CAYXIK010000009.1, on the reverse strand, counting down.
TGCTGGGCTCGCATGTTCATCGCCTGGTCGGTCTGCCGCCCGCTGGGTGCCGGACCGATCCACACGCGGTCCGGCGCCATGAGCTTCGCCTGCGCGATCATGTCGCCCGCGTCCTCCGTCTGGCCGTACTGATCGATGATCTTGTGGATGGCATCGAGGTCCGGCCGGTTTTGCGCCGCAAGGCGGGCGGAGCCCACCATGGCGCCCAAGAGCAGACAACAGGCAAATTGCTGGGGACGCTTCATGATGGCGGCCTCCAATCGGAGAACGTGTGATCGGATCGCGGCTATTTCGCCGAAGCCTTCTTCTTAGCGGCGCTCCGTACCGCCGCGAAACGCAGCGTCGGCAGGTCGTTGAAATTCGCTACGCGCTCGTACATCTCCCGTGCTTTCGCTCGGTCGCGCTTTCCTTCGTATGCGCGCGCCACGGCGTACAACACGTACGGGTCGTGCTGGTCCGCTTGGCCGAGGTGAGTAAGGGCCCCCGTGTAGTCCCGCGCCGCCAGCGCGATCAACCCCATGAGCTCGTGTCCCTGGCGCACCTTATCGGGATGCGATCCGCGCGCCGCGCTGTCGGCGTACGCCTTGGCCTCGCGCCGCGCGGTGGCGAGGTTGCCGCGCTTGATCGCGACTCGGGCGAGCAGCGCCCGGTTCTCGATGCGCGTGTCCGCTTTCACCGCGGCGGGCAGCATCGAGGTCTCCGTCAGCCGAAGCGCCTCTTGATACTGTTTCGCCGCCTGATCGGCCCGCCGCGCCTCGAGCTGGACGTTCCCAATGAGAATCGCGTCCTGCACCATCGCCGGCACGTCCTTGCCTCGCTTGGCCACCGCATAGCTCGCACGGAGCTGCTGGATCGCCTGGTCGGCATGGCCGCCGTCCAGGTCGACGATCGCCATGTTGAAGAACGCTCCCCGCCGCTCGCCGTCGTCCCGCGCGCCCTTCACCAGCTTCTGGACCTCGGCCCGCGCCGCGGCGTTCTTCCCTTGGTATATCAGGTCCGCGGCGATACCGACGTGAGACGAGTTGAAGTGCTGATCCAAAGCGAGCGCCTTCCTGTACATCTCTATCGACTCGCCGTAGCGCCCCATCTTGAGGAGCAGCTCGGCGTACGAATCGTACGGGTTCGGCTCGCTCGGGATCAGCGCGATATAGCGCTTGAACGCCCGCTCGGCGTCGTCGTAGCGGCCCAGCGGCTTGTACGCGTACCCGAGCCCGTTGTAGGCCGGAGAGAAGTTCGAGTCGAGCTCGATCGCGCGCGTGAAATCCGCGATCGCCTGGTCGTACGCTTGCTGCCCGTTGTGGGCGAACCCGAGTAGGAAGTGTGGCCGGGGGTCGTTGGGGTACGCGGCGACGGCCTGTTCGAGGTAGCGAACCTGTTGGGCGGGCTGGGCGTCCACGGCGGCCTGCAGCGCCTGAATGAGCAGGCGCTCGCCATCCGACGCTTTGCTCTCGAGCGCCACGGCCCGGTTCAGATGCTGGAAAAAGGCTTGCGGCGTCGCGGCGTCGATCGCCAGATAGTAGTGAGCGAGCGCGAAGGCGGAATCCTTCGCGGCCGCGAGCTCGAAATGCCCGCGCGCGTCGGCAAACCGTAGCCGGTCGAACAGATCGAGGCCGGTGAGGAAGTGCTGCCGGGCCTCGGCCGATGCCGTGGTGATCGGCACCATCGTCGTCGCAGTCACCCCGGACCCCGCTGCCGCTTTCGTGCGGTCGGGCCGTGGGCCGCACGCTGCCGCCATGAGCAGCAGGAACGGCAGGGGCCGCGCCATCGCTGGGTAAGTCATAGCCGCCTCCTGAAATGAAGAAACCGGCCGCGTGGGTGTACCACTCCCCACTCAGCCGGTTTCGCGATTTGCTCCCCCCGAGGCATTGGCGAACCGCGCGACGGCGCGCCTCGGGGTTCATGGCATCTGAGTCACGTCGAAGCTACTTTGCAAATTGTGACGCGCAAGCGGATCGCCCTATATGCCTATTTCCTTCACCCGATTCCCGAGCCCGGTCGGCCAGCTTGTCCTGACGGCCACGGATGTAGGGCTCACGGGGATCTATTTCCCGACCTCGCGGCACGGGCCGCCCACGCTCGAGACTGACGACTGGTTGGAGGACGATGGTCACGGCCCGGGGAGCGCAATTCTCGCGCGCACCCGAGGGCAACTGGACGAGTATTTTGCTGGCAAGCGGATGACGTTCGACGTCCCGCTCGCAGCCGAGGGCACCGGCTTCGAGCGTCGCGTGTGGGGCGCGTTGCAGGCGATTCCCTACGGTACGACGCTGAGCTACGGCGAGCTGGCGCGCCGGCTCGGCGATCCGCGTGCCACGCGCGCCGTCGGCGCCGCCAACGGCAAGAACCCGATCCCGATCATCGTCCCCTGCCATCGCGTCGTCGGCTCGCGCGGGGAGCTGACGGGCTTCGGCGGCGGGATCGACCGCAAGCGCTGGCTGCTGGAGCACGAAGGGGCGTTGATGAAGCTCGGCGGCTAGAGGCCCGCGCGAAACGCCCGGGCGCCCGGCCCGTAGGACGATGTGGACATGACGGCACCGAGTAGTCCCGAATTACTGCGGTTGCAGGAGATCCTGGCGGGCCGATACTCGATCGAGCGTGAGCTTGGGCGAGGCGGCATGGGGATCGTGCTCCTCGCCCGTGATGTGGCGCTCGACCGGCCAGTCGCGATCAAGCTGCTGCCCTCGCACCTCGCGATTAGTCCCGACGCGCGTGAGCGCTTCCTTCAGGAAGCCCGCACCGCGGCCGGCCTATCTCATCCCAACATCGTGCCGATTCACCTGGTCGAAGCACGGGGCGATCTCGTTTTTTTCGTCATGGGATACGTCGACGGCGAAACGCTGCGAGAGCGCGTCGAACGCGCCGGACCGCTTTCACCACGGTTGACGATGAAGCTGTTGCAGGAGGTGGCCTGGGCGCTCGCCTACGCGCACCAGCGCGGACTCATCCACCGCGACGTGAAGCCCGACAATATCATGATCGAACGAGCTACAGAGCGCGCCCTCGTCACCGACTTCGGCATCGCACTGGGCAAAGGCGAAGGGGAGAGTCGGGTCGGCGTGGTGATCGGCACCGCGCGCTACATGAGCCCGGAGCAGGCGTGCGGAGAGCCGGTCGACGCCCGGAGCGACCTTTACTCGCTCGGCGCGACGTTCTTCTACGCCCTCACCGGGCACGCGCCCTTCGAGGGGACGACGCTCCCCGCAATCCTCGCGAAACAGGTGACCGAGCCCGCGCCGCGGGTGCAGGCGCTCCGGCCCGAGGTGCCCGCCAAGCTCGCGGCCGTGATCGATCGCTGTCTCGAGAAGCTTCCCGCCAAGCGGTTCCAGACCGGGGACGACGTCGCGCGCGTCGTAGGAGAGGTGCGAGGTCGGGACTTCCGCGCCCCGCCCCTCGTGCGGGCGTTCACGCGCAATGCACAGGTATCCACGATGGTGCTCTTCGCCATGATGCTCGCCGGCCAGTCAGTGACGATCGCCAAGACCGGCGTCACGGTTTCCATGGGCGGCCCCGGCGTCATCGGCATCATTCTGTTGTGTCAGCTGATGTTCGTGGCACGTCGCCTCTTGAAGGACGGCTACGGCTTCAGCGATATCCGGGCGGCGCTGCTCGCGGAGGCTCAGGTGCAGGCTGAGGAAGCCGAGGTGATCAAGCAGCGCCGGTGGCTGCGGCGGCTGGACACGCTGTGGTACAAGCTCTGGGCTGGCCCTGTCGGCCGCACGTTCTTCAAGGTCGCGGGTTGCCGTCTCAAGTCGCCCGCCCGGCCGGCGACCGCGTCGGTCGAGCGGACGGAGCTCGTGCTTGAGCGATCGGCCCTCGCGGCCTACAACGCGCTGCCCGAAGCCGCGCGCCGCCAGACGTCGGACGTGCCGCGGATGCTCGGCCGGCTGGAAGCGGGGGCGGAAGCGCTCCGCGCCAAGGGCGAGACGGGAGGGCGGCTCACCGAAGCGGTGGCCGCGCTCGAGCATCTGCGGCTCGCGCTGGTGCGGTTGCAGACGGGCGACGGGTCGGTCGGGGACGTGACGCTCGCGCTCGAGCGCGCCCGGGAGATCGGCGAGCATGTCGACGCGCGCCTCGAGGCGGCGCGAGAGGTAGAGAGCCTGCTCGAGTAGGCAGTTGCGGCCTGACATTGTGCGGCGGGGGACGGGCCCCCCATCTTCCGTACATGGTTCCGCGCGAACACCATGCGGCCGATCGGCGGCTGTTGCCGCCACGCCGCACCAGTATCGAGCGGCGCATCGGCGAGCGGCGTCTCGAGCTCCTCCCGCTTCCAGATGAGCGGCGCGAGCAAGCCGACCGGCGGCAGGGCGCGGACCGGCGCGAGCGGCCCGGTCGCCGTCAGGGCGACGTCGCCCGCCGCGGCAGGCTCGTGGTGTTGGTTGTGAGCGACCGTGAAGCCGACGTGCGGCAAGTGCGGGAGCTCCTCCACGGCGCGGTGCCGGACCATTTCGACGTGGCGGCGATCGCGCCGGACGCATCGCTCGACCGCCTCGCCCGGGGAGGCATCGACGTCGTCCTGCTGACGCTCTCGCTCTCCGCCCGCCGCGGCTTCAGCACGTTTGCCGCCCTGCGCGCTCTCGCTCCCAACATCCCATTCCTGTTTCTCTCCGATGCCAAGGACGCTCGTCACGGACTCGAGGCCGTGCGGGCGGGCGCACAGGATTATCTCGTCACGGCCGAGCTCGACGGACCTGGGCTTGCCCGCGCGGTGCGGCACGCGATCGAGCGAAACCGTCTCCACGCCGCGCTGCTCGACATGGCGCTCGTGGATGACTTGACCGGCCTGTACAACAGGCGTGGGTTCCTGACCCTTGCGACACGGGATCTTCGCCTGGCCCGGCGGGGAGACGAGACCTTGCTCGTGGCGTTCGCCGACCTGGACGACTTGAAGAGCGTGAACGACACGTCGGGTCACTCGGTAGGCGACCGCGCGCTGCGCGACACGGCCGGGGTCCTGCGGCAGACGTTCCGCGAGTCCGATCTCGTCGCGAGGATCGGTGGTGACGAGTACGCGGTGCTGGTACGCCACGCGAAACCTGAGACCGCCGGTATCCTGGCCGAGCGCCTCAAGCGACAGGTGCGAGAGTTCAACCGCCGCGCGGGCCGTCCTTTCCAGCTGTCGATTAGCCTGGGCTTCGCCTGGCACAAGGCGAGCACGCTGGATACGGTGACCGGGCTGCTGGATCGGGCCGACCGCGCGCTATATCGAGATAAGCGTCGCAAGCACGACGAAGGCTGAGAGTCAGGAGGCGACATCATGGTCAAGCGTCAGCTTGCCGTTGCAGCAATCGCCGTGGTCGCGGCCCTCCGACCCGCCCGAGCCCAAGTCCCCAACCTGAAGGAGATCCCCCTCTATCCCGGTGCGGCCGTCCCGCCCGCGAACGAGGACCTGCCCGCACCCATGCTCGGGATGACACTCGACTCGTCCCGCCGGTACATCGTGCGGGCGCCGCTCGAGACCGTGGTCAAGTTCTACCAGCAACGTCTGTCGGCCCGCGAGCTGTCCGCGGCGGACTTCGAGCAGGCGCTCGAGCGCGCGGACGCCGAGCCGGTTTCGGCTGTCTTCACCGTCGCCTCGCACTGGGTACGGTTCGCTTGGTCGCGGCGCCAGCCCGACGGAGCGATCGCGATGTTCGGTGTGAGCATGGTGGACGGCTACCAAACGCGCGAGTCCAAAGAGCAGGCGACGGTGCTGGCGATCGGAGCGGGCGCAGCCGCTACGCGCGCCGGAGTCGATTCGGAAGAAGCGGACAAGGACCGCTCGCCCGGCGAAGCCGCGAGCCCCCACGTGCCGGCGCGGCCCCTATCCGAGCCGAGTGCCGCCGAGCTGGGCGTGCCGCGGTATCCCGGCGCCCGCTTCGACGGAACGAATTCCGCCGCGCTCTCCTCCGGCGAAGACCGCTACTACGTGTACACCACGGCCGATGCGCCGGACAAAGTCGCGGCGTTCTACGAGCGCCAGACCGGCAAGAAGGGGCTGAAGACCGAGGGCGGATGGCTCATCGCCGTCAAGGGCGCGGGTCCGTTCCCCGAGCTCGGCGTGGTGGTTCAGCCGAACGTCGGCACATATCCGGCAGCCGTGAAAACGATGCTTACGGTTCGGCGCGGCAAACCGGGCAACTAGAGGTCGATGCGCATGGAACTCTCTCTCGACGCGGCACTCGAAATCCTGCCCCGCACGCCGGGCATGCTTAAGACCATGTTGAAGGGGCTCTCGGCACAATGGACCACCGGCACCGAAGGGCCCGACACGTGGAGCGCGGAGGGTGTGGTCGGCCATCTGATCCATGGCGAGGAGACCGACTGGATTCCACGCGCCACGATGATCCTCACCAAGGGCGATTCACAAGCGTTCGAGCCTTTCGACCGGTTCGCACAAGCGAAGCGGTTCCAGGGGTGGCCGCTCGAGCGCCTGCTGGACCTGTTCGCGGAGCTGCGCGCGGGGAGCCTGCGCACGCTGCGGGGATGGCGCTTGAAGCCCGAGCAGCTGAGCCTGCGGGGGCGGCATCCCGAGCTCGGCCAGGTGACACTGTCGCAGCTCCTCGCCTGCTGGGTGGTCCACGATCTCGGGCACATCGCCCAGATCTCTCGCGTGATGGCCAAGCAGTACTCGGACGCCGTCGGACCCTGGAAGGCCTACCTGCCGGTGCTCACCCGGACCTAGCGCCACCGCTACCAAACAAGGGGGATCTGTGAAACGCAGTGTGTACTCCGTCGTCTATTGGGTCGCCGGAGTTCTGATCGCTCTCGGTGCCTTCGGGCACGGTATCGGAGGCGCGCGAAACGTGCGGCTCGCGTTCGCGGCGGCGTCCAATCTCGACTCTCACGTCGTCAGCATCATCTGGGTGGTGTGGTACTGGGTGAGCGGCACCATGCTGTTCTTCGGTGGGATCAGCCTGTGGGCGTGGTTCCCGGCGCGACGAGGGAATCGAGACGTGCTGGTCGTACCGATCGTCATTTCCGCCTTCTACATGATCACCGGCATCGTGACCGCAGCGGTCGAGCACGAAACGTTCTGGCTCCTCTTCCTGTTCGAAGGAGCGATGCTGCTGGTTGGCACGCTGGGCTTGAGGAGCGCTGCGGTGCCCTAAGGGCGCTGGTTGACGCGCATCGCCACGCCCGATAGTCTCGCTCTCACGCCCGGTCCCGAGGTGAGCGTGATTCTCCGAAGTCCGTATCCCGACGTGCGGGTGCCGGACGTCCCGCTGCATCGCTTCGTTCTGGCGAATGCCGCGGCGCTCGGTGAAAAGCCCGCCCTGATCGACGGGCCAAGCGGGCGGACCCTGACCTACGCCCAACTCGGCGGGGGCGTCGAGCGCGTCGCTGCGGGACTCAGCCGTCAAGGCTTCATGAAGGGGGACGTGCTCGGCCTCTTCGCGCCGAACTGCCCCGAGTTCGCTCTCGCCTTCCACGGCGCCCTCGCCGCCGGCGGCGTCGTGACCACGGTCAACTCCCTCTCGACCGTCCAGGACCTCCAATTCCAACTTCGCAATGCGCGGGCCCGGTTTCTGGTGACCGTCGCGTCGTTCCTGGACCGCGCGGTCCCCGCGGCCGGGATGGCCGGGATCGAGCGCGTGTTCGTTCTGGGCGACGCGCCACAGTCCACGGGCACCATCCCGTTTGGCGCCCTGCTCGCCGCCGACGCCGGGCTGCCGCAAGTGAGCATCGAGCCGGCCACGGATCTCGCCGCCCTTCCGTACTCGAGCGGCACCACCGGCCTCCCCAAAGGGGTGATGCTCACGCACCGCAATCTCGTGGCCAACCTGATCCAGACCGCGGAGCTGCATCATGTAGCAGCTGCAGACCGCATCGTGGCCGTCCTGCCCTTCTTCCATATCTATGGTCTGGAGGTCGTCCTGAACCTCGGGCTGTGGCGGGGCGCGACGCTCGTCACCATGCCCCGGTTCGAGCTCGAGACCTTCCTCGGCCTGTTGCAAGAGCGGCGGATCACGCGCGCGTTCGTGGTACCGCCCATCGTCCTGGCCCTCGCGAAGCATCCAGCGGTGGACGGCTACGATCTGTCGACCGTGCGTGCGATGATGTCCGGCGCGGCCCCGCTCGACGCCGAGCTCGAGATCGCGTGTGGCCGGCGCGTGGGTTGCGGGATGGTGCAAGGATATGGACTCACAGAAGCGAGTCCCGTCACCCACGCGAACCCTGACGAGCCCGGCCAATCGAGGCCAGGTACGGTAGGTCGGCTGCTGCCCAACACCGAGTGCCGCATCGTCGCCCCGGGAAGCGGCGTGGATCTCGGGCCGGGTGAGGACGGGGAGCTATGGATCCGCGGGCCTCAGGTGATGCGCGGGTACCTGAACAATCCGGAGGCCACCGCCGCGATGCTCGACGGCGACGGCTGGCTGCACACGGGAGATATCGGTCACGTGGACCGGGACGGCTACTTCACGATCGTGGACCGCTTGAAGGAGCTGATCAAGTACAAGGGCTTTCAGGTCGCGCCCGCCGAGCTCGAGGCGGTGCTGCGGAGTCATCCCGCCGTGGCCGATGCCGCCGTCGTGCCGCTGGCCGACGACGAGTGCGGCGAGGTCCCGAAAGCGTTCGTAGTGCTCAAGGGCGACGCGTCGCCCGCGGATCTGATGGCGTACGTGGCCGAGCGCGTTGCGCCCTATAAGAAGGTCCGCGCAGTGGAGATCATCGATGTCATACCCAAGTCAGCCTCGGGCAAGATCCTGAGACGCATGCTGCGGGAACGCGAGCACGTGCTCCGCTAGCGTTTGTCGCGCAGCAACCTCCACGCGAGGTTCCAGCTGCCGCCCTGAATGGCAATCACACAATACAGGACGGCAAGCGGCTCGAGCAGGCGGGCACCAGCCATGGCGCCAATGTCGATCACCTGCCACCCGAACGCTCGGCAGATGTCGGCGACAGCGGCCCGCGCCTTCGCGTCGTCCCCGCAGATGAACATATGGGGCGGGCCACCTTCAAGCTGCGGCTTGTACATGTGCGCGTGGGTCACCGTGTTGAACGCCTTCACCACCTTCGCGTCGCGGAGCCAGCGCTGTACTTGCTCCCCGGCCGAGTCGGTGAACCCCAGGGCCAGACCCGGAGGAGCGTTGGGGACGTGCTTGAGCGGGTTGGTGGCGTCGATCACTACCTTGCCCGCGAGATTCTTCGGGCCCGCGAGCTTGATCGCGTTCTCGGTTGCTCCCCCTTCCCACCGGGTAGCGAGCACCGCGAGCTCGCTGAACCGGGCGGCGTCCGCGAACGTGCCGGCCGACGCCTTCGAGCCCACGTGCTTTACCCACTGCGTGATCGTTGCGTCGTCCGGCTTACGGGTGCCGAGCTTTGCTTCGTGACCTTCCTTGACGAAGGCCGCTCCGAGCGCCTGGCCGACGGGGCCGGAGCCGATGATGCCGACTCTCATGACGAGCGTCTCCGGGAATGACGATCCCCCCGAGTTACATTGCGGTATGAAGGTCGGCAAGACCCTCTACGTGAAGGATCGGCGCGCGTGGCGTGCTTGGCTCAAGAAGCACCACCGCACGGCATCCGAGATCTGGCTCATCTACTACAAGAAGCACAGCGGCAAGGCGCGAATTCCGTACAGTGCGGCGGTGGAGGAGGCATTGTGCTATGGATGGATCGACAACATCACGAAACCAGTGGACGCGGACTGCTGGGCGCAGCGCTTCTCCCCGCGCCGGCCCACCAGCGTGCTCTCAGAGATGAATCGCGAGCGGGTGCGGCGCCTGATCGCCGCGCGACGGATGACCAACGCCGGTTTGGAGCGGATCAAGCACGTCTTCGATCACCGGAAGGACACGAAGACAACCCTCGACTGGGTGCTCCCCGCGGACATCGCGCACCGCTTGAAGCAAGACGCCCAGGTCTGGCGGAACTTCCAGCGCTTCCCGGCATCCTACAAACGCATCCGGATCGGCTGGATCGTGGCTGCGAGACGTCGGCCCGAGATCTTCGAGCAGCGGTTCCGACACTTCCTCAAGATGACTGCTCGGAACAAGCGCTTCGGGATGGTGCAGTAACTCACTGTCTCTGCCACGTCGACCACAGGTCCTGGGTGACCAGGCCAATCAGCCGATTCACCAACCGGCCGTACGCTTCCTTCGGATCTCGGGCCGCGAATTCCAGTTGGCCGTCCACCAGAGCCACCTGTCCGACTTTCTCCGTGGCCCAGGCGCTGGAGCGCCACAGCGTGGCCCCGGACTTGGCCGAGAGCAAGCGCACGGTGAGGTCGACGCGCACGGTCGCCTCGAGGTGGGGCGTGAGGAGACCCGCCAGGCCGCCGCTCGCGTTGGGGTTCGACACCTTCAGACGACCGGCGAACACGGCGCCCACGTCGCGCTGCTTGCCCAGCTCCTGGACGGTGGCGATACCCGGCTCCTTCTCTCCGACGCGTGCGAGCAGGCTGTCCACCGACCCGAGCTCCAGCACCTCGACTCCAGGCTGAGCGGCGAGGATCTCCTCCGAGAAACGCTCCGTGGCGTACTGGGGCAGGGACCCCTTCGCGTTCTCGGCCGAGAACGTGATGAGACCGAGCCTGCCGTATTGCCGCAGGTCCAGTCGCGGCGGCACGAGCACGCGATGACTGCTGCAGTCGCACACGAGCAAGGCGAGCAGCAAGGCGGACATCACTGCAGAGCGAGGGGTCATGCGCACCTCGGATTCGGAGTTGGCGGGACGGTACACGGTAGGAAGACGGTCCCAGGCGGTCAAGGCGGCGGGACCCGTAGATTGCGGTACGCCCGTGCTCCTCCACGAGTTGGTCCACACCTCCCGCCGCGTCGCGGAAACTAGCGGCCGGCTCGCAAAGATCGAGCTCCTGGCCGCGCTGCTGGCGCGCACTGCTCCCGACGAAATCGAGGCGGCGATCGCGTTCCTCTCGGGGGCGCTCCCGCAGGGGCGGATCGGCGTCGGTTATGCGACGCTCCAAGCGGCTCGGCGCCAGCCCACGGTCGACGCGCCGCGCCTCGAGCTCGGCTCGGTCGTCGCCGCGCTGCAACGTCTCGCCGGCACGACAGGACCGGGGTCGGTGCTCGCGAAGAAGCAAGTGCTGGGCGCGTTGTTCGCGAGCGCGACGCCCGAGGAGCAGGAATTCTTGTTGCGCCTCTTTACCGGCGAGCTGCGTCAAGGCGCCTTGGAGGGACTGGTGGCCGAGGCGGTGGCTCGCGTGGCGGGTCAGGATGCCGACGTCATTCGTCGCGCGACGATGGTGGCAGGGGACCTTGGCGCTGTCGCCCGCGCCGCCGTGACCGCAGGTGCGGCGGGTCTCGGCAACTTCCGCGTAGAGGTCTTCCGCCCGCTTCAGCCCATGCTCGCTCAGGCGGCTGACGATACGAGCGACGCGCTCGCGCGGTTGGGAGGTGGCGAGGCCGCGTTCGAGTACAAGCTCGACGGCGCGCGCATCCAGGTGCACAAATCGGGCGACCAGGTACGCGTGTTCTCCCGCCAGCTGAACGACGTGACAGAGGCGGTGCCCGACGTGGTGGAGGTGGCACGCGGGCTCCCACTCGGTGAGGTCATCCTCGACGGAGAGGCGATCGCGCTGCGCGCGGATGGAGCCCCGTTGCCGTTCCAGGTGACCATGCGCCGTTTCGGGCGTAAGCTCGACGTGGATCGTCTTCGCGCCGAGCTGCCGCTCGCGTCGTTCTTTTTCGACATCCTCTACGCCGACGGCACGTCGTTGCTCGACGAGCCGTACCGCCGCCGGTTCGACGCTCTCGCCGCCACGGTGCCGGCCTCGACGCTCATCCCCCGGTTAGTGACGGCAGACCCGCGCGAAGCGGTGGCGTTCTTCGAGCGCGCGATCGCGGCGGGCCAGGAAGGGCTCATGGCGAAAGCGCTGGACGCGCGCTACGACGCCGGGGCGCGCGGGGCTGGGTGGCTGAAGGTGAAGCCCGCAGACACCCTCGATCTCGTCGTGCTCGCCGCGGAGTGGGGTCACGGCCGCCGCCACGGGCGCCTATCGAACATCCATCTTGGCGCCCGCGATCCCACGGGTGGGGGGTTCGTGATGCTGGGCAAGACGTTCAAGGGCATGACGGACGCCGTGCTCGAGTGGCAGACCACCAAGCTGCTCGAGCTCGAGACCAGTAGAGCGGGGCACGTCGTGTACGTCCGCCCGGAGCTCGTGGTCGAGGTCGCGTTCAACGGCATCCAGACCAGCCCCACCTATCCGGGTGGCTTGGCGCTGCGCTTCGCCCGCGTCGTCCGCTATCGGCCGGACAAGGGTCCCGCCGAGGCCGATAGCATCGACACGGTGCGCGACCTGCACCGACGCGGCGGAGGTGAGATGTAGTGTGAACCCCATCGGCACCGTCGATTCGTCGGCGCTCGGTCAGGGCTGTCAGGACCTCGTCAAGTTCCTCTTCTCGATTCCCGAAACTCCCGGCCGGAACAATCCGTCGTCACAACTGGTCCTTGGCTGTAGGCCGCGCGTTCGTGTCTTTCGCCTGTGAGGAGGAGTTGTGGAATTCAGGCTCTTGGAGACCAAGCGAAAAATGGACAGGCGGCTTTTCGGCACGGGGTTCGGGACGCTCGCGGTGCACGCCGCGCTGGTGATCGCGGTCGTGTTTGGTACCATGCATGCGGGCTCGATCGACACTACGGTAAAGCTGGACACGACGGTGGTGCTCCTCACCCAGGAGCAGAAACAGCCCGAGGCGCCTCCGGTGCAAATCGCCGAGCCGCTCCGCGGATTCCAAACCGTCGTCGTGCCGAGCGAGATTCCCACGAGCATTCCCACGGTCGACCTGCAGGAGCGCTTCGACCCCAAGGATTACTCGGGCGTCGGGGTCGAGGGAGGGCGCGCGGATGGCGTTGTGCCGCGTGGGGACGCCGTGTATGCGGAAGCGGTCGTAGAGGAGCGGCCAGCGTTGCTCTCGGCCCCGCCGCCGCCGTACCCAGAGCTCCTGAAGCAGGCGGGCATCCAGGGCCGGGTGCTGTTGCGCGCCATCGTGGATACCACTGGACACGCCGAGCCCAATTCGGTCGAGATCATTTCGAGCCCGAATCCGGGGTTCGACGTGCCCGCGCGGATGTGGGTGCTCCGCGCGGTGTTCCGCCCGGCGCGGTTGCACGGGCAGGCGGTCCGCGTGCACGTCACGTTGCCGATCGACTACTCGCTGCGGCAGGGCTGAGCCGCTCTACGATCATTCGGATTCACTGAGACTGCCGCCACCGCGCCTCGGCGCGGGCGGCGGTCTTGTCATATAGGTTCCCCTCCCGAGACACCAATCCCTGACACTATCGAGCGCGTGATGTCGGCCAATGCTTTGGAGGTAGAGCTTGAGCTCCTGCACCCCGCCGCCTTCGGATGGGCGCTCGCGTGCTGCGGGGGCGACCGGGCGGCCGCGGAGGATGCGCTCCAGGCGAGCTACCTGAAGGTCCTGGACGGCCGTGCACGCTTCGATGGACGCGCGCGCTTCCGGACGTGGTTCTTCTCGGTGGTACGGCGCACGGCCGCGGAGCAACGGCGGCGCAACGCCCTCGGTCGCCTCTGGCCCCTCGCCCGGCTCGGACCGAGGGCAGACGGCCGGCCGGATCCCGCGGCGGCGTTCGCCCACTCGGAGACGACGGGCCGGCTGGTCGCTGCGCTCGCGGGCTTGCCGAGGCGGCAGCGGGAGGTGCTCCACCTCGTGTTCTATCAGGACCTCTCGATCGCCGAGGCTGCTGAGGTCGCGGGCATCTCGCTCGGCACGGCACGAACGCACTACGAGCGCGGTAAGGCGGCGCTCAAGAAACGGTTGAATGGAGAACGAGAATGATCGAACACGACGAAACCGAGCTGCGCGAGCGATTCGCCGGTCTGCGGCGCGAGGACACGGCGGGCGTGCCGGCGTTCCGTCGCTCCCTCACGGCGGCTCGGGCACGCCCCAGTCGTCGCCGGCTTGGCTTCGCCGCGGCCGGGATGCTCGCTCTGGTCGCGCTCGTGGTGATGCTCACCGTGCCTAACCGGCACCGCGCCCCCGTCGATCTCGCTGGGGTGCGGGTCCATGCACCTACTGATTTCCTGCTCAAGCTCCCCGGCGCCGAGCTGCTGCGCACGGTGCCGCGACTCGGCCGGGTGAGCCTCGACCGGAGGACATTATGAAGACGTTTCTCGCCATGGCGTTCGCGATGCTGATCGGTGCTGCCCTTGGTGCCCAGCAGCCGCCGCAGGCGCCGCCATCTCCGCCGGACGACCCGCTGGCCCGGGTGCTCTTTCCGCCCGAGCTCGTGATGGAGCATCAGCAGGATATCGCGTTGCGGGCCGAGCAACGCGCCGCCATCACCAAGGCGATTCAGGACTTTCAGACGAAGGTGGTGGACCTGCAGTGGCGGATGCAGGATCAGGCACAGCGCCTGAAAACCCTCCTCGACAAGCCGGCGGTCGATCAGGCCGCGGCGCTCGCGCAGGTGGACGAAGTGCTCGGCGTGGAGCGTGAGGTCAAGCGCGCCCACATCACGCTCTTGATCCAGATCAAAAACACGCTGTCGGCCGAGCAACAGGTAAAGCTCGCCGCGGCGCGGGGGGCCCAGCCGCGCTCGTGAGGCGCATCGCCGGCTTTGCGCCGGGCCGAAATGCAAGCCAGTATTGTCCGGGTGACCACTCGTCGATCGCCTGCCATGGGGTCCCCCCCAGGTGTTGCGCCGGCTACGCCGGCGGCGCCGGGCCGGAGACCGCGTGACGACGAAATCGACGTCTACGGGCTCACCCACCCCGGGAAGGTCCGCCGCACCAATCAGGATCACTTCTTGATCGGCTCGCTGAAGAAGCACATGCAGGTGCTCCTCACGAGCCTGCCGAGCGTCAACGTGGTGCCGAGGGACGCCGAGCGTCTGGCGTTCCTCGCGATGGTGGCGGACGGCGTTGGCGGGACCGGGGGAGGAGAGGAAGCGAGCCGGCTCGCGGTCGAAGCGATCACCGAGTACGTGGCGCACGCCACGCACTGCTACTACGCCGCTGACCCGAACGACGAGCAGATGTTCGCGCGGGCGCTCGAGGCGGCCGCTAACCAGGTCCACTCCGACATCGTGGAGCAGCGCGCAAACCACCCGGGGCGCGAGCGAATGGCTACTACCCTCACCCTGTGGATCGGCGTGTGGCCCCGCGCCTACCTGCTTCAGGTCGGCGACAGCCGATGCTACCTGCTGCGGGAAGGCCGGCTCATTCAGTTGTCTCGCGATCAGACGCTGGCGCAGGACCTCGTCGATCGCGGCGTGTTCCGACGGAGCGAAGCGGTTCGCACGCCCCTCGCCAACGTGCTTTCGAGCGCGCTCGGCGGGCCGGAGTCGGCGCCGGTGGTGACGTCGATGCTGAACGACTGGAACAACGTGGGACTATTGTGCTCGGACGGGCTCACCAAGCACGTGTCCGACGAGCGCATCCGCGAACGGCTGCTTTCCATGACGTCGGCAAGAGGGGCGTGCGAGGCTCTTCTACACGACGCGCTCGACGCCGGCGGCACGGACAACATCACCGCGATCGTGGGACGGATGGTGCGCAAGGACGTCGCTTGAAGCGCGTGTTGCTCCTCGCGCTGTGGGCGGGCGCTTCGCCCCTTCCCGCGGTTGCGCAGGACGCGCAGTGGACCATGCCTGCCAAGGATTACGCCGCCACCCGTTACAGTAGCCTGCACCAGATCACGGCGGCGAACGCCGGTCGCCTGCGACCCGTATGGACGTTCTCGACCGGAGTCCTCGGCGGGCACGAAGGGCAGCCGCTGGTCGTCGGTCACACCATGTACGTCGTTACGCCCTATCCCAATGTCCTGTACGCGTTCGATCTCACGCAGGACGGTTATCCGCTCAAGTGGAAGTATCGTCCGGATGTCGACCCGAACGCCGTCGGAATCGCTTGCTGCGACGCGATCAACCGCGGTGCGTTCTTCGCCGAAGGGAAAGTCGTCTACAATCTGCTCGACGGGCGCACCGTGGCGGTCGACGCCGCGACCGGGAAGGAGTTGTGGCAGACGAAGATCGCGGACCTGGCGAAGGGCGAGACGACCCCGGTGGCGGCGTTCGTGGTCAAGGACCGCGTAATGGTCGGCGCCTCGGGTGGCGAATTCGGCATCCACGGCTGGGTGAAGGGCTTGGACTTGGCGACCGGCCGGATCGTCTGGACCGCTTACAACATCGGACCGGACTCTCAGGTTCTGGCCCGGCCGGGCACGTTCCGGCCGTTCTACGACAAGGGGCCCGATCTGGCGCTCACCACGTGGCCGGCGGACGTGTGGCAGCGTGGCGGCGGGCCGGTCTGGGGCTGGATGTCGTACGATCCCGCGCTGGACCTCGTGTACTACGGCGTGGGGAATCCTGGCCCGTACAATCCGGATCAGCGGGCCGGGGACAACAAGTGGACCGCGAGCGTCCTCGCCCGCCGCCCGGCGGATGGCTCGCTCGTCTGGGCGTACCAGTTCACACCACACGACAGCTGGGACTACGACGCCAACGCGGAAATGATCCTCGTCGACCTGACCGTGAACGGCCGGCCTCGCAAGGCGCTCGTCCATTTCGACAAGAACGGCTTCGCGTACGCGCTCGACCGCGCCACCGGCGAAGTGCTTTCGGCCGAGCCGTTCGTCGAGGTGAACTGGGCCCGGCGTGTGGACCTCAAGACCGGCAGGCCGGTGCTCGACTCCACCAAGCTCACCGGGGCGTCGCGCGGCAACGTAAAGCACATCTGTCCCACGCTCGAGGGTGGGAAGACTCCCGCGGCACCAGCGGCCTACTCCCCTCACACCGGGCTGTTCTACGTCTCGACCAACAACATGTGCATGGATTACCAGGCGGCGCAGGCAACGTACATCGCCGGGACGCCGTTCATCGGCGCGGCTACGCCGTATCACGCGGGGCCGGGCGGCAACCTGGGCGCCTTTATCGCCTGGGACGCCGGGCGCGGCCGCCGGGTGTGGGAGATCAGGGAGCGCTACCCGGTGTGGAGCGGCGTCTTGGCGACGGGCGGGGACGTGGTGTTCTACGGCACGCTGGACGGCTGGTTCAAAGCGGTCGACGCGAAGACCGGGCATCTACTGTGGCGGTTCAAGGTCGGTTCAGGCGTGGTGGGGAACCCAATCACCTTCACCGGCGCGGATGGCAAGCAGTACGTGGCCGTTTATGCCGGTATCGGCGGCGACTGGTTCCTGCTCGCGGGAGATGTGCGCTCCGACGATCCCGCGGACGTGCGGCCGCCCGCGGATTTCTCACCCGACATCGCACGCTACACCAGCCAGGGCGGCATCGTGTGGCTGTTCGGCCTGTGAGAAGGCTCGTCGCCATGCTCGCGCTCGTCGCGTGCCGGGGTCCCACTCCCGCTCCGCCAGCGGTGAGATACGGCCAACATGTGTTCGCGGGCGGCGCCGCCCCCGCGGGCGCGACGCTCCAGAACCCGTATCGAGGCGACCGAGCGTCCGCGGCGCAGGGAGAGGCGATCTTCGGCGCGATGAACTGCGACGGTTGCCATGGCGGCGGTGCGATCGGCTGGGTGGGCCCGAGCCTCGCGGACGGGCGCTGGCGCTTCGGCGGCTCGGATGGCGCGGTCTTTCAGTCCATCTACTACGGCCGGCCGCACGGGATGCCGGCGTACGGTGGCCTGCTGCTCTCCTCCGATGCGGTCTGGAAGGTCGTGACGTACATCGCGTCGCTCCAGCCACCGCCGGACCTGCCGACGGAGGCGTGGGACACGACCGCGCGCTAGTTGGCCTTGAGCACTTCTTCGATGAAGCTCAGCGCCTTGGTTTCCACCCACTCCGTCGACACGCCCTCTACTTTCATTGTCCCGAGGCGATCGGTGCTGGTGGACACGACGCGTCCCTTCGCCGTGGGCACCCGAACGTCACGTGCCACCGCGATGCCCCGGCGCGGATCGCACTTGAACGCGAGCATCGAGGCGAGCGCGGTCCCCGCGGTCGTGCGCGGGGTGAAGGAAAGCGACACGCTCGGGTAGGCATCGGCGGTGTCGGTGTGATCCTCGACCGACGCCTGGTGCCCCGCGTTACGCAGCTCGACCGAGAAGCTCTGCAGTACCGAGCGCACGACGGTCTGGAGTCGATCGCCGCACGCCCGCCGGCGCCGCTCCCCCTCATCGTGCGTAGGTTTGGCTGCGGTCTGCGTTTTGACGGTGCGCTCCTCGTAGGTCTTGAGCAGGGAGCGCAGCTTGTCCATGGTCTTGTCGGCCATGCTCCTCTCCCGCTCAGGCGTTGCCGCGTTCGCGGCTCGGCACTTCCAGCACCGTACGCAGCCATTCGACGATCTCGCGCAGATCGAACGGCTTGTGGAGCACCTTGCAGGGGTTTCGCTCGACCCACCCGCGCACGTTCTCCGCCTCGGCATCACCGGTCATGATCGCGATGCGGCCCACAAGCGCCGGCGACCGGTGGACCAGTGCGAGGTACAGGGCGAGGCCGGACATGGTGGGCAAGCGCACGTCGAGCAGCGCCGCCTCGGCGCGCTCGGAGCTCAGCAGGTCGTACGCGGTCTCGGCGCTGGCGGCGCTCAGTACCCGGTATCCCTCGCGGGCGAGCGCGCGCTCGAGCACGCGCCGGAGCGCCGCCTCGTCCTCGACGATCAGGACCGTGAACGGCTGAGCGCTCACGACGCTGTGGCGCGCGCGGGACGTACCGGCAGGAAGCCCTGCGCCACGCGCTCGAGAGCCTCCGCCGGCTCGAGCGTGAGCCGCATCTCGCCTGCGGTCAGGCCGAGGTAGGAGCGCGCGTGCAGCTGCAACGTCTTGGTCTGGGCGTAGCCCAGGCGTTGCGCGACGTCCTCGATCGTGAACCCAGGGTCCTGGAGCAGCCGGTGGGCGTACAGGACCCGGGCCACCGCGAGGAAATGCCGTGGGGACGGCAAGCCGAGGCGCGCGAACCACCGCTCGAACGTGCGCCGGTCCACGCGCGCCCGCGCGGCGACCTGCTGCACCGTCTGCAGCTCGGCCGGGGAGCGCAGCACTTCCTCGAGCACCCAGCGCAGCTCGCTCGGCAGCGGGGCCAGGACCTCCGCCACCTGGTCGAGGAGCTGCCGTGAGGCGGAGCGCCCTTCTTCCTGTGCCAGGAGCTCACACAGCCGGCTCGGGTGGTCGTCGTAGCGGAAAATGACGACGTCCCGAATACCGGCCTGTCCCAGGGTGAGGAGGACGGTGGCTGTGGCGGGTGACAGGCTCGTGTAGAGCAGGAGCGGCAGGGAGGGGAACAGGAGCCGAAGCCGCTCGATCTCCCGGGCGCTGGCCGTTCCGGTCAGCAACGGGTCGACGACGGCCAACTCCACGGGGCGAGCGCGGATAGCCGCGAGGGCGTCATCCCAGGTAGGGGCATGTACCGAGGGGAACCGTGCCGCGACGGCACGGCGCAGCTTCTGGTATTGGACCTCGGGGACAGCCGCTAGTACGAGCATAAGTGTCGCAAAAACGCCCCCCGATGCCGCGAAAACGCCCTAACCAACCCCTTTCGCTCGAATGACCTTAGCTGCGCTTCTGCTGGCTACCCCTCACGTACCGTCTCGGAGGTGTTATGTCGCGCACGATTCGCACCCTCATCGCCTTGCTCGTCGTTTCGTTCGCTATTGGCGCCTCGGCGTGTGCCGACGCGACCGGGCCCCAGCAGCATGGCTGCGACTATAGCAACAGCAACACCTGCCATTGAGTCGCTGACGGCATAGAGACTGCGCGTCAGGTTGCGAGGTAGGCCAGCGCGGCCGACACCTCGCGAACGGCAGTACTCTGGCTCTCGGGCTCCGTGACTGTCTGCGGTGGTGTCTCGCACACCTCGCGGCAGTCGCGGAGGCCGCGGGTGATGCGCTCGATCCGGAATACCAGCTCGTGCAACCCCGCGTCTTGGGCAATCGCGAGCGCGGTACGGAGCAGTACGTTCGCTCGATCGAACTGCCCGAACCGCGCACGGCCGATCCCGGTCTTGAGGTAAAAGTCTGCTAGAACGTTCGGCGGCATCTTGTCGCACCGTGCCGCACATCTATCTCGCCAGCGTTCGAAGCCAACGCGGTCCCGCTTGTACGATGCGCAATTCATCAGTTCGATCATCGAATTATCTACAACATCTTGGTTCGCACCGCGTCGAACAATCTCGGTCAAGGCACGCTCTGCGCCTTGCACATCGCCGACGATTAGAAGCATGACACCTAGGTCACTCAGCACGCGCATTCGGGAGAGCTCGTCCTCGTACAGCTGAAAGGCACGCCACTCATGAGGAATGGCTTCGGCTGGCTGTCCGCGCGTACTCAGGACAAC
This sequence comes from uncultured Gemmatimonadaceae bacterium, assembly GCA_964465315.1. Classification (GTDB taxonomy): domain Bacteria; phylum Gemmatimonadota; class Gemmatimonadetes; order Gemmatimonadales; family GWC2-71-9; genus AG41. The sequence continues at coordinate 55,902 of CAYXIK010000009.1, read as the reverse complement.
TGCAAGCCCTTGGTGAGCACGTGCCTGAGCGTCTTGGTCATCAAGACCTTCCGCGTCCGCGAGGGTTTCTTTGAGGGCGCATTCGGCCTGTGTCAGGTTCCCACGAGCTACGAGCGTGTTCGCGCTGCCGATCCGACTCAGCAGCATCGAGTGCTTGTCTCCGGTAGCAGCAGCTAGAACAGCGGCGTGGTTGTAGGCCTGTTCTGCGGCCCCGAACTCGTTCAGCTTCCGCAGCACACGCGCGACGCGTAGGCGGCTGGCGACGTGGTCCGAAGACCGCAGCGCATCGCCACCGACCCTGACCACCGTCTCGAGCACATCAAGCGCCTCTTCAAGGAGAAGCTCGTCCTCGAGGTAGTGCGCGTACGCTAGCAGCGCGGGCACGACCAGTTGCGAGTCCCGCGCGCGGAACGCGTCGGCTGTGGCGTGCATGAGCCCGATCAAGTGGGCGGTCTCTGTGGAATCGCCGGGGAGCTGGCGGTTGGCCCGATCGAGGGCCGCGAGCTGGTATGTGAACGCATCGGGTCGTACGGCCTGCGAGCCGGGATCGAGCAGGTCCGCGAGCCGGAGTGTGAGGAAGGCACCGTAACCAAGTCGAGCGGGGGGGGCAGACCCCGCGGCCGCCCCGGCTAGCCGGCGGAGAAAGACCGCATGAAGCAGAGCCTGCTGCGGAGCCGTCTCGACCATCGCGATCTCACCCTCCCGCCATCAACATAGCCGTCGACAATCTGCTTGGTTAGCTCTCCCCGGGGCTTGCTTCGAGCCTCCGCGCGGCCGCGAACGACACCAGCCTGCGTCGGCGCTCGTCCCACAACGTCAGCCGCACGCAACGAAAGCTCTCGAGCAACGAGAGCGTGGGCACGCGGCGCAGCTCCGGGTGGTCGTCCAACACCCGCTGCAACCGGTAGTTCGGGATGCGCGGCAGTAGATGGTGGATGTGATGCAGCCCGATGCTCCCCGTGGCCCATTGCAGCACCTTGGGAAGGCGGTAGTAGGAGCTGCCCTGCAGCGCCGCGGCGTCGTATGCCCAGCGCTCGTCGTGCTCCCAGTAGGTCGGCTCGAACTGATGCTGAACGTAGAACAGCCACACGCCGATGACGCACGAGAGCAGGACGACGGGGAGATGCACGAGCAGGAGCGGCCCGAACCCCACCAGCCGCCCTAACCCCACGAGAAGGGCCGCTAATCCCACGTCCGTCCAGAGGATGCTGCGTCGCTCGCGCGTCCACTCGCGAGGCACGATGGTGGGAATGCGGTGGCGGACGAAGAAATGCAGCACCGCCCCCACGCCGAACAACACCGCCGGATGCCGGTAGACGCGGTACTTGAACCGCTCCCAGCGCGAACGGTTGAGGTATTCGTCCACCGTCAGCGTGTCGATGTCGCCGAACCCCCGGTGCTCGAGGTTGCCCGAGGTGGCGTGATGGAGTGCGTGGGTCTTCTTCCAATAGTGGTAGGGCGTCAGCGTCAGCACGCCCAAGATCGAGCCCACGATGTCGGCGGCGCGCCCCGACTTGAAGAACGCGGCGTGACCGCAGTCGTGCTGAATGATGAAGAGGCGTACGAGGAAGAACGCTGCCGGCGCCGCGAGGAGGAGGGTGAGCCAGTAGCCGACGCGGAGGCTTGCGTACATCAGCGCCCAGGCGCCGGCGAACAACGCCGCCGCGCTCGCGAGCTGCCAGACGCTGCGCCAAAGGACGGGCCCCTTGTAGGGCGCCAAACGCGCCGACCACCCCGGTTCTCTTACCATTGCGTTCCCGATTCGAGAGTCACCGACGCTAATGACATCCTCATCTGAAGTCAAAACGAACGCACTCGTCCGAGGCTATATTGGTGCGCAGAATCACATCTCCAGGGGGATTCGATGGCACCGGTGGCGCTCCAGCGCTTCGTGAAGGAGCTCGAGAAACTGAAGAAGGAAGTGGACGCCGGAGGGCTGAAATCGGGCGACTACGACACCCGGCTAGCCCGGGTGATCCGGGAGCTGCGCGAGCAGACCCTCGATGCCGACCGGGCCGCGGTGACTGCGGCGCTCGCCGACGCCCTAAAGCGCGGCGTGATCACGCCCAGCGTCGAGTCCCACCTGCGGCAGCGGCTCGGCCTGACCTAGTGCCCGTCGGAGGCCGCAGGCGCCGGAGCCGATGGCGCCCGGCGCTCCACCACTTTAGCCATCACCGGCGCGCCGGGTGCCAATAGCTCCAGGCCGCCGGTCACGACCTGCTCCCCTGCCTTGACCCCATCGAGTATTTCCACGAACCCAGGCGTTCGCACGCCGAGACCGACCTTGCGGCGATCCACCTTTCCGCCGGCCACGACCCAGACGAAGCTCGACCCTTCGGCCGGCACGACGGCATCTTCGGGGATGACGACCGCCTCCGGGCGCACCGCCGTTACGAGCCGAGCCTCGATGAACATCCCCGGCCGGAGCAAGCGCGCGGGATTGGGGACGCGGGCCTTCACCATGATGGTCCGTCCTGGGAGCTGCACGATCGGATCCACGAAGTCCACCTCCCCCGTGAACTCGCGGCCGGGGATCGCAGCGACCCGGAACGTGACCGCCTGACCGGGACGGAGCTGGCGCGCAAACTTTTCGGGCACCTGGAACGCCGCGCGTTGTGGGTTCACGGTGTGCAGCGACACGAGTTTTGTATCGGTGGTGACGTAGTCGCCCAGGCTCACGTAGCGCTGCCCTACTACGCCCGCGAACGGCGCCCGGACCGTGGTGCGCTCGAGCCGGATACTTTGCAGGTCGAATTGCGCCTGCGCGCTCCGCGCCGTCGCCTCAGCCTGTTCGAGATCGGCCGTGGACGAAGCGTTCTGTTGGGCCAGCTCTTTGGCGCGCGCCAGGGCCTGTTGGGCCAGATCGCGCTGGGCGGCGAGCTGCGCGACCTGCGCCTTGAGCTGCGCGTCGTCCACCTTGAACAGCGGCGTGCCCTGGTCGACCTCCTGTCCCTCGCGGATCAGGATCTCGACGATCCGTCCGTCCACCTCGGGGCGGAGGTCGATCGACTGCACCGCTTCGATCTGACCTGTCGCCGCGATCTGGTCGCGCACCGTGTCCATGCGCGCGGCGACGACCTCGACCGGCATGCCCATCGGTGGTCCTCCGGCTCCGGCGGCGGCGCCGCCGGCCTTGCCCTTCTTGCAGGCGGATGCCGCTAGTGCGAGCGCCGCCAGCACCCAAAACGTCTTACGAGTCGTGGTCATGAAGCTCACCGCTATTCCTGTTCGGGAAATAACCGCCGGCCGAGGATCGCCTCCAGCCCGGCGAGTGCCAATCGTGTCGCGTACCGCGCCTGGACCAGTCCCGATTCCGCATCGTCGAGATCGGACTGCGCTTTAAGCAGGTCGAGGATCGTCGACGCGCCCGCCCTGTAACGACTCTGCTGGACGCGGTAGGACTCACGTGCCACCGCCACGGCCTGTGCGGCGATGTCCGCAGAGGCGCGCGCCGTCGTATAGCCGTCGTACGCTGCGGTCACGTCCCGCCGCACCGACCGTTCGGCGGAATCGCGCGCTGCCCGGAAGATATCCCGGGTCACGCGCGCTTGGCTGATCAGATTCTGTCGTTGAAAGTTGTCCCACACGGGTAGCGTGACCGTCAAGGTGAGTTGCGTGAACTTGGCGCTCGACGGGTAGAAGTGGTTGTCGTACCCGATGCCGATCCCAGTAAGACTGACCCGAGGCAAGTACGTACCCAGGCGCCCCCGAAATATTGCGGCAGCAGCCTGCTCGTTGGCGCGCGCCTGCCGGTAGGCCGGGCCCTGGTCGGCCGCCGCATCTACTGCGGCGTCGAGCGTGATCGGCAGCGCTGTGGGCAGGACGCTGTCCAGGGGCGCCGCCTCCACGGGTCCCGTCGCTCCAACCCGGCTCCCGAGCGCCAGACGCGCGACGCGGAGGGCCGTCGCCTGGAGCAGCAAGCCCACCTGCGCCCGGCTCAACTCGAGCCGGAGCTGCAGCGAGTCGGTCTGCACCGCTGCCCCCGACACGACCCGCGCCCGGGCTACCCCGAGCTGCTGCTCGGCGCGCTGAGCTCGCTCACGGGCTACCCGGGTCAGCTCGGCATCCGCGAGGACCGCGTAATACGTCGCCTCGGTGCGGAGCGCCGCGTCAAACCTCGCCTGGAGCGCACCGGCGCGGGCAGCATCGAGCGCCGCCGCCGAGCGGGCGAGTTCTGCGACTTTTTGCCCACCCGTGAACACGTCGTACCGCAACGTCACCTGTGCGGAGACGGCGTAGGACTCGGGTTTGAGGGTCCCGAAGTTGAAGAACTTGGGCAGGTTCTTCGTCGCGTCCGTCTCAATCGCCACGGCCGGGAGTAAGAACACGCTGAATGCGCTGCGGCGCGCCCACACCGCGTTGTCCACCTGTCCCAGCGCCGCCACGTAATTCGGGTCGAGTCCGGTGGCCCGCCGTAGGGCCTCTGGCAGCGTTACCACTGGCAGCGAGTCCACGACCGTGTTGGCTATAGGCGGGGCCTGCAGCTGGAACTGTAGGGCCGCGAGCAGGGCCAGCATCAGTCCGCCTCCACTGGTATGTGCTCGCGCCCGCGGAACACCAAGCGCCACAGCCGACGGAACTGGTTCGCGAGCCATGCACCCACCGATGGCAACACGAGGTACGCGACGGGCACGACGAATAGCGTCAGGGCCGTCGAGAAGAACACGCCACCGACAATCGCGTATCCGAGCGGTTTGCGGGCTGCCGAGCCGGCTCCCACGCCCCACGCGACCGGTACCGCGCCCATGATCGTCGCTACCGACGTCATGAGAATCGGGCGCAGCCGAATCCGACCGGCCTCAAGGACGGCCGAGATGGTGTCGAGCCCGCGCGCCTTCAGCTGGTTGGTGTACTCGACGAGCAGAATCGAGTTCTTACTCACCAAGCCGATCAGCAAGATCATGCCGATTTCACTGTACAGATTGATCGTGGCCCCGGAGAAGTGGAGCAGGCGCCCCACAAACGTCGGCTGCAGTAGCGCCACGAACTTCAGGGTCGCCAGCGCCCCGGTAATTGCGAGCGGCACCGCCAGGAGCACGGTCCAGGGGTGCAGCAGCGACTCGAACTGTGATGCCAGCACCATGAAGACAACGAGCAGCGCGACGCCGAACGCGAAGTACAGCGCGCCAGCACTCTCGCGGAACTCACGGGACTCGCCCGCGAGCGCTGTCGTACTTCCGGGCGGCAACACCTGGCGCGCCACGCCATCGAGCGAGTCGAGGGCCTCGCCCTGCGCCAACCCCGGCAGGAGCGACGCCGACAGCGTGAAGGACGGCACGCGATTGAAGTGGTTAATCTGCCGCGCGCCCACGCCTTCCTGGACATTGGCGAGGGCGTCGAGCTGGACCAGCTGCCCACTCTTGCCGCGCAGGTATATCCCCCGCATGTCGCTCGGCGTCGCGCGATCCTTGGGATCAAGCTGCACCATCACGTAGTACAGCTTGTCGTTGCGCGTGAACGTACTCACCCGGCGCCCGCCAAGAAACGTCTGGAGCGCGGACGCGACGTCGCGGACCGGCACGCCCAGGTCTTCGGCGCGATCGCGATCGAACGTGACCCGCAGCTCCGGCTTGTTCACGAAGAGATCGGTCTGCACGTTCGCGAGGCCTTTGACCTGCGAGGCGCGACCCACGAACGGTCCCATGATTTCCGAGAGCTTGGCGAAATCGGGATTCTGCACGACGTACTGGATCGGTTGCGAAAAGCCGATCGCTCCGGGCGCGTACGGGAACGCCAAAACGCCGGAGATCCCCATGAGCTGGGGGAACAGCCCTCCGATCATTTGCTGGACGGTCGTATGGCGCTCGCCAAAGTCCTTGAGGATGACGCCGATGAACGCGCTGTTCACTCCTCCGGCGAATCCACCAACGATCGTGAAGTACCCGTTGACATCGGGAGTACGGCCGATGATTTGCTCAACCTGCCGCACGTAGCCATCAGTGTACGGGAGCGACGCACCCTCAGGACCACGCACAACCACGAGGAAGAACCCACGATCGTCCTCGGGGATCAGCTCGTTCTGCAGGCGAGTCGGCGGGAAGGCAAGGAATACGAAAACCGACAGGGCCACCAGTGCCAACGTCCCGAGCAGCACCGCAGCGCGGTGGTTGACCGCCCGCCTGAGCAGCGCAGCGTAACGCTCCGCCAGCGCGTTGAAGCCGCGCTCGAACATCTGGAACAGCTCGCCGTGCGCGTGCGACATGCGGAGGATTTTGGCGCAGAGCATGGGTGTCAGCGTGAGCGCCACGAACCCCGAGATGACCACGGCGCCAGCGACCGCGATCCCGAACTCGCTCAACAGCCGACCCGCGGTCCCACGCAGGAATCCCAGCGGCGTGAAGACGGCGACGAGCGCGATCGTCGTCGCAATCACGGCAAACCCGATCTCGTTCGTCCCGTTCGTCGCCGCTTGCTCCGGCGATTCGTGCAGCTCTTCCTGGTGCCGGAAGGCGTTCTCGAGCACGATGATGGCGTCGTCCACCACGATGCCGATGGCGATCGTGAGCGCGAGCAGCGTGAAGTTGTTGATCGAGAAGCCGAGGAAATACATGATCGCGAACGTCGCCACGATCGACGCTGGAATCGCGAGCCCGGGGATTACCGTCGCCCGCAGGTTGCGCAGGAACACGAAAATGATCAATACCACGAGGATCGCCGCGATGAGCAACGTGAGACGCGCATCGTTGATCGAGTGCGTGACGAACACCGACCCATCCCATGCCGTCTGGAGCTTCACCCCAGGCGGCAGCGTCTGCTGGATGCTGGGCAGCGCTTCGCGAATGTTGCGCGCGACGTCGATCAAGTTCGCCTTGGACTGCCGGACCACGCCGATCGCGACGGCCGGAGACCCGTTGTAGCGGAAAATCGAGCGATCATCTTCCGGCCCCAGTTCGACCCGCGCGACCTCCTTGAGCTTTACGAGCTGGGTGCCCTGGCTGGCCACGGCCAGTTCGCCGAACTCCCGCGGGGTCTTGAGCTCACCCAGCGAACGAACCGAGAACTCGCGCCGTGTCGATTCGATCCGGCCCGCGGGGATCTCGACATTGCGCGAGACGATCGCGTTCTCGACGTCTTGCACGGTGAGCCCGCGCGCCGACAGAGCGTCGGGCTGTACCCAGACCCGCATCGAGTAGCGACGCTCCCCGAAGATGCCGGCACTGCCGACGCCCGGGAGGCTCTGCAACCGTGCCTTCACGAGCCGATCCGCGACGTCGGAGAGCTGCATCAGATCGTAGTTGTCGCTCGAGAGCGCCAGCCAGAAGAATGGCTGCGCGTCGGCCGATTGCTTCGCGATCACGGGCTCGAGCACGTCGACGGGCAGGCGCCCGCGCACGCGCGAGACCTTGTCGCGCACGTCCTGCGCGGCGACGTCGACGGGCCGGTCGAGGTTGAACTCCAGGGTGATCTGGCTGTTCTCTTCCGAAGAGGAGCTCGAGAGCGTGCGCAGTCCCTGGATCGTGGACAGCTCCTCTTCGAGCACGTCGGTCACCGCGGTTTCCACCACCTGCGCGTTGGCACCTGGCAAGGTGGTCGAGACCGAAATGATCGGAGGATCGATGTCCGGGAGTTCGCGCACGGACAGCCGCGTGTACCCGATGACGCCGAAGAGCACGAGAGCGGCCGAGAGCATGCTGGCGAGCACCGGCCGGCGGATGGCGGTTTCAGAAAGTTTCATAGGGCCCGAAAATTAACCGAATTGGTTGAGGAGCGCGGAAGGGGGCCGACCGTTAGGAAATGGTGAAACCGGCCGGGCGCCCATGCCGACGTACTACGATCCTTTTCGATGTTTGCTTCACTCCGATGGTTGCCTGCGCGTTGCCTCGATCCGCAGATACTCCCGCACCCAGGTCACGCCTCCGTCCGGCGACCGGTCGGCGACCCAGCTGAAGTGGTTCGGCTGGATATCAAAATACCGGATTTTCAGTATCGTCGTCCGGCCGTCGGGAGTACGCCCACGTTGCTCGACGTGAATCTCCTGCCCCTCCTTTGTACCCACCAGTTCCGACCAGTGGCCGGTCTGACCACCCGCCTGATCCACGTACCGCATAATCCACGTCCCGGACTTCGTGTCGAAGGCCCGGAGCGTGGTCCCGGTGTACACGACCTGGTCGCGGTCGTCGGTAACTGTATACTCGTCGACCACACCAAGCCCGTCGAGGGTCTTTCGAGCCTGCCACACGCCCTTGAATCTGGGCGGTGTGTTTGGAGCCTTGGACGTGACGTCTACGGTCCACTTGCCGAGCAGGAAGTCGAATTGTGACGCCCCGGGCGGTGGGGTCTTGACGTTGAGCTCGTGCTGCGCGTCGGAGCGCCGCGACCCGAGCAGGGCGCACGCGACGGTCACGAGGAGGATACGGGCACGCATATCGTCGTCTCCATGATGGGGTTGGAGTATGGCGCAGCGTAACAGACCAGGCGAGGTGGCTCGCGTCAACCGCGCCTTCGGTGGATCGGCGGATCAGCCGGTTGAACGGACTCGACAAGGCTTGCTGGCGCCGTGGCCTTCCCGCAGTCTTGCCACATGCAGCGGGTGCGCGTGGTCCTCGCGTGGGTCCCATTGTGGGGCCTGTGGTTTCTCATCGGGTTGTCCGCCCCCGGAGCATCCCTGTCGAAGGCGGCCGCGGATGCTACGGTGGCTATCGGTACGGCCGCGCTGCTGGGCATCGGTGTCTGGAGGGCTACCGGAGTGTACGCGTGGCCCGAGCGCATGCACTTCACGTTTCTTGGGATGCACCTGCTGGGGGGCTCCCTCTTCGCGCTCTTGTGGATGGTCCCGTCCATCGGTGCCGAGGCACTTCGCCGCCACGTTGGTTTCCTGGAGGTCGCGCAGCCACCCCGCGTCCTCGCCTCGTTCGCGATCGGCCTTTGGATCTATGGGCTCGTTACCGGGGTCGCATACGCCGTGCGCACGCGCGGCAGGCTCCGGGACCAGGAGCGCCTGGCTGCTGAAGCGCGGCTGGCGGCGCTCCGAAACCAGCTCAACCCGCACTTTCTGTTCAACGCGTTGCACTCCCTTTCTGTTCTGGTGCGGAGGGATCAATCCGCTGCGCAGGTGGCCATCGAGCAGCTGGGCGACCTGTTGCGCTACGCGCTCTCCGAGACCGGCACGGATGAGGTGTACCTGTCGGAGGAATGGCGGTTCACGAAGGCATACCTGGATCTGGAGCAGATTCGATTCGGGGACCGCCTAACGGTGGAGGACCGGATCGCGGATGAAACACTGTCGTGCCTCGTCCCCAGCTTTACGTTGCAGGTGCTGGTAGAGAACGCCGTGCGGCACGGGATCGGTCCGCTCGCGGCGGGTGGGGTGGTGAGAATTCGCACGTTCTTGCTGGATGGACGCGTCATACTCGAGGTTACCGATACGGGCGCGGGCGGAGACGCCCGCGAGGCGTCGTCCGGGCAAAGAGGGCGGGGGTTACGGCTGTTGCGCGAGCGACTGGTGGGCCTGTACGGGGAAACGGGCACGCTCGTGACGCGGACGGCTCCCGATGCGGGCTTCACGGCTACGGTCACGCTGCCGGCGAAGCGCGAGGGATGACCGCCGCAACGGTCCGGGCCGTGATCGCGGACGACGAGCCGCTCGCTCGGGAGCAGCTCCGGCACCTGCTGGACAGCGTTTCGTGGGTCGCGATTGTCGGCGAGGCCGGCGACGGCGCGTCGACCATCCGGACGGTCAACGCCCTCCGCCCCGATCTTCTGTTCCTGGATATCCAGATGCCGGAGGGCGACGGCCTCGAGGTGCTGCGAAGCCTCACGCATCGGCCGCGCGTGATTTTCACGACCGCGTTCGACAAGTACGCCGTGGCGGCGTTCGAGGTCCAGGCGCTGGACTACCTTCTCAAGCCCTTCGGCGCACAACGCCTCGAGCGGGCCCTCGACCGGGTCCGCCCAACGCTGCACCCCGGCGACGCAGACATCGTAAGCGACCGGTTCGAAGCGGCCACCACCGGTCTCCCTCTCCGTCGCATCTACGCCCGCGTAGGCGGGAGGATCATCCCCGTCGCCGTTGAGAAGATCCTCCACTGCGAGGCCCGCGGCGACTACGTGGCGCTGCATGCGGGTGATCGCACCTACGTCGTGAACGTCTCAGTGGAGTACCTCGCAGCTCGCCTGAGCCCGGAATCGTTCGTGCGAATTCATCGCTCCCATATCGTCAATCTCGAGGCCGTCGAGGCCTTCGAGCGGCACGACGACAAGCGCGTGCGCGCCCGCTTGACGAACGGCACGACCGTGGTCGCGAGCCGCGCGTGGTCGAGCGCCCTGAGGGGTAAGGCGAGCTGACGCACGCGGACACTCGAGCCACCTCGTTCGCCACTTGGGCGAAACGCGCGTTGACGCGCTCCATCCACACTCTCTTCTTCGAGACTGATCGTGCGTTCAGTCCTCGGCCTGGAGGCGTCATGCGTCGATGCATTGCTGTTCTCGGAGTCATTCTTCTGTTCGGACTGTGCCCACAGGTTGAAGCTCAGCAGATGCAGGCCGCACGGGATACCGTCTGGTGGCAGGTGAGCTCGTTTCAGGTTGACGGGCGGAAACTGGACAGCCTGGTCACACTCGTCCGCGCCTCCACGCTGGCGACGGTGGCCGAGGCCAAAAAGATGGGGACCCTGCTCGAATATCGCATACTGGTCCGCGCCTTCGGCTCGGAGTACAACTTCCAGATCGTCAGGCAGTTCCACCACTTCGCGGACATCGCCACGGATTCGTCCTTGACGGTCGCGTTTCGACGCGTGCAGCCGGACGCCGCTCGGCGCGCCGAGATCATCGACTACTTCCGCTCGGCGCTGGGCGAGGCGCAGCGCCGCGACGAGATCTACCGGGAAATCCGTGAGTAAGGGAGCGGCTGGGGCGGGCGACTCGACTCAGGGAAGCCCGACGCGCTGGATCAGCCGGGTGAAGCGCGGGTCGCCCCGCAGCGAGTCCAGCATGGGCTCGACGCGCAGCAGGTACATGGACCACGTGCGGTCGTCCAGCGCACGGTCGAGCCAGGTGAAAGCCTGATTCTTGTCGCCAAGCGCGACGTAGACGATCGCGATCGCCTCAGGGCTCACGTACCCCCCCCGCCGGGCGCGGGTCAGCATTTCACCGAGGATACGGCGCGCCTGGTCGGTCTGGCCGCACACTGCCGCGGCGTAACCAACCACCGACCCCTCGTAGTACGGCGAGAACAGGTCGGCGCGGCCTCGCAGCTCGGCGGTGGCGGCCGCGCACCGGTGCAGCTCGACGTACTCCCGAGCCAGTTGTGCGTGTGCGAGGCGGTAGCTGGAATCGAGCGTCAGCGTCCGGCGCAGCTGCCCAACGGCCTCGTCGTAGCGCCGCGCCCAATGCAGCATTGTCGCGACGCGCGTATTGAGGATAAGGGACAACGGATCGAGCGATTGGGCTCGCTCCAGGTCGCTGATCGCGTCCTCGATCCGTCCCACCGCCACATTGTACCAGCCGTGGTAGAGCAAGGCCGGTGTGTAGGTCGAATCGACGGCCAGCGCCCGGCGGAACTCGCGGTCCGCCGCGGGCCAGTCCCAGTCGTAGAACAGGGCGATGAAGCCGAGCGAAGTGTGCGCTTCAGGCAGCAGGCTGTCGAGCTGCAAGGCGCGGAGCGCCGCCACCTTCGCCTGCGGAAACATCTCACGTGGCTTCGCGTAACCGAACGCAGAGAGAAAGCTGTAGGTGTCGGCGAGTCCGCTATACGCGAGCGCGTAACTCGAGTCCTTTTCGATGGCCTGGCGGAAATACTCAAGCGCCTTGCGGAAGCCGTCCTCGCTTCGCTGTTCGTAGAAGAATCGCCCATGGAGGTAGAGATCGTGGGCCACAGGGTTGGTCGTGGCGTGACGCGCGAGCGGAGTGCCGCTAGCGGCGGTTAGCTTCACGCGTAAGGCGCCCACGATGGCGCGGGTGATCTCGTCCTGCACGGCGAACACGTCTCGCACGTCGCGCTCGTACTCGTCTGACCAGAGATCGTAGCCGGAGTCGGCGTTGATCAGGTGCGCTCCCACACGCAACCGGCCACCGGCGCGGCGCACGGTGCCCTCGAGCAGCGTCGCGACGCCGAGCGTCCTGCCGATCTGCCGCGCCGTCGCCGACGTCTTCTGAAACGAGCCCGCCGAAGTCGGCGCCGCCACCCGCAACCCCTCGACCTTGCCGAGCGCCGTGGTCAGCTCCTCTGAGATGCCGGTTGAGAAGTATTCGTCGCTCGGGTCGGGGCTCAGGTTTCGGAACGGCAGCACCGCTACGGACCGTGGCGGCGCCGCCCGCGGTGATAACCGCAGAGTGAGGTACGCCGCTCCCCCGATGACGAGCACGGCAAGCAGCGCGAGCGCGGCAATCAGCGCACGAGGCCGCGCCGGTGTGCGCTCCGCCGACAGCAAGGCCTCCCGCAGCGCGGTGGCCGTGGGGAACCGGTCGGCGGGCGTCTTCGCCAGGGCGCGGAGCACGGCGCGCTCCACGCGCGGCGGGAGATCTGGCCGCACGGTCCGCAGCGGCGGCACCGGGTCTAGGGCGTGGCGGGCCAGCACGGCTTGGGCGCTCGGGCCCGAGAAGGGGGGCCCGCCGGCCAGCATCTCGTACAGGACGCACCCGAGCGCGTACACGTCGGCCCGGCCGTCCACCGCGCGTTGGGCCGTGGCCTGCTCGGGGCTCATGTACGCGGGCGTCCCAATGGCGATGCCCGTCTCCGTCAGCTGGTCGCCTCCCGCCGCGTTGATCGCGCGGGCGATCCCGAAGTCCGCTACCAGCGCGTGACCACCCGACAGCAGAATGTTCTCGGGCTTCACATCGCGATGGACGACGTCGTGCGTGTGAGCGTGTCCGAGAGCGTCCGCCGTTTCGGTGGCGATGGCGAGCGCCTCGGCGAGCGGCATCGGGCCCTCGCGATTGAGGCGGTCGCGCAAGGACTCACCCTCCACGTACGGCATCACGTAGTAGAGAATGCCGCCCGCCTCTCCCGAGTCGTACAGAGGAAGGATGTTGGGATGGGAAAGCCCGGCGGCGATGCGAATCTCACGTAGAAACCGCTCGGCGCCGAGGGCTGCCGCGATCTCGGGGCGCAGTACCTTGAGCGCCACCCGGCGGTCGTGTCGGGCGTCGAGCGCGAGGTACACGATCGCCATGCCGCCGTGGCCCAGCTCGCGGTCGATCGTATAGTGCCCCGCTAGGGCCGCCTGAAGCTGCTCGCGCTGATCCGACACCACCCGCCCTCGACAGGAAGGAACGGCGCCAATGATAGGCACCGTCCAGAGGAGGAGCCAGGGGCTGCCGGTTGCACGCGGCGGCGTTTTAGTCGCCGGCGGTTGCCGAATCCTCGGTCACGAAGGCCGGCAGGGCCATCGACTGGACGCAGGTCGTGTCGACAGCCGCCGGTGATGCCGCGTCGAGAAAGGCCCGCTCCAAGGAGTCGATGCACGGCCCGCTCGGCACGTGCGCGCCCGGGGCGATGACGTGGATGCTGTGTGACAGATATCGAGCGGCGTCCGCCGCAAAATACGACGGCGAGACCGGATCGACGTTGCCCGAGAGGAGGAAGACGGGGACGTCGGAGCGCACGGGGTCCCCGTAACCTGGGGGCAGCGGTCCGTGCGGCCAGTCGGCGCACGCAGCGATCTGCTCCCGCACACGCGAGTCGCCCAAGTATGTGCCGGCGGTTTCGCGCTCGATCTCGTCGGGGGCGATGCGCGGCACGTCCTCGGTACAGGTTACGGAGAGCAGGAAGCCGAGACGCAGGATCCTGCGGAGCCCGCGATTCGAGGCGATGCCGGTGCGCACGAAGGGTGTGAGGTCGCCGAGGTAGGCGCGGTGCACGACCAGAGGTACGCGGCGTGCCGTAGCGAGATTGTAGGTCATCACGCGCAGTGCCTCAGCAAACTGCTGCCACGTCAGGCGTGCGGTGATCGGCGTGCCCGCGGCCGAGTCTGCGATGG
>CAYXIK010000009.1:0-41886 GCA_964465315.1 uncultured Gemmatimonadaceae bacterium | reverse complement strand
TGCTGCCACGTCAGGCGTGCGGTGATCGGCGTGCCCGCGGCCGAGTCTGCGATGGTGACCTCCGCCGGACGCCGTTTCAGCCGCTCGACGACGGCCGCGAGCTCGTGGCTCGGATCGGGGAACGCCGCGTGACAGGCTGCTTGGCGATCGCACTCTCGAAACAGCGAGTCAATCGCGCCCTGGGCCGAGCGAGCGTGCGGGAGCGGGTTCTTGAACGAGACCGGCGCGACGCCCTCGATGATCGCGCTGCGAACGGACTGCGGGTGACGCCGCAGATAGATGAGCACCGCGCGCGTTCCCCAGGACCCTCCCCACAGGTTCACCTTCTCATAGCCGAGCGCGGCCCGCACTTCGTCGACGTCGTCGACGGCGAGCATGGTGTTGTAGAGCCGCAGATCGGCCCGCTTCGAGAGGTCATCGCGGCACGCACGAATCGCCGCGACCGGGAACAACGTCGAGAGATACCCTTCGGGGTGCTCGTCAGTCCCGGGCATGCGGCAATCGAGTCGATTGGGACCGCTCGTCCCGCGCAGGTCGACGAGGACCACGTCCCGATGGTCCCGCCACGCCGCGACCGACGCCAACGCCACGCCCGTCTCGCTGTTCGTGGTCCCCGGTCCTCCGGGCGACACGACGAGCATCGGATCGGGCGCGGCGGTCGGGCTGCGGGAAGGAAGCACGATGACCTTCAGTGGGATCCGAGGTCCCGCCCCGCGTGCCCGATCCTCGTACACCCAGTAGGTCCCACAACGCGCGGTCGCGTCGATGGCCGCGATGCGACACGGTTGCAGTGAGAACGGCTGCTGGGCGGCGAGCACGAGTACGAGCGGGGGGGGCAGTGCCATTCATCCATACTCCCACACACCGGGGAAGCGCGCAACGACGCCGGGTGTTAGGATGTCGTCAATCCATATGTCGCTCGCGCTCTCATCAGACTTGATCCCCGGCCTCTTCGTCATCGGATTGGTGGTGGTGGTCACGGGCGGGACGTTCGTGTATCAGCGCATCGTCGACCGGCGCCGCACGCGGGACTATACGGAGCATTGTCTGGCGCGCGGGCTGCGCTTCGAACACGACCGGCCCGGCGAGGAGGCCCGGCATACGCGCACGAGCCGGCTGTTCGACGAGGGCCACGCCCGCAAATGGGGTTACACAATCACCGGAGAGCGTGGCGACGTTCCGTACACGATGTTCGAGTACCGTTGGACCACGGGGTCGGGGAAAAGCTCGCAACAGCACACGATTGGCGCTGTGCTGTGGCCCACCCAGCGGGACCTGCCTGACTTCATGCTCACGCCCGAAGGGTTCGGCGACAAGATAGCGGCGTGGTTTGGCGGCCAGGACATCGACTTCGCGGACACACCACAGTTCTCCGATTTCTACCGGCTGCGGGGCTCGAATGAGAGGGCCGTCCGCGCCCTGTTCACACCCGACCTCCGGCATGCCCTGGAGCGCGACCACGATGATCACGTCGCGGGCGCGGGGAAGGAGCTTCTCTGGTGGCGCAATAGTCGGCTGCCGCCTTCTGAAGCGCTCGACCAGTTTCTCATGCAGGCCGACCGCATCCGGCAGCTGTTCGATCGGCCCACCTGATGGAGCGCCCGGACCTCGTCATCTCGAGCACCCGTGTCGTCACGTCGCACGGCGTTGTGCCTGCCGCCGTCGCGATCACGAGCGGCGTCATCACGGCCGTCACGGGACCGGACCACTCGCCTGATGCTGTCCGGCGCCTCGACGTCGGGGCGGCGGCTCTGCTCCCGGGCGTAGTCGACAGTCACGTGCACGTGAACGAGCCCGGGCGTACCGAATGGGAGGGCTTCGAGACGGCCACGCGCGCGGCCGCCGTCGGCGGCGTCACGACCATCGTCGACATGCCCCTCAACAGCATCCCCGTGACCACGACCGTCGGAGCGCTCGAGCAGAAGGCCCACGCCGCGGCGGGACGGGCGGCGGTGGACTACGCCTTCTGGGGTGGTGTGATTCCCGGCAATGGCGCGGAGCTCGCCCCGCTCGCGCGCGCGGGCGCGCGCGGCTTCAAGGCCTTTCTCGTGCCGTCCGGAATCGACGAGTTTCCGGCCGTGGGAGAAGCCGACCTGCGGGTCGCCATGCTTCGCATCGCGCACTTGGGTCTCCCGCTGCTGGTCCACGCCGAGCTGCCGGGGCCGATCGCGCGGGCCGCACCGCCGTCCGCGAGCGACCCGCGACGCTACGCGACCTATTTGTCCTCACGCCCCGCCGTGGCCGAGGTCGAGGCCGTGGATCTCGTGCTCCGGCTCTGTCGCGAGACCGGATGCCGGGTTCACATTGTCCATGTTTCCGCGGCCGAAACGCTCGAGCGCCTTCGGGAGGCGCGCCGGGCCGGACTCCCGGTCACAGCGGAGACGTGCCCGCACTATCTCACGTTCGCCGCAGAGGAGATTGTGGACGGAGGCACGCCCTGGAAGTGCGCGCCGCCGATTCGCGAGCGCGCGACCCGGGAACGGCTGTGGCGCGGCCTCGGCGATGGCGCGCTCGATCTGGTGGCGAGCGACCACTCGCCGGCGCCGCCGGCGCTCAAGTGCCTCGAAACGGGCGACTTCGTTCGGGCGTGGGGCGGCGTGGCGTCTCTCGAGCTTTCGCTCGCCGCCACCTGGACGGGGGCGCAGGCGCGCGGTCACGGCCTCGGGGAGACGGTACGCTGGCTGGCGGAGGAGCCGGCGCGCCTCGCCGGGCTCGGGCGCAAGGGCCGGATCGCGCCCGGGTGCGACGCGGACCTCGTGGTGTTCGACCCGGACGCGTCGTTTACCGTCGCGCCGACGCGCTTGCGTCAGCGACACCCGATCACGCCCTACGCCGCAATGACACTCTCTGGCGTAGTCCGGCAGACGTTCGTGGGAGGGGTGAGCGTCTATGAGGAAGGGAGATTTCCAGGGGGAATGAGGGGGAGATGGGCGAGATGACGGGAACATGATGCACGAAGGCCTGATCGATCTCGCCGCCGCGCGAATTGGTGGCAAGGCGCTTCTGGCGAGCGACGAGTTCTTCGCCCCTAAGGAAAACCTCCTCGCCCCTGGCCGCGGCGTGTTCATCGAGGGGAAGTACACAGACCGCGGTAAATGGATGGACGGTTGGGAAACCCGCCGCCGGCGCGGACCGGAGGGCGAGTACGACTGGTGCCTCATCCGGCTCGGCATACCGGGCGTGATCCGCGCCGTCACGGTCGATACGAATCACTTCCGGGGCAACCATCCGGCGGCCTGCTCGCTCGATGCGGCGACGCTGACCGGTATACTCCGGAGCCGGCAGTTGCGTACACTGGATCGCGCCCTCACGGAGCTGCTGCCGCGCTCGCCCCTCACAGGGCACGCGGAGAACCAGTTCACGGTCCGAAGCGGCACCGCTTACACGCACGTGCGGCTCAAGATCTACCCCGACGGCGGGGTCGCGCGTCTACGCGTGTGGGGCGAAGCGCGCCCCGATTGGGCGCGGATCGCGAAGGTGCGACGCGCCGTCGATCTCGTCGCGGTGCAGAACGGCGGCTTGCCCCTCGCGACGAGCGATCAATTCTTCAGCGAGCCCCTCAACCTGATCATGCCGGGCGCGTCGCGAGACATGGGCGATGGCTGGGAGACGCGCCGGCGCCGCGGGCCCGGACACGATTGGGTGGTGCTGCGGCTAGGCCGACGCGGCACCCTCGAGCGCGTTGAGCTGGACACGACGCACTTCAAGGGCAACTTCCCGGAGAGCGCGAGTGTCGAGGCATGCGACGTAGTGGGCGCGCCAGCGCCCGGCGAGGACGCCCGGTGGCAAGAGCTCGTGCCGCGCACCAGCCTTCGGGCCGATGCGCACCATCGCCTGCCCGTACCGAAGGCGGCCCGCGTTCCGGTCACGCACGTACGGTTGAACATCTTTCCAGACGGCGGGGTGGCGAGGCTGAGGCTGTGGGGACGACCAGACCCGCCGAGCATCTGAACGGCTTGCCGGCCGGTGCCGCCCGCGCGGCGCTGGGCCGGTGCTGTCGCGCTCGTCGCTGGGTCGACGCCATGCTCGACATGCGGCCGTTCGCGAGCGACGACGCGCTATTCGCGGCCGCGGAGCGCGCATGGTGGGCGCTCGGGAGAGAGGACTGGCTCGAGGCGTTCGGCGGTCATCGCCGGATCGGGCAACACGCAGTCGATCCATGGGCTCGAAGCGAGCAGGCGGGGGTGAGCGGGGCGGGGGAGGACACCCGCGCGGCGCTTGCGCAGGGCAATCGCGCGTATGAAGAGCGGTTCGGCTACGTGTTCCTGATCTGTGCGGCCGGCAAAAGCGCGACCGAGATGCTCGGCGCGCTGCGTGGGCGCCTCGGGAACGACCCGGCCACCGAGCTCGGGATCGCGGCGGCCGAACAAGCGAAGATCACACGACTCCGACTCGAAAAACTGGCGGCCTCATGACGGGCATTTCGACGCACGTACTGGACACCGCACGGGGACGGCCTGCGGCCGGCGTCGTGGTCTCGCTGGCGCGCCGCACCGGGGAGACGTGGAAGGAGCTCGCCTCCGACCGGACCGACACCACCGGTCGCATAGCGAACCTGCTCCCCAAGGATCTCAAGAATCCGGCGGGGACGTATCGGCTGCGGTTCGACACCGCCGGGTACTTCACCGCCCAGGGCGTGACGTCCTTCCATCCGTTCATCGAGATCGTGTTCGAGATTCGCGACGCCGAGCACTACCACGTGCCGCTGCTCGTGAGCCCCTACGGCTACACGACGTACCGTGGCAGCTGAAGGGTCACCTGCCCGCTGATGGACGCTCATCTCGGCCAGTGGCTCAACCTCGCGCTCCGGTGGAGCCACCTGATCACCGGGGTCGCGTGGATCGGCACGTCGTTCTACTTCAACTGGCTGAACAGCCGAATTGCCCCGCCTCCCGTCGAGCGTTCGGAGCCGGGGGTCGCGGGCGAGCTGTGGTCCGTGCACGGCGGCGGGTTCTATCGGGTGGTGAAATACGCGGTCGCGCCGGCGTACCTCCCCCGCACTCTGCACTGGTTCAAGTGGGAAGCCTACGCGACGTGGCTCACGGGGTTCGCATTGCTCGTGCTGGTCTATTACGCGGGCGCCGCGTCGTTTCTGGTCGAGCCCGGCGCCGCGCGTATCTCGCCGCGCGCGGGCGTGACCGTAGGTCTCGGAGCGCTCGTGGTGAGCTGGGTCGTCTACGACGCGCTGTGCCGGTCAGCGCTGGGCGCCAGACCGCTCGCCCTCGCATCGGTGCTCTGCCTCCTCGGCACGGGGCTCGCTTGGGGCCTAACCCACCTGGTGAGTCCGCGTGCCGCGTACATCCACGTCGGCGCCGCGATCGGGACGATCATGGCGGCCAACGTGCTGATGGTGATCATCCCCGCGCAAAAGGAGATGGTGGCGGCAATGGCGCAGGGTCAACCGCCCGACGCCGCCCGCGGCAAGCAAGCGGCGCTCCGCTCGCTCCACAACAACTACCTGACGCTCCCGGTGTTGTTCATCATGGTGAGCAGTCACTACCCCATGACCTACGGGCACCCGCTCAACTGGGCGATCCTCGCGGGACTGGCGGTCATCGGGGTGGGGACCCGGCATTGGTTCAACCTGCGAAATCAGGGGCGTCCGAACGCCTGGCTTCTGCCGGCGGCGGCGCTCGGCCTCGTGGTGCTCGCGCTCGTCACGCGGCCGCGCTCGGGCACGGGCGGCACGCTCGTCGCTGACGCCGCGTCGTCCTTCGCGGACGTGCGCGTGATCGTGGCGCGCCGGTGCGCGGGGTGCCATTCGAGCGCGCCCACCCAGCCCGGGATGCCCGCGGCACCGCTCGGTGTCATGCTCGACACGCCGGATCAGATCCGAGCCAACGCGCCGCGCATTCTGGCGGTCGCCGTTGATGCGCAAACCATGCCGCTTGGCAATCTGACGGGGATGACCCCTGACGAGCGTCAGCTCTTGGGGAAATGGATACGCGCTGGCGCAGAGCTCAAGTGACGTCATCCCGGGCGATCGCCCCGCAGTCCTGGGCCCGCCGTCGCAGCGCGGCGCGGACTCGAACCGCGGCGGGGTCCTCGAGCAAACTGCCACCGGGCGTCGTCGATTCGAAACACTCCTTGAAAAACGTGTACGCGGCCGCGTAGCGCGTCACCAGCTGGGCGGGATGGAGATCCCACCCGTGGTAGAAGCCGCTCACGAGCGAGTGTTGCACGTCCTGGAAATGCAGGCGCCAGGCGCGGACGACGTTGTCGCGAGGGGGGACGGGCAGCACGTTCGTCGAGCCCGCCGAAAGCTCGACATCCATCCCGGCCAAGGCGGCTTGCATGACGTGACGCGCGTGATCGCACGACGGATGGCGCAGGCCGTGATGCACGGGCGCAATGCCCAGCGCGGCGGAATAGTCGTACACGCCGAAATGCACGCCCCGGCAGCGGCCGCGCGCCGCCGCGACCAGACCCGGGAGCGGGCAGCGTCCGTCAGGGCCGACGATCGCCCGCGGAGTCTCGACCATCAACTCGATGCTGAGGGAGCCAGCGTCGAGCTGGAGCCGCGACTCGAGTCCCTCGAGCAGGCCGATCAGCTTGGTCACTTCTTCGCCGCTCGCCACCTTGGGCAGCGTGACGACGAACTGCGTTGGGAGCGAGCCTCCGCTCTTCTCGACCAGCGACGTCAGGAACAGATCTAGGGTGCGCGCCCCGCGGCCCGCGCGCTCGCCGGCGAGAGCTTTGATCCGGATGCCGCACGACGCCGGAGATGCTCCTCGCGCCACATCGCCGGCGAGCTCCGCCGCGGCCGTGCGCGCCGCGCTGTCTTCGTCCTCGTCCGACCGCTGGCCGAAGCCGTCCTCGAAGTCAATACGTAGGTCTTCGACCGGCTCGCGTCCCAGCTTGTCCGTCAAACGGGCGTACACCTCATCGTCGCACGTGTGATCGACCACCGTCGCGAGCGCGTGGCCGTCGGGGGCGTACATCTCCAAGACTTGGAGCGCGAGCTGGCCCCAGTGCGAGGCGAGCTGCGCGTGGAACAGATGCGCGCCGACGTACACCGTGTGGATGGGCCGGCGCGTCGGTGTCACACCCGGCGTTCTCCTCTCCAGAAATCGCGCAGGTCGTGGTACAGCACGCGCGCCATCACGCGCGTGCGGTAGCGGGCGCTCGACCGGATGTCGTCGATCGGCACCACGTCCTGTGCAATGGCCGAGTAGAGGCCCTCCGAAGACGGGATGCGCGCGCGGCGCTCGAGCAGCCGCTCGAGGGCGGGGCAGCGGCGGATGGTCGGTGCCACGCTCGCCGCCACCACCCGCCACCCGGCATCGGAGTGCGTGACGGCCAGGCCGACCTTCGCGATTGCCTGGGCTCGCCGCGAACCGACTTTCTCGAATACCTGGAACGAGAAGGCGCGTCGAGGGATCCTGATCGCGATGACGAGCTGATCCGCGCGGCGCTGCATTTCCTTATAGCCCGAGTAAAACCGATCGAGCGATACTTCCTCCCTGCCGAGCCGCGACTCGAGCACCACCGTGGCGTCGTACGCCATGAGCGCGGGGACGCCGTCGGCGGCGGGCGAGGCATTCACGATGTTGCCCGCCCAGGTGCCGCGCGCCTGGATCTGAATCGCCCCCACCTGGCGCGCGGCTGAAATCAGCAGCGGAAACTCCCGGGCGGCTCGGTCATCCCGGATCACGTCCCAGTACGTCGTGAGCCCGCCCAGGACGAGCTCGTCCGACTTCCACGTCAGCGGTTTCAGGTCGTCGAGTCGCGAAAGATCGACATAGGTGCGGTCATGCGCTTCGACGCGGACCGGCCAATGCACGAGCAGGTCCGTCCCTCCGGCCATCGGAAGGGCGGCGGGGTCGCGCGCGAGCACGTCGAGGGCCTCGGGAAGGCTCGCCGGCAGGAGAACGTTCACACCTGCCCCTTCCCCCTTCTCCCTTCCCCGGACGTTTCCCGCTGTCCGAGCACTTCCTGGACCGAGTCGATAATTCCGTCGTAACCAGTGCAGCGGCAGAGATTCCCCGCCATGAGCTCGCGGATCGTGTGCGTGCGGAGCAGGTCGGCGTGCTCGTGGATCCACCAAGCGGTCATCACCACACCGGGTGTGCAGGCCCCGCACTGCGTGGCGCCGCACCGCTCGAACGGCTCGAGAGCGCCCGGATCGAGTGATTCGATCGTCTCGACGCTCCTGTCCCGCACCTGGTACGTGGGGATGAGGCACGAGTTCACCGGCAAGCCATCGAGGTAGACGGTGCACGCGCCGCACTCGCCCTCGCCGCAGCCCTCCTTCGTGCCGGTGAGGCCGAGCCGATAGCGAAGCGTGTCGAGCAGGCGGTCAGCGGGATCGGCGTCGACGGTCGTCAGGGAGCCGTTGAGGGTGAAGGAGACACGGAGCGACGTCATGCCGTCACACCAGCGGGACCCTCGAGATGCTCCATCAAGCGCTCCGGCGTCACCGGTATGCTTCGCGCGTCCGCGCCCGTCGCCGCCGCAACCGCGTTCACGATTGCGGGGGCCGGCCCGTCGATTGGCAGCTCGCCCAGTCCCTTCGCGCCCCCGGCGCCGTGTGAGTAGGGGTTCTCGAGGAAGTCGACGCGGATCGAGGGGACGTCGTCGGATGTGGGAATCAGGTAATTGGTGAGCTGGTTGTTGGCCATCGCGCCGTCCCGCCACTTGCATTCCTCCATGAGCGCCCAGCCGATACCCTGGACCACTCCTCCCTGCACCTGACCGCGGGCGAGGGTCGGGTTCAACACCTTCCCGACCTCCTGCACGGCCGTGAAATCGATCACGCGCGTGGCGCACGTCCGCAGATCCACCTCGACCTCGGCTACGTAGGCCGCCCATGCGAACGCCCCGTACGCGTCGCCGCGATACGTCTTGTCGTCCCACTCGATGCCGGGCGGCTTTTCGTAAGTAGCCTCCCCATAGAGCTGCTGGCCCGGGTGCTCGCGGTGCCAGCGGCTGATCGCCTGCTTCACGGTCGCGCCGCGGGCTGAGCCAGTGAGGCCGACTCGCCTCCGCAGGTCGTCCGCGGCGCGCTCGACCAGGCCACCCACGATCATCGTGGTCCGCGACGCCACCGTGGGTCCGCTGTTCGGCACCCGCGACGTATCCGCTTCCGCGATCGTCACGTCCTCGGGCTCGAGTCCGAGCCGCGCCGCCGCGAGCTCCGTGAACACCGTCAACGTGCCCTGGCCCATTTCGATGTTGGCGCTCAGGACTTCCACACCGCCGTCGGCGCGCCCCGCCACCCGCAGCCGCGACTTGAGCGCCACCTCGCCGCCGCCCGTGAACCCCGCGCCGTGGAAAAACGTCGCCAGCCCCACACCCCGGCGAAGCGCGTCGTGCGTCGCGTTGAACGCGGCGTGTTCAATCAGCTTCCGCCGATAGCCGGAGAGTTCGAGCGCCCGCTCCATCACGGCCAGTCGGTCGGTACCGTCCCGGATCACCTGACCGGTGGCGGTCGTCTGGCCGTCCTTCAAGAGATTCACTCGTCGGAGCTCAACGGGATCGATCGCGAGGGTCCGCGCGATGACGTCCATGTGCCGCTCGCTGGCGAACTGCGACTGCGGCGCGCCGAAACCGCGAAATGCTCCGAACGGGACGGCGTTCGTGAACATCGCCCGGCCCCGGATCCGCACATGGTCACAGGAGTACGGGCCTGCGGCGTGGATGATGGCGCGGGACAGAACGACGGGTGACAACGTGACATATGCCCCGCCGTCGATCACCACCTCGATGTCCTGCACCAGGAGCCGTCCGTCGCGCGAGAGTCCGGTGCGGTGGCGCACCAACGCGGGGTGCCGCTTGGTCGTCGCGGCCATATCCTCCCCGCGGTCGTAGATCAGCTTCACCGGGCGGCCGCTCTTGAGTGCCAGGAGGGCGGCGTGCAGCGCGATATGCGACGGGAACTCTTCCTTGCCCCCAAACCCGCCGCCGGTGGGCGTCTGGATGACTCGCACTCGGGTCTCGTCGCGCGCCAGGGCATGCTGCAGCGCCTTGAGGACATAGTACGGGCACTGCATCGAGCCCTTCACCACGAGCACGTCGTCCTCGAGATAGGCGATCATGCCCTGGGTCTCGAGATACACGTGCTCCTGCGCGCCCGTCTGGTACGTTCCCGAGACGACCACCGGGGCTTGCGCCAGCGCGCGGTCCACATCGCCCTTCTCGATCTTCAGCTGCTTGAGGATGTTGTCCGTGCCGTACTGGATCTGCTCGGGGGCGGGTGCGACCCGGAAGTCGAGCGCGGGCGGCTCGGGCGCGACCATGACCTCGATCGACCGGACGGCACGGCGCACCGCCTCGCGTGACGGGTGCGCGACCAGCGCCACCGGCTCGTGAACGTGTCGAACCTTGCCGGCGGCGAGCACCGGCTGGTCGTCCTCGATCAGGGCGACCACGTTCGGTCCGGGGATGTCGCGGTGGTCCACGACGACGAACTGCGACCAGTCGACGTCCTTGCCGAAGCGCACGGCGGTCACGCGCCCGCGCGGCGCCGGGCTCCGGACGGTCATGCCCCAGAGGAAGCCGTCGAGAGGGAGGGGGAGATCGTCGACGTACTGCTCGCGGCCCGTGAGCTTAGCGAGTGCCTCGCGACGTCGCATCGAGACTCCTTTCCGCCGCGCACTTTGTGAGACAACTTCTGTGAGCCTGAAGCGAGGACGAATCTATGGACGGCACGGAGGGGGTGCGAGAGGCACTCGAGCGGACCGTGAAGGCGGTGACGCTGCGTCCGGCCGTGGCGCGCGGCACCGGCGTCACGAAGGTGCGGCTCGGACCCGGACTCGAGTGCGAGGCTGTTGACGGCCAGTGGCGGCTGACCGTGGGCATGACCGAGACGTACGGCGGCTCGAATGCGGGGCCCACACCGGGCGTGTATGGTCGCACCGCGCTGGGCTCGTGCCTCGCCATGGGCTACGCTATGTGGGCTGCCCGCCTCGGCGTGCCGCTCGATGCGCTCGAGGTCGAGATCCACGCGGACTACGACGCGCGCGGAGAGCTGGGAGTCGCAGACGACGTGCGGCCGGGCTATAGCGAGATTCGTTACGTCGTGCGGGTCGAGAGCCCGGCGCCCGAGGCCGAGGTGCTTCGGATGCTCGACACCGCGGAGCGGTACAGCTCCTATCGGGACGACTTCGCCAACACGGTGCCGCTGCGGCGCGAGGTGCACATCACGGCCTCCACACGATGACGATGGACGCCCGCGTTCAGCGCCGGGTTCAACGGTACGGGTGGGACAAGGCGGCGGCCTACTACGAGCGGTTCTGGGCTCGCCAGCTCGAGCCGGCGCAGCGGCGAATGCTGCAGCTCGCCGCGCTCACGCCCGGCGAGCGAGTGCTCGACGTCGCGTGCGGCACCGGTCTCGTGACCCTGCCGGCGGCGGAGGCGGTCGCGGCAGGGGGCTCCGTCCTCGCCACCGACATCTCCGATGAAATGGTGCGGAGCGTTCGAGACGCCGCGGCGGCGCGCGGCCTCGGCCGGGTCACCGCCCAGCGTATGGAGGCCGAGCGCCTCGAGCTCCCGGACGGAGCGTTCGATGCTGCATTGTGCGCGCTTGGCCTAATGTATGTTCCCGACCCACTTCAGGCGCTCCGGGAAATCCATCGCGTGCTCCGCCCCGGCGGACGGGTGGCGCTGGCGGTCTGGGGTGCGAGGGATCACTGCGGCTGGGCGGAGATCTTCCCGATCGTGGAGCGCCGCGTCGCGTCCGAGGTGTGCCCGCTCTTCTTCCAGCTGGGGACCGGGGACGCGCTGGCCTTCAACCTAGAGACGGCCGGGTTCGAGGGTATCACGGTCGAGCGCCTCTCGACGACACTCGAGTACGAGTCGGGTGCCGACGCATGCGGTGCCGCGTTCGCCGGCGGGCCGGTTGCGCTCGCCTACGCCCGATTCGACGAGCGGCAGCGCGAGGAGGCACACGCCGAGTACCTCACCTCCATTGCGCCACACCGACGTGGGGAAGGGTATGTCGTTCCCGGCGAGTTCGTGGTCGGGCTCGCGCGCCGATGAACACCGTGGACCTCATGGTGAACGGTGTCGCGACTCGCCACACGATCGAGCCGCGGCTCCTGTTGTCCGATTTCCTTCGCAACGAGCTCGGGCTTACCGGCACGCACGTGGGGTGCGAGCACGGCGTGTGCGGCGCCTGCACGGTACTCCTCGACGGCGAAGCCGTCCGGTCCTGTCTCGTCTTCGCGGTCCAGGCGGAGGGACGCGCCGTCACCACGGTCGAAGGCCTGACCGCGGGGCCCGGCGACGCGCTACATCCCCTTCAGGCCGCGTTCCACGAAGCCCACGGGCTGCAATGCGGGTTCTGCACGCCCGGCATCCTCATGACTCTGGTGCCGTTCCTGCGGGATCATCCCCATCCGGACGAGCGTGAGATCCGCGAAGCGCTCTCCGGGAATCTTTGCCGCTGCACCGGCTACCAGAACATCGTCGCGGCCGTTCGATTGGCCTCTGATGGAAGCCCGGCGCCAGATCGGTGAACGGGTGCGGCGCAACGAGGACGCGCGGCTCCTCACGGGTCGGGCGCTCTTCGTCGACGACGTGCGCCTGGACGGGTTGCTGCACGTCGCGTTCCTCCGGAGCCAGTACGCCCACGCCCGGCTCACTCGCGTAGACGCGACCGCCGCGCGTGGCCGGCCGGGCGTCGTCGCGGTCTACACGGCGGCCGACCTCGGCGACTATTGGCGTCCGGGGCCGCTGCTCGTGCCACCCCCGCCGATCGCCGGGCTCGTGTTTCACGCTTGCACTCAGGTCCCGCTCGCGAAGGACAAGCTGCGCCATGTGGGTGAACCGATCGCGATGGTCGTGGCCGAGAGTCGCTACCTGGCCGAGGACGCGCTGGACGACATCGTAGTGGAGGCGGAGCCGCTCCCGGCGGTCGTGGACCTCGAGGTCGCGCTTGCGGAAGGAGCGCCGCGGGTGCACGACCACCTGCCCTCGAACCTCGCCGCCCACGCGGTTCAGCGAAAGGGTGACTACGCGCGCGCGAAGCAGCGCGCCCACAGTGTGATCAAGCGCCGCTTCCGTTACGACCGCGGGGCGTCCGCCGCGATCGAGAACCGCGCCGTGGCGGCACGGTGGGACCCGCGCGCCGAGGAGCTCACGATATGGGACACGACCCAGGCGCCGATCCCCATTCGGAACGGCCTGGCCCAGTTGCTCGGGCTCCTCGAGTCGCAGGTCCGGGTGGTCGCGCCATTCGTCGGTGGTGGCTTCGGGCCGAAAATCATGATGTACTACCCGGAGGAGGTCCTGGTGCCGTGGGCCGCGATGCGGCTCAGTCGTCCCGTCAAATGGACCGAGGATCGCCAGGAAAACTTCTTCGCCACCACGCAGGAACGCGGCCAGATCCACGACGCGGAGATCGCCGTGGATGAGAGCGGGAAAATCCTCGGGGTGCGCGATGTGTTCCTGCACGATACCGGCGCGTACGATCCGTACGGCCTCACCGTGCCGATCAACAGCCAGTGCACCCTGCTCGGCCCCTACGAGATTCCCAACTACGAGAGCGAGTTCACCGCCGTTTTCACCAACAAGACGATCGTGACGCCGGTGCGCGGCGCGGGCCGCCAGCACGGCGTCTTCGTGATCGAGCGTCTGCTGGACTTCGCGGCGAAGGAGCTCGGGATCGACCGGGCCGAGATGCGCCGTCGCAACTTGCTCCGACGCGACCAATTTCCGTTCGACAACCAGATCCTGTTCCAGGATTCCGCGCCGCTCACCTACGACAGCGGCGACTACGAGCCGGCGCTCGATCAGGCGCTCGAGCTCATCGACTACCACCGGTTCGTCCGCCAGGAGCAGCCCCGGCTCCGGGCGGCCGGCCGCCATGTGGGAATCGGGATCGTGTGTTACGTGGAGGGAACGGGAATCGGGCCGTACGAAGGGGCGCGGGTGACGGTCGAGACGGGCGGACGGGTGCGGCTCGCAACGGGCGTCGGG
Source organism: uncultured Gemmatimonadaceae bacterium (assembly GCA_964465315.1). Taxonomy (GTDB): domain Bacteria; phylum Gemmatimonadota; class Gemmatimonadetes; order Gemmatimonadales; family GWC2-71-9; genus AG41. The sequence goes on along the minus strand of CAYXIK010000009.1, from coordinate 27,966 downwards.
ACGCAGGGGCAGGGGCACTTTACCGCGTTCGCCCAGATCGTGGCCGAAGTGTTAGGCGTGGACGTGCCGGACGTGCACGTCATTACGGGTGACACGCGGGAATTCCACTGGGGCACGGGCACGTTCGCGAGTCGCGGCGCGGTGGTCGCGGGGAGCGCGTGTCACGCCGCGGCAATGAGAGTTCGCGAGAAGATTCTCGACCTCGCGAGCCGCGAGCTCGAGGCCTCGAAGGCCGATCTCGTGCTCGCGGGGGGGAAGGTGCACGTGCGCGGCGACCCGAGCCGCGCGATCGCGCTCGGGGCGCTCGCCGGGAAGGCAAACCCGCTACGGGGCGCCGTACGCCCGGGTACCGAGCCCGGGTTGGAAGCGACCGCGTACTTCGGACCGGATCGAGGCAGCACGGCGAGCGGCGTGCACGCCATGCGCGTCGAGGTGGATCCGGAAACCGCCCAGGTCGAGATCCAGCGGTATGTGGTGGTGCACGACTGCGGCCGGGTGATCAACCCGATGATCGTGGACGGGCAGATCCACGGCGGTGTGGCGCATGGCATCGGCAATGCGTTCTACGAGCAGCTGATCTACGACGAGGAAGGCCAGCTGTTGAACGCGTCTTTCATGGACTACCTGCTGCCGACGGCGACCGACGTGCCGCATGTTGAGACCGCGCACCGCGAGACCCGGTCTCCGTTGAACCCCGTCGGCGCCAAGGGCGTGGGCGAGGCGGGTGCGATCCCCACCGGCGCGCTGTTTGCCCAGGCTGTAGAGGACGCGCTGGGGGACGCGGGGCTTGAGATCTGCGAGATCCCGCTCAGCCCAAACAGGCTGTTCGAGCTGATCGAGGAGACGCGGTGAAGCCGGCGCCGTTCGATTACTTCGCCCCCAGCACGGTGGAAGAAGCGCTGGCGCTCCTTCATGCGCACGGTGACGAGGCCAAGCCGCTCGCGGGCGGCCAGAGTCTCATCCCCGCCATGAACTTCCGTCTCGCGCGGCCTCGGGTGCTCGTGGATCTGAATCGGATCGCCGCGCTCTCCTACATCCGGTCCGAGACGAAGGGCGTCGCGATCGGGGCGATGACCCGTCAACGCACCGTCGAGCGGAGCGACGTGATCGCTGGCACGGCGCCCCTGCTCGCGGAAGCGATGCCCTCGATCGCTCACCCCCAGATACGGAACCGTGGCACAGTGGGAGGGAGCATCGCGCACGCCGACCCGTCAGCCGAGCTGCCCGCGGTGGCGCTGGCGCTCGAGGCGCGCTTCCGCGCGAAGAGAGCCGCTCGAGAGCGCTGGATTGCCGCGGGCGACTTCTTCAAGGGTCTGCTCGAGACGGCGCTCGAACCCGGCGAGCTCCTGGTCGAAATCGCGTTGCCCCCGTTACCCGCGAGGAGTGGAACGGCGTTCCTCGAGATGGCGCGCCGTCACGGCGACTACGCGCTCGCCGGCGTCGCGGCCGTCGTGACGCTCGACGCGCGGGGTCGATGCACGGTGGCGCGCGTCGCCTTCTTGAGCGTCGGCGATGGCCCGGTGCTGGCGGCACAGGCCGCGACCGTTCTCGCGGGCCAGGCCCCGTCCGCGGAGCTGGCGCGCGCGGCCGCGGACACCGCGGCGAGCCGGGACATCGATCCACCGTCCGACATCCACGCCTCCGCCGCGTATCGCCGTCGACTCGTCGCGGTGCTCACCCGGCGAGCACTCGGGCGGGCGTTCGAAAGAGCTGAGAACCAACCCCAGGAGACGGCCCGATGAAGATTTACGATCTCTCTCAGCCGCTCAATGAGCGGAGCTCCTTCTGGCCCTACTATCCGCCGTTCGAAGTGAAGTACATCAAGCGCAAGGCCGAGCACGGCGTGAACGCGCAGTACATCATGACCTCGAACCACATGGGGACCCACCTCGACGCGCCCCGTCATTTCGTCACCGCGGGCAAGACCATCGACGAGCTGCCGCTCGAGTGGCTGTGCGGTCCAGGGGTGATCGTGGACCTGCGCGACGAGATGGATGAGCTGGCGGTCTACACGCCGCAGATGATCGAGAAGCGCGTCCAGGTGAAGCAGGGCGACATCCTGTTGCTGCACACGGGGTGGCACACGTACGCGGACTTTGGCGCTACGCCGGACGAGGAGCGCTATTACCACTATCACCCCGGCGCGCATCCCGACCTGGTGCCCTGGCTCCTCGAGAAGAAGGTCCACGTCTGGGGCGTGGATTGCGTGTCAACCGATCACCCCATGAACCTTCCCATCGGGCGTTTTCTCGGGAAGGGCATGCACGGGCACTGCGACAAGGTACGCGCCAAGGCCGAGCAGAAATTCGGCGGCAAGGCGGCGGTCGACAAAATGTTCCCGGACTCGGCGTATCAGCTGACGCACAACGCGCTGTTTCCGAAAGACTGCATCCACATCGAGAACCTGGGCGGCGAGATCGAAGCACCCGAGCTGCAGAACAAACGCCTAATCGTCGGGTGCTTCCCCTGGAAGTTCAGGGGAGGCGAGGCCGCCTTCGCCCGCACGGTCGCGTTCCTGGGAGAATGGAAGATCTAGCCGACCGCTCCGCCAGCGAGCTCGCGGGGCTCGTCCGGTCGCGGGAGATCTCCCCGGTCGAGGTCATGGAAGACTGCCTGGCACGGGTGGAACGGTTCAACCCCGCCGTCAACGCGCTCGTCACGCTCAATCCCCGCGCGCTCGACGAGGCGGACGAGCTCGAGCGGCGGCTGGTGCGCGGGGAGGAGGTCGGCCTCCTCGCGGGCCTGCCGGTGGGCATCAAGGACGTGACGCCGGTCGCGGGGCTCCGCACGACGTACGGGTCCACCTTGTATCGGGACCACGTCCCCACCGAGGACGCGCTGGTGGTGCAGCGGCTGCGGGCGGCCGGCGCCCTCATCCTGGGCAAGACGAATTGCCCCGAGTTCGCGGCCGGGGGCGCAACCTTCAATGACGTGTTCGGGCGGACGCGCAATCCGTGGGACCCGACGCGCACCGCCGGTGGCTCGACGGGCGGCGGCGCGGCCGGGCTCGTCACCGGGATGATCGCGCTCGCCGAGGGCACGGACCTCGGGGGCTCGCTGCGGATCCCGGCCTCGTTCTGCGGTGTCGTGGGGTTGCGGCCGTCGGTGGGGCTCGTGCCGACATATCCGGCCGATTGGCTGTGGGACACGCTTCAGGTGGAAGGCTCGGTGGCCCGGACGGCCGAAGACGTCGCGTTGATGCTCCAGGCGATCAGCGGCCCGAGCCCCATGTCGCCGCTCGCGCAGCCTCGCGACGGTCGGAACTTCGTCGCCACCGTGGCGCGGGGCGTGCCCCCCGACCTGCGGGTGGCCTACTGCTCCGATGTCGCGAAGATCGGGATCGACGCCGAGATCGAACGCGTGTGCGGGAACGCGGTACGGGGACTCCGCGAGATCGGCGTCACTGTGGAAGAAATCGAGCTGGACTTGTCGTTTGCGCGGAAGCCGTTCCTGGCACTGCGCGGCCTCTGGTTCGTCGCACAGATGTTCCCGCGGCTGGACAAGGTCGACCGGTTCGGGAGCAACGTCGCGGGCAACATCCGGTCGGGACTCGCCACCACGACGCTCGACCTGGGTGCCGCGGAAGCGGCTCGCACCAGGATCTGGCACGTGTTCCGCGAGCTGTTCCGGACGTTCGACCATCTGATCACGCCCTGCATGGCGGTGCCGCCATTCCCGGTCGAGCAGAATTATCCCGAAGTGGTGGCGGGGAAAAAGATGGAGACGTACGTGGATTGGATCGCGCCCACGTTCGTGCTGAGCCTCACGGGATTGCCCGTGGCGTCAGTACCGTGCGGGCTCGATCCCGAAGGACTGCCGGTAGGGTTGCAGATCGTCGGAAGGCCGCAGGGCGAGGAGGCGGTGCTGGCCCTGGCGTCCCAGGTCCAGCGCCGCCATCCGATCGGCCGTCCTGCGCTCCGCGGTTAGGTTCCCGCGCCGGCTTTTTGCTGCGCGTCTTTCCTGATGAGCGCGAAGCCGAGGGCGTTGAAGTTGTAGTCCGCGATCTCCCGGAACAGCTGCTTGGCCTGCGCGGCGTCGCCCGCGCCCTCTGTGGCGACCGCGAACTGATACTTGACGTACGGGTCCAGCAGATTGCCGAGTCGCAGGTGTGCCGCCGCGTCCTTGTACTTGCCCTGATAGAGCGCGATGAATCCTTCGAGCTGGTGCATCGGCTCGAGCTTGCGCGGGTTCGCGTCAGGGGCGAGTAACTGGTTGATGCGGTCGGCCTGTTTCTGGGCCGACGCATAGTCCCCGCGGCGCGCCGCGGTCCACCCTTCGAGGTACGCGATCTGCGCCTGTTGCCCTCGCGTGAATGCGGGGTTCCCCGCCTCGTCCGCTTGCTGCATCAGTAACGGTTCGAGCTGCTTCAACGCCTGCTCCGCGGCCGCGCGGTTACGAGTGTGGGTCGCGATGACGACGACGTTCGTGAGCGCGGCCACCTTGTTGGCCTTGGGATCGGGGACGCCCATGCCGTCCACCGACGCGACCAGCCGATTGAGTTCGGCGATCGCCGTGGCGGGTTCGCCGGCGTACACGCTGACGTAGGCTCGGAACGGAGCGAAAGCAGCTTTTTCGTTTGCCCGTCCCACGGCCATGGCGGAATCGTAGTCGGCGCGGGCAGCTGCGTAGTCACCCAGGAACGTGTTGGCGTGCCCGGCCTTCACGAGCAGCACCGCGCTCTTGGGGTCGAGCTCGTGGCCCCGCACGTATTCATCGCGTGCTTTCTCGAGATTGCGCTGCGCCCGATAGGCATCACCGACGAGGAGGTGCGCGTTGGATTCATCGGGCGCCAGCGCCTCTGCCTCCTGCATGTGCGCGAGGGCCTTCGTAAAGTCGTGCGGCTCACCGAAGATGTAGTCGTTCCCCAGGGTGGCGTGTGCCACGTACAGCCTGGGCGAGAGCTCCAGCGCCTTCGCGAGCGAAGCGCGCCCGTCCTCGTTCTTGTTCAGGGCTATCTGAGCGCCGGCGAGGGCGAGCCAGGCGCGCGGGCTCTCGGGGTATTTGGCGACGAGCTGCTGGCCGAGGGCGAGCTGACCTGCCAGGTCGTTGTCGAACCCTTTTCGGACCATCTGGATCTGGAGCCGCTCGGCCTCGGACGCGCCCGCGGCGTGCTGTTCGGCGAGGGCCAGGTTGGTCTTGAACTCCTCGAGTGAGTTGGCGGTGTTGGCGACGTTGAGGTAGGCGAACGCGAAGTCCGGGTCGGCGGCGACGGCGGCCTTGAAGTGGACGTTGGCGTCGATGAAGCGGCCGAGATCGAACTCCCGCAGGCCCACGAGAAAGTGCGCCCGCGCCTCCGCCGAGGAGGTGGTGATCGGATGGTTGATCACCGCGCTCGTGATGGGATCGAGCGCGGCACGCGGGCCTTGCGCCGCAGCGCCGGCAAACCAGCTGACGGACGCGAGCACGACCGCCAGGGTCGCACGCGTGGACGCGTGGCTGACAGACGTCATCGTCGTCTCCGATGTGGGTTGTGAAGGTGAACGCTGACGGCGGGCGACCGGGGGTCGGGAGCGTCCCCTGACGCGGCCGAACATGCCCGGCATGGAGGAGCCCCACAAGAGGAAGGGAAGAACCCTGACACCTTCCTCACCGGACCGTGATGGTCAGGCCGTGAAGAGCTTCGCGACCTCGGGCTTCGTGACCTTACCCATGGCGTTCCGCGGCAGGGGCGCCACCGACAGGAGCGCGCGCGGAATCTTGTAAGGGGCGAGCCGCTCCCTTGCCCACTGCTGGAGCGCGTCGAGAGTGAGGCCCTCGCCGGCGCCCGCGCGCAGCTCCACGGCGGCACAGATCCGCTCGCCCCACTCGGGGTCTTCGACTCCGACCACCGCGCAGTCCAGGACCGCGGGATGCGTGCGGAGGGTTTCCTCGATCTCGAGGGCCGACACCTTGTAGCCACCGGTCTTGATGATGTCCACGCTCGAGCGGCCGAGGATGCGATACGCCCCTTCCTCCTGGACGGCCACGTCGCCGGTGCGGAACCAGTCCCCCCGGAACGCGGCCGCCGTAGCCTCGGGCCGGCGCCAGTACTCGCGAAACACCGTCGCTCCACGCACCTCGATTTCCCCCGGGGTCCCCGCAGGCACCAGGCGGCCCGCGTCGTCGACCAGGCGCACGTCGACGCCCGGCAGTGGCGTCCCCACGAACCCGGGCCGTCGCTCTCCGCGCAAGGGATTCGAGAGCGCCATGCCGATCTCGGTCATGCCGTAACGCTCGAGGAGCACGTGACCGCTGATGCCGCGCCACCGCTCGAGTCGTTGCACCGGGAGCGCGGCCGAGCCGGAGACCATGAGGCGCATTCTCGGAGGAGCGCACCCGCGGGACCAGGCGCGGCGGCGCTCCGGCGGCGCGACTTCCCAGGCGGCGATCAGTTTGCCGTAGATAGTGGGCACCGCCATGAAGAGCGTCAGATCTCCCCGGGCGAGACGCGACCAGACCAGCTCCGCCTCGAACCTCGGCATCATGTCGCAGCGCGCGCCCGCCCAGAGCGCGCAGGCAAGGACGTTGACGATGCCGTGCACGTGGTGAAGCGGCAGGACGAGGAGGATCGCGTCGTCCGCGCGCCATTCCCAGGCGCTGACGAGGCTGGTGACCTGCGCGGCGATGTTCGCGTGTGTGGTCACGACGCCCTTGGGCTTGCCGGTCGTTCCGCTGGTGTAGACCATCAGGGCCCGACGCCCATCAGCAACGTCCGGGAGCAGGGAGCGGGGGGCGGTAGCCGCCGCTTCGGTCGCCATAACGGTTCGCACGCCCTGGGGCAGGGGCACTGCCTGCAGTACAGACGCGAAATCCGGGTGCACGACGACCACTTCGACGTCCGCGTCGTGGATCACGTACTCGAGCTCGGGCGGCGGATGGGAGACCGCAAGCGGCACCGCGATCCCGCCCGCGCGCCAGATGCCCCATTGCGTCGCGACGTAGGCAAAACTAGGCGGCGTGAGGAACGCGACGCGCGCCTCGGCGAGGTCGTCGCGTCCGGCGAGGAGGCATGCGGCGACCCGCTCCGAAGCCTCGAGAAGCTGGCGATACGAGAAGGAACCTTCTGTGGCGACGATCGCCGTCCGGTCACCGTGCCGCCGTGCGCGGGCGATGAGGGACGGTTCGGTCAGGGGCGGGCCTCGATGACGTCGCGGACCTTACGGGCCAATGCCCCGAGCGAAAAGGGCTTTTGCAGGAAGGCTACACCCTCTTGCAGCACTCCGCGGTGCAGGATGGCGTCGTCGGTATAGCCGGAGAGATACAGCGTCTTGAGGTTGGGGCGCGCCTCCGTGAGACGCCGCGACAGCTCTCGGCCGTTCATGTCCGGCATCACCACGTCGGTCACGAGCAGATCGATCGGTGCTCGCCCATGAGCCTCCGCCAGGGCGAGCGCCTCGATTCCGTCCCGGGCGATCAGCACCCGGTATCCGCGGGCTTCGAGTACCTTCCCAATGATCTGGCGGACGGCTTCCTCGTCCTCGGCGACGAGGACGGTCTCCGAGCCATCGACGGCTCCTGGCGCGGGTTCTTCGACCGCGGCGGGCGACTCGGCGGCATCGACGTGCGGTAGATAGATCTTGAAGCTCGTGCCGTGTCCGAGCTCGCTGTAGAGCCAGATGTATCCGCCGCTCTGCTGGACCACGCCGTACACGGTCGCGAGCCCGAGGCCGGTTCCTTTGCCCACCGGCTTGGTGGTGAAAAAGGGCTCGAAGATACGCGCCTTGGTCTTCACGTCCATACCCGTCCCGGTGTCCGTCACGGCGAGCATCACGTAGCGGCCGGCCGGAATCGTGACCCGCTCGGTGGGATAGTCCCCGTCGAGGTCCACGTTCTTCGTCTCGAGGGTGAGACGTCCGCCATTCGGCATCGCGTCGCGCGCGTTCACGGCGAGGTTTACGAGCGCCTGCTCGAGCTGACCCGGATCGGCGTTCACGGATCCGCAGTCGGGCGCGAGCGCGGTGCCAATGGTGACATCCTCCCCGAGCAGGCGGCGCAGGAGCTTCACCAAATCGGTCACCACGTCGTTCAGCCGGAGAACGCGCGGCGACACGACTTGCTGGCGACTGAACGTCAGCAGCTGACGGGTCAACACGGCAGCACGCTCGGCGGCGCCGCGGATGTCGAGCAGGCCTTCGCGATCTCGATGGTCCGCCGGCAGATCCTCGATCATCAGGTCGGTGGTGCCGAGGATCGCGGTGAGCAAGTTGTTGAAGTCGTGCGCAACCCCGGCCGCCAGGCGACCCACCGCTTCCATCTTCTGCGCCTGGCGGAACTGCTCCTCAAGGCGCTTGCGCTCGGTGACGTCGGCGATCACGACGAGCTCGGCGCGCCGGCCGGCAAACGTGATGTCGTGTCCGCTCGTCTCCACTTCGATGAGGGTCCCGTCCTTCTTTCGGTGCCGCCAGGGGCCCGTGGTGTGGTAGCCCGACGGCCTGGTCGCGAGATGACGCTCGAGCGCCGGAAGATCTTCGGGCGGGCGCAGGTCCTCGATCCTGAGCGCCAGAAATTCCTCCCGCCGGTATCCGTAGTGTGCGATGGCGGCGCCGTTCACCGCGAGCAGCCGGTGGGTCTCCAGATCGAAGACCCACATGGGGTAGGGAGTATTCTCGAACAGAGCGCGATACTGCTCCTCTGACGCGCGGAGCGCGGCGACAGCCAACTCCCGCTCTTCGCGCAAACGACTCTCGCGCAACGCACGCTTTATCGCCTGCGGCAGCCGTGTCAGGTGATCCTTCAAGACGTAGTCCGCCGCACCGGCCTTCATGAACTCGACCGCCGTCTCCTCGCTCAATGAGCCGGTGACCAGGATCACAGGGAGAGCGGGGAATCGCTCCTTGACGAGCTGGAGCGCGGCCGCCCCGTCGAATCCGGGGAGCCCGTGATCGGAAAGGATTACGTCGGGCGCGAAGATGCGCAGCGCTTCCTCGAAGCCGGAGCGCGTGTCCACGCGCTGGCTGACGAAGACCAGTCCGGCCTTCGTCAGCTCCCGCTGGATCAGCGCGGCATCGGCGGGCACGTCTTCAAGAAGCAGAATGCGGACGCTCATAGGCGGTTAGCCAGTGTGCCAGCACACACCATTACCTGCGGTGTCGCTAGTCACAAGAGGAGACGGTGCGCAACGCCGCAATCCATTGCCGCACCGTTTGTTAGCGCGCGAGGCGGGTCGCTACTGCTGGCATATCCCCTTCGGGTCCGGCCGCGGCTGATCCACCACGAGTCGGTGATCCAGGTTCGCGACCCGCAGGGCGACGTCGGCGACGAGGCGCGCGACCCGCGCCATGTGCTCGTAATCGATGTACTGGGGCTCATCGGTTACCTGGTGGTAGTCCGAGTGCAGCCCGGTCGTGAAGAACGTGATGGGAATGCCGTAGCGGGCGTACTCGTAGTGGTCCGACCGGCAGTAGATGTTCGCCGGGTGGCCGTTCGCGTCGATGGAATAGTCGAAGCTCAGGTTGTGATGGTCCTGGGTGTTCACGCGCTCGATCAGGTCGCCGAGCTCCGTGGACAGGCGCCGTGATCCGACGAGCTGCACGTAGTTGGGGCCGCCGTGTAACGCCGCGCCATCCTTCGTTCGACCGGTCTCATCGTCTGCCCCCCCGCGGCCCACCATGTCCATGTTCAGCTGTACCACGATCGAGTCGCGCGGTACGGTGGGGTGATCAGTGAAATAGCGGGAGCCGAGCAGGCCCTTTTCCTCCGCGGTGTGCCACACGAAGAGGATCGAGCGCTTCGGCTTCGTCTTGAGGCCTACGATCCTTTCTGCGATCTCGAGCGCGGCTACAGAGCCGGAGCCGTCGTCGTCCGCTCCGTTAGAGATCGAGTCGGCACGCGCGGCAGCCGGATAAGCGGCGCGGAACGCCGCCAGCGCCGAGTCGACCCCGGCCTGCTGCTCGGGTGTGGCATGCTTCCCGGCGTCATCGGCGCCCTCCGGACGGACGACGTGATTCCAGATCCTGATCGAATCGTGATCCACGGTGCGGGCGGATCCGATGTGATCGTTGTGCGCCCCGATCGCGACATACTGTCCCTTGAGCTTGCGGTCGCTGCCGGGAATGATGCCGACAACGTTCCGCGCGGGCTCGGGAACCGGCGCCACAGTGAACCGGACCGAGACCGCCACCGTGGCGCCCGCGCTCCCGGGGGCGAGCTGCCCCACCGAGGTCATGAAGAGCTTGGCCGCCGTGGCACTCGTGATCAGGAAACCGGGCGGTCCGGGAGGAGGGCCTTGCCCGTCGTCGAGGAACGCGCGCGGCCGCCGCAGGAAGGCCTGGAACTGGCGGGGAAAGCTGTCGAGCGCGATCAGCGCCACGCCCGCGGCGCCCGGGATGGTGGGCGCGGTGCGCAGCGAGCGCAACGTGCTGAACCCGCCGCTGACCTGGAAGACCACGAGCTTGCCGGTCGCCTGGTCGGGGGCGATCCGGCGGGTCGAGTCCGCGAGCTCACCGCCGTACACGACGGCAAGCGACGGATTGTCGAGCGACTGGGGGCCGAGCGGCAGGTAGTCGGTGTACGCTGTAAGCGGCGTGCCCGCGATCGTGAACGTCGAGGTCTCATCGAACGTCCGCGTCTTGAGCGGGATCGTCTGGAAGTAGGTCCCCGCCTCGCCTGCAGGGACGAGCCCCAGGCGCTTGATCTCGCGGGCGATGTAGTCCGTGCCCTTCACGTTGCCGATGGTCCCGGCTTCTCGTCCCTGCATGGAGTCATCCGCAAAAATGTAGAGACGCGTCTCGAGGTTGCGTGCGGTGATGCTCGGCTCCGTCGGCCGGGGCGTGTGCTTCAACGGCAAGGGGTTTTGGGCGCGAACGGCAGCGGGGAAGAAGAGCACGAACAACGTGAGGTAACGACGAGGCATGGATGCTCCGAGCTGGCGTCAAGGGTCGGACCACAGATCGGGCTTTCGTCTCAATGTACGATCCGAGACGTGGCGCCGTTGAGCGGCGACCAGTTGCATCGACGCTCGCCTGCTCCGCGCCAGCCTGGACGGGAACCGGAGCGCGCCGTAGTTCATTACTCTACCAAACGCGCTGTACCCACTCCGGTCGGGAGGCGGAAGGGAAGGGCAACGATGACAAAGTTCTTCGGGATGGTGCTGGCGGCCGCGCTCGCCGCCCCACTGCAGACTCCTGCCCAGACGGCCGCGTCCGGACTCGCACGACCGACGGTGCCCTTCCAGCCGCTGCTCGCCGACCCACAGGAGCCGCAGTTCTTCGCCACGTACCTCTGGGTTCAATCCCCCCGGATTGCCTCGAGGTTGGGGAGCGTCGGGCTGGGGCAGACCTTCGGCCTCCTCCGGGGCCGGGACTGGCAGCTCGGGATCGCGGCCGGCGTGTTCTCCGAGTTCAACATGCGATCCTCGACCACCGACTTGATGAACACCGACTACATCGTCGGCCTCCCACTGACCTACCGCCGAGGGCCTTGGGCGACACGGCTGCGCCTCTATCACCAAAGCTCGCACCTGGGCGACGAGTACATGCTCCACACCAACGCCCAGCGCGTCGACTTGACGTTCGAAGCGGCGGAGTTCCTGATCGCGAACCAAGGGTCCCGGTGGCGCGTGTACGGCGGCGGGGACTACGCCTTTGTTCACAAGCCGACCGATCTCAAGCCCGGCGTGCTCCATGGGGGCCTCGAATACCGGCAGCCCCGGCCGCTGCTCAAGCTCGGTGGCATCACGACGGGCCGTCTCGTGGTGGGTCTGGACGCCAAGTCCATCCAGGACCGCGAGTGGCAAGTGGGATGGAGCTTCATGACAGGTCTCGAGCTAAGCGACCCGGCGGCCGCTCCGGGCTCAGGCTGGCAGTGGACGGTGATGCTCAAAGGGTACACCGGGCCTGCACCCTACGGGGAATTCTATCGGGACCGGATGTCGTCCGTTGGCTTTGGTCTCGGCCTCGACCTCTAGTCACCAGGGGAGTGAACCACCGCTCCCCCAGACCGGCAGGGGGCCCGGTCACCGCCGGGGCCCTCGTGTTCTGGGCGGGCGCAGGCCGCGTAGCGCTCAGCGGCGGAGCCGGTTCCGCTCGACGTGCCGAGCCATGATCCGCATCAGCTCTGCGTTGGTCCACGGCTGCCAACCGTGCGGCTTCATCGGACGACCGTACCCAAATTCGGCTTCGGCCGGGGGCTTAGCCCGAGTGAGAAACTCTTCCAGCCGGTACACCGCCAGGTTGAGGTAGAAGGTATCCATGTCGCCGACGAAGACGTGGATTTGGCCCTTGAGCTTGGGCCCGAGCGTGGCCCAGTTCCGCTCGAGGTATTCCCGCAGGTCGTAGTCGTGCGCGCGGAAATATTCGGCCACCGTCCGGTCGATCTTGCCCGTCCGCAGATCCCACAGCTCCGCCGCATACCCGTCGGGTCCGGTGGGGCCGTAGGTGGCCTCCCAAATGGCGAACTGCTCGCCTGAGCGGGCGCGGCTGCCGAGCACCGCCTCGAATTGGCTCTCCTGGCGGACGCTGATCCGCGGTTGACCGGTGATTTCCTGTTCGGCCGGCACGTCGTAGCTCATCCATTCGGCGACCGGATGCACGAATGCGTTCGTATCGCTGTAGACGTCGGGGATCTCGTAGTTCCGGAAGTCCACCGGGTCCGGATACAGCACCCAGGTCCCTCCGAAGAAATCCGGATGATACACCTGCAACGCCAGCGCCTCCCACCCGCCCGTGGACCCGCCGGTGAGCACCCGCGCCCAGGGCGCACGGATCATGCGAAAGTGATCCTCCAGGTAAGGAATGAGCTCCTGGAGAATCGCGTCCCCGTACGGCCCGTTGTTTGCGGAGTTCACGGCGTAGGAGTCGTCGAAGTACGGCGTCGGGTGCTGGAACGTCACCGCGATCATGCGCGGGAAGGTGGCGGAGCTCCAGGCTTTGTAGAACTCGAATCCGGGCTCGCGCGCCGACCTGGCGAGTCGCGCGGCGCGCTGCTCCGGCGTCTCGGAGCTCGAGTCGGTCGAGAACCCGAACGGCGGGTTCAGGTTGAAGTGGCCCTGCTGGTAGACCGTCGCGTAGCGCCGGGCCGTGTCCGTCTCGTATCCACGGGGGAGGAGCACCGTCGCGCCGAGGTACATCGGCCGGCCCCACCAGGCGGTGAGCATCTTACTCTGGATCTTGATGTGCTTCACCCACTTCGTGTCCGGCGGCAGGTCGATGGGCGGGAGGACGCGCGTGAGGTCGAGACGGATCGTGTCTCCCTTCGCGGGATCGAGGTGCACCTTCCGCACGTTGCTCACGAGGTTCCCGGGAGATTTGGCGAACTGCTGGCCTTCCCACTGGTCGTCGTGCAGCCACAGGGTGTGGCCGTCCGCGCGCCGGAACTCCGAGTACTCGTTGAGCAGTCCCTGCACGAAGTAATCGCCCGCGGGAATGTCCTTGAGACTCGAGACCGGATAGCCGAGCGTGGACCCGTCGACCACGCCCGGAGTGCCCGGCGCGAGCTGCGTCACGTCAACCCCGAAGAACGGCGTGCAGTCGCTCTCGTGGCGGACCTGGAGCCTGGGCTCGACGTCGTCATGGCGGGTCACGAACACGTACATCCGGCCCGTGACCGGCATGGCGCGAAGCGCCGTTGGCACGGTGATCTCGACTCGGGGACCTTGTGCGGCGGCGTGTTGGGCGAGCGCGACCGAGATGGCGCTTATCGCGGCGATCGTAGCAAAACGCAATGGAGGATCCTGAAGAAGGCGCGCTAGAGTGGTCTCAAACGGGTGGGTCCGCAAGAGCGGGAGGCGGCAGCGTACCGGGCTCGGTGTCCCGCACGTGCACGTAGGCACGATATCCGCAGCCGCACGATTCCGTCGTCCGACCCAGACGATCGGTCCCGAACGCGAGACGCCGACCACATTGGGGGCAGCGGGGCGGGCCGCCGTCCTTGACGAGGCCCGTCCGCGCCAGCGCCCGGTTCACTTGTACCGGTAGGTAATGCGCCCGCGGGTGAGGTCGTAGGGGGAAACGGCGAGGCTGACCCGGTCGCCCGCCAGCACCCGGATTCGAAAGCGCCGCATCTTTCCCGCGATGGTCGCCAGCACGTAATGGCCGTTTTCCAGCAGAACGCGGAATGTGGTGTTCGGAAGCACTTGCTCGACGGTGCCGTTGATCTCGATCGCTTCTTCCTTGGCCATCGGTCCGCCCGCGTGAGGGAGAACGAAAAGGCGGGACCGGCGCATTGGCCAAGTCCCGCCTTGACGTTTTGCTCGCCGGCACGCGGAGGGCGTGCCCAACGCTGATCGAAGGGTAGTGGGACGGCCGGACCAAGTCAAACCGGAAGTTCCAGCACTTTGCGGACGAGGCGGAGCACGGCAGGCGCGACGTCGGCCGGACTTCGGTTGGGGCCGGCGAGCGTGTCGAACATCTGGAAGCTCGTCAGGGTGAAAAGCACGTCGATCGTCTCGTCCAAGGCCCGCGCCGTTGCTCCTCATCGCTGCGGGCGCGATGGCCGTGGCGCGGTACCTGTGAACCTGCTCCGCTGGCCCGGCGGCGTTCAGCCGCGTAGCTTCCGCCGCTCGACCAGAAGCGTCGCCTCTCATTCGAGAAGGGGGCCAGATGGCGCAGGCGGATCATGATCGGCGAATCGATTACATCGAGTTCGGCGCGACTGATATCGCCCGCACCAAGCAGTTTTACCAGCAGGTCTTCGGCTGGAAGTTCGAGGACTACGGACCCGACTACACGAGCTTCCAGGACGGCCGGCTGAGCGGCGGTTTTGCGAAAGACGCGGCCGTCCGACCGGCGAATCCGCTGGTCGTGATCTATGCGACCCGGCTCGAGGATACAGAGGGGAAGATCAAGAAGGCGGGCGGCAAGATCGTCCGTCAGACCTACTCGTTCCCCGGGGGCCGACGGTTCCACTTCAGCGACCCGAGCGGGAACGAGCTCGCGGTGTGGACCGACCGGTAGGGAGGCAGCGCGCGGGCGCTCCGGTTGCTCTTGTCACCGGAGCGAACCGGGGGATCGGCCTCGAGGTCTGTCGCCAGCTCGCGCAACAAGGGTACCGGGTAGTGCTCGGCTCGCGCGACGCGGCGAAGGGCAAGCGTGCGGCAGCGGGGAGGTCGGGGGGACGCCCCGTCGCCGACGGTGCGGCGAGTGTGGTGTGGGCCGTTACCCTCCCGGACGACGGCCCCACAAGGGGTTCTTTCGAGACGGCAAGTCGCTGCCCTGGTGAGCGTAAGCCGGCCTTGAGGTGACTCGCGACACCCCGCCGCCACTTCCCTCGTAGGGCGCTCATCCCTTTCCCTGACAGATTCGACCATGGCCAAACCCCTCCTGCAGCTCGCCGCCGTCGGCGTCGTGGGCATCGCCCTCTTGAAGATCGCGTCGTTGTTCCTCCTGCCGTTCCTCATGTTGGCCGTGAAAGTCGCGGTGATTGTGGGGCTGGTCCTCCTCGCGATCTGGTTTTTCAAGAGAAACGACAAGCCGAAGGACGACACGGCGGAGGGGTAGTGGCTTCGGCGAGGGGAGCACCTGCTCAACGAGCCGATGAGGAGCGAGCGGCTCGAATGGCGAACATTGCACCGTGCATCACGGCGGCGAGCGCCGTCGCGACGCCGAATGCCGCCGCCATCCCCCAGCGATCCAGGCGCTCCGCCAGCACAAGAAAGAACACGGCGAACGTGAACGAGGCGAGCACCATGCCACGGATCAGGCGGCCGACGGCGGGCGCGCCTTCGAGTCGCTGCGTGAAAATCGAAAGAACGGCGCCGTTCACCGGGAACGGCGCGAGCAGGCCGCTCACCCGTGGGCCGAGAGTACGCGCGAGGCCGGTGAGCGTGAGAACGACGGCCGTGGCTGTGATCATCCGGAGCGGAATGTCCCACTGCGGGGCGGGAGGCGGCGGAATTCCGTTACTCGGTCCAGGGAGGAAGCCGAGCACCAGCAAGAGGAACGCCAGCGCCGCCGCGAAAGCCGGGACAGGGCCGGGCGTTGCGTCGCGGAGAGCTAGCGCGACCACGGCGTAGCCGCACCATGCAGCCGCGGCGCAGGCGGGCCAGGTGTGCCGAGGCGCCAGCAGGCCGTACACCAGATAGAAGGTCGCAAGCGGCACGAGCCCCAAGAGCACGCCTACCGCGCTCTGCGCGCCGAAATTGGTTCCGCGCTCTACCGCGAGCAGAAACACCACTGGCGCGGAGATAAGCGGAAGGCCTACCAGCACCCCCGCCACTGTCGGTCCCCAGCGGCGACCGGCGAGCGTCACCGCGGCGATCAGGGATGGAGCGAGGAGCACCTTCAGCCAGAGTACCCCCATCACCCGCTCGCGCCCGCGTAGCGCCGTAGCGCCACCCGCCACGCGACGCGAGCGAGGGCAAACACCAATGCGGCCACCAGCGCGGCGACCAGCGCCAGCTCGGGGCGCAACCGCCCGGTGAGCGCCGACGCGGGAACGGTGGTGGTCCACGCGATCGGGATCAGGTACACGAACAAAAATCGCAGCGCGCCGGGGTACGCCGAGACCGGGTAGCGCGCGCCCTCGAATACCGAATCGAACAGCACGGCGATGTTCTCCACCGTCACGAACCAGAACGCGAGGCTCATCAAGAACACCCAGATCGCGTAGACGACCACGGCCGCGGCCACAAGCGTCAGAGCGAAGGCCGCTAGCTGGGAAATCGACGGCACGTGGTGCAAGCGGACGAGCGCGTAGCCCGCGAGGGCGAGCCCGAGCACGACGTCCGTGAAGCGCCAGATGTCGAGCCGGCGGAACGAGACGAAGCCCTGCGCGTCGACCGGCTTCACGAGCACCAGGTCCAGCTCACCGCTCTTTACTTCCCCGGCGAGCTGGCCGATGCCCGGACGCAAGACAGCCTCGACCACGCCGGTGAGGGCGTTGAACACACCGAGCAGGACGACGATCTCCCAGTAGTCCCAGCCGCCGAGTTGGCTCGTGTGCCGGAAGAACAGAGAGAGAGTGATAAGCGCGGTCGCCATGTAGAAGACGGTGCCGAGAACGCTCGCCACGAAGTTGGCGCGGTACTGGAGCTCTTCGGCGACGTTCAGGCGCCAGAAGGCCGCCAGCAGGCGGAGAGCGGACCAGCGACCGCGGATCACCCGCCCACCGCGCCGTACCGGCGTAACCCTCGGGTCCATGCAACCCTGCACGCCACGGCCCAGAAGGCGAGCCACGCAAGCTGGGAGCCGAAACCGCGCAGCACCGCGTCCGCTCCATGGACCGCGCCGGTGAGCAGGTCCACTGGAAACGCGAGCATCGAGCGGAACCACAAGACGCCGGCGACGCTCGCCACGGCAGGGGGCAACAGCGCGAGAGGCGCGATGCGGCCGGCGAGGAAGAGGGACACGCCGGCATGGAGCTCCATGATCGCCGTGGCCCGCGTGGTCCAGAAGGCGAGCAGCCCCGTCGTGAAGCTGATGAAGAAGCGCATGGTGGCCGCGAGGAGTACCGCCACGGCGGTCAGCGCCAGCCCACCGGGCGTAGCCGGCAGCCGCACGGCAGGCCAGACCGCGGCGGCCAGGAGCCACACCACGAGGATGACGCTCGCGGTGCGCGCTTTGTACGCGATGTTGTCCGCCACGGCTTCGTGGGCCGGATGCAGCGGCCGCGCCAGCCGGAAGTTGAGCTCGCCCTCGCGGATCCAGCGGTCCAGGTACCAGGAATCCCAGGCGATCGTCAGCTGGTTGATGAGCATCACCGCGAAGAAGTACCGGGCGAAATCGGCGCGGGCGTACCCGGCCACCGTTCCGCTGCCGGCGATCGCCCACCAGATGCCGAGCGCGATCGCTGGCTCGGTCACCCCCCAGAGGAGCCACAACACGATCGACGCCCGGTACTGGAGGTCCACCAGCCACGCGTTGCGAATCAACGCGCCATAACGCCGCGCCCAGCTCATGAATCCTCTTCCCCGAGGCCCTGCGCGAACACCTGTCGGATCACCTCCTCGATCGGCGGGTCCTCGATCGAAAGGTCAGCCACCGGGAACGCGGCCAGGAGCCGCGCGCTGGTCGCCGGGGCGTCCTCCCGAGGGACCTGGAGCACGGCGTTCGGAAATTGAAAGCGCTTCACCTCGCCGAACGCCGCCAACGCCTCGCGCGTCACGCCGTCGCCGCCGCCGAGCACCAGCTCGATCCGCTTGGTCCGAGCGACGCGCGCGATGAGCGCCTCGAGGGCGCCGTCGTACAGCAGGCGGCCGCGGTTGATCATCAGCACGCGCGAAGCGAGCGCGGTCACGTCCTGCATGTAGTGGGAGGTGAGCAGCACCGTCGCGCCGTGCCGGTCTCGGTACGCTATGAGAAAGCGCCGGATCGCCTCCTGAGCCGTCACGTCGAGCCCCAGCGTCGGCTCGTCCAGGAACAGGAGCGGTGGTCGATGGAGCAGGGAAGCAGCGAGCTCACACTTCATGCGCTCGCCGAGCGACAGTTGACGCACCGGCTTGTCCCGCACGTCGGCGAGATCCAGCAGCGACACGAGCTCCTCGAGGCGTTCCCGATAGTCGCCCTCGGCCAGATCGTAGATGGCGCGGTTGAGCTGAAACGTCTCTTCCGGTGGCAGGTCCCACACCAGCTGCTGGCGGTTGCCGAGTACGAGGGCGATGCGCCGCTTGAACGGGGCACCGCCGGTCCACGGGTCGAAGCCCGCGACGCGCACGCGCCCGCTCGTCGGGTACAGGAGGCCCGCGAGCATCTTGAGGGTCGTGGTTTTGCCAGCCCCGTTGGGACCGAGGAACGCGACGATCTCTCCCGGATCGATAGAGAAGGTCACCTCGCGCACCGCGCGCACCTGGCGGTACCGGGGGCGCACGAGCGCGCGAACCGCGCCCCCGAGGCCGGGGTCGCGCACCTTGACCTCGAAGGTCTTGCTGAGCCGCTCGGCGGCGACGAGGGGCGTCGTGGCCATTGGGGGAATGTACCGATGGAGTTGGAGCGTTCGAGGGTTCCTCTTAGTTTGGTGCCTCGAAGGAGGTACGCATGACCGTGCGGGGTGTCTCGATCAAAGCGAAGCTGCCGATGCTCATCGGTGGCCTGCTCGTGACTGTGACGCTGATCTATGGCTGGGCGGCGTATCAGATGGTACGCGGCTCGACAGCCGTCGCGGTCACCGCGCGGCTCGGCACCGTCGTGGGTCAGCTCGCCCTCACCCTCAAGGCGTCCCGCAGCCAGCTCCTTGGGTAACCTCCTCGCCAACGGCATCAAGTTTGTGCCTCCCGACCGTACTCCGGAGGTGCGGGTGAGGGCGGAGCAGCGCGATGGGCGCGTGCGGCTCTGGGTAGAGGACAACGGCATCGGCATAGCGCCCGAGCATCACGAGCGCATCTTCCGCGTGTTCGAGCGCCTGCACCGGGCGGCCGACTACCCCTGTACCGGCATCGGTCTGGCGATCGTGCGTAAAGCGATGGAGCGCATGGGGGGGAGCGCGGGCGTGGAGTCCGAGCTGGGACGCGGCAGACGGTTCTGGGTCGAGCTGCCGCGCTGGGACGGGCGTTGAGGGAAGGCGTCATTCCGGCTGCGGCAACCAGAGGCTACATTGATTCCCCCGTGAGCGCCGCGACCGCCACCCGTCTTCTCCCAGACCGCCGGTACGGCATCGACCGGCGGACGCTCCCTCGCAGGCAGACCTTGACGGCCGTTCCGGTCGAACGTCGCCGTGTGGTCGACCGGCGGTGGGGAGCGGACCGGCGCAGCACGCTTGAGCGCCGGGGTCGACCACAGCGGAACCCCGCCCAGGAAACGCCCGGCGAGCACCTGCGAAACGCGCTGCAACTCCTGCGCGAGCTGCATTTCATCGGCGAGCCGACGTTCGACGCCGCCGTCGCGCGGCTGCAGCACGCGCTCGACCTGCTCGAAAAGCGCCGCTAGCGAGGGCTCGTGCGGCCCGGCGTCGCGAGCGTCACCATCCTCAGCGCGGCGGCCCTGACGCTCGCCGTCGGCACACTCGACGGGCAGCGCCTCCGATACGTCACCACCGCCCGCCAGCTCGGGCCTATCGGGTACCGCGATCCGCTCGGCGTCGTCTCGCCGGACGGTGTGTGGCTCGCGTTCACGAGCGCGCAACACGTCTTCCTGCAGAGAGTCGTCGGCGGACCGGTGAGTGAGCTCGGACCGGGCGACGCCATGCCCGGTGATCTCGCCTGGTTGCCCGATGGCCGTCACCTCGCGGTACGCGAAGTGCCGCTCGACGAAACGGTCGGATCGTGGGTCGTGTACGACGTCGCCACCGGCGGTCGGGAGCGGCTCTGGCCGGCGCGGCCCACCATCACCGCCCGCGTCCCTACCCCCAACGCCCCCGGCGTGGAGGTCGCCACCGGCCGTCTGGTGCAGCTTGCCTGGTCGCCGGACGGCGCGCGAGTGGCGGGAGTGGTTCCAAGTGGAGTCGGTGCGGGTTTATGGATCATCGGATCCGACGGCTCGGAGGTGCGCCTGCGGACAAGCGACGCGGCACTTTCGTATCCCGCGTGGGCGCCAAGCGGCGAAGTCGCGTGTCTCGAGAGCTCGGGAGACCGCCAGCGGCTCACGCTGCCGTGTGGGAGCGGGCGAAACATGGTTGATACGGACGTCTACGGGCCCGTCGCGTTTTCGGCCGATCACTTCTATTACGCCGTCCCCAACGACAAGGGCGTGCTCGACCTTCGGGTGCGGAGGCCCGGTGTCACGACGATCACCCTCACGCACTTTGCGCGGGACGCGTACGCGCCGTCGGTCACCCGCGGCGGCCAAACGCTCTTCAAGACGCAAGACTACCGGGTATTCGTGGCCGTCGCGCCCGCGGCAGGAGGACCGACGCGCGCGATTACAACGTTCATGTCCGAGAATCCCACCTGGAGCCCGACCGGCGATCGCCTGTCGGTGACCTTCGGCAACTGGCGCCGTGTAGTCGACGACTTCAGGTACCCGGACATCGCGCAGGACATCGGCATCGTGGCCGTGAACCTTCGCGCGCCCGAGGCGAAGCACGCGCCGGATACCGTGTTCCGGGCGTCGCCGTCCGAGGACCAGGGGATGCAGTGGTCGCCGAACGGCCGGTGGGCCGCGTTTCATTCTCATGCGAACCACACCGACGACATTTACCTCCAGCCGGCCGACCGGTCCGCACCCCCGCGCAAGATCTCAGAGGGTCCGCTCCGCGAAACCGGCTATGCGCGGTGGTCGCCTGATGGCCGGTCGATCATGTTCACCGCGTACGAGCGGGACGGGGCGGCGATGCGCCCGGGGGTCTATCTCGTGGGCGTGGACCAGGGCTCGGGGGCCGTCACCCAGCCGCAGCGGCGGATTCCGATCGCATTCGCCGGGAACCCAGTCAACGTCGAATGGCTGCCGGACGGACGCAGGCTCGTGTTCGAAGGCGCCACGGAGTACGGAAAGAAGGCGCTCTACGTCGTGCCCTTGGCGGGCGACAGGCCGATCCCGTTCCACGAGTTCAAGAGCGACCAGCTGGACTCCGGGATCAGCGTGTCGGCGGACGGCCGTTGGATCGCGTTCGTCGCTCCGGATCGCAACGGTCACCTCCAGGTATTTCGCTCGCCCGCGAGCGGTGGTGCGCCGG
This sequence comes from uncultured Gemmatimonadaceae bacterium, assembly GCA_964465315.1. Classification (GTDB taxonomy): domain Bacteria; phylum Gemmatimonadota; class Gemmatimonadetes; order Gemmatimonadales; family GWC2-71-9; genus AG41. Next base: position 6,507 of record CAYXIK010000009.1, on the reverse strand, counting down.
AGCAGCTGACGTTCGATCCGACGGATAAGACTCAGCCTGCCTACGATCCCACCGGCCGATGGATCGCCTTCACCGTGTTCACGTATCAGGCCCAATTCTGGCTACTGGAACCCGCGACGCCGTGATGTTCGCAATCCGTCGCGCCACCGGCGCCGACGCATCCGTGCTGGCGCGCCACCGGGCGGAGATGTTTCGGGACATGGGCGAGCTCCCGGACGGCCTGTACGATACGCTAGTGGAGGCGGCGACTGCCTATTTCGCGCGGGCCGTCCCGGACGGAAGCTACGTCGCCTGGGTGGCACAGGCGGGCGATGGGCGCGATGAGATCGTCGGCGGAGCGGGCCTCCAGCTGCGCGTGCTGCTGCCGCGTCCCGATCCCACGGGTGCGCGGCTCGTGCGCGGGCCGCAGGGATTGATCATGAACGTTTTCACCGAGCGATCCTGGCGACGCCGCGGCGTCGCCGAGGCGCTGATGCGAGAGGTCCTGGGGTGGTGCCGGGCCAACGGCGTGGAGAGCATCGTGCTCCACGCCTCCGACACCGGGCGCCCGCTCTACGAGAAACTCGGCTTCACGCCGACGAACGAAATGCGGTACAAGGGAGGCGTCACGCCGTGACGCCCGCCCCCCCCGCCGCTTGGGTGTAGGATCCGTCGGACTCGAGATTCCACGAATCGGGGTGCGCGAGCTCCCGCTCGAAAATGTCGTCCAATCGGGCCCGGGCTCCTGGGTCGTCCACAGGCGTGACGACCTCGACGCGACGCCGCATGTTGCGGGGTCGCCAGTCCGCCGAGCCGAGGTAGTACTCAGGCTCACCGCCGTTCTCGAAGTAGTAGATCCGCCCGTGCTCGAGGAAGCGGCCCAGTAGGCTGACCACACGGATCCGCTCCGACAGTCCTGGCACGCCCGGGCGCAGCATGCAGATACCGCGCACGACCAGCTCGACCTCGACGCCCGCCTGCGACGCGCGGTACAGCGCGCCGATCACGGCGGAGTCGGCCAGCCCGTTGATCTTGGCCCGGATGCGACCGCCGCGGCGGGACCGCGCATGCTCTGCCTCCCGCGCGATGAGGGCGAGAAACCGGTCCAGCATGTTCGTCGGCGCCACGAGCAGCCGGCGAAACGTCGCCTGCGGCGGCCGCGCGGATCCGGTGAGCTCGTTGAAGAGCGCGTGCAGGTCCTCCGTGATCCCCTCGTCCGCCGTAAAGAGCCCGACATCCGTGTAGAGCCGGGCCGTATCGGCGTTGTAGTTGCCGCTGCCCACGTGGGCATATCGCCGCGTCCGGCCGCCCGCGCGGCGGACCACGAGAGCGATCTTCGCGTGGATTTTGAGGGCCGCGAGCCCGGTGATCACGTGAATCCCCGCGGCCTCGAGGCCCTGGGCCCATCCGATGTTGAGCTCTTCGTCGAACCGGGCCTTGAGCTCCACGAATACCGAGACATCGGCTCCGCGCGCTGCCGCGCGACGGAGCGCCTCGCCGATCGGCGAGGGCCCGCCCGGGCGGTACAAGGTCAGTTTGATCGCCGCGACATCGGGATCGTCCGCTGCTTCGGTAATGAAGCGCTCGAAGCTCGCGGTGAACGCATCGTATGGATGGTGGACGAGGACGTCGCCCCGGTCGAGCGTTTCCACTACGGAGCGCCGGCCGGCGAACGGATCTCGGGCCACGAACGCAGGGTAGTCGAGGTCCGGCCGGGCGACGCGGCTGGCGAGCTGCCCGACCGCTCCCAGATCCACGAGATCCTCAGCCTCGTACACGTCGGACGGGCCGAGCGCGCTCTGCAGCTCGCTCTCCTCGAACCGGAGCTCGCGCTGCAGCAGCTCGCGCAGCGCCGGCGGCATGGCGCGCTCGACCTCGATGCGCACGACCGGCCCCCACGGCCGGCGACGCACTTCCTCCGCAACCGCCTGGGCGAAGCTCGCCGCGCCGAGCTCGTCGAGCTGGATGTCCCCGGTGCGTGTCACACGAAACGTGTAGGTGTCAAGCACCTCGCGGCCGGGGAAGAGCGACGGCAGATGCGCGCGCACCACCGCCTCGAGCGGTATGACACCGCGATCGAGCGCGACAAACCGCGGCAGGGACGCGGGTAGCTCCACGCACGCGTAGTGGACCGGTCCGGGCCCCCCGGGCTGGTCGCACAACACGACGGCGATGCTCAGCCGGCGGTCCGCGAGGTGGGGGAACGGGTGCCCCGGCGCGCGCGTGAGCGCTCGTGGCGTGAGCAGGGGAGCGACCTCCTCGGAGAAGCGCCGGTCGAGAGCCTCACGCTCATCGGCGGCCAGATCGCCCCAGGCACGGATTTCGACTCCCGCGGCCGCTGCGGCGAGCGCCACGGCCTGCAGGCACCGGTATTGTCGAGCGACCAGTGGGTGTATCCGGATGGCGATCGCGTCGAGCTGTTCCGCCGGTGTGAGGCCGTCGGGCGAGCGTTCGGTGGCCGCCGCTTCCGAGGCCACCTGATGCTTCAACGAGCCGACTTGCACCATGAAAAACTGGTCGAGGTTGGTGCTGAAGATCGCGAGAAATCGAAGCCTGGCCGCGAGCGGCGTGCGGGCATCCTCGGCGAGCGTGAGGACGCGCGCGTTGAACTCGAGCGATGAGAGCAATGCATTGATGAACTGGTCGGCCGCGGGGCGAGCGGCGTCGAGGACCTTGTCCGGAAGTGCAGGCACCCGCAGCTCGCTCAGCGTGAGGCGACTGGTCTCGTCAGTGGTGCCCCTGCCGGTGGAGAGGTCCACGCGACCCGCCGGGTCGAGCGGTGCGGCGGACCACTCGGGGACGAGCTCCGAGCGGGCGGCCACCGCTAACGCCGCGAGGGTGGCCGGATCGCGCAGGACGGGAGAGCCCACGCGCGCGATGATGTCCTGCGGGGCGAACCATTGGAGCCGGGCCGGGGGGACGGCGGTCAGGTCGCGACGGAGACGGCGCACGAGCCAGACCTCGATCGCCGCGCGGCGGCCGGCGGCTGGCACGACGCCGAGCAGCCGGACCTCGCCCTCGACGCTGCCCAACATGCGCCGCATCGCCCGCCGGCACGCCTCTTCGCCGCCGCCCTCTTCCAGGGACAATCGCAGTGTGGCGCCGCTCCTGGACAAGGCCAGACGACCATGCGCCACGGCGATGACCGCTACCTGTCGGGCCGGCGGCGCGGCGTCGCCGGCTCCCTCGCGCAGTTGCGCGGCGCGCGTCGCCCGATCCGTCGACATCGGCCGCAGAGCGTAGCGTCGCTCGATCGCCCGGGCGAAGCGCGCGGCTGAGATCACACCCCACGGGCGCCGCCAGAGGATGAGCTCGTGAAACGCGGGTGCCTCGCTCCCCCCTACCGGCGTCACCGTGTCGTACGCCAGCACGAACTGGGGGAGCGGAAACAGAGGAAGGAGCGCTTCGCGAACCCGACGCTCGACCTCGAGGGCGGTATCGAGTCCCAGGCGAGCGGTGTCCGCGAGGGCGCGCAACCGCCGCGCGGGCGCGGCGTCACCGGAGAACATGAGACTCGGCTCGAGCTCGGTCACCCGTGACTCGCACCGGGCCATCCCCGGAACGTCGAGCAGCAATGTGCGCCGATCCTCTACCTCGAACCGCACGCGACACCGCACTCCGCGCCGGCGAAGGTCGCCCTCCGGCGTGTCGAAATAGAGGTCGCGGTGGAAGGTGAGCCGCACCGGGCCGGCCCGGAGACCCAGGGGCAGCGGCGCATCGACGAGCTCCGCGAGGCTCGGGGCGTCCGGGACGTCCCAACGGATCCCGGTCACGCGGTCAAGAGAAGCACCCGGCTCAGCTCTCGTGGCATCCCTGGATGAACTCGCGACGCGTCCGGCCCGCATCGTTGATGGTCTTGTAGAATTCGTCGTAGTACTCGAGCGCCTGCTCGACGCGCTTGTGCTCGAGCCCTTCGGCCTCCATGCCACGATACAGCGCGTAGATCGCGTCCTTCTGCTGGTGGAACGGGACGAACAGAGCCGCGAGCTCCTGCGGCGAGCGGCAGATGCCGCGGAAGATCCGCTCGCGCACGGTCCGGATGCCGAGCCGGGGATCGGGCTGCGCGTACGGCGTCCAGATCACGCCGGACCAGTCGAAATCGTAGGGGACCGGGTACACCACGCCCGCGGTGTCGCGGGTGAGGACGATGTTGTGCAGGGCCGAGACGGCGAAATCCGTGTTGCCGATCATGTACTCGAACACCGCCGCCAGGCCCATCTGATGAAAGTCCAGGTCGGACTGATAGACGCCCTTCTGCTCGAATACCTGTGTCTCGTTGCGCCGGGCCATCCGGTCGTCCTCCTCCAAGAAGAACGCCCAACGGGTCTCGGGCTCATGTTTCCCCTTCGCGTCGACGTAGGTCACGTGCGCGAGTCGCGCGCGAAAGCTCCGCTCAGTCAGGAGGTTATAGACGCGGTAGATCAGGTATTCCTCGAGTAAATAGTTGGCGTACGATTTTCCGCCGCGACATTGGACAACGAGCTTGAGGCTGCCGCCCTGGTGTGCAAAAACGGTATGCGCTGACTTCTCGCGGTCGAACACGACTTTGAGCGGCGGATACTGACACGTGTTCAGCCGAAAGTGGCCCCGGGTATGCAGCTGGACATCCAGGGCGACGGAATCGCCCCCGGAAGTGACGTAGGACAGCACCGCCGGGTGGTTCGGCTTGTCGTTGCCGCGATTCTTGCCGATCGCGCCGAAGTCGGCGGTGAGGGTCAGAGTCAGCGGGGCGGCGTCGTCGAAGAGCCGTGTGCGGGCACGTGAGGCGGTGGCGCTCGTATCGGCGGGTGACTGCGCTCGTGCGGTGGCCGCGGAGGTGAGACACACCGCAGCCAGGGCCGTGAGCGCCGCCCCGCGCACCACCGGATCGCGACTCACCCAGACAGTTTACGGCCAGCCCGCGAGGCTCGCCAGACGAGGCAGACGCGCGCACTTTACAGCGTGCGCTGGGTTGCGGGGGTGGCGGGCGCCGTCCTGCTCGCCGTGGTGCTGTGGGACGCGTTCGAGACGATCATCCTGCCGCGGCGGGTGAGCGGCCGCATCCGTCTCACCAAGCTCTTCTACCGCTTTACCTGGAAACCGTGGCGCGGCACGGCGCGGCTTCTCTCAGGGCGGCGGCGTGACGCATTCCTTTCCTTCTATGGTCCGCTTTCACTGATCCTGCTGCTCGCCCTGTGGGCGGCCGGGATCGTGTTCGCGTTCGGGCTCCTGCAGTGGGCGGCGGGCTCCGCGCTCACGATGGTGGGCGGCGTCCCCAACTTCGGGGCGGACGTCTACATGAGCGGCACTACGTTCTTCACGCTCGGCCTCGGAGACGTCGTGCCGCGAACGTCGTTCTCAAAGGCGCTAACCACCGTCGAGGCGGGCATGGGGTTCGCGTTCCTCGCCGTCGTGATCGGGTACTTCCCGGTCATCTATCAGGCGTTCTCACGGCGCGAGGTGGCGATTTCACTGCTCGACGCCCGTGCCGGCTCTCCACCGAGCGCGGCCGAGCTCCTGTGGAGGCACCGCGGCGATCCGGGGGCGGGGGCCCTCGCCGACCTGCTGCGGGAATGGGAGCGCTGGGCCGCCGACGTGCTCGAGAGTCACTTGTCGTATCCCCCGCTGGCCTATTTCCGCTCGCAGCACTTCAACGAGTCGTGGGTCGCCGCCCTCACGACCATTCTCGATACCAGTGCCATCGTCATCGTGGGCCTCGAGGGCTGGTGCGTGCGCCAGGCGGAGCTGACGTTCGCCATGGCTCGCCACGCGGTCGTCGACCTGGCGCAGGTGTTCAGCACTCCCCCCGGGGAGGCGGACGATCGGCTACCGCCCGCCGAGCTCACGCGGTTGCGGGAACGCCTCGCCAGCGGCGGGCTGCGGCTAAAGGCACGCCCCGATTTCGAGGAGCGGCTGGCCGAGCTGCGCCGGATGTACGAGCCCTACGTCGTCGCGTTGTCGGGCTATCTCGCTCTGCCGCTGCCTCCGTGGATCCGCGCCACCGAGCGTCCCGATAACTGGCAGACGAGCGCGTGGGACCCGTTGGTGCGTCTGCCGGCGCGCGACCCGACACCAGCGGACCCGCCATTGCGCTTGGGCTCCGAAAGCGAGGAGCATTTCTGAGCGGCGGCTCCGCGATCACCCACTAGCAGATTGTATTTGGCCGTCAGATTCGGATAGCGAGCGCCCGCCGCCCTCGGTACTCTGGCGCATGGCGACGAACCGGCGTGCGACCCTGCGCGGGGCAGTGGTGCTCATCAGTGTTGCGCTTGCGCAGGTCCCGTCTCCGGAAAGCGCGATCCGTGCCGAGCTGCGCGTGTTCTATCGCGATTACCGGGCCAACCACTGGCCCGACGTGCTCGATCACTTCTGGGTCGGCAAGATCACCGCGCGGTGGACCGCCCCGGCCGCAAACCCGAGGTGGCTCGATGCGCACCCGTTGACCGCTGACTCCGCTTGTGCGCTCGAGCGGGGAGGAGAGCTCCCGATGACAATCGTCGTGATCGATGACCGCTGGGCACGGGTGTTCGCCGCGGGGCGAGCATGCGC
>CAYXIK010000008.1:0-88628 GCA_964465315.1 uncultured Gemmatimonadaceae bacterium | reverse complement strand
GAATGCCGATGATCACCACCACGATCAAGAGCTCAATGAGCGTAAAACCCTTGCGATTCATCGTACGGTACCCCCGTGTTGAGTCCCTCGGGCTAACCGAGGATGCACTGGAAGCGAGAAAGTCCCGCACCAATTGGAGGCAAGCCTCGTGCCCCGCGTCACCGTTAGGAGCTTAATGCACTCCATCCCAACAAGTTGAACCGCAGAGCCGAGCGATTTGCGGCACTCCGAGACGCCGCCGCCAGTCCGGTGTTTTGCAAATCAACGGGCCGAGCGCAAGAAGCTCTGGCCCCTCTACGCATCAAGGGCTGCGCATGCTGCGCGACCGGGCCATGAGCGATTCTGCCGCCTCGGGGTAGCCGTGGGTGCGCGCGACCTCCGCCTCATGCCGGTAGTAGCCCGCGCACCCGCCGTGGCAGAGGCGCTCGAGGCCGGCGAGCAGCGAATCGGCGCCCTGCGGATCCCCGGCCGCGAACGCCGCGATCGATCCGGTAACGTAGATCGTGGCATCGCGATCGTAGAGCGACGCGGCCACGCGCGCCGCCTCGAACGCCTGTTTCGGCATGTGGTTGTCGAGGTACAGGGCGATGGTACGCTTTTGCCCGACGTAGGAACGCGGCGAGTCCCTCACGATGCTTTGGGTTACGCTCGCGTCGTTATACCAGTCCGGGACGCGCCACGCGGTTCGAATGGCGCCCATCACGGCGAGGCCCGCGACCGCAGGCCGGAAGACCGGGCGGCGTAACCGAGCGAGCCAGGCCGCGAGCGCGAGCACCAGCCCCACCGAGGGGAGGTAGAGCGTGCGCTCCGCGAGATAGAAGCCCGCAGGAAAGGCCAGGTTCGCGACCGGGAGAAACGCGATCCCGATCCAGCCGAGCCCGAAGGCTTCGAGCCAGCGTCTCCGTTTCCAGGCGAGCACGAGGAGTAAGCCCCAGACCAGAGCGCAGAGCAGGCCGACCGCGAGCCGCGGGTCGGCGAGCGACGTCACGGCGGTGCGTTCAGAGGGGGAGTAGTCCACCCGCAACGTCAGAGGGAAGATCAAGAGCCGCGCCACGTCGGCCAGGGCACTGACCCCGGTGAGCCGCACCGTGAGGCCCGACTCACCCACAAACATCGGCGCAATGCTTTCAAAGCCCTGATATGGATGGCGGACGACGGCTCGGACCGTCGCATAGACGGCGCCGACGAGCACCCAGGTCGCGACGAAAAAAGCGATCCGGCGCCGGTCGGGTCGCGCGAGGCCCAGCATCCATCCCCACACGATCAAGCCCGGGGCCACGGCGGCGTTTTCCTTTGAGAACAGCCCAAGGGCGAGCGTCGCCGCGCACCATGCGACGCTCTCCCGTACGAGCGCCGCGTAGACCGCGAGCACGGTGAAGAGCGCCGCCATGAGTTCCGCGCGACCGACGACGCTCGCGACCGCTTCTACATGGACCGGATGCACCGCGAAGATCAGCCCCGCGACCAGCGCGGTCGCGTCGTCCGACCAGCGCCTGGCCAGCGCCGCGACGGCGACCGCGACGGCCGCATGCCACAGGAGGTTGATCGCGTGGAACCACGGTTTCCCGTCCACGAGATAGTCAAACGCGAAGCTCGCGATCACGAGCGGCCGGTACATATGGCCGCCCAAGTCCGGCGGCCAGTACGGAGCGGCGAACGCTCGCCAGAGGCCCGACGGGTTGGTGACCAGCGGGTTCTGCACGATGATCGGGAGATCGTCGACCGCGAACCGATTCCACAACGCGCCGATGTATACCACTACGGCGCACAAGCCTACGATCTGATAGATGCGCTTCGGGTTCATGGACCGCGTATCCGCCCGATGCGCGCAAGAAAGGAATCAGCGGCGGCCGGGTAGCCGCGGGCTCGGGCGATCGGGGCTTCGTACCGGTACAAGAAATCGCAGGGGTGGCACACGACCTCGAGTCGCGTGAGAATGGAATCGGCCAAGGCAGCTTGCCCGGTGGCCCACGCGGCTTCGGCGCCGTTGACGTATAACCACGGCAGCCGCACGTCGTAGATCCCGGTCGATATGCGGAACGCGTCGAGCGCCTTGGCCGGCTGGTGCGCGGTGAGTAGCGGGACCACCATGTGCGCGGGGCCGAGGAACGAGCGTGGCGAGTCCTCGAGCTCGCTGTCGATCACGGCGCGCGAGTCTTTCCATTTGGGCACCCGTTCCACTGTGCGCGCACCGCCTGCGACCACGAGCAGACCGAGCACCCAGGCGAGGCGGCGTGGCTCGAGCTGCTGCAGCGATGCTCCAACGGCCAGCGCAAGTCCCGCCGACGGCAAGTACAAGTTCCGCTCCGCCAACAGGATACTCACGGGAGCCGCGAGGTTTGAAACCGGAGAAAAGGCGATCCCGATCCACCCCAGTCCAAACGCTTCGACCGGTCGCCCGCGGCGCCAGCTGATCCAAATCAGTGCCACCCAGGCGGCGAGACACACGAACCCCAGGACGAAGGAGAGATCGAGCGGCGTGGTGACGAGGGTCCGCTCAGCCGGGGAATAGTCGACGCGCAGCGTCAAGGGGAACACGAGGAGCCGCGCGACGTCTGCGAACGTGGCCACCGCGGTCAGGCGGACGGCGATCGGGGAGGCGCCGAAAAAGACGGGGGCTGGAGCGTCAGCGAGGCCTTGCTGCAACACAGTCAGGCGAAAAACGAAATAGGTGACACCGAACACAAGCCACGAGGCCGCGTACGCGGTCATTCGCTGGCGCGACGGGCGCGCCAGCCCGACCACCCACGCCCAGGCGATGAGCCCGGGAGCGACGATCGCGTTCTCTTTGCTCAGGACTCCGCCGGCGAGGGCGGCCAGACTCCACCAGAGTTGGTCACGCGCCAGCGCCACGTAGATGGAGAGCACGACGAACAGCGTCGCCATGATCTCGGCCCGTCCGACGATGTTGGCGACGGCTTCGACGTGGACCGGATGGACCGCGAAGAGCAGGCCGGCGGTCCACGCGGCGCGGTCGCCACTCAAGTGCCTCGCCAAGAACGCCACAGCGACGCTCGCGCCGGCGTGCCAGGCAAGATTCACGAGATGGAACCACCAAGGCGCGCCGCCGCTGAGCGACCAGTCGAGGGTGTAGGACGCGATCGGTAAGGGTCGGTAGAGCCCGCCGCCTACCTCGGGCGGCCAGTAGGGCGCCGCGAACGTGCGCCACATGCCACCGATGTGATGCACCAGGGCGTTGAACGCGATGATGTGGTTGTCGTCGAGCGCGAAGCGATTCCCCAGCGCTCCGAAGTAGAAGACCAGGGCGCCGGCGGCCACCGCGGCGTAGAGGCGCCTGGCGCTCACGCCTTGCGCCGAGATGGCAACACGTTATAGCGCAGGATGTGAAACAGCGCTGCCAGCCCGTCCCGCCACGTGATCTTTTTTCCCTCGGCGTAGGTCCGGCCGCTGTAGGAGATCGGCAGCTCCCAGATGCGCGCGCCCGCCTGCGCCAGCCGTGCCGTCAGCTCGACTTCGATCCCGAACCGCTCGGCCGTCAGCGAGAGCCGCTTCATCACGTCCGCCCGGACCAACTTGTAGCACGTCTCCATGTCCGTGAGGTTCAGGTTCGTGAACATGTTGGAGACGAGCGTGAGCAGATTGTTGCCGACCGCGTGCCAAAAAAAGAGCACGCGATGCGGCCCGCCTTGAAAGCGAGAGCCGTACACGGCATCGGCCCGACCCTCCGCGATCGGTCCCAGCAAGCGGGGCAGGTCCATGGGGTCGTACTCGAGATCAGCGTCCTGGGGGACGATCACGTGCCCGGTGGCCGCCGCAATGCCACTGCGCAGCGCGGCGCCCTTCCCGCGGTTCGCGCGGTGGTGGATGACCAGTTGCGCGAGCCCGTCGCTCGCGAGCCGGTCGAGGAGAGCGCCCGTTCCGTCGGTCGAGGCGTCGTCCACCGCGACCACCTCGAGCCGAAGCGGCACCTGCCGCAGGCGCCGCAGCACCGCCTCAATGGTCCCCGCCTCGTTGTACGCCGGGATGATTACGGAGAGCAAAAGGTCGTCCGCGGGCCGTAGCGATGGGGACGTCACGCGGGCACCTGGCCGATCGCGATCAGCGACTGTCCCACACGCCGCGGCAGCCATCGCTCCAATCGAAACAGTGGCACCAGCGCCTCGTACCAGCGGAGCGCCCCGGTCGGAATGAGGCGCCGTCGAAGGACGCGGCTCGCGAGCCACCACCCGGGCACGCCCGCCAGATTGAAGTACTCGAGATGACGGACGCGAAAACCCGACTCCTCGACCATGCTCCTAAGCTCGGTGGGGACATACCGGCGAAAGTGACCGAGCGCCTGGTCCAGAGTGCCGTACAGAGGCCGCAGGGCGGGCACGAGGAGCACGAGCCGCCCGCCGGGATCGAGCAGCTGGCGCATGGCGAAGAGCGACGCGCGGTCGTCCTCGATGTGCTCGAGCACGTTGAGGCAAATGACGGTGTCCATCCGCTCCGCGACGAGCTGGGGATCGAACGCCGGTAGGCGGAGCTCTACCACGCGCACGTTCGGCCGATCGTCGAAGCGCTCGCGCAGCCGGGCCAGGTAGTGTGGCTCCGTGTCGGCCAGCACGAGCCGCTCCCGATCGACGAGGAACGCGGACATGTTGCCGATCCCGGCGCCGACCTCGAGCACGCGGCGCCCCACCCAGGGGCGCAGGCGCTCGAACATCCATCGGTTGTACCGGGGGGCCGCGGCCATGCGCTCGAGCGTCGCGGCCCCGACCTGATCGACGGGGGGCGGGGCCGCGTCAGCCGGTCGCATCGCCCTCGTATCGGCTCAGCTTGCGATACAGGGTGGAAGGGTCGATCCCGAGCACTTCGGCCGCCCGGGTCTTGTTGCCGCCCTCGGTCTGCAACACCCACGTGATGTAGGCGCGCTCGATGACGTCGAGCGTGGGGTTGGGATGGGCCCGCTCGGCCACGAGCGGCTCGGCGCGCGGCTCGGTCAGCTTGTCCGGCAGGGCCGAGAGATCGATGCTGGTGCTCTTCGAGAGCACCACGGCGCGCTCGAGCGCGTTTTCGAGCTCGCGGACGTTGCCGGGCCAGTCGTAGGCGAGGAGCGAGCCCTTCGCCCCTTCGGTGAGGGTCTTGGGCGGCTCGCCGCGCTCCTTGGCGATGCGGCCGAGGAACTCCTCCCAGAGGATCTGGATGTCGTCCCGCCGGTCCCGCAACGGGGGGAGATGGATGGCGATCACGTTGAGCCGGTAGTACAGATCGGTCCGGAAGCGGCCGCGCTTGATGTCGTCCTCGAGATCCCGGTTCGTGGCGGCCACGACGCGGACGTCCACCGGAATGGCCTCGGTGCCGCCGACGGGGATCGCTTCGCGCTCCTGCAGGACGCGCAGCAGCTTCACTTGCGTCGCGGCCGACATCTCGCCGATCTCATCGAGGAAGAACGTGCCGCCCCGCGCGGCAGCGAACAGGCCCTGCTTGTCGCGCACCGCGCCGGTGAACGATCCCTTGACGTGCCCGAACAGCTCCGACTCGAGCAGGCTCTCCGGCAGCGCGCCGCAGTTGAGCGAGAAGAACCCGCCGTCCGATCGCGCCGAGAGCTCGTGGATGTAGCGCGCGATCACCTCCTTCCCGGTGCCCGATTCTCCCTGGATGAGCACCGTGCTCTCGGTCGGGGCCACCTGCTCGGCGAGCTTCAGGACTTCGAGGAACGTCCGCGACTTCCCCAGAGGCTTGACGAGACCGGAGCGCTCGCGGCGGCGGATCTCCTGTTTCAACTGCTTGTTCTCGGCCTTCAGCAGTCGCTGCTCGGCGGCGCGGCGGCAGATGGCCACCAGGTCGTCGTTCGAGAACGGCTTCTGGATGTAGTAGAAGGCACCCTGGTTCACCGCCTGAATCGCGCTTTGGAGCGAGGCTTGAGCAGTCATGAGGATCACCGGCGTCTCGGGATCCTGCTCGCGGACGGCCGCGAGGATCTCCGTCCCCGACACGCCCGGCATCTTGATGTCGGTGAGGACGATGTCGGGCGGGCTGCCCTTCAAGGCCTCGAGCCCGGCTTTCCCCCCCTGCGCGGTGGTGACTTCGAATCCTTCGCCCTTGAGGAGGATCCGCAGCACGTCGAGGATCCCCATCTCGTCGTCGACGACCAGAATCGAAGGCTGCTGGCTCATGCGGCTTCCTCTTTCCTTCGGGCGGCTGGGAGGTACACGGTGAAGGTCGTTCCCTTCCCCGGAGTGGAATCGACGAGGACCAACCCGCGGTGCGCGTCCACCGCGCGCTGCACGATCGCGAGGCCGAGCCCGGTGCCGCCGACCCGCCCCGTCACGAACGGCTCGAACAGGCGCGCCCGCAGGCCCTCGGGAATGCCCGGCCCGTTGTCGCTCACCGCGAGCGACACAGGGTTTTCGATCCCGGCGCCGCCGGGCAGCTCCTGGGACGCGGGCCGACCGACCGTGACTTCGACGCGCGCCCCCTTCCCCGTGGCCTGGACGGCGTTGAGCACGAGGTTCGAGACGACGCGATGGAGCAGGTCCTCGTCTCCTTCCATGGGCGCGGCGTCCCCCCGGAGATCGATGACCGCGTCGTCCGGGCAGTCGGGATGCTCGCGCACCAAGCGGATAGCGGCGGCGGCCACGTCCCGCAGGTCGAGCGGCCGGCACTCGGTGGCGCGCACGCGTGAGAAGTCGAGAAACTCCGACAACAGCCGCGACAGGCGATCGCTCTCGCGCACGATGAGCGACGTGAGGAACTTCTCGTCGGCGTTGACCCGTTTGGCGCGCCCCAACTGCTCCACCGACGAGCGGATGGAGGCGAGCGGGTTCTTGATTTCGTGGGCCAGGCTCGACGAGAGCTCGGCCACCGCCTCGAGCCGCTCGGCGCGCAAGTGCAGCTCTTCGAGCCGCTTCGAGTCCGAGATGTCGGTGAAGATCGCCGTCACTCTCGGCTCGCCATCCGGCTCGACCTCGAGCGTGGTCGTGGTGACGCCGATCGTGAACGTCCGATCCGGGCGGCGTACCGTCGCTTCGACCCGCATCGCCCGCACGCCTCGCCTGGCGGTCGCCGTGATGGCGGCCCAGAACTCGGGCGCGATCCGCGCGAACTCCGGCATGATAGGTCGGCCTCGCCAGCCACGCTCCTTGAAGCCGAGGATCTGCTCCGCGGCGGGGTTGCAGTACAAGAGGTGGCCGCTCTGGTCCACCGTGACGACGCCCGTCGGGATGTTGCGCAGCACGTCGGAGGCCTCGAGCCGCGCCTGCCGGAGCTCGCCCGCCAGCGCCTCCCGCTCCGCCCCCATCACGGAGACGCGGCTCGCGAAGTACGCCGTCACCGCCGCCACCGCCACGAACACGAGCAGCTGGAGCGCGATCTGCGCCGTCATTGGCGTCCGGTGCCCAAAGAGCACGTCGGCGAAGTAGACCAGCCCGACGAGCGCCGTGATGAGCCCCGTGCTTGCCGGCGGCATCAGCACGGCAGTGACGGCGATGAGGGGGACGTACAGCGGAGTCAGGTCGCTCTGCGGACCGCCGGTGATGTGCACGACGGCAGTAATGAGCGCGACGTCGAACAGCGCTTGCCCGTACAGGAACGTCCGGCCGGGAGAGCGATTCCGAATGTGCGTGTGCCAGTAGGAGGCGATCGTGACGAGCACCGCGGTCACGAGCAGGAACGACGTGACGAGCAGGTCGAGGGGCGCCACGACCGAGAACTTGAACGTCGCAGCCAGGTAGATCGCGGTGGCCACACACAGCCGCCCGGCGTACACCGACCGCAACAGACTCTGTGGAGTTGGGATCGCCGATCCCCGCGAGCCGCCCCCGAGCCAGCTCACACCGCTCTCCTTGCAAGCGGGCCCCGCCGGGAAGCGGGCAGGCCCAGCTTCATAAGGGTAATATTAGCAACGACTTATTGATTCGTACTCGGGATCTCGTGACCGCGGGCGCCGGGCGTAAGTATTGGGATTGATGTGGCAAAGTGCAAGAGCGCGGCACCGCTCGGAGTTCGCTATCCTACGATATGCCGCTCGCGCCTCGGGTCTCGGTCTGGCAGATGGTCGTAGCGCTGCTGCTGCCGAGCATCGCGGCGGCTCAGGCCGCCCTCACCCCGGCCGACTCGGCGATCCTCGCGTCCCAACCCCTCAAGCGCCTGGTTATCGCCCCCTCGCTGCTCCGCCGGATCAGCCTGCTCGCAGCGGGCCTCGATCGCGAAGTGGTGCTATGCCTCCACGGGACGACAGCTGGTGATACGGCGCTGGTGCGCGAGTTCGTGATGCCTGACGTGGTGAGCTCCGCGGCGGATCACGTCGAGCCACTGCCGTGCGCGCCCGGGACGCTAGCGGTCTGGCACAACCACGTCTGGGCGGGACCGGACTCGAGCTTCGGTGTGAAGACGCCGGAGGACCTGTGCTCGCTCAGCCAGCCCGACCTGCGCACCGTGGTGGCGGACTCGATTCCCTTCGCGGTGGTCAGCGTGGGCCACACCCGCGGCCCGATCGTATGCTGGTGGCGACGCGTGCAGGCGGTGGTGAACCGCCACGTGAAGTTCCTACCGCGCTTTCCGCGGCAGTGGCTCGAGCTTCCGAATCTGGCGGGCGCGGATCCCAACCAGCCGCCGCCCGCGCCCTCCGTCCCCTAGGTCGCCACCTGCCGTCATTCCGACGGCTGCACGATGATCTTGCCGCGCGTGGCCAGAAACGTCAGCCGCATCTTGCCGCCCGTGCGGAGCCGCTCGGGAACGTGGTGCGCCCGGAGCGCGGCGATCACGTCAAGCGTGGGCGGCAGCGGCTCCTCCATGCGCCGGCTTACCGCGATCCACACGTGGGGATCAGCGGCCACGAGGCGGGACAGCAGGAACAGGCCGTACGCCACGTGTCGGGCCTCATCGGCCTGAGAGCGCGCGAGGCCATCGCGGAACCCTGGCATCAATTGGCCGCCCGCGAACGCGGTCTCGAACAAATGATAGCCTGCGTCGCCGAGGACACCCTCGCCGACCAGGCTGTACGCGACGAGCGCCTCGCCCTGAGCGACGGGGGAGGGATCGGTGAGCAGCAGGTGCATGGCCGCTGGTACGTGCTCGGCAAACAACCGGCGGAAGCTCGGTGTCTGGTAGCGTTGGAGGTCGCCGGATTGGTGGCACACTTCGTCTAGCACGCGTCGGAAGAACTCGGTGTGGTGCCCCTCTTCCGCCAGGGCGCCGCAGATCCAGACTCCGTGGGTCCCACGCGCCGAACGTCTTGGCCTCATGGTACAGGCGCATGGGCGGAGCGTCGTGGCGCAGAGTGCCGGTGCGGGCCGGTGTCGGCTCCCGATGGTCGGAAACGCTCATCCGCCCGAATGTACTGGCCGCCCGCGTCCCAGCCACCCCTGGCCGCCTCTCGCGCGTGGGCGAGCCGGCCGCCATTCTTAGCCGACCTTCCGCCCAGGCGCAGTCACTCATGATCCGGTTTCATATCGTCTTCGCGATGCACGCGCTGCTCGCCGCCGGCCTCGGCGCCCAACAGCTTGACACCACGCTGTGGACGCGTCTCCGCTACCGCTTCGTCGGCCCCGAAGGGAACCGCGCGATCGCCGTCGTGGGGGAGCCCGGCAATTCTCTGGTGGCCTACGTTGGCGCCGCGTCCGGCGGAATCTGGAAGACGGAAGACGGCGGGGTACACTGGCGGGCGGTGTTCGACAGCGCGCCGGCGCAGGCGATCGGCGCCCTCGCTATCGCGCCCTCGGCGCGCAACGTGCTGTGGGCGGGCACCGGCGAAACGTTCTTCATCCGGTCGACGACGGCGCTCGGCAACGGCGTCTACCGATCGACGGACGGCGGCCGCAGTTGGCGCCACATGGGGCTCGACGCCACGGGTCGAATCGCGCGCATCGTGATCGACCCGACGAACCCCGAGGTGGTGCTCGTGTGCGCCCTGGGGCGGGCCTACGGTCCGGCCCAGGATCGCGGGGTGTACCGCACGGCAGACGGCGGGAAGACCTGGGCGCGGGTGCTGTTCGTGGATCCCAACACCGGGTGCTCCGACCTCGCCATGGATCCGGGCGATCCCAACACCGTCTTTGCGGGGATGTGGCAGTTCGAGGTCAAGACGTGGCATCTCCAGAGCGGCGGACCGGGCAGCGGCCTCTGGGTCTCGCGCGACGGCGGCGTGACCTGGACGCGCCTCGCCGGACGCGGACTGCCCGACGCGCAGCACACGGTGGGCAAGATCGCCGTCGCGGTCGCCGTCTCGAACCCGAATACCGTGTACGCGCTGATCGAGGATCAGGATCCGGCGCTCTACAGGAGCGACGATCGGGGCGTCACGTGGCGCCTCGTGAGCCGGGATCACAACATGGCCGAGCGCGCGCCGTACTACGTCCGCTTCGCCGTGGCGCCGGACGACGAGGACCGCCTGTACTTCGTCTCCGTCCGCTTCAGCATTTCCCGGGATGGCGGCCGCTCGCTCGGTCGGTCGGATTTCCACGGTGGCGGTGACAAT
Organism: uncultured Gemmatimonadaceae bacterium; assembly: GCA_964465315.1. GTDB lineage: Bacteria > Gemmatimonadota > Gemmatimonadetes > Gemmatimonadales > GWC2-71-9 > AG41. The sequence continues at coordinate 78,208 of CAYXIK010000008.1, read as the reverse complement.
CACGACGTCTGGATCGACCCGCTGAACCCCGACCGCTTCATGATCGCGCACGATGGGGGCGCGAGCATCACGCTCAATCGGGGCAAGACGTTCACGCGGGTCGTGCTGCCCATCGCCCAGCTGTACCACGTGCATACCGACACTCGCGTCCCCTACAACTTGTACGGCAACCGGCAGGACGGTACGTCGTACCGCATGCCGAGCCGGAGCTTGTCGGGCGGGGCATCGGAGGGCCAATGGGGGCACGTGGGCGGCTGCGAGAGCGGCTTCGGCATCCCCGACACGGTCACCAACACGACGGTCTGGTCGGGTTGCTACGACGGAGGCCTCGAGGTGTACGACGTGCGAACGGACCACGCCCGGAACGTGCGCGTTTGGCCGGAGGCCGCGTACGGCTGGCGGCCGGCCGATCTGAAGTACCGCTGGAACTGGACGTTCCCGATCGCCATCTCGCCGCACGACCACGCCCGCGTGTACGTCGGCAGCCAGTACGTGCATGTAACGACCGACGGCGGGGCGAGCTGGAAGGTGATCAGCCCGGACCTCACGCGGAACGACACCACGCACCAGCAGAGCTCGGGCGGCGTCACGACCGACAACCTCATGACCTTCGACGGGGCCACGCTGTTCGCCCTGGCCGAGTCTCCGGTGCAATCGGGCGTGATCTGGGCGGGCTCGAACGACGGCCTCGTGCACGTCACCCGTGACGGCGGCGGTACATGGGTGAACGTCACTGCGGGCATCCCCAAGCTCGCGCCGTGGGCCAAGATCTCGAACATCGAGCCGTCGCGCTTCAACCCGGGAACCGCGTACCTCTCGGCGGACCTGCACGAGCTCGACGACCTCGACCCGTACATCTACAAGACGACCGACTTCGGCAAGACCTGGAAGCGAATCTCGGATGCCCTGCCCCGCTCTCCCCTCGGGTTCGTACACGTGGTCCGCGAGGATCCGAGCCGAGCCGGCATGCTCTACGCGGGTACCGAAAGCGGCGTATACGTGACGATCGACGATGGCGCGCATTGGCTGCCGTTGCAGACCAACCTACCCCACGCGCCGGTCTCCTGGCTGACGGTGCAGCCCCACGCCCGCGACCTCGTGGTCGCCACCTATGGACGGGGCGCGTGGATCCTGGAGGACATATCGCCGCTCGAGCAGCTCGAGCCCGTGACACTGGCCGCGAAGGCCTTCCTCTTCACGCCCCGCCAGGCGTACCGGTACCGGCCACAACAGGGCGTCGCGAGCGCGCCGAACAGCGCGGTGGAGCCCGACACGGTTCCGTACGGCGCGGACCTGACGTACTACGTGTCACCGTCGGTGGCGGATACGAGCACGCCGCCCGACACCGCGCACCGGCTGAAGCCGGCCAGAATCGTCATCCTCGGCCCGACGGGGGATACCGTGCGCACGCTCGAGGGAGAGCGGCGGCCAGGCTTGAACCGGGTGTGGTGGGACCTGCGCTACGCGTCCCCCACGGTGCCCAAGCTTCGGACCCCGCCGCCGGGCAAGGCGTTCGTCCGGGTCGGGTCCGACGGTACGCGTCCGCTCGTGACCTGGGACCTGGACCTGTCGCTCCGGGGTCCGCTCGCGCCTCCCGGCACCTACACCGTGCGCCTGACGGTCGCCGACACGGGGAGCCGGGCGAACTCCGCGGTCACGCTTACGCAACCTCTCACGGTCCTCAAGGACCCCAATACAACGGGGACGGACAGCGATGTGCAGGCGCAAACGCGGCTGGCGCTGGCGATCCGGGGCGAGCAGGACAGTGTCGCCCGGATGATCAACCGGCTCGAATGGGTCCGGAAGCAGCTGCGTGACCTCGTCGGGCAGCTGCGCGGCGACTCCGCGGTGGTTGGGGACTCGAACGCCAAGCGCATCGCCGCGCTGGCCGACTCGCTCGACGCGCGCGCCCTCGGTGTGGAGGGTGTCCTTTTCGACGTGCACTTGACGGGCGCGCGGGAGGATGCGTTCCGCTCGCCGATGCAGCTCTACGGCAGGCTCGCAGCGCTGCAGTCGGACGTCTCCGAGAACGGAGCCGATTTCGCGCCCACCGCGCAGCAGATCGCCGTGCACGACTTGTTCGCCCAACGGCTCACCGACGCCGCCCGCCGGTTCGGCGACGTGATCGAGCGCGCGCTACCGGCGTTCGGCGTCGAGCTCCGCAAGACCCCCCTCAAGGACGTCATCTCGGCGATCGACGAAAGCGGTCGTGGGGCCCCACCTCACACGGGACCCTGATGCGCGACGGCCTCCCCCTGCGGGGAGGCCATCCACTGCTGACGTCTGCCCGGACCCGCTACTGCACCGCGTTCACCATGTCGAAGATCGGCAGATACATGGCTACCACCATACCGCCGACGATCACGCCCAGCACGACGATCATGACCGGCTCCATGAGCGACAGCAGGGCGCTCACGGCGGCGTCCACCTCGTCGTCGTAGAAGTCAGCGATCTTCGACAGCATCTCGTCCATACCGCCGGTCTGCTCGCCCACGGAGATCATGGAGATCACCATCGGCGGGAACACTTTGGACTTGGCGAGCGGGGCCGAGATGGTTTCGCCACCCGCGATGGACGCGCGGGACTCCATCACTGCATTGTGGATCACCATGTTCCCGGCGGTGCGCGCCGTGATCTCCAGGCCGTCGAGGATGGACACGCCCGACGAGATCAGGGTCCCGAGCGTCCGCGTGAAGCGCGACACGGCGGCCTTGCGAAGCACATCGCCCAGCACCGGCATCTTGAGCAGCAGCGTGTCGATCTGGAGACGGCCCGCCGCGGTCTTGTAGTACCGATTGACGCCGAAGACGGCGAACCCGATGACCCCGAGGATGGCCCACCAGTAGCTCTTCAGCACGCTGCTCGCGCCGATCACGATCCGTGTCGGCAGGGGCAGCTGCAGGTTGACGGAGGCGAACATGTTCTGGAAGGTCGGAATCACGAAAATCAGCAGCACTGATACGGCGATGACCGCCACCGAGAGAATGACGCCTGGGTAGATCATCGCGCCCTTCACCTTGCGTACGATGGCGTCGTTTTTCTCGAGGAACTCGGCGAGCCGGACGAGAATGGTGTCGAGGATACCGCCCGCTTCACCCGCCGCGACCATGTTGACGTACAGGTCGCTGAACGCCTTCGGGTGCTTGCGGAGGGCGTCGGCGAGCGTCTGGCCGCTCTCCACGTCGTACACCACCTGGCGGGTGACGTCGGCCAGGATCTTGTTCTCGGTCTGCTGCGCCAGGATGTCGAGGGCCTGCACCAAGGGCAAGCCGGCGTTGATCATGGTGGCGAACTGGCGCGTGAAGACGACGACGTCGCGGGTCCGGACGCCGCCGCCGAACTTCAGGCTGAGCTTGAACTCCTTCGGCGCCGCCCGGACCTGCACCACCACCATGCGGTTCTTGCGCAGGTGCGCGATGACGTCGTCCCGCGTCGGCAGGTCGATCTTGTCGTTGACCAGATCGCCTTTGAGCGTGCGGGCGGTGTACTGAAAGACCGGCATGGCTCACTCCCTTCCGGGCGCTTAACGACGAGCCGCGACCTTGCCGGCGCCGGGTTGCTGCGGCGCCGCGGTCGGCGACAGCACGTCCTTTTCGTCCATGGGCTGCTCGCCGATCATCCGCAGGAACTCGTTCGGCGTCGATGTCACGCGCAGGCATTCGTCCTTCGTGACCTCGCGGCCCACGTACAGCTGATAGAGCGCGTCGTTCAGAGTCTGCATCCCGTGCTTCTTGCCCGCCTGCATCATCGACGGGATCTGCTCGATCTTCTCGTCGCGGATCAGCGCGCGGACTGCTGGGGTCATCACCAGGATCTCGGCCGCCATCACCCGGCCGCGACCCTTGATCTTCTGGAGGAGCGTCTGGGTAATGACGCCTTCCAGCACGAACGACAGCTGCGCGCGCACCTGGGCCTGCTGGTGCGACGGGAAGACGTCGATGATGCGGTTGATGCTCTCCATCGCCGAGTTGGTGTGGAGCGTCGCGAAGGCGAGATGCCCCGTCTCCGCGATGGTGAGGGCGGCGGCGATCGTCTCGAGGTCCCGCATCTCGCCGATGAGCACCACGTCCGGGTCTTGCCGCAGCGCATACTTGAGCGCCGACGCGAAGCTGTTCGTGTCGGTCCCGATCTCCCGCTGGTTGACGATGCAGGCCTGATGGCGGTGGATGAACTCGATCGGGTCCTCCACCGTGATGATGTGGCCCTTCAGCTCCTTGTTGATCTTGTCGACCATCGCGGCGAGGGTCGTGCTCTTGCCTGACCCGGTGGGCCCTGTCACGAGGACGAGCCCGCGCGGCTTCTCGGCCAGCTTGGCCACGACCGGCGGCAGCCCCAGTTCCTCGAAGGTCCGCACGTTGAACGGGATTTGCCGGATGACGAGCGACACGCACCCGCGCTGCTTGAAGCAGTTGCCGCGGAAGCGCGCGAGGTTCTGGATCCCGAACGAGAAATCGAGCTCGTTCTCGGTCTCGAACCGCTTCTTCTGGTTCTCGGTGAGGACCGAGTAGGCGATCGAGAGTGTGTCCTTTGGCGTGAGGACGGCGTCGACGCCCGCGTTCACGATGTCCCCGTCGACGCGGAGTTTGGGACGCTCACCCGCGACGATGTGCAGGTCCGAAGCGTCCTTCTCGATCATCTCCTCGAGCAGGGAGCGGAGATTGAGCCCTTGCGACGCGCCAGCCGTCATGCCGCTGTCTCCTTCACGACTTCCTCCAGCGTTGTGATGCCGCGCTTCACCTTGAGCATGCCGTCCATGCGCAGGGTGAGCATGCCGTCCTTCACCGCCTGCTCGCGCAGCTCCTCGGTCGAGGCGCCCTTCAGGACCATGCGCCGTGCGGCGCTCGTCATCGCCATGACCTCGTACAGTCCCTGCCGGCCCTTGTACCCCGAGCCGTTGCAGGAGTCGCACCCCGCGCCCTTGTAGAACGTGAGCTTCGACGCCTCGGCCATTGGGATGCCGAAGGCATGCATCTCTTCCTCGGTGTACTTGTGCTCCTGCTTGCACTCGACGCACACGCGCCGCACCAGCCGCTGCGCCACGATCAGGTTCACCGCGCTCGCCACGTTGAACGGCTCGACGCCCATGTCCACCATGCGGGTGACGGTCGACGGTGCATCGTTGGTATGCAGGGTCGAGAGCACCAGGTGGCCGGTGAGCGCCGCCTTGATGGCGATCGAGCCGGTCTCCAGGTCGCGGATCTCTCCGACCATGATGATGTTGGGATCCTGGCGCAGGAAGGCCTTGAGGGCCGCCGCGAACGTCATCCCCACCTCGTTGCGGACGAGCACCTGATTGATCCCCATCAGGTTGTACTCGACCGGGTCTTCCGCGGTCATGATGTTCACGTCGATCTGGTTGATGCGCGACAGCGCCGAGTAGAGCGTCGTCGTCTTGCCCGACCCGGTCGGGCCCGTGACCAGCACCATGCCGTACGGATTCAGGATCGCCCGCATCAGCTCCTGCTCGGCCTTGGGCTCGAACCCAAACTTCGTGAGGTCGAGCGCCAGATTGCCCTTGTCGAGAATGCGGAGCACGATCTTCTCGCCGAACAGGACCGGCAACGTCGACACGCGGTAGTCGATCACCTTGGCGCCGAACTTCAGCTTGATGCGGCCGTCCTGGGGCACGCGGCGCTCGGCGATGTTCAGCTGCGCCATGATCTTGACGCGCGAGGTAAGCGCCGCGCGCATCTTGATCGGCGGCTTCATCACTTCCTGTAACGCGCCGTCCACGCGGTAGCGCACGCGCATCTCGTGCTCGAACGGCTCGATATGGATGTCCGAGGCCCCCCGTTTCACCGCGTCGGTGAGCAAGCCGTTGATGAGCTTGACCACCGGCGCGTCGTCGGCGAGATCCTGCGCCTTGACGTCCTCGTCGGCCTCGTCCTCGACGACCTCGAGGTCCTCGGCCGCCTCGATGTCCTTGAGCAGCGTCTGCAACTGCGCGTCGGACTGCTGGTAATACTTGTCGATCGCGTTGCGCAGGGTGTACTCGCCCGCGATGACCGGGAACACGTCACACCGGGTGATGAACTTGATGTCCTCGATCGCGGTGACGTTGTTCGGGTCCGTGATCGCCACCGTCAGGGTCCGCCCCTCGCGCTTCAAGGGCAGGACGGCGTGCTTCACCGCCACGTCCGGCGGGATCAGCTTGATGATTTTGGGATCGACCTCGAAGCGGGACAGATCGACCGCCGGCATCCGGTACTGCCGGGCGAGCATCTTGGAGATCTCGGTCTCCTCGACGAAGCCGAGTTTCACCAGGGTGTAACCCAGGCGCATCCCCGTGTTCTTCTGCTCGAGGAGCGCCTTTTTGAGCTGGTCCGGGGTGATCAGGCCCTCCCGAAGGAGGATCTCACCCAGCTTGTCGGAGGTGGCTGCCGCGGTCGCCGTACGCAACTCATTGAAAATGAACGGCATAACATACGTGGCGGCGAAGGGAAGTCAAGGCGCGGGCGCCGATACCCCCGAAAACATCACGTAGGGTCGGAGGGCGTCGAGGAGCTTCGGACCGACGCCCGGCACGCTGTCGAATCGCGCAAGCCCGCCGAAGGAACCGTGTTGCTCGCGCCAGGCGACGATCCGCTGAGCGAAGGCGGGCCCGATTCGCGGCAGGCGCGTGATCTCCGTCACGTCGGCTCGGTCGAGGTCGACGCGTTCGCCTGGCAAGAGCGGGCGCGCGAGCCGCGCGGCGTTGCGCGCAGTGGCGCGGAGTCCGTTCGCTGGTGGTGTGTCCAACGCGACCAATCGGACGTCGCCCGGCGCGGCCTCCGTGGACGGCGCGAGCGCGAGGCGCACGCCGGCGCCCGCGAGCGTGAGGCAGGCGAGTAGAAGGGCGGCGCGGCGGTCGTCCATGGCGAGCGGACGGTAATCCAGCGACCCACATGTGACGAGAACGAATTCCCGCGATGGGGGCCGGAATCGCGCCCGGGATGCGCGGTGCGTAGTGCGCGGTATCCGCCGGTGGCATGCATCCAATTGACGTCGGTGGCGCAGCACGGGAAAAACCGCGCACCGCGCACTACGCACCCACTCAGCGGACCAAGGCCACCGCCACGTCACCGACGACCTGGAGGGAAGCGGCACTCACCTTGTCGATCGTATCGTCCGTCGTATGCCAGTACGGGTAGTCGAAGTCCACGACATCGATCGCGTGGATGCCCGCCTTCTGCAGCGCGACGTGATCGTCGGTCAGGTTGTGCTTCACGCCGGGGATGAAGACGCGACTGTAGCCCAGATCCGCCGCAACGTGCCAGACCCGATCGACGACTTCCGGAGCGAACGCCTCTGAGTTGGCTTCGTAGTAAAACTGCTGGTCCTTGTCGGCCACCATATCGAACAGCACGGCGAAGAGAGGCGGATAGCCCGGGGGCTGGTGGGCGGCGAAGTATCGGGAACCGACGAGGACGTCGTTCGTGTCGGTCGCGAAGTCGCCGTAGTCCTCGCCGTCGACGAACAGGAGATCGACGCCCATCCCGGGCGCCTTGGCTTTGAGCGCGTCCGCCACGCCGAGAAGGACCGCGACGCCCGAGGCGCCGTCGTTGGCCCCGGGAACGGGTAAGCGCTGCTGCCCCAGGTTCGGACTTTGGTCCGCGTGCGGGCGCGTGTCCCAATGGGCGAGGAGGAGGACGTGGTCGGTGGCGGCGGGCCGGAACCGCGCGAGGAAGTTGCGCAGGTGCAGGGTCTGGCCCCGGCGCGTGACGTGGGTGATGGACTGCACGACCACCGTATCCGCCATGGCGCGGAGCCGCTCGAGGATCCAGTCTCCGGTGCGCTCGTGGGCGGGGGTGCCAGGAATGCGCGGGCCGAACTGCATCTGACGCTCGAGGTAGCCAAAGGCGCGCTGCCCGCCGAACTCATGGGGCCGGACGGCCCCGCTCTTTGCCGTGCAGGCAACGGCGAGCGCGAGGCAGGCGGCCAGGGGGGGGCGCCTTACGCGGCTCTTTCGAGTGGTCACGGGGGTAGTGATGTCTTGTAGGGACTTGAGCTTCCGAATATAATGGCGCCACCGATCGTGCGCACCATCAACCGGTATCTCCTGCGCCAGCATCTCGCGCCGCTCGGGTTCGCCCTGACGGCGCTCACCTCGCTCATGCTCATCCAACAGGTCGCCAAGCAGCTCTCGAGCCTGCTCGGGAAGGGCCTGCCGACCGGCGTGATCATCGAGGTTTTCGTGCTGTCCCTGCCGTTCATCATCGCCGTGACGCTGCCGATGGCCGTGCTCGTAGCGGTGCTACACGTGTTTACGCGGCTCGCCGGCGACAACGAGATCACCGCGCTGCAGGCCGGGGGCGTGAGCATGTTGCGGCTCGTCACGCCAGTGCTGGGCGGCGCCGCCGGCGTCGCCGTGCTGTCGTTCCTGTGGAACGACCAGCTCCTGCCCCGCACGAACCACGAGCTGCGCACGCTGCAGGTGGATATCCAACGGAAGAAGCCGTCGCTGACGCTCAAGGAGCAAGTGATCAACGAGGTCGTGTCGGGTCAGTTCTTTCTGCGCGCGGCGCGCATCGACGGCAGCTCGAACAAGCTCAAGGACGTGACGATCTACGATCTGGGCAACGCCGAGCGTCGGCGCATCGTCACGGCGGACAGCGGGCGCATGGCGTACGCCTCCGGCGGACGGGATCTCTTCTTGACGCTCCTGGACGGGGCGATCGAGGAAGTGAGCCGCACGGATCCGTCCCAGTTCAACCGGACGTTCTTCCACACGAATCGCATGCGGGTGACGGGAGTCGGCAACACCCTGCAACGCACGGAGAATGACACCTACAAAAGCGACCGTGAGATGTCCACGTGCGAGATGCGGCTCGCCGCCGGCGATGCGCGCCGCGACGCCGAGCGCGCCGCGGACGACACGCGACTCGCGATCGAAAACGACCTGCGCCGGCTGACGGGCCTGGTACCCATCGTGCGCGTCCCGGGCCGGTCCGATCCCGATACGACGCCGGTCGGCGCGTACTGCCGCGCCCTGCGGCGCATCGGCGCGTGGCTCCTCCCGCGCGCGGCCAGCGCTCAGGCGCCGCAGCAACCGAGGCCGCCCGCCTCGCCCCGTCCCCGCATGGAGCCCCGCCACCTGCCTCAGGCGCCCCCTCCCTCAGCGGGAATCGCGCGCCCGCCTCAGCCTCAGCCGCCCGCCGTGTACATCACGCCGGGCGCCGGCGTCGGCGAAGACCAACGTCTGCACGGCGCGCTCTCGCGCGTAGCGACGTACGAGGTGGAGATCCAGAAGAAATTCGCCATCGCCACCGCCTGCCTCGTGTTCGCGCTGCTCGGCGCCCCGATCGCCCTCCGCTTCCAGCGCGGCGGCGTGGGGCTCGTGATCGGACTGAGCGTCGCGGTGTTCAGCGTGTACTACGTCGGGTTGATCGGCGGGGAGGAGCTGGGCAACCGGCTGATCATATCTCCGTTTTTCGCGATGTGGACGCCGAATCTGCTGTTTGCCGCGGTCGGCTTGATCGGGTTGTGGCGCCTCCGGAAGCCGGGGAATTCTCCCCACGGTGGGGATTGGAGCGATGTCGCGGAGGCCGCGCGGGCGGTCATCCGCTGGCCCCGTTCCCTGCTCGGCGTGCGAACCGCGAGCGGCGGGGAACGGTGAGCACGCTCGACCGCTATCTGGTGCGCGAGTGGACCAAAGTCTTCCTGCTCGCAGCGCTCGGCTTCCCGTTTCTCGTGATGGTCATCGACCTCACGGACAAGCTGGACACCTACCTCGGTCGCGGAGTGTCGAAGGTGCGGGTCGCCTCCTCGTACCTCTTTTATCTCCCGGAGACGATTTCGCTCGTGCTCCCGGTGGCCGTGCTCTTCGGCGTGGTGTTCACGGTCGGGGCGCTGGGGCGCCATTCGGAGCTGACGGCCGCGAAGGCGTCCGGCATTTCCTTCCATCGCATCGTGCGCCCGTTGTTGCTCGCGTCGCTGGCGGCGGTAGTCCTGGATCTCGGGCTCACGGAGCTCGCCCCGGTGACCTCTGCCCGCCGCGCCGAGTTGCTCGGGGAGAAGGCGCCGAGCAACACGGGCTCCCGGTTCAGCCCGTTCGTGTATCGCGCGGACGGGGGATGGGTGTATTCGATCCGCTCGCTCGAGCTCAAGACCAACGGCGCCGAGATGCGTGATCCGATCATGGAGCGGGAAGGCACGGGGGAGGCGTACCCCACGATTCTCGTCGCCGCGCAGCGGGCCACGTACGACACGGCGCGGGCGACGCGTGGCTGGACGCTCACCAAGGGCGCCGTGCGGTACCTGCTTGGTCCGGGCCGGGAGCCGACGTTCCGCTTCGATGGCCTCAAGTCCCAAGCGTTGCGCGAGACGCCGACGGCGCTGCTCGCCGAGCCGAAGGCGCCGGACGAGATGCGCTACGCGGAGCTGGGGCGCTACATCGACGCGTTGTCGCGCTCGGGCTCCGACACCAAAAAGCTTCGCGTGGAGCGGGCGCTCAAGCTGTCCGTGCCGTTCGCCTGCATCATCATCGCCCTGTTCGGGGCGCCGCTAGCAATCTCCACGCCGCGGAGCGGGACCGCGTGGGGCGTCGCGGTGTGCCTGGCCACGACGTTCGTGGATCTGCTCATGTTCCAGCTGTCCAAGGCGGTGGGCGCGGGCGGGGCGCTGCCGCCGGCGTTCGCCGCGTGGGTGCCGAATCTGTTGTTCGGCGCGGCGGGCGTGTGGCTGTGGCGGAAGGCGCGGACGTGAGGCCCTAACACGAAACAGCAAAGGGGCCGGGAATCACTTCCCGGCCCCTGCTTTATTCACAAGACTTGCCAGCTCAGAACGTGTAGCGCGTCCCCAGCTGGAAGACCCACCGCGAGCCGATGCTGTTGAGCGTCACCGCGTTCTTCACCGGAATAGCGAGGGCGTAGATCCCCCGCCCATTCGCCGCATCGTACCCGGTCTGCTGGATCAAGTTCTGCTCCTCGAAGCCGGTCCCTGTCTGCCGGATCAGGCCCCAACCGGAGTTGATAAAGTTCAGGACGTTGAGCATGTCGGCCGTGATCTCGAGGGTGTGGCCGGACAGGGTTGGGATCGCCCAGCTCAGCCGGGCATTCAGGTAGTTCTGCCATGGGTTGCGGCAGGCGTTCCGCGGCTGCAGCCGCCCACGGTTGTTGGCCAGGCACGGCTCGTTGCTGATGTACGAGTTGAGGAGGTTGTAGACCGAATCCTGCTGTGCCGCGGTGCCGAACCCCGCCACGGAGCCACCGTTCCCGTCCATCGTGATGTCCGCCCGGTTCTTGGGCACGTACACGAGGTCGTTGCCGAATACACCGTCGGCGTTCGCGTCCCCGCTGACCACATAGGTAAACGGTGTCCCGGATAACCCGTTGTAGATCAGCGAGAACCGAGAGCCGAATGGCCCGTTCACGGTGCCACTGATCGAGACCTTGTGAGGCCGATCGAACGAGGACGTGCGCAGGTTTCGGTTTTCAATCGTTCCATCCAACGCCCCGAACTGGAAGTTCGAGCTCGTGATGTCGGACGTCATCGACATGATGTCGAGCGAGTGGGAGTACGTGTACGCCGCGATAAACTCGATGCCGTTGCTGAATCGCTTCTGGACCTGAAAGGCCAGCGACGTCGACTGATCCTTGCTTACGTTCTTGTTCAGGACGACGTCGTTCGCGCGGTTGGTGACACGTAATACGCTCGCCGAGCCGGTCGCGGGGTTGATGGTGCCGTACAGCGGGCGGCCAGCCTCACCGAACGAGGCTCCTTGGATGCCCTGCAGGTTGATGTCCTGCAGGTAGTACTGATTGATTGCCTTGGTGTACACGAAGTCCACGGTCGCGAACAGGTTCCACGGCAGGGCGCGATCCGCGCCGAGCGCGAGTTTAAAGGCCTGCGGGAACCTGAAGTTCGGATCGTAGGTCACGATCGAGCTCGCGGCGGCACTCGGCCCGACCTGGTTGGTCCCGCCGCACTTGGTCGGTTGGTTGTTCGGGTCCACCGTGAACGCGGGCACGGTGTCCACCAGAGACCCGTTGTTGGCCGCGGACGCCGCACCGTTACAGAACAGCGTCTGCTGCTCGAGCCCTGTGTTGCCGTACGCGTTTGACACCCAAACGTACGGCGGGCGGCCACTGAATATCCCGATGCCGCCCCGCAGAATCGTCTCCTGTCGACCGTTTACATCGTAGTTGAAGCCGAGGCGCGGAGACCACAGAATGTTTCCGCTCGGTGAGGACCGCGTATCGACCCCGGTGCCGAGCGCCGGGAACACAACCCCTGTGTCGAGGGCGGTGTTGAACGCCGGTGCGGGCAGGGACGGCACGTCGATCCGGAGTCCCGCGGTCACCGTGAGATTCGGGGCCGGTGAGAAGCGGTCCTGCCCATAGAACCCGACTTGCGTCACGTTGAAGTCCGCCACTGGGCCGTCGGGGCGGAGTGGCCCGGGCAGGGCCCGAGCGTACTCGTTCGGCGTACCGGCGGCGAGTGCCGCAGGGTTCGCGAAATTCCACACACCAACGGATAACGGGAAGAAGACATTCCGGAAGTGGATGAACTCGTTGTGCGTGCCGAGCGTCAGGAGATGCTCACCCACCGGAAAGGTCAGGTTGTCCGTGACTTCCACCACCCGCTGATCGAGCGAGTTCGCCTGCGAGAAGCGCTCGCCGCCCGCGGCGATGTAGGTGCCGGGGGAGTTGCCGCCGACGAGAATGAGCGGGTGGTTGCTGCGGGGCGGCCGGTTGTCTCCGATCGTCGTCCGCCCCACGATCAGCTCGTTCGAGTACCGCGGCCCAAAGTTCGTGGTCCACTTCCCTCGCAGCGTGCGGGTCTCGTCCTTCACGTAGTACCCGCTCCCTGAGAGCTCGTAGCCATCCCTGAGGTTGGACAGCGATGGCGGCTGTATGAATCCCAACCGATACGTATGAATCAGCTTGTCCTGATTCACATTCACCAACGTCCCGGACAGCTCGATATGACTGTTGGTGCTCAACTCGAGATCCAGCTTTCCAAACAGGTTGGTCTCCGGGTTGTTGATCTGCGGGGCCCGAAAGTCACCGGCGCTGATGCCGTACTGGTTCAAGAGAATGTTCTGAACCGAATCGAACCGTGCCTGCGTGATCCCGACGCCGGTCGTATCACCGCTCGGTCCCAGCTGGATGCTCGTCGCAAACGGACGGTTGTCGTGGCGGAAGTCGCCGGTGACGAAGAAGTGCAGCCGATCCCGGATGATCGGGCCACCAAGCGAGAAGCCGTACTGCTGCTGCTGATAATCCGCCACGGGTACCGAGACGCCGTTGGTATCGGAGCCGACGAAGTTTTCGTTCTGCAGGTATCCGAACACGGAGCCGTGGAACTCATTGGTGCCGGACTTGGTGACCGCGTTGATGAGCCCACCCACGAAGCCGCCCTGCCGCACGTCGAACGGCGCGACCAGCACCTGGTACTCCTTCACCGCCTCGATCGAGAGCGGGCGTGCGTTGACCCCGCCGCCCGGTATTTGATTGCTCGCGCCCAGGGCAAAGAGGTCGTTGTTCACGGTGCCGTCGATCTGGATGTTATTGAACCGGTCGTTTTGGCCCGTGAACGACGTGCCGCCGCCCGGCGTCTTCACGATCTGGGGTGCCGTGTTGACGAAGTCGTTGAACGCCCGGTTCAACGTTGGAAGCCTTCGCAACGCCGAATCCGAGATCAGCGTTTGCGCTCCGGTCCGCGCCGCCGAGAGCAATGGATTTGACGACGTCTCGACGATCACTCCGGCGAGCTCAACGGCGGCCCGCTTGAGGCTCAGGTCGAGCGTGAAACGCTGCCCCAACTGCAGGTTGAAGGGCGTCGACGTCTTGGGCTCGAACCCGAGGGCGCGTGCTGCCATTGTATATGGGCCGCCCACGTCCACGTTCTCGAAGGAGTAGAGCCCGTCGTCGCGTGTACGCGCCGAGTACCGCTGTCCCGTGGAACCGTTGGTCAGCGTGAGCAAACCGGAGGCGACGGGCTGTCCCGACTCGTCCGTGATGCGACCCGCCACGGCCGACGACGAGACCCCCTGCGCCGAAGCGGGACGGCCGGTCACGAACACCATGACCGCGGCGAGAGCGCCGATCGACCACACAAAGCGTTTCATCCGAAGGATCTCCGAGAATCTGAGGGGACGTCTTAGGGCGGGGTAAACATGCCTGCAGCGGGAAAAGACGTCAATCCGAGAAAATGTCACACTTGGGTCACATCCTCGCCCGCTTCCCGCCGGCGCTCGCGCGCGAACCGAACGCCGCAAGGTAGACCGGCACGCCAAGCAGGATGCCCAAGAAGTCGATCCCGGTTCCGACCGGATGCTCCCGGAGCGCGTTTCCAAGAATGATGAACGTCGCCACCACGAACAGAAGGGGCACCACCGGATATCCCCACACGCGCACCGGACGCGGCCGGTCGGGCTGCCGGCGACGGAGCACGAACACTGCCGCCGCCGCGAGCGCATAAAACGGGAAGATCGCGACCACGAACTGCTCGGCGAGCTGATCGAAGTTGAGGAGCAGCACCCACACTACGCCCAGGAGACCGGTCACCACGATCGAAACGGACGGCGTCTGGAACCGCGGGTGCACCCGCGCCACCCGCTTGAAGAGCAACCCGTCGTCCGCCATCGCGAAGAAAATGCGCGGCGAGGTCAGGATCGAGCCGAGGAGCGTGCTGAACGTGGCGACCATGACCACGACCGCCACGAGCCCGACCCCCACCCGCCCGACGATCAGCTGTGCCGCGTCGGCCGCGACGAGCGGGGAACGTGCCACCTGTCCAATCGGGATCAAGTACAGATACGCCGCGTTGACGAGCAGGTAGATGCCGATGATCGCCGTGGTGCCGAGGATAAGGGCGCGAGGCATGTTGCGCTCGGGGTCCTTCACCTCGCCACCGACGAAGGACAGGTCACCCCATCCGTCATATGCCCATAGCACGGACACGAGGGCGAGACCAAACAAGCCTGCGTTCACCGGCCCCGTCCCTCCGGCCGCGAAGTGACCGAAGTCGCCCTGCCCTACGAGGAAGGCCAGTAGTACGAGCAGGAGGAGCGCCCCGTACTTGGCACCCGTCGTGAGGTTCAAGATGAGCGAGCTCCAGCGCACGCCCACGTAGTTCAGCGCCGCCGTGAAGACGATCGCACCCGCCGCGACGTAATGGACGTAGGTGGCGTTCGGCTCGACCTTGGGATCGAGGCCCAAGGAGCGCAGCAGGTACTCCGCGAACGGCGTGGCGATGGCCCCGAGCGCGGAGGCCCGGATCAGAAGCAGCTCCGTCCAACCGAAGAGAAACGCCGGCAGCCGGCCGAATGCCTCGCGGATGTAGACATAGACGCCGCCCGAGCGCGGAAACAGCGCGGCGAGCTCCGCATACGTGAGCGCGCCGCACAACGCGAGCAGGCCGCCCAGAATCCAGACGCCGAACATCGGGAGCGGCTCGGGCACACGCCCGGCGATGATCGCCGGAGTCCGAAAAATCCCGCTGCCGATGGTCGAGCCGATGAGGACCGCGACGGCGCTCCACAGGCCGAGCTGGCGAGGTAGCCGATCGCCCCAGCGGTCGGGAGCCGGTGAGGGAGCGGAAGGAGGGGAGGCGGACATGCGCGGCCGGAATATACATTTCGGCCCCCATGAAACGCTTCACCCAGCTGGCGTGGACCGCGGCCACGTTCACCTATCTGCTCGTCATCCTCGGGGCCATCGTCCGGATCACCGGCTCCGGTCTGGGATGCGGCGAGCATTGGCCGTTGTGCAATGGCAAGCTGCTCCCGCCGCTCGACGTCCCGACGATGATCGAGTACGGTCATCGGTTGGCGGCGGCCGCGGTGAGCGTGCTCGTGGCCGGACTCGCGGGTTACGCGTGGTGGTTGCGACGAGGAGCGGGGAGCGGGGAGCGCTACGTTCTCGGCAAGACGCCGTACGTCGCGCTTGCTTTGCTCGTCACCCAAGTCCTGCTCGGCGCCGTGACCGTGAAGCTGCGTCTGCCGCCGTGGACCGTGATTCTCCACCTAGGCACGGCGATGCTCCTGCTCGCGACGCTGATCGTGATCGCGAAGGGGACTCGAGTGACCCCGGGCTCGCGCACGGGATTGGTGGCACTGGCACTCGGGTTCGTGACCGTATTGTTCGGCGCGCTCACGGCCAACTTGGGCGCCGCCAGCGCGTGCCTCGGGTTCCCGCTCTGCAATGGCCAGCTCGTACCCGCGGGGAACTATCTCCAGTACGTGCAATGGACGCATCGCCTGCTCGCCTACGCGCTCTTCGGATATGTCTGGTGGTGGGGGTTGCGGACGAAAACGCGCGCTGCGTGGTGCGTGGTTGCCATCGTGACCACGCAAGTCATGGTAGCCGCCGCCATGGTGTTGCAGGCACTGCCCCAACCCCTCCAAGCCGCGCACGTCGCCGTGGGGGGGGCCGTCTGGGCGGCGCTGGTGCTCGCCGTCTTGTGAATAGCAAGGAGCGCTAGATCAGAAACAGCTCGTCCTGCGGCATTGGAGGATTCACTTCGGGTCCGGAGGTGTCGATGTACACGTTGATCTCGCTCCGCATGCCGAAGCGTCCCGGGAGGTAGACACCGGGCTCAACGGAGAACCCGACGCCGGGCACCAGCGCGCGGGCGTCCTCCGTCTCGAAATTATCGATATGAGGCCCGGAGCCGTGGAGATCGCGGTCGATCGAGTGCCCCGTGCGGTGTACGAAATATTCGGCGAACCCTGCGTCGCGGACCACGGTGCGCGCCGCGTCGTCGACCTGGGCGCCCGTGATTGCGCCGTTGCGGCGCCAGTGCTCCCGCAGGTAACGAACGGCGGCGTCCCGCGCTCCCTTCACGGTCTGCCACACACGGCGCACCTCGGCCTCGGGAGCGCGTCCGGCGAACCCCATCCATGTCTGGTCGGCGAAGACTGACCCCCGACCGGGCCCTGCCCACAGGTCGAGCAGCACCACGTCGCCCGTCGCCAGCCGCCGATCCGCCCCCGGGTGCGGCTCGTAGTGGGGCATCGCGGTGGTGGGGCCGAACGCGGCGATGGGTCCCTCATTGGTCCAGAGCCCCGCGCGCTCGATGGCGTCCAGCACCCGCTGTTTGACGCCGGTCTCCCGCACCTCGGCGCCGCGGGTCATCTCGCTCCCGACCCACGCGAAGGTGTCACGCGCGATGGCCGCCAGGGCACCCGCGGCCCGGCGATGACCGGCGAGCTCGGCCGCCGACCAGTGCGCCGCGAACCGGGACACCAGCGGGGCCGAGGTCACGAGGCGCGCACCGAACGACTCGAGCAGTTGGATCACGCCATGCGGCACGCGATCGAGGTAGGGCACCTGATCGAGCGCGGAGGTCTCGATCGCGAGAGTGCGACCCCGCACAATCCCCTTGAGGTGCTCGTGCAGCTCGCGCCACGAGCCATACGGCCGCACCTCCCCCGGAAAGTCCGCCAGGGCCTGCAGCTCGATACGGTGGGCCACGGCCACCGGGCGGCCGGCACGTGGCAGGAGAACAAAGAGCCGCCGGGTCCCCATCCCCGTGTCCCCGAGGATGCGCCCGGCGATCGGATTCACTTTGCGGAAGTCGTACAGCAGCCAGCCGTCGGCCCCGAGGGCGGCGAGCGCTTCCCCCAGCGCGGAGAATTCGAAGCCGTCGAGCAGGGGCATCAGTGATGTCTCGGATCGGGCGGCGCGCCGCGCCACTCGCAAGCGGTGCCTCCCGTCGCCCGGCAGGACACATGAAGCATGGCACCCTCGAAGCCCACGAGCAGCCGCAGGAGCTCGGTGAACCCGGCGCCATACAGCCCGCAGGCGGCGCCGTCCGGCGTCGCGTTGAGGGCCAGTGGATCCCTCACCCGCGCCACGGGGATCTGGCTCTCCCGGTTCAGCTCCCCCCCGAAAACGGCGCGAGCGGCCCGCCGCGCGGCCACGTATCCAAACGCCCGGGGGATGGCGCGGGCAGCCAGGCGCGTAACGGTGAACAGGCCGCGCACCCCGCGCCGGGCGGCGCGGCGTCCGGCGTCCGCGAACACCAGGTCCGCGTCGGGACGGCGCCCCACGAGCCGCAACAGCGCCTCCACATGCGACGGGTCGGGGGCGGCGTTGCGCCGCACCATCACTTCGTATTCGCGGAGTTGCATGGCGACGGTCGGAGAAAGGCCGAGACGCTTCGACAGGAGCTCTTCGGCGAATTCCGATAGCCCGTCCTCGACCGGTGTGTCGAGGTTCTTGACCGCCTCGAGGACGGCGAGTGGCACGATACTGTGGACCACGGCGCGCGAAACCTAGCACTTCCGAGGCCCATTGCGAAACCCAGGCGAGTGGGGAGAGGTTACGGCACGCCATGACGCCCCCCAACCCGCCGGTCCCTCCTGCCCCGCCCGCCCCCCCTGCGCCGGGGGGCTCCGCAGCCGAAGCCGAGAAGCGCGCGAGCTTCGAGCGCGAGGCGCTGGTCCACCTCGACAGTCTGTACCGGGTCGCGCTCCGCCTCACCGGGAACCCTGCCGAGGCCGACGACCTGGTGCAGGAAACGATGCTCAAGGCGTATCGGGCCTGGCATCAGTTCGAGCGAGGGACCAATGCCAAGGGGTGGCTTCTCACGATTCTGCGTCACGCCTTCATTAATGAATACCGCCGGCGCACGCGGCACCCCGAGACCGTCGATATCGACGCTATCGAGCCGTTCTCCGTCTTTCAGGAGGTCCAGGACGACGACCCCCAGGGGACGTTCTTCGATCGCATCGTGGACGACGAGGTCCTACGCGCCATAGACACTCTCCCGGAACAATTCCGGGAGACCGTGGTGTTGAGCGACGTGGAGGGATTGTCGTACGAGGAGATCGCGCGAGTCTTGGAGGTGCCGGTGGGGACGGTGAAATCCCGGCTATTTCGGGCCCGCCGGCTGCTCCAGCAGAAGCTGTACGATTACGCGGTCGGCATGGGGTACATCAAGGGGAGCTCGAAATGAATTGTCGGGAGTGCAAAGAGCACCTCTACGAGTACCTCGATCGCGAGCTCACGCCCGAGGTGGAGCGGGACATCCGCGAGCATCTGGTCGAGTGTCCTCCCTGCGGCGAGCACTTCGATTTCGAAAAGCTGTTCTTGCAATTCCTCCAGGCCCGGTGCCGGGCACAGGGCGCGCCTCCCGAGCTGAAACGCCGCATCTTGAACGAGCTGTTCGACGAGTGAGATGGCTCACCCCGGGCGGGCTGGTGGCGGCCTGCGCCGTGGGGATCGGAGTCACGTGGGGGTGGGGTTGGCCGGGGCTGGCGGTGCTCGCGGCCTTTTTTCTTTCCGGTAGCATCCTCACGCAGCTGGCCGAGCGTCGCTCCCCGCACCGCACCGCGAGGCAGGTGCTCGCGAACGGCGGCGTCGCCGCAGTCGCCGCATTGCTCGGATCCTGGGCCGCGGCAGCGGGAGCCATCGCCGCCGCGGCGGCCGACACGTGGTCCACGGAGATCGGAGCGTTTTCCCCCATCCCACCTCGCCTCGCGACGACCTGGCGGCGCGTGACCCGCGGCACCTCAGGGGGTATCACGCTGCTCGGGACGCTTGGCGGCGTGGCGGGGGCTGCGCTGATTGCCGGGCTCGCAGTCTCGCTTTCACCCCGGGGCGTGGCCCCGGGGTTTTCACTCCTGGTGGTTGCTGGCGCCGCGGGCATGCTTGCGGACTCGGTCCTGGGCGCGACGCTCCAGGGCAAGTACGCGTGCCCCGCGTGTGACGCGCGATTCGAGCGCGGGAATACGGTGTGTCATGAGCCGGTACGGCTCATGATGGGAGTGCGATGGCTCGACAACGACGGCGTGAACTTCGCAGCCACCCTCGTGGGTGCCGCCGTGGCGGCAATCGGAGCGCACGCGCCACGGTGATGATCGTAGTGCGGGGCTGCCCGCTTCGGCGGATCGTATGACGGACGGTTGGGATGCGGTGGTGGTCGGAGCGGGCCCCGCCGGCGCGACCAGCGCGCTGCTTCTCGCTCGGGCCGGTGGACGAGTACTAGTCCTCGACCGCGCCCGATTCCCTCGCGACAAGCCCTGCTCCGAATACCTGAGCCCAGCCACGACGGCGATCCTCGAGCGCTTGGGAGAGGACATCCTCGGCGCCGTCGAAGGCGCGCCACACGCAAAGCTCTACGGAATGAAGGTGGTCGCGCCCGACGGGGCAGCCATGTGCGGCCGGTTCCTCGATGCCCCGCGACCGTACAGCTTCGCTCTGCCCCGCACGACGTTCGACTCGATCCTCGTCGCGGCCGCGGCCCGCGCCGGAGCCGTGGTGCACGAGCGGGTCATGGTCGATGAGCTGGTGTCGGAGGGCGGCGCCGTCGCCGGAGTCGTCGCGCGGTCCGCAACCGGCGCGCGTGCTGTATGTCGGGCTCGGGTCACCATTGGAGCCGACGGGCTTCACTCTTTCGTCGCGCGGCGACTCGGCCTGGTGCGCACCGCGCCACCGCGGCGCGTGGCCTTCACGGCGCACGTGGCGGACGTGGCCGGCGTCGACGGCATGGGAGAGCTGCACGTGAGCAATCGGGGGTACGTGGGGCTTGGCCCGGTGGGCGACGGGATCACGACTGTTGCATTGGTGGTGCCGGTGCGCCAGTTGCGACGGGACCACCGCCACGACTTCTTCGCCGAACTCGACCGGTTTCCGGGACTCGCCGGCAGGTTTGACCCCCATCGCCTGGTGCGGGGCGTTCTCGCGACCGGCCCGTTCGGACAGTGGTCGCGTACGGCCGTCGCGCCAGGAGGTGGAGCGCTGCTCGTGGGCGATGCCGCGGACTTCTTCGACCCGTTCACCGGACAGGGCATTCATACCGCACTACGCGGCGCCGAGCTCGCGGCGGACTGCCTGGTTCCAGTGCTCGCGCGCGGGGCCCGTGCACCAGTCACGGCCGGGATGCTCCGGCCCTACGCACGGGCGCGAAGGCGCGCATTCCTCGGGAAGTGGATGCTCGAGCGCCTGATCGGCGTGGGCGTCGGCTGGCCCGCGCTCACCAACCGCGTCGTCCGTCGCCTGGCGCGGCGTTCCGACCTCGCGGATCTTCTGGTCAGCGCGGCCGGGAATACGGTGCCCGCGGGTCGTGTGCTCGCTCCGCGCGTCCTCGCCCAACTCCTCTGGTGACGGGATGCCCGGCGTCAATCCCGCTCTGTTTCGTCAGCTGCTCGGCCGTTTTGCCACCGGCGTCACCGTCGTGACCACGCGCGACCCCGCGGGCCGTCCCATCGGCATGACCGCGAGCTCCGTGGCCTCGGTCTCGCTCCACCCGCCCCTCGTGCTCGTGTCGATCGACCAGGCGAACGACATGCACCCGGCGTTACGGGCGGCCTCGCGGTTCGTGTTGAACGTGCTGGCCGACGATCAGGAAGCGCTGTCGCGACGTTTCGCGGCGGAGCATTCCGACCGTTTCGACGGAGTCCCCTATCGGGACTCGGGGCATGCCCTTCCCATCATCGAGGGCACAGTGGCGAGCATCGAATGTGAAAAGCAGGCCGAGGCGCCGGGCGGAGACCACACGGTGTTCTTCGGCCTGGTCACGGGCGGCAGCGTGTCCGACCGCCGGCCGCTGCTGTATTACCGGAGCAGCTACACGGGTCTCGCGGACACATGATCGGCACGGAGCTGCTGGACGATCCGCGGGCCGACCCACGGGCCGTGGACCGCGAGCTGCGCGACATCGCACGACTGAACACGCTCTTCGGTGGGACGCGGGCGGTGGTGCGGGAGCTCACGCCGTTCTTTGCGCGGGGCACAGCCGGGGGAGCCAAGCACTGGACGCTGCTCGACGTCGGCACGGGATTCGGCGACATCCCCCGCGCCGCCGCCCGCGCGGCCCGGAGGCATGGGATCACACTTCGTCTCGTGGGGGTCGAGCGCAACAGGACCGCGGCGCGGCTCGCCCGCGTTGCCGAGCGCGACGTGCCGCTCGCGTCGATCCTGGCGGATGGCGGCGCGCTGCCGCTCGCGTCCCGCTCGGTGGACGTGATCGTGGCGAGCCAGGTGCTGCACCACGTGCCCTGTGCGACGGCCGCACGCTGGGTGAGCGAGTTCGATCGCGTCGCCCGTCGGGTGGTGGTGCTCGCCGATCTCCGCCGCTCGCGCGTCGCCATGGCCGGCGTGTGGGCCGCGTGTTTCGGGCTCGCGATGGGCGGTCTGACGCGGCACGATGCCGTTGTATCGCTCCGGCGGGGCTACACGCGGGCCGAGTTCGACGCCCTGCTCTCCCAGGCGGGCGTGCCCGCGCGGGCGCGCCATCGGGCAGGCTTCCGTATCGTGGCGGCGTGGGAGCCGGCAGCCTGACCATGCGGACCGTCGACCGGATCACCATCCGCGCGCCAATCGGGCGCGTCTTCGAGGTCGCAGCGAACGTCGAACGGTGGCCGCGGATTTTGCCGCACTATCGTTGGGTTCGGTTCCTTCACGGGACCGACGGCACGGGAGGGGGAAGCGTGGAGATGGCGGCCTGGCGCCCGTTCGGCGTGATCCGCTATCCGGCACGGTGGGTGTCGAACATGATTGTGGATCCCGGCGCGCACGAGATCCGCTACCGCCATGTCTGGGGTATCACGCGCGGTATGGACGTCCGCTGGCGGCTCGTGGCGCAACCGCACGGTGTCGATGTGACGATCGAGCATGAGTGGACCGGCCCCGCGTGGCCGATCATCGGCTCGCTCGCGGCACGTCTCGTGATCGGACCGGTGTTCATCCGCGGGATCGCGAAGCGAACGCTGTCGGGGATAAAGCGGGTCATCGAGCAGGAGGGGAGAGCGCGAGGATGAAAAACGGATTACGGCGAGTGGTGATCACGGGCGTCGGGGCGGTGACGCCGATCGGCACGGCCGCGGAGGGTCTGTGGGCGGGGCTCGCGGCCCGCGCCTCGGCCGTGCGCGAGATCACCCGCTTCGACCCGACCCCGTTCCGCAGTCGCATCGCCGCCGAGATCCCCGACTTTCGCCCGCAGGATCATCTCGACGCGAAGCGGGCGAAGCGGCTCGACCGGTTTTCCCAGCTCGCGGTGACGAGCGCGCGGTTTGCACTCGCCGACGCGGCGCTCGACCCGGCGCGCGAAGACCGGGATCAGGTGGGCGCGATGATGGGCTCCGCGCTCGGGGGCGTGGCCTTCGCCGAGTCGCAGGTGGCGAGGTTCCGCGCGGAAGGACCGCGCGGGCTCGATCCCGCGCTCGCTCTGGCCGTGTTCCCCGGGGCCGCGAGCTGCAACATCGCCATCGAGTTCGGATTCACCGGACCGAATTCCACCAACGCCATGAGCTGCGCGTCGGGCACGATCGCCGTGGGAGAAGCGTTCCACACGATCCGCGCGGGCCGCGCCGACGTGATGCTGGCCGGAGGCGCCGAGGCGCCGTTAGCCCCGATGACGTATGCCGCGTTCAGCGTGATCCGCGCTATGAGTACGCGGAACGACGACCCGGCCCATGCGTCGCGACCGTTCGATGAGGATCGGGATGGCTTCGTGATGGGCGAGGGCGCCGCGGTCCTGGTGCTCGAGGAGCGAAGTCGGGCGGTCGCGCGTGGGGCGAAGATCTACGCCGAGCTGGTGGGCTACGGGTTCACGAACGACGCGTACCACATGACCGCCCCCCGCCCCGACGGCCGCCAGGCCGCCCGCGCCATGCAGCTGGCCCTGGCGGACGCACACGTGGCGCCCCCCGAAGTGGGGTACATCAACGCGCACGGCTCGTCCACGCCGCTCAACGATTCGACCGAAACCGCCGCCATCAAGCAGGTGTTCGGAGACCACGCGTACCGGCTCAGCGTCAGCGGCACCAAGGGTTACTATGGCCACGCGCTCGGCGCGAGCGGAGCGATCGAGGCGGCGATCTGCGCGCTCGCCATGGAGCGGCGCTGGCTCCCCCCCACGATCAACCTGGAGCGGCCCGACCCCGCCTGCGATCTCGACTGCCTGCGCGGTGAAGGGCGCGATGCGTCGCCCGACGTCGTCCTCACCAACTCGTTCGGCTTCGGTGGCATCAACGCGGCGGTCGTGTTGCGGCGACCGTAGCGCGGGCTAGATTGCCCGCGGCCCACAACCTCGAGGACCTCGTGATGCCTCAGCAGCTCCGGCCGCTCACGGCCGAGTTCGTCGGCACCCTGCTGTTCGTGTTCCTTGGCGCCGGCAGCGTGGTGGCGTTCATCGCCAACGGACCAACGACGGGCGGCATTGGTCCCCTGGGCGTGGCCCTGGCTCATGGCGTCGGCATGGCAATCATCGTGTCGATGACGATGAGCATCTCCGGCGGTCACATGAACCCCGCCGTCAGTGTGGGCCTGTGGATCGCGAACAGGTTCGACGGCCGACTGGTCGGGCCGTACATCGTGGCCCAGCTGCTCGGCGCCATCGCCGGCGCCGCTCTCGTGAAGGCGCTGTTCCCGCACGTCGCCGTCGCCACCGCGCTCGTGGGCACGCCGCGGCTCGCGAGCGAAATGACATTCATGCAGGGCGTCTGGATCGAAGCGCTGCTCACGTTCTTCCTGGTAAGCGCCGTCTTCGGGACGGCGGTGTCGTCCGAGGCGCCGAAGATCGCGGGGTTCGGCATCGGCCTCGCGATCTTCGTCGACGTCTTAGTAGGTGGGAGCCTGACCGGGGCCGTCATGAACCCGGCCCGGGCCCTCGGGCCTGCGGTGATCGCCGGGCAGTGGGACGCGCACGCGGTGTATTGGATCGGCCCGCTGATCGGAGCCAGTGTCGCTGGTGCGCTGTGGAAGGCGGTGCTGCTGCCCCGTCGCTAGAGCAGCTCGGCGACAGTAGGCGCGAAATACGTGAGGATGATGTCCGCCCCGGCCCGGCGGACGGCGTACAACGTTTCCCACATGGCGCGCTCCTCGTCGAGCATGCCGCGGGCCGCGGCCGCCTTGATCATCACATACTCGCCGCTCACCTGATATGCGGCCAGCGGTGAGCCGAATTGCCGCTTGGCGCGACGGATGAGATCGAGGCACGGCAGTGCCGGCTTCACCAGGACGATGTCCGCGCCTTCGGCGACATCGAGCTGGATCTCCTTCATCGCCTCGTCGCCATTGGTCCCCTGCATCTGGTAAGATTGGCGATCACCGAACTGCGGCGTCGAGCCCGCCGCCTCGCGGAACGGTCCGTAAAACGCCGACGCCATCTTCGCCGCGTACGACATGATCGGGACGTGGGAGAACCCCGCGGCGTCGAGCGCCTTGCGAATGCCCGCCACCCGACCGTCCATCATGTCGCTCGGCGCCACCATGTCGATCCCGGCGCGCGCCTGCGTCACGGCCACCTTGCCCAGCAAATACACCGACGCGTCGTTGTCCACCTCGCCGTCGTGCACGACGCCACAGTGGCCATGATCGGTGTACTCGCACAGGCACGCGTCGCCGATCACGAGTAGCTCCGGCACCGCCTGCTTCACCGCC
The DNA here is from genome assembly GCA_964465315.1 of uncultured Gemmatimonadaceae bacterium. Lineage (GTDB taxonomy): Bacteria > Gemmatimonadota > Gemmatimonadetes > Gemmatimonadales > GWC2-71-9 > AG41. Next base: position 52,895 of record CAYXIK010000008.1, on the reverse strand, counting down.
CGGGTGGCCTCCTGCACGATGCCCTGCTCGTCGTACGCCTCCGAGCCCGTGCTGTCCTTGGCCGCTGGAAGGCCGAACAGGATGATTCCCCCGAGCCCGAGGCGCTGTGCCCGCTCGGCGTCTTTGACCAGCTCATCGACCGACGTTTGGTACACCCCGGGCAAGGTCGCCACCTCGCTCCGCACGCCATCCCCGTGGCACGCGAAGAGGGGCCACACGAGCTGCGAGGGCACGAGATGCGTCTCCTGCACCAACCGGCGCAGGGCCGACGTGCGACGCAGCCGGCGCATCCGGCGAGTGGGGTATTGGCTCATCGGCCGAGCAATCTCGACGCGCCGTGGGCGCGGAGCAAGTCCGCTACGCGCACCCCAGCGGCGCCAGGCTCACGCTCGTCGATCTCAGCCGACGCGGTGATCTGCACGGACCCGTCCTGCGCGGTCACCCGCCCATACAACCTGTTCACGGCTCCCGGCTCCACGGTCCCGCAGTACGCGGCCACCGGCGCCTGACAGCCTCCCTCGAGCGCCGCCAGCAGGCTACGCTCAGCCGTTACCGCTCGCGCGCTGGCCGCGTCTTCGAGCGGCGCGAGGGCCGTTCGGACCCTGCGGTCGTCCTCGCGCACCTCGAGCCCGAGCGCGCCCTGTCCGGGGGCGGGCATCACTTCCAGCGGATCCAGCCGGACGCCGTGGCCGGCGAGTCCGAGCCGCTCGAGTCCCGCATGCGCGAGGAGCGCCGCCTCGAGGCCATCCCGTCCCTCCTGCACTTTGCGCACGCGTGTCGGGACGTTGCCGCGCAGTGGGACGATGTCCAGGTCGGCCCGCAGGTAGCGGATCTGCGCCGTCCGCCGCAAGCTCGACGTCCCGATCCGCACGCCCGACCCCAATACCGCGAGCGACGCGACCGCAGGGGCTCGGGTGACCAGCACGTCCACCGGATCCGCGCGTGGGGGCACCGCCCCGAGCGCCAGCCCGGCCGGCAGCGCGGTCGGCAGGTCCTTGAGAGAGTGCACCGCGACATCGATGCGGCCCTCAATCAGGGCTTGCTCGATTTCCTTGGTGAAGAAGCCCTTGCCCTCGAGCATGTGCAGTGGGCGGTCGACGTCGGCGTCGCCCTGGGTCTTGATGATTTCCAATTCGGCCGCGATGCCGGTGCGGGCGAGGGCGGACTTCACCCACTCGGCCTGCCACAGCGCGAGCTCGCTGCCGCGGGTGCCCAACCTGAGGCCGCGGCTCACGCAACCCCGCCCCCGAAGTGCCGCACGAGCGCGTCCACGAGACCGCTCGTCGTGTATTCCAGGGCTTCGATCTCGACGGGGATACCGTACTCCCGTGCGGTAGCGGCGGTAATCGGCCCGATCACCGCTCCGCGGAATCGCCCGGAGGCCGCGGCCTCGCGACCCACGGACTCGACGAAGTACCGCACGGTCGAGGACGCGGTGAACGTGACGACGTCGACGCGGCCCGCCAAGATCTCGTCTGCGAGCGCGGCACCGTCCCCGAGCGCGGGGAGTGTGCGATAGACCGGAATCACGTCCACCACGGCCCCATGGGCCCGCAGCCCCTCGGGTAACGCATCGCGGGCGATCGCGGCCCTGGGCACGAGGACGCGCGCTCCGCGCAAGTCGCCCTGCGCGGCCATCGCCGCGACGAGTGACTCGGCAACGTAGCCTTCGGGCAGCACGTCCACGCGCACGCCCCTGGCGGCCAGGGCGTCGGCCGTCGCCGGTCCGATGGCCGCAACGCGCCGCCCCGCGAATTCGCGATCCGACAAACCCCACTGCTCGAGCCGCTCGAAGACGACCTCGACGGCGTTCTGGCTCGTGAATACGACCCAGCGATACTCGGCGAGACCTGCGAGGGCGCGCCGCAACGGCTCGAGGTCGCTCAGCGCTTCGATCCGAATCGCCGGAGCGGACACGACCTCGGCGCCGAGCGCCTCGAGCTGTCGCACGAGTTCGGCGGCCTGCTCGCGCGCGCGAGTCACGGCGATGCGCCGGCCGAGGAGCGGACGCCCGGATCCGGGCGGCTGCGACGCGCGTGACATAGATTGTTGCAATCTATCATGCTGCGTTCTCTGCGCTCCGCGCTCACGCGGTTCACCGTGCGGCGAGCCGCCGCATGTCAGCGCGACGCGCCCAGGCGCGCCGCCGCGTGGCTGCGGCTCGGATGCACGCTCACGCCCACGTTCGCTGAAGCGTACTCCGCGCTCGTGCGGTTGCGGCGCTCGATCGAAGACCGCTGGGGCGCGCTCGCCGCGGCCCAGGAGGCCTCGGTACGCTTTCCTGAGAATCCCGACGCGTGGATGCTGTTGGGCGAGGCGTGCCAGATGGTGTTCCGCCAGCAGGACGCGTTGGCGGCGTACGAGCAGGTCCTCGCGCTCGAGGAGCGCCCCGACGCCGCGCTCGCGGCCGGCGACCTGTATCGCCGCAGCGGGCGCCCAGCGGACGCGGCTGCACGATTCGCCCGCGCCTACGCGGCCGGCGGCGGGGCCGAAGCGCTCAGGCTCAACGCCCAGGCCCTCTTCCTGGCGGGAGACCTCCGCGCCGCCGACGAAGCGCTGCACCTGTGGGCGACGCAGGTGCCCGACGGCCTGGCGCGTCTTTCCGAGGCGCGCGCGGAGTTGTTTGCCGAGAAGCGTGACGCCTAGAGACTCTTACTGCGACGGTACAAGGACACGGCGTACGCAATCAGGATCGTCGGGACCAGGATGTAGGCCGCCATGAGGTAGCCGGCGTTTTGCGGGACTTGGTCACCCATGGAAGGCCTCCGCCCGCCGTGTTGCGATGGCGTATCGCTGCATGACGAAACCGACGTAGAGAAGCAAGAACACTCCGAACGACAGCACCAACGTGAGCAGCATCTCGCCCGGCAGGGAGGGCTTGCTCGGCTTCAGGACGATCGGCTGCGGATGGAGCGTGGGAAAGAGGTACACGCTCAGATGGACGAACCCGACCAGGATGACCGCGCAAATTCCGAGGACGGCCGAGTAGCGCGCCCGCAGGCCCCCGTCCGTGACCGCCCCGCGCAGCACCTGATAGCCGACGAGCAGAAAGAACAGGAACAACGTGCTCGTGAGCCTGGCGTCCCAGGTCCACCACGTGCCCCAAATCGGCTTCCCCCAGATCGGACCGGTCGTGAGGACGATCCCTGCGAACACGGTGCCGACCTCCGCCGACGCTTCCGCGAACCGGTCGAGCCGCGGATCCTTAAGGAACAGATAAAAGACGCCCGCGATCCCGAGCAGGATCACCGCCAGCTCCGTGGTGACGGCGGCGGGAACGTGCACGTAGAAGATTTTCTGTGCCGGTCCTTGGAACCGCTCCACCGGCGTGAACGCGAGCGCCCGCACGTATACGCCGCCAAGCAAGACCAGCCCAGTGGCCACGAGCCAACGACCCTTCTGTGCGATCGTCATTCGTCCACCGTGTACGGAAAAAGCCAGGAGGCCACCGCGAGAAACACGATGTCGTACGCGGCGAGCAACCTAAGCCAGCCCGCCACCTCGTTCAAGGGACGATCGGCGAGCAGGCGTGCGGTCGCCTGAACGGCGTAGGTCAGCGGGAGCAGCAGGAACGGCAGCAGCAACACCGGGAGCATGAGCTCCGCGAATCGCGTCCGCACCACCATCGCGCTGAACAGCGTCCCCACCGCGACGAATCCCAGCGTCGCGAGCGCCATCACCGTCAGGAGTGGGACGAGGACGTGTCCCACCGAAACGTTGAAGAACAGCACGAACAACGGCAACCCGACTGCCTCGACCACGGCCACGAACGCCAGATTGGCGAGGAGCTTCCCCCAATACAGGCTCCGGCGATCGAGCGGCGAGATGAGCAACCCTTCGAGCGCCTGGTTCTCGAGCTCGAGCTGAAACGCCCGGTTGAGCGCGAGCATCGCGGCGAACGTGAACGTCACCCACAGAATGCTCGGCGCCAGATCAATGGTCGACACAGCCGTGGGATCGCGCCCGAAGTTGAATACGGTGAGCACGAGCGCCGTGAACACGACCGCCGACACGATCGCCGTGCGCGAGCGGAATTCGAGCGTCAGGTCCTTGAGCGCAATCGTCCAGGCCTGACGTAACAGCTCACGCATGGGCACCCGCTACGGCGCGACGGTACGCGTCGGCGATCTCCGCGGACCGGCGCCCGCCCCGCGGGGCGTATTGCACCAACCGCCCGCGCAGCTGGAACGCCACGTCGGTCGCGAGCTCCGCGCCTTCATCCACGTTGTGGGTGGCCAGCACGAGCACGCGGCCCGCGCCCCGGAGTGCGCCCAGCAGGGCCCGCAGCTCCGCAGCCGCGGCGAGGTCCAGGCCGGTGAACGGCTCATCGAGGAGGAACACCTGCGGATCGTGGATCAGGGCTTTGGCGATAGCGGCGCGTTGGACGAGACCGCGGGAGAGCGACCACACCGGCTGCTCGGCGCGATCCATCATTCCGAGGCGCGCCATCACATCCGTGGCCCGAGAGCCGCGTTGCGCCCGCGGCACATCGTAGAGCGAGGCCCAGAAGAGGAGGTTCTCGCGCACGCTCAGGTGACCGTACAGGTGCGACTGGTGCCCGATCCAGCCGATCGCGCCCCGTCCGCCGGCGACGTGGGCCGACCCCGCCTGCGGTCGGATCAGACCTGCGAGCACCTTGAGCAGCGTCGTCTTGCCCGCGCCGTTCGGTCCGAAGATGGCGAGCGTTTGCCCCGCCGTGAGCCTGAACGACACGTCGTCCAGCGCGACGATCCGCCCCTCGTTGAAGGCGTGTCGCAGGCCTTCAGCCCAGAGCATCGATGCGTGCGGCGAGATCTTCCAGGTCGAACGGCTTGACGAGGTACCCCGAGTGCCCGAGGTCGAGCACGTTGATCAGCGGCTCCATGCTGACGTATGACGTCGTGACGATCACCGGGAGAGACGGCTGTGACTGCCGGATCTCCTGCAGGAGCGTGATCCCGTCGGTGTCGGGCAGCCGGAGATCGAGGACGAGGACTTCGGGGGAGAAGTGATCAATTTGCCTACGGGCCTCGCTGCCGCTCGCCGCGAAGGCCACGTCGTACCGCCCGGCAAAGAATCGCTTGTAGGTGCGCCGCAGCGTCGATTCGTCCTCGACGAACAGCACCTTGCGCCGCGAGCCGGAAGGGGAGGACGCCATTGGTGGGCCAATATATGGCGGTCTCCCATCCCGTCTACCGGCGGTTCAGCTGGCGCCCGTCTCCAACTCGAACAGGTCGTCGAGCTTGGTCAATACCAGCAGGAAGCGCAGCTCCTCGTTGGCCCCGCGCAGGCACACGGTCAGCCGGCGCTCGGCCGCCTTCCGCTGGATCAGCATCAGCGCTCCGAGCCCCGCGCTGTCGATCTGGCGCGTGCCCGACAGGTCGATCACCAGGCGTCCGGCACCCTCCGAGAGCTGCTCAAGCAGCTCGGTGGCCGCACGGCGGAACGCCGTACGGGAATCGAGCCCCAGCTCCTCGGGTGCGGCCAAGATCCTCTCGCTCGGACGCGTGGACATGGTCATCATCTCCTCCACAGTCGGCTCCTGAAGTTCGCCGCGTGGGGGCTACGCGACTCCGGTGCCATGCAGCTAACCTGCGGGCGGTCAACCGGTTGTCAAAGTTGTGTACGGTCCCACACGCATGGCGCTACCGCAGAGCGAACGGTCGGGGCGCAGTTTGCAAGGACCGCCTTGACCCCGCCCCTTGAGCGGGGCGTACCTTACCCTCTCCTTCAGCCGCGCAATCAACAGCCGTGAAAGACCGCATCGACACCCTGCTCGACGAGCGACGCAGCTTCCCTCCCACTCCCGCGTTCACCGGTGCGGCGCACGTCAAGGACGACACGCCCTATCGCCGGGCGCGCCAGGACCGGGAGGGCTACTGGGCGGAATGGGCCCGCCAGCTCGAATGGTTCCGGCCCTGGGACCGGGTACTCGAGTGGAAACCGCCGCACGCCAAGTGGTTCGTGGGCGGCAAGCTCAACGCATCCGTCAACTGTCTCGACCGCCACATTCGCGCCGGCAAGGGTGACAAGGTCGCGCTCATCTGGGAGGGGGAGCCCGAGCCTCGCGAGGTGCGCAAGCTGACCTATCGGGACCTCCACGATCTCGTGTGCCGGTTCGCCAACGTCCTGAAGCGGCTCGGCGTGGCGAAGGGCGACCGCGTGGCCATCTACCTGCCGATGGTGCCGGAGGTTGCGGCCGCCATGCTTGCGTGCGCCCGCATTGGTGCAATTCACACGGTCGTATTCGGCGGCTTCTCCGCGGAATCCCTGCGCGACCGTATCAACGACGCGGAGGCCAAGGTGCTGGTCACCGCTGACGGCGGCTACCGGCGCGGTGCCACGGTACCCCTGAAGCGCAACGCCGACGAAGCGCTCGCGGGTACTCCGAGCATTGGCCACGTGGTCGTCCTGCGCCGCACGGGTGAGAAAGTCCCGATGCAGGACGGGCGAGACCAGTGGTGGCACGACCTAGTGGCGCAGGCACCGGCCCGGAGCGAGCCGGAACAGATGGACGCCGAGGATCCCCTGTACATCCTCTATACGTCCGGGACCACGGGGAAGCCGAAAGGGATCTTGCACACTACCGGCGGCTACCTCACGCACGTGTACGCCACCACGAAGCTGGTGTTCGACCTCAAGGACGTGGATGTCTTCTGGTGCACCGCCGACGTCGGCTGGGTCACCGGGCATTCGTACATCGTGTACGGGCCGCTCGCGCTCGGCGTGACCGAGATGATGTACGAGGGCGCACCCGACTTTCCCACGAAGGATCGGTTCTGGGCGATCTGCGCCCGTCACGGCGTGACCGTGTTCTATACCGCGCCCACGGCCATCCGCGCGTTCATGAAGTGGGGGCCCGAGCATCCCCAGCGGCATGACCTCTCGCGCCTCCGGTTGCTCGGGACCGTGGGCGAGCCGATCAATCCCGAGGCATGGGTTTGGTATAGACGTCACATCGGTGGAGAGCGCTGCCCGATCGTGGACACATGGTGGCAGACCGAGACCGGCGGCATCATGATCACACCGCTGCCGGGCGTCACGACGTGCAAGCCCGGCTCCGGAACGATTCCATTTCCCGGGATCGAGGCGGACCTCCTGGACGGAGACGGGGAGCGCGTGCCGGTCGGCGGCGGGTTCCTCGCGATCACGAGCCCCTGGCCCGGCATGTTGCGGACCATCTGGGGCGACGACGAGCGGTACCGCTCGGTCTACTGGAGCAAGTGGAAGAACACCTACTTCCCCGGCGACGGCGCGAAGCGCGACGAGGACGGGTACTACTGGATCCTCGGCCGCGTGGACGACGTGCTCAACGTGGCGGGACACCGCATCGGGACCATGGAAGTAGAAAGCGCGCTGGTCGACCATCCCGCGGTGGCGGAAGCGGCGGTGGTGGGGCGGGCGCACGAGCTCAAGGGCCAGGCCCTGGCGGCGTTCGTCACGCTCAAGGAAGGTCACGCGGCGAGCGACGCGCTGCGGGACGAGCTGAAGGGTCACGTCGCGAAGAAAATCGGTGCGCTCGCCCGACCGGACGACATCCTCTTTACCGCCGACCTCCCGAAAACGCGGAGCGGCAAGATCATGCGCCGGCTCTTGAAGGACATCGCGGAAGGCCGCGCGCTCGGCGACACCACCACGCTCGCGGACCCGACCGTGGTGGAGCGGCTGAAAAACCAGTACGAGGCGGCGGAGAGTTGAGACGGCAGGTTGGGGAGGTTGGGGGAGATTGGTGGAGGACGGGGGAGATTGAGGCGTCAGCGACACCGCCTCCCCCAACCTCCTCAACCTCCGCAACCTCCTTTAGAGCTCCACCTGCGCCCCGACCTCGAACACCTGGTCCGCCGGGATCTTGAAGAAGGCTGTAGCCCGCAGGGCGTTGCGCGACATGAATGCGAACAGTTGCTCGCGCCACCGGGCCATGCCGGGCCGCTCCGAGGCGACGAGCGTCTCACGACCCAGGAAGAACGTCGTTCCCGTGATCGGGATATCGAGAGACTTCACCTGGCACGCCGCCAGGACGTCCTCGATGTTCGGGTCGTCCATGAACCCGTAGCGGGCGATCACGCTGTAGAACCCCTTCCCGAGCGGCTTTACCTTCACGCGCTCTGGGGGCGAGACGTGGGGCACGTCCTCGGTCACCATGGTCAGGAACACGATCCGCTCATGCAGCACCTTGTTGTGCGCGAGGTTGTGCACCAGCGCCGGAGGCGTGCCGTCGGTGGTACCGTACATGAACACCGCCGTCCCCGGGACGCGGAGCGGCGGCTCGGCGGCGAGATCGGCGAGCAGCATCTTGAGCGCGACCGTCTTCTCTTGCATGCGCTTGCCGAGAATCTCGCGGCCGTTCTTCCAGGTCGTCATGAGCAGGAAGATGGCTCCCGCGATCACCAGGGGGACCCAACCACCGTAACGAATCTTGAGCATGTTCGCGGCGAAGAACAGGATGTCCACCCACAAGAACAGGCCGGCCACGCTCCCGGCCCGCAGGAAGCTCCAGCCCCACACCTCGCGACTCATCACGTAGAACATCAACGTCGTAATGAGCATCAGGGTCGAGAGAGCCACGCCGTACGCGCCAGCGATGTTGCTGGACGTGGGCTGCTCGGTGTTGACCAAGTGGAACCCGAGCACCAGCACGCAGGTGAGCAGCATGAGTCCCCAGTTGACCAGGGGAACGTAGATCTGGCCGATCTCGCGCGACGACGTGTGCTCTATCTGGAGCCGCGGGCTGTAGCCGAGCTGCACCGCCTGGCGGGTGAGGGAGAACGCTCCCGAGATCACCGCCTGCGACGCGATGATGGTCGCCAGGGTCGCCAGCGCGATCAGGGGGTACAACGCCCAGCTCGGCGCGAGATGATAGAAGGGGTTCTCCGCGGCCGTGGGGTCGCGCAACATGAGTGCGCCCTGCCCGAAATAGTTGAGCAGGAGGCACGGGAACGCGGTGCTGAACCAGGCAATCTGGATCGCGCGATGCCCGAAGTGACCCAGATCCGCGTACAGCGCCTCGCCGCCCGTGACGACGAGGAAAACGGCGCCCAGCACCACAAAGCCCCGCCCCGCGTTCTCAGCGAAAAAGCGCACGGCGTAGAACGGCGAAACGGCAGCCAGCACGCCCGGCTGCCGGAGGATCTCGCTCAGTCCGAGCACCCCTATGGCGGCGAACCAGACGAGCATCACCGGGCCGAACATGGCCCCGATCCTGGCGGTGCCGCGACTCTGCAACAGGAACAAACCGATCAGGATCACGAGCGTCACGGGGATGACCCACGACGCCAGCGCGGGCGTCGCGATCTCGAGCCCCTCCACGGCGCTCAGCACGGATATCGCCGGTGTGAGGGCGCCATCTGCGTACAGGAGAGCCGATCCGAAGATGCCGAGCACGATCATGACGCGTCGCGGCGAGAGCCCCCGCGCCAGACGGCTGCCGTTCACGAGCGCCATCAGCGCGAGCACGCCCCCTTCGCCCTTGTTGTCCGCCCTGATGATCACGACGTGGTACTTGATCGTCACGACGATCAGCAGGGACCAAAGCACCAGCGAGAGGACGCCGAGCACGTTCGCCGGGCTGACGGGAATGGCATGGGTGCCGTAAAAGGACTCGCGGATTGCGTACAGCGGGCTCGTGCCGATGTCGCCGTAGACCACGCCGAGAGCCGCCAGCGCGAGCGTCAGTTGATACCGGCCGCGTCGGTTCGCGGGGACGTCCACGGGTGGCGTCATCGGCGTGAAACCTAGCGGGTGGGCGCGGCGGGCGACGGCGGGCGGACCAGTCCGGCCAGCGCGAGACTCCAGATGGCCGTCATGATGACCGCAGACCCCATGCACCAGCGGCAGATCGCGTGGAGCACGAACAGCTCGATCGCCGTGAGATACAGCGTGAAGGCGAACCCAATCGTGGCGAGTACCGCGATCAGGACGGTTACGCGCCGGTCAGCAGCGAACCGCGGTTGCACGCCCGCCAGGCCGACCAGGAAGAGGGCCACGTACCCGACGACGCCGATGAACGCGACGGGGACGCCGAATATCTCCGCGTACGGGCTGGTCTGGACGTACTCGCAGCTCCCGGTGCCGCACTGGAGCTCGTCGAGCACGCCGATCTTGTAGAGCCAGAGGTAGGTGGCGACCAAAAGCCCCACGAGCGCGAGGAGCGCGATCGCCTGGCGCCGGATCACTTGTGCTTTGTTGTCAGACTGTCGACCAGGGCCTTGAAGTCGTCGGAGGTGGCGCGTCCCCGAAAGGGGTGGCCGCTCACGAAAAAGCTGGGCGTGCCCCGCACGCCCTGTTTCTCCCCCTCCTCCACGCTCGCCTGAATTCGCCCGGCGTATCGCTGGCCGTCCATGCAGGCGTCGTACTTGTCGACCTCTAGGCCGATGGTCTTCGCGAAATCACGGAACAGCGCCGAGGGGTTCTTCCCGGTTTGGGCCCACTGGTGATTGGCGAAGAGCTGGTCGTGCATCTCCCAGAACTTCCCTTGCTCACCCGCGCACTGGGCCGCGAGCGCGGCGTACCGAGAGTACTGGTGGGTGGGCAACGGGAAGTCGCGATACCGCCAGCGCACCTTGCCGGTGGCAATCAGCTGCTGGCGGATCACCGGCATCTGGACCGTGGCGAACGACGCGCAGAACGGGCACTCGAAGTCGGAGTACTCCGTCACCTCCACCTTCGCGGAGTCCGAGCCCAGGGTGAAGCCCTGGAACCCGTCCGCGGCCGCGACCGGAACCGGCGCGTTCGGAGCCGGTGCAGCCTCTTGCCGGGATCCGTACCAGAGCATGCCGCCACCGATGAGCGCCACCGCCACGAGCAGCAGATAGAACCGGTTCATTCGTCCCGAGCCCTCCGCCACGGTTCGTCGTCCTCCTCGTCCTCGAAACCGGCCGTCGCGTCCAACGCCCGCTGCTCCGCCTCCTCGACGAGGCGCCGGCTCTCCGCGATTTCCGGAGTATCGTACGTGAGTCGCACTTCATAGTGGAACAGCTCGCTGCGCGCGTTCCCGAGCAGCTTTTGCAGCTCCGGCACCCGCTCGAGCAGTTGCCCGCTTCCGTCCAGCGACTGAATCCGCTCCGCCAGACCGCGCAGCAGCGCCAGCAGACGCTTTGCGCGCTCCGGACCGTACACTTCGTCTGACGTGTCGCCCATACGCCCACCTTCCTGACGCGTGGTCCCGCTTCCCGCTCCCCGCTCCCGACGGCACCCCACTGCCCCGTTCATGATAATATCGCCACGATTTGCGTGGTCGGCCCTTTGCGCGGCCCAAAGCGGCTTATTACATTGCGGCGCCGATTCATCGGCGGCCGGGCGACCGCGCCGCCTCGCGCCCACGCCCCCGGTCCCAGAGACGACAGGAGCACGCCACGCATGGCCAAGAAGCGTTCGGAACCCCGCAAAATGTCCACCCCCACCCTGTTCGAGCAGGCCCGCGACGAGCTGTTCTCTCATATTCTGCGTTGCGGCGTCCTGGAAGCCGGACCCGAGCACCAGAAGGAATGGTTTGACGACACGATGCTCTACCTGGCCGATCGCTACGACGGCCTTGATGAGCGCCAGCTCGCGGAGCTCCGAGTCCTGGGCGAGCGCTACTGCCGACCGGTGGTGGGGCGCAACGCGACGGTGGGCGCCCCGGCCTGACGGTCCGCTGCGGCTGGTCGGGGGAAGTCGAGGGGCTCAGCGACGGGCGCCCCTTTCTTCCCTAACCCCCCGGCGGAAAGCGCCGGAACCGGCGGCCGAACGCCAAGCGGACACCACCACCCAACCCGAGCTCCGCATACCAGCCGGCGCGGGCCGCCGGAGCGGACTCGAGGCCGAGCAGCGCCGTCAGATAGCTCGCTCCGCGCGCGCTTTCCGACCCGACGAAGGCGAGACCTAGACCGGCGTACGGCCCGGCGCCGCTGCGCTCGCCGGGCCGGAGCAGAAATTGCGCGGTCGCCTCGCAGCGAAGGCCCAGGGCCTGTTCGTAGCTCCCGCCGGCGGCCGTCACGGCGAGGCGCCCCTGGCCCCCAGCTCGCCAGGCCACGCCCAGCTCCGGACCCCAGAACGTACGCCGCGCGAGAACAACTGTGGCGGCCGCGGCGAGTTCCGGGCCCTGCAGACGGGGGGGGGCCTGCGCGCTTCCCACCCCGGGCGCGGTGGCGCAGATGGCGAGGCCGGTGGCGGTGCGGAGCGCCTTAGCGAAGCTGGACGTCGTAGCTGATACGGATGTCGGGGGCGAGCGACGCCACCACGGAGCAGTACTTCTCGAGCGACAGGTCGATCGCGCGGCGTGCCTTCACCTCGTCGGCCCCGTCTCCCGCAATGGTGAAGACGAAGTGGAGAGCGGTGTAGCGCCGAGGCTGCTCTTCACGACGAGTGCCCTGCACCTTTGCCTCGAGCGAACGCAAGGCGACCCGCTGCTTCTCGAGGATCAGCACGACGTCCGACGCCGTGCAGGTCGCCGCGGCCACCAGCAGCATCTCGACGGGGGACGTCGCGACCGTGCCGTCTCCGTCCACGAGCACGAGCGGTCGGCCCGGGGCACCAGCTTCGAACACGAGGCGCTCGCGCCAGCGCATCGTGACCTCGGCGATCCGGCTCGCCATCTCAGTTGCCCCGCCGCGTGGTTAACCCCACGTAGAATCGACTGTGGTTGAAGTGATCCATCGCGTGATACTCGATCAGCCAGTTGAACGTCGAGCGATAGTGGAGCTCCACGCCCACGACGAGGTTGACCCAGAGGTCCGGACAATCGGGGTCGGCGCCGCAGGCGTCGTGCCCCACGATGCTGAACCCCCCGCCGGCGTACGGCGTCGCCGTCTGATCGTCGGGCGTGAAGCGATACAGGGCTTCCATGCTGCCGATGTAGCTGTTGACGCCATTGAACACGCCGATCTCGCCGGATGGCCGGATGCGGAAACGCGAGCCGAACAGGTGGCCGGCGTCGAGCGTGACGCCGAACACCATCTGTTTGCGCCCCGACGCGTCCACGCCGCCGCGTACGCCAAAGCCGAACAGGCCGAACCTCGTCCCGTGGTCGCCGGACCGTTGCACGGGCGGCGGATGGAACTCCTGCGCGCCGAGCAGCGGCGTCCCGCCCGCGAGCAGGAGCACGACGAGCCATGCCCTACGCATGTCGTGCCCTCCTTCCGGTGTCAACGTCGCGCGCTCGCCCGAGCTGCGGCGCGGCCATAGTCCCAGATGGCGTAGAGACCCACCGCCGTGGTGGCCCAGGCCAGCGGGCGCACGTGCGGCGAGTTCACGATGCAGGCCACCAGCGTGAGCAACTGGAGGACGGTCACGGCCTTGCCGCCGGCGCGCGCGGGCAACGCCATGGGCCCGCGCCACAACCACGCTCCCACGTACCCCAGGGCCGCGACGATGTCCCGGGCCAGTACCCCAGCGATCTCGAGCGGGTACAGCAATCCGCTGCGAGCGACCGTCAGAAACGCCACCGCCATGAAGAACTTGTCGGCGATCGGATCGAGCACCGCGCCCGTGCGCGAGCCGCCGAAGCGACGCGCGAGCATGCCGTCGAAGAAATCCGACGCCGCGACCGCGCCCACCAGCGCCAGCTGCCACGCGGGCCGATGCACGAATGGAAACGCTACCGCGAGCGGAAGGCGAAGGGCGGTAAGCAGATCCGCCGGCGTCACCCACGGTTTCACTTGCCCCTCCCTCCGGTGCGCCGTAGCTTCGTGCCGTGAACCTCAATCTGTTGAAGCAGGCGGCGATCTTCCAAGACCTGGACGACGGAGAGCTCGCCCGGGTGTCCGAGGTTTGCCGGGAGCAAAAGTTCGCCGTCGGACAGCATGTCTTCAAGGAAGGCGAGCCAGGAAACCGGCTGTTCATTATTTCCGACGGCGAAGTGCGCATTTCGCGGACCATTCCGGGGTCCGGGGAGGAGGCCCTCGCCGTCCTGAAGCCGGGCGCCTGCTTCGGCGAGATGGCGATCTTCGATCGCTCCGAGCGCTCCACCGACGCCATCGCCAATACATCCTGCACGCTCCTCACGATCGCCCGCTCGGATTTCGAGCTGCTGCTCGATTTCAACCGCGATATCGCCTACAAGGTGCTCTGGTCGGTGGTGCGCCTGCTCTCGGCCCGGCTCCGGGTCACCAACGACAACCTTCGTTCCTTCCTCGCAATGTCGATGTTTTAGGCCGGGCCGGAGCAATCGGACGCTCCCGGTGTTCCATAGGATACCCACGGCTTCCGGCGGCTCGCGACCGCACCCTCTCAACCTTAGGCGACTATGAAACGATCCTTGTTCGCGCTCCTCCTCGTCGCATCCACCTCCCTGACTTGCGTGAACGTCTCCGGCACCGGCCAGCAGTTCTTGATCATCGGCCCGGTTCTTGACTCGACCTTCGTGGGAGACACGCTCCCACCCCGAACCGTGTACATCCTCGACAGCGACGGCAGCCGGCATCCTCCAGGTCACATCACGTGGAGCGTCAGTCCGCCGACGGTCGCCACCGTCGATACGTCGGGGAAGGTCGCGGGGATCGGGCGGGGCACGGCGGTGGTCGTCGCCACGGTGGCCGGCGCGCAGAGTGGGGCCGTCGTCGTCGTATCGCGTCCCCTCGACCTGAGCCTGCTGCTCGACACGATCTTCGTGATGCCGGGCGATACGATCACGATCCCGCGCGCCATCAAACAGAGGACCCCGGGTCCGACGACGCTCACATTCGACAGCTCCACGACGCCGAGTGTCATCACGATCGACACCCTGAGCGGCGAGGTGACCGCCCACGCCACCGGCGGTCCGATCCGCTACCGCGCGCATCTGACCGACGGCACCACCACCGTTTCCGAGTCGAGCTTCGTCGTTGTGCTCACACTGACCGACACGACCGAGGTCGGGCACTTCTTCATGACGGCGCTCGGGTCCGCGGTGCGGCATCAGGGCGGCCAGGCCAGAGCGCGCAATTACCAGCGGTTGAACGGGAAGCTGGCGTTTCAACTGCGCGACACGCTGGCCAATGGCTCCACGATCGACGAGAAGGTCGTGATCACCTTGCCCGACTCGGTGATCGCTACGGGTACGTACGAAATCGATTCGATCAGCCCGGCGGAGGCGACGACCACGATCAGTCAACTCAGCGCCTTCTGCCAGCCGAAGCGGCCCTGGGCGTTGTGGTTCAGCGCGCTTCCCACACCGGGCATCCGCTCCTACTCGCACGGCACGTCGAGCAGTCAGGTCGCGGGACAGTTGATCATCACGCAGTACGCCCCGGCGGCGGGCGGTGGGGCGATCATCAGCGGCCGCTATCAGTTCACGGCGCAGCGCACCGATCTGTACGACGATCCGCTGGGCGCCGAAGTCATCCGGGGAACGTTCGTGGCTCCGCTGCTCACCTATCAGGCAAGCTGCAGCGGTTGACGTTCGACCACGTCTTCGCTGATCTGGGAGGCATCCCCGCGAACCGCCTCACCGACGACCAGGCGCTCGCCGGCGTGCTGCTCGCAGCGGCGAACGCCGCTGGATTGAATCCGGCGAACCCGCCGGTCGTGAAGCTCGGGCCGAGAGGGGTCTCGGCGGCGCTCGTGTGCCACGGCGGGCACGTCGCCCTGCACGGCTTGCCGGAGGCGGGACTGTGCTTCGTCGACGTAGCGGGTCTGGGCGGTGCCCTACCACAGCGGGGTCTCGACGTGATCGTCAAACGCTTCGGGGCGCGCGAAGTCCGCACCGGCGCGCGCCGGCGGGGCCCCGTGACCCAAGCCATCCACCCGGAGGGTTCATGAACCGACTCACCCCCTACGCGGCATTCTTCATGCGCCTCGCAGTGGGCGGCGTGTTCTTACTGCACGGCTTGACCAAATTTCACCATGGCATTCCCGCGACCGCCACGTTCCTGCACGAGGTCGGGTTCCCGTTCGCCACAGTGTTCGCCGTGATCCTCATTGCGATCGAAACGATCGGCGCCACCTGCGTCATCCTCGGGATCTTCACGCGCCTGTGGGCCATCTGCATGGCCGTGGAGATGGCTGTGGCCATCCTGGCGGTGAGACTGCCACACGGCGCGAATATCGAGCTGGAAGGGTTGCTGTTCGCGGGAGCTATTACGCTCGTCGCTCTAGGGGACGGGCCACTTTCGATCGCCGTGAAGCTCAAGCATTCGACCGTGTAAAGCCAGGAACGCGTAAACGGCCGGAGAAGAGCCACTCCTCCCCTTTCCCCGGCCTGTTACCGGCTGCTCAGCGGATTGTCGCGGCTAGTGGAGAATCCGAAGGAGCCCCGCATCGGCGCTCCCTCTGATGAAGCTCTCCGGATCCGTCGCCGGGATCGCGACCCCGGTTTCTTTCCGCCCGCGATTGGCCACCGCGGCCATGTACTGCTCGAGCGAGCCGCGTGCCCATTCCGCCGCATCGTCCTTCATCTGCCGTACGATCTCTTCCCACGTGCCGACGTAGGTCGCGCCGTTGAGCATGCTGATGCGATGGACTTCCCCCCCCGAGCGCGCCTTCATCCCCTGCAGCTCGGTGAGGAGCGTGCCGAACAGCTCGAGCTGGCGAGGGTCCCGAATCTGGCCGTCGGGCCCCATCGCCTCGATCTCGGCGAGGAGCAGGTCATCGGGCGCGGCATCGGCGGCGAGTTCGTCGAGCCGATGGTGCCACGGCACAAGCTCGGGGTCGTCGTCGGCGAGGCGGTAGACGCTCCTTTTGAGCTCGATCAGCCGCCAGATGGCGAGACCGTCGAAATGGTCGCTCGGCTCACTGCGCTCCAAGTGGAAGAGGGCGGCCTCGTACTCGCCGCGGTCGTACAGCAGGTTGGCGAGGTAGATTCGCGCTTCGGCGTGCTCGAGGTCCAGCTCGAGCGCGCGCCGGAGCCAGTAGAGCGCGCCGCCCTCGTCCGCCAGCCGGTGGGCGGCGTAGCCCACGCACGCGGCGGCCTCCGCCGAGTCCGGATGCCCGGTGATGGCCACTTCGAAGAAGCGCCGGGCCTGGTCCAACACGCCCTCACGGAACAGGGCCCGCCCGACTTGAAGCATGAGGTCGTGGTCATCTCGAAACCCGAGGGCCACGATGCGATCGAAGCACGCGACCGCTCCGGCGCGGTCACCGAACTTGAGAAGAACCTCACCGAGCCCGGCGAGCGCATCCTCGTGCTCGGGGTCGAGGCCGACCGCCTCCTCGAAGGCCCGGCGCGCCCACAGATACTCCTCGCGCGCGAGGCGCGCATAGCCCATGCCCACGTGCAGCTCGACGGCGTGGGGATACAGCCCCAGGCCGGCTTTCAGGGTGTCGATGGCGTCGTCGTATCGTGCTTCGTTGTAGAGCTGATGTGCACGTTCGTCGTAATCGTCGGAGCTCAAGAACGGTTCCGACATCGAACGGGCCTCCCGGGAAGGTTGTGCTATGATACGAGACGCCGGGCGGTTACACAAGCGAGAGCCGCCCGCTATCTTCCCCGCCGATGCCCGCCGCCTTCGCGCTCATCCCCGACGGCTCCGTCACCACACCGCGCGGCTTCACCGCCGCCGCCGCGCACGCCGGCCTGAAGAGCGACGGCGCTCCGGACGTTGCGCTGCTCGTCAGCGCCACCAGTTGCGCCACCGCCGGCGTGTTCACGAAGAACGTCCTCCGCGCGGCGCCCGTGGCCTACGACGCGGAACTCCTGGCCGAGCGCCCGGGACGGATCCGCGCCGTCGCGATGAACGCGCGAGTCGCGAACGCGTGCACGGGGGCGCCGGGGCTCGCCGCCGCGCGCGCGATGGCCCAAGCCGCCGAACAGGCGGCCGGACTCCCGGCCCGCACGGCGCTCGTGCTCTCGACGGGCGTCATCGGGATGCCCCTCCCGCTCGAGCGGGTCGCGGAAGGGCTGCGGACGGCCGCGGGGCGCCTCGCGGCGGACGGCGGCCTCGACGCCGCACGTGCCATTATGACCACGGACACACGACCCAAGCACTGCGCGGTCCGGTTCGAGACGCCCGCCGGCATGGTCACCGTAGGCGGGATCGCGAAGGGAGCGGGCATGATCCACCCGGACATGGCCACGTTGCTCGCCGTGCTGACGACCGACGCGGCGGGGGAGCCGGCGACCCTCCAGCCGCTGCTGCGGCGAGTGGCCGACCGGAGCTTCAACGCGATCTCGGTGGACGGCGACACGAGCACGAACGACAGCGTCCTCTTGCTCGCGAGCGGCGCCTCGGGCGTCGATCCGTCGCGCGACGGCGCGGTCTGGAAGACGTTCGAGGAGGCGGTGCAGGAGGTAGCGCGCACGCTGGCGCTCGCGATCGTGGCGGACGGAGAAGGGGCGTCCAAGGTGCTGGAGATTCACATCGTGGGCGCGGTGAGCGAAGCGGCGGCTCGAGAGGTAGGTCGGGCGATCGCCCGGTCGACCCTCGTCAAGACCGCGATCTACGGCGGAGACCCCAATTGGGGTCGCGTCCTGGCCGCGGCGGGCACCGCCGGCGTACCGCTCGCCGTCGAGCGCCTCTCGCTGCAGGCCGCCGCCGCGGACGACCCATGGCTGACGCTCGCGAGCGGAGGCGCCACAGCCAACCCGGACACCGGCGCCGCCCGGGCGATCTTTCGGCAGAAAACGATCCGCCTCCGCGTCGACCTGGGACTCGGTCGCGCGGAGGCGGTGGTGTGGACCTGCGATCTGACGCCGGACTACGTCCGGATCAACGCCGACTACACCTCGTAGCTCAGCCGCTTACGGCTTGGCCTTGCTGGTATCCTTGGCAGCGGGCTTGGCCGCGGGTTTGGCCGCGTGCTTCTTCCCAGCGTGCTTCTTACCCTTCTTCGCCATCGCCTTCGACGTATCCGCCGACGGCGCCTGGCCCTGCATCGGCGACGGCTGCTGCGCGATCACGATCGCGGGAGCGGCGAGCAGCGCCAATGCGAGGAGCGTGCGACGCATCATGTCTCTATACCTCCGGAGGGAGCGCGGACCACCCTGGCCCGCTTCACCGTTGAGACCCACGCCCGTCCCCGCGCGTCACGCATGTTCCGCAAGCCGTTTCCATCTCCGACGTTACAGACTGCAACCCTACGGTTATCGTGGCGTAGTCGTGCTGTCCGGCCGGCGCGCCCGGGTCACGGTGCCCCGCTCCGGCTTGGGAGGCCCGGGGACGTTGGGGAGCTGGTGCCGGACGACGGCGATCGCCTCGTCTCGCGTACGCCCGCGCTGAACTTCGTGCAGCGCCGCCGTCGACACGTCCAACAGGCGATCGCGCTGCAGTCCATTGTGGACCGCATCGATGATCAACCCGGCGGACGAGTCGGGATCAAATCCGTGGGCAACCAGGTCCGCGATCGCGTGGATCGCTGCCGCCCGCGGCGGATGGGGGAGTTCGGCGATGACGCGCGCGACCGTGGAGGAGGGCAGCTTCCGGCGCAACGCCCAGGCAACGGTCGTCACCTCCCCAGGTCGCACCGGCGGCTGATCGCCGGCACGAACGAGCAGGTCGCGCGCCTCGCGGAGCTGTCCGAGGCTCACCCGCACGGCTGCCACGATGCGTGGGCCGGGCACCTGCTTTGCGCCGCCCTCGAGTGCTTTCTGGACCAGCGGCTCCGAAGGCAGGCCGTCGTGGAGCGCGACCTGGACGAGCGAGTCCACCACCGGCACCGCGTCGCTCGGAATCCGGCCCTCCAGCCGGCTCTGCACCGACTGGGCAGCGAGGGGCGCCGCGAGCAGAGCCAGTGCAACCGCAAGTCTCATCGATGGACCGGCCGCACGATCACGACGGAATTCTCCCGGCCGAAATCGTCGGCCACCAAGCGGTCCGCCAGATGATCGGGGACCCACCGTTCTCCGTCTACCACGAACATGTATTCGTAGGTGCCCGTCGGCAGGACCACGGTGGCGGTCCATACGCCGTCGTGGTGCAGGTCCTCGAGCGCGATGCTGCCGCGCCGCCAGTCGTTGAACGTTCCGACCACGTGCACCGACCGTGCGTTCGGAAACCGGCCGACGAACTGGGCAATGCCCTCATGCTCGCCGAGCCGGGGTCCGGCGTCGCCGGCGAAGAACAGGGTGAACACGGCCGCGCCCGTCGCGAAGGCGAGACTCCAGACGGGCCGGACGCGGAACGTGACGGCGTGGGGTGTCGCGAGCCAGCTCGCCACCCGGCGCAGTAGCGACGGCGCCGGGCGGCGGACCTCGGTCATGACACGCGACTCGAGGCTCGGACCCCGGACGGGCGCAGCCAACAGATCGGCGGCCGCCCGGACCGTCTGCGCGGCTCGACGCAGCTCGGCCGGCAGGGCATCCGTCGGGAGCTCGCCGTCCAACGCCTGGTGAATCCTTGGGTCGATCATGATCATGTATTCTCCTCCAGCACCTTCAACAACGCTTCTCGGGCGCGGTGCACCCGCATCTTGAGCGTCGGGATCCGCTCACCCGTGATCGCGGCCATCTCCTCATAGCTCAACCCTTCGACGTGCTTCAACACGAACGCCTCACGCTTGTCCGGCGACAGGCCGGTCAGGGCCCGTTGCACCAGGGTGAGCTGCTCTGCTCGCTCGAGGTCCGCCTCGCCGTCGGACGGATCCGCCACCGGCGGCGCCTCGTCGAGCGGGACATCTCCGACGGACCGGCGGGCCAGATGGCTCTTGCACCGGTTCGTCACGATCCGGTAGAGCCACGTCCGTAGCCTGGCTGGCTCCCGGCAGCTCGCGAGGTGGCGGTATGCACGCACCAACCCCTCGGCGACCGCGTCCGCGGCGGCGTCCCGGCTCCCCAGCATCCGGGTCGCGAACCGCAGGAGCCCGGCCTCGTACCGGCGGATCACGAAGCCGAAGGCTTCCGTGTCCCCGCCGAGGACCCGGGCGACGATCTCTACGTCGGAGGGCGCGCCGTTTACATCCATAGGACCTGCAAGGGGATTCGAGCGTCACCACGGCGCGCGTAGCACGCGGCGCCCCAGCGACTTGGAAGCGAGCGAGGTGTTGCGGACAGAAACCGAATCAGTGGCTGCGAAGGAGGTCCTGCGCAACCGCGAGATAGCTGGATGCGCGCAACCCCGCCCCCGTAACGCCCGGCGCGAGCGCATCGACCAGCGCCTGTGCGCGCCGTCGATAGCTCGCCTGCCCCGTGGCACCGGCGAGCCGCAGCAGCACGCGCCCGGCCGTGGCGTTACCCGCCGGTAGCAAATCGTCCAGCACCGGCTTGGTCCGCTCGATGAGCGCCGGGGCCGCCGGATCGGTCGCCGCCGCCTCGAAGTAGCCCGGCGACGTGGAGTCGGCGAAATCCCGCTCCAAAACCACCACCAGGTCCTGCGCGATCTCGAGGTAGCGTCGCGCCCCCGTGGCCTCTCGGGCCGCCAGACACGCCCACGCCACCTGCACCTGATCGTCGAGCAGGGCGCGCCCCGACGAGCCGCCGCCTACCGTGTGCCGCACAGGACGACCGCGCGCGTACACGCGTCGCAGCAGCGTATCGAGGGTGGCGCGCGAGCGTGCCACGGTCCCCGAGTCGCCGAGCGCGGCGGCTGCGTCGAGTACCGAGCTGATCACGTACGCGTCGCGGTCTGTGAACACCGTCCGATCCACCGGGGAGGCTACCTCGGCGGCCAGCCGACGGGCGACGACCCGCGACTCGTCGCGATACCGCGCGTCGGCCGTGGCGGCCCACGCCACGGTCAGATCGTGGAGCCACCCAGCGCGTTGAATCTCCGGCGGGTCGTCGCGCGCGGCCCCGGCGAGCCCACCTTCGCCCGAATCCGCGATGTAGGCGAGCACGGCTCGCGCCGGGTTGAGGTAGCTGGAATCGGTCGTGCGTGCGTACGTCGCCAGCAGCAGATCGGCCGCACGGATGTAGCGCAACGTCGCGAGGTCGGCGCCAGCCTGGGCGGCCGCCGCAACCGCGTCCCGGACGACGGTGGTCTCGAATTGCAGCCGCGCCGTTTTGAGCGCCCCGGCTGCCGCGGGACGTCCGAGCGAGAGTTGCCGGATCAGCTCCGCCCGTCGAAACACCGACGCGCGTTGCTCGCGATAGCTCTTCGCCACTTCGGGCAAGAGCTGCTTCAGACCGCGGCCGGTTACAGGGTCGTCGAGCGGGAAATACGTGCCGCCGAAGAATGCGGCGCCGTCGGGCGTCAGGAAAACGGTGATGGGGTAGCCGCGGAGGCCGGCGAGGAGCTGCACCGCCGTCGCAAACCGCTGCGCCACGTCGGGACGCTCGTCGCGGTCGACGCGCACCGGAACGAAGAGTGAATCGATCAAGGCGCCGAGCAGCGGGTCCCCGTACACCTCGCGGTCCATGACGCCGCACCAGCGGCAATCATCGGCTCCTATATAAAGGAGAACGGGCCGGTCGAGGCGCGCGGCGAGCGCAAACGCGTCGCGACTCCACTGCTGCCAACTGACCGGTTGCTTGGCTGCGCGCGCCAGGTATGGCGTGGCCGACTGCGCCATGCGGTTGGTGAGTGGTCCGTGCTCGGAAACGCAGGCCAGGGCGAGGAGCGGCAGGGGGACCGGCAGGACGAAACGGAGACGGAACAACCCGACGGTTCTCATGAGCGCGGTGGAAGATACCCTATCCATCGCACGCCCGTTCCAGAACGGAGGAACGAAGGCCTGGGGGCGCCGTCGGCGAAGTCGGGCGTGCGGTCCCTCCTTCTGCCCCGAGCGACTCCTCCCAGGCCGCGTGCAGTTTGCGCAATCTCGCCGGCGATGTCCACCCCGACGCATCCCCCGTTTGGATCGCCCACCCGGACCGTTATTGTTGGGCATGAACGACGTCACCCGTATCACGCCCAAGGCCAATGGGCCCCTCGTCGTCGAGGGTCCGGTTCGGATCGTCACCCCCGACGGCCGGGAGCTACCGGTGCCCCCCCGGAAGGACGGCCGGCCGGCGGAAGTCGTTGTCCTGTGCCGTTGTGGCGGGTCGGCGACCAAACCGTTTTGTGACGGAACTCACAAGCGGAACGGCTTCTCGGACGCTGCTCCCGCAGGCCCCGCTCCCACGAATTAAGCAGGGGGTATTATGTTGTCACCGTCCGGGGCGGGGGTGAACCGGGGGAGCTACCCCCGCCAGCGAGTGATGCACACCCCCCTGCCCATGCCCCCGAACGGAGGAACGCGCAATGGCGAAGGGTGGAAAAGCCCCGATGGCAGCGGATGAGGGCTACTGCGTGAAGTGCAAGGCGAAGCGCAAGATTTCGAATCCCCAGCAGGTGAAGATGGCCAACGGCCGTCCCGCGCTGAAGGGCGTGTGCCCGGTCTGCGGCACGGGGATGTTCAAGATCCTGCCGCCGAAGTAAGCCGCCAACCAATAGACGACACCGCGAGCCCCCGGCCGACCGAGGCCGGGGGTTCTTCGCTTACGGAGCGACGCGTCGACTCCCGTCGCCCTGGTAGGCGTACCGGAAGGTGATGCAGGCCGTCCCGGCGTCTTTACAGTAGTAGGCCAACAGCTCGAGCTTGGCGTACTTCTTGGCCGGCGTGCGGACTCCGAACACGTGGTGCTTGGTCGTGAGGAGGTGGCTCAGCATGCTGTACGCATACCACTTGCCCACACCCGGATTGGTGGTGTCGGACCCGACGGTGTTCGGGAGGTAGCCCGTCGCCGGGAGCTCGCGCACCGAGTCGAACGGCACCGTGCCGAGATCAAGGATGCCGCCGCCGGGGGCGGTGATCAGATGAAAGCGACGGAACGCGATGTCCCACGGACCCGAGTCCACGGCGGCGTTGCGTCCGAAATCGAAAGTCCGCCAGCGGTCCGTGGCGGCCGCGTCCACCGTATAGGTGGCCGGACCCACGAGTGAGTCACCCACCGGCGTGGGGCGCGGCCGCGTGAGCGCGAACGGGGGGAATTCAGGGCGTGTGAGCGATCCGATCAGGAGCGACGCCACGAGGAGCACGAAGACGCCGCCCATCACCAGCACGAGGATGGGCGGCCGTGGGCCCCCCCCGCTCACGACTCGGCCATGAACGGGTAGGTGAAACTCCGGGGCGGGATGAAGTTCTCCTTGACCGCCCGCGGGCTCACCCAGCGAATCAGGTTGAACAGGCTGCCCGCCTTGTCGTTGGTGCCGCTGGCGCGGGCTCCGCCGAAGGGTTGCTGACCTACGACCGCCCCGGTGGGCTTGTCGTTGATATAGAAGTTGCCCGCCGCGTATCGGAGCGCCTGCTTGGCTTCCTCCACCGCGCGTCGATCCTGCGCGAAGACGGCGCCGGTGAGGGCGTAGGGCGATGTTTCGCCCACCACGCGGAGCGTCTCGGACCAGCGCGCGGCCTGGTACACGTACACGGTGAGCACCGGGCCGAAGATCTCCTCGCACATCGTGCGGTACGTCGGATCCTGGCTCTCGAGCACGGTGGGCTCGATAAAGTAGCCGTCCGAGTCGTGCGCACCGCCGCCGAAGAGCACGTTCACCCCCGGCGCGCGCCTCGCGGCATCGATGTAGGCCTTGATCTTGTCGAACGCCTTCCGGTCGATCACCGCTCCCATGAAATTGCGGAAGTCCGCGGGGTCGCCCACCTTGACCTCCGCCAGCATCGCCAGCATCCGATCGCGGACCTGTGGCCAGATTGCGTCCGGGACGTAGGCGCGGGACGCCGCGCTGCACTTCTGACCTTGATACTCGAAGGCGCCACGCACGAGCCCCGTCGCGAGCGCGTCCGCGTCGGCGCTCTCGTGCGCCAGCACGAAGTCCTTCCCTCCCGTCTCACCGACCAGGCGCGGATAGGTCGCGTAGGACGTCAGGTTCGCGGCCGCCTGCTTCCACAGGGTCTGGAACACCTCGGTCGAGCCGGTAAAGTGGATACCGGCGAAGGCCCGGTCGGCCAACAGGCGCTCGGACACCTGCGCCGATGGGCCGGGGACGAAATTGATTACGCCCGGCGGAAGACCCGCTTCCTCCAGCAATCGTATGATGAAATAGTTCGAGAGCACCGATGTCGCCGCGGGTTTCCACACCACGGTATTGCCCATGATCGCCGGCGCCGTGGGCAGGTTCCCGCCGATGGACGTGAAGTTGAAGGGCGTGATCGCATACACGAACCCTTCGAGCGGGCGAAAGTCGAGGTAATTCCATACGCCCGCCACGGAGAGCGGTTGCTCGGCGTAGATCCGCTCGGCGTAGTGGACGTTGAAGCGGAAGAAGTCGATCAGCTCGCAGGCCGCGTCGGTCTCCGCCTGATGAGCGGTCTTCGACTGCCCGAGCATGGTCGCCGCGTTCACGATCGGCCGATATCGCGTCGCAAGGAGATCCGCGGCCTTGAGAAAGATCGCGGCCCGGCGTTCCAACCCCCATCCGGACCATTCACGCCAGGCGTCCAGCGCGGCCGCGATTGCCGCCTGCACCTCTGCGGGACCCGCCTGCTGGACCTTCGCGAGAACGTGGTGGTGGCAGTGCGGCATGACGACATCGGTCGTGGTCCCCGTCCGGACCTCCCGGCCACCGATGATCAGGGGGACGTCGAGCTGACGGCTGGAGAGGTCTTTGAGCGTGCGCTTGAGCTCCGCCCGCTCGGGAGCACCGGGCGCATAGCTCAGGACGGGCTCGTTGACCGGGGCTGGGATCGGAGGAATAGAGTTCATGCAAAGAATGTAACCGTCGTGGAACTCTCGAGCGTTCACACATTGATGGCCATTCACCCCAGCACCCGTATCGGCCACGTCCACCTCACTGTGGCGGACCTAGACCGCGCCCTCGCCTTCTACCGCGACGTGCTCGGCTTCGAGGTCACGACCACCTACGGGCGGGATGCCGTGTTCCTCTCGGCGGGGGGCTACCACCACCACATCGGGCTCAACACCTGGGCCGGGCGAGGCGCGCCCGCGCCCGCGCCTGGAACGACTGGGCTGTACCACTTCGCCATTCTCTTCCCCGACCGTAAGGCCCTGGCCGCCGCGTTGCGACGCGTGCTGAACGCGGGCGTGCCCCTCGAGGGAGCGGCCGATCACGGCGTCAGCGAGGCGATCTACCTGCGAGACCCCGACGGCAATGGAGTCGAGTTGTACCGGGATCGGCCGGAACGGGAGTGGCCGCGGGCGCCCGACGGCACAATCGCCATGCATACGCGGGCGCTCGATCTCGAAAAGCTACTGGCTGAGGCCGAATAGCTTGCTCAACGCCGCTTCCCCTTCACCAACAAGCTGTCGCTGACCTTCACCGCTTCCACCGGCATCGGTGGGGTCCGCTCGCCCCGCGGGATGAGGGCCGAGAGGTTCGCGAGCTCGTAGGCGGATACCGCCATCACGGCCGTCGCCTGCGTGAGGTCGGCCCGGATCACCATGTCGTATGTGTCCGACTGCGAGTGGTGCGTGTGGTTGTAACCGCGCTCGAGCTGGTTGAAGTTGAAGCCCGGCACGCCGTACGGCAGGAACGAGAGATGGTCGGTGCCGCCCTTGGTGCGGTTCACGACCGAGTCAGCACCCAGGCTCGCGACCGGCGCCAGGAGGGCGCGCCACAGGGCCTCGAGATCCGTCCTCCCCTGCAGTGCCTGTCCCGTGATTGCGCCCGTGCCGTTGTCGAGCACGATGACGGCCTGGATCGAATCGGCTTCGGCGGCGTGCGCCTCGGCGTACTTGCGCGAGCCGATGAGTCCCTGCTCTTCACCCGTGAAGAGAACAAAGCGCACCGTCCGCCTGGGCTTCAAGCCTGACTGCGCGATCGCGCGCGCCGCTTCGAGCACGCACATCGCCCCCGTGCCGTTGTCAGTGGTGCCCGTGCCCAGGTCCCAGGAGTCGAGGTGCCCGCCGACGATCACCACCTGTCCCGGGCGCTCGCTGCCGCGGATCTCCGCGACGGTGTTCCATTGCGCGACCGAGTCACGCGTGAGCTCGTTCGTGACGCTCACGGCGAGCCGCGGTGTGGTGCCTGCGCGGAGCAGGCGATCGAACATCGCGTAGTCCTCGTGCGCTACCACGATCTGCGGGAGAGGGAGGATGCGATTCGGCGAGCCGCTCATGTTGAGGAGCGCGTGCTCCTTGCCGGCGTCGAGCACGATGCCGCGCGCGCCGGCGCGCTGCAGCAGGAACGGGACGTCGTTCGCGAACTGCTGCATGCGGGCCCGCGTGAGCGAGTCCGCGTCCCGGAACGGCGTGAAGACGTTGCGGAAATACTCCCGCTGGCTCTGCGAGTCGGCCGCGGACATGGCGGGGCCGTCGCCATTCCAGACGGGCGCCGGCGCGCGCGTCATAACCCACGCGCCCTTCACCCGGGTTCGGTACATGGCGAAGCTGTCCGGGGTGGTCGCGTCGATCCGGACGACCGGACCTGTCCACGTGGCTCCTCCCGTGCCGGTCCCTGGGGCCCAGGCCCAGCTCGCGGCCGTCACATCGTGCGCCCGCGGCGCCACCAGCCGCACCCGAATCGGACCTCGCGTCCAGGTGCCCCCGAACGTCCAGGCCTCGAGGCGTCCGTCCAGCCCGTAGCTCTTGAAGCGATCGAGCGTCCAATCGTTCGCGCGGCGCACAGCGGCCGACCCGGTGAGCCTGGGACCGATCACGTCCGTCAGGTATTGGAGATTTTCCATCACCTGCGAGTGGTTCAACGCCTGATCGATGAGTACGCCGGCGCCGGCCGTGTCGACGGTCAGCTCCTGGGCGTGAACGGGGCACGGGGCCGACGCGGCGAGCGCCGCGGCTGCCGCCAGTAGACGAAAAGGTCTCACGAAGATCTCCTGGCAATACGTGTCGCTACGGACGACTGCCCTCGGGCACCCAATCGACGGAGCGCTGCGGAGGGATCGGGATCGTCACCGAAACAGTGGTGCCTTTCCCCACCGCCGAATCTACGGCGATGTTGCCGGCGAACATGTTGCGGACCACGCTCTGCACAACCACCAGGCCCATGCCACTCCCCTCCCCGAACTCTTTGGTGGTAAAGCCGGGCTCGAAGATCCGATCCAAGTCCGCGGGGCGGATGCCCGCGCCCTCGTCCCGTACGGTCAGTCGGAGAGCGTTCCCCACATGGGCGAGGCCAACGCGGATCGGCGCGGGGCGGGCCGCGCTCGCGTCCGCGGCGTTGCGGACCAAATTGACGAGGAGATCGTAGAACGCGTTGGGGTCGCCCTTCAGATACACCGTCTCGAGCGTAGAGTCGAACTCGAGCGGGATCCGCTTCTCCTTCAGCACCCGGCTCTCGAGCGTGCAGCAGGAGCGGACGACCCGAACCGCGTCGAATCGCTCCGAACGCGCCAGCGCCCCGCGCGCGCGATCTTTGACCGCTCGGAGGAACGCGACCGAGCGGTCGATGTCCTCGACGATCTGTCCGAGCTCGTCGAGCAGCTCGAGTCGCCGGTCAGCCGCCACTTCCGTCCAGCGACCCAGCGACTCCATGGCGGCCTGCAAGCCGGCGCGGGCGCCAGTGAGGGGATTGGACAGCTCGTGAGCGATGATGCCCGGGAGCGTGGTGATGTCCTGAAGCGGGTCCGCCCGGGCGGGGCCCTGCACCGGCTCCCGGCGGTCCAGGAGACCGAGGCACAAGCCGGCGAGCTCGAGTGTGAGGCGTTCGCGGCTGCGCCGCTCGCGGCCCTCCGGGGGCGGCGCGGGAGGCCGGGTACGCACGGGCGCGACCACCCAGGGCCCGGCCGGCGTTTGGCACCCCACCCACCGGCTCCCCTGGACGATGGGGATGTTCCAGCGCCGCAGCGTGGCATCGACGTCCAACTTGGTGGCGTGATGGGTAGGCGCCGGGTCGCTCGAGCTCTGCGGCTCGAGCTCAGCGCGCGCGGAGACCTCCCAGACCGTCACGGGACGGCCGCCGAGGGCCACGCTCGCCTGCCGCAGGATCTCGCGCCTGCCGTCGACGAATGTCTCCGGTTCCGTCACCGAGGCTCCCACACGCGCACTACCCCAACCGGGCGGCGACGCAGCACGCGGCCGCCGGTCACGTCGACGATTCCGTTGGCACTTGGGGCGCGCAGTACATATGCGCCCAAATTGGAAAAGGGTCAAGATGCACAACCGGTGGCGGCAGGAACTATAGATGGAGAAGGTTGATTACTAAGGAAAAGGTTCGCAGCCCGTGCCCATCACCGTCTACCTACCAACGCAGTTGTACGAGCGACGCCTTCGCGCCTTAGCGGCCTGGTGGTGCCTAGGCTCGAGCGCGCTCCGGCCGGAGCTGCTGTTGGCAGCGGGGCCCGTCCCCCCGGCCGCCCTGCGCGCCGCTGGCCTATAGAGACGCGGCGGCCGAACGTGAGACCGTGGTGCTGATCACGGTCACGGGCAGCACCGGTACCATCGGTAGCGAGCTGGTTCGCCTGCTGTCGGCCGCGGGGGTGGACAGCCGTGCGTTGCACCGCGACGTGAGGAAGACGCGTGCGTTACCGAACGTCTCCTGGGTGCGCGCCGATCTCGAGGACACCCGCGGGCTCAAGGTCGCGCTGGACCGGACGGATCGACTCTTCCTCCTGACCGGCAACGAGCCGGATTTCGCGCGGACCCAGATCGGCGTTCTTCGGGCAGCCGAAGAGCTGGGCGTCAAGCACGTCGTCAAGCTCTCCGCACTGGGTGCATCTGACCACTCCAGGTCGACCATCGCGCGCGAGCATTGGGCGGTCGAGCAGGCGCTGCTGAGCACGCGGCTCCAATGGACCATCTTGCGTCCACACGCGTTCATGCAGAACTGGCTGGGTGACGTGGCCGATTCGGTGCGTGCGGAAGGCGTCATCTACGCGCCCATCGGCGACGGGCGCGTGCCGTTCATCGACACGCGGGACATCGCGGCGGTTGCCGCCGAGGTGCTGCTCCATGCGGAGGCGCACGTCGGCCAAAAGTACGTTCTCACCGGCGGCGAAGCCGTCGGGTACGCGGACCTCGCGGGCGCGCTCTCGGAGGCGACCGGACGAACGATCGACTATCGGCCCATCACGATGGAGGAGGCCCGCGCGCGCCTGACCGCGCGGGGTGTCGCCACGACCACCATCGATGCGATGCTCGCAATCGCGGCGTACCAGCGGGCGGGAGGACCGACCGCCACCGTTTCGCCGAATGCCGAGCGGCTACTCGGCCGGCCGCCCCGCACGATCCGCGATTTTGCGCGCGACTACGCCTCCCGCTTCAGCTGATCGGCGTCTCGACTCTCACCAGCCACGTTACGCCGCCGAACAGCCGCTCTCTTCCGTTCCGAGGGTTGCTTGACACATCCTCCGGCCGCGGATACCCTCTCCGCTCACTCGTCCTCGGGAACGACCGTCCCATGACCCCGTCAGAGCCGCGCCCTTCGATGCCCCGTTCCTCCTTCGCGATCGCGATGAAGGACTACACGTTCATCCGACCGGGCATCGCGGTGACCATCAGCGCCGTCACTCTGGTCGTCGCGCTCTTCTTCGGGCTCGACCTGATCGCCTCGCTCAAGCGGGCCGCCGCCACCGTGCAACGGGGGGCCCGGACCACGCAGACCCTCCACCGGTACAACGCAGGTCTCGAGGTGTGGCGCCAGATGATGACCAGCACCGACCCCGCCTACCGACGTCCCGAGGCGCTGGCGCAACGCGACAGCATCCGCGCCGCGCTGCGAGAGCAGCTCGCCTCGCTGGGCAACGCGATGGAAAAGCCCGAGGACCGAGAACTCGCGTATACCGTCGCGGCGGGGTTGTCGAGCCTCGACCCGGCGGCCGCCACGCAGGCCCGACAGGCGATGGTGGTGCTCCTCGCGCGTCAGGACGCCGCGATGTTCGATGCCGCCGCGACCGCGCAGCGTGGCGTGTTGCTCGCCGCCGTGCTGCTGGCGCTGACGATTCTCACGGCCGGGATGATGGTGGTGCCGATGGCATGGCTGTACATCCGCCACAAACGCGGCGCGACCATCGAGGTGAAGGTGTAGCGACACGCACCTGCCCCGCCGCCTTCGCCGAACGTATTCTTCCGTATGATCAAGGACGACGTCCAGTTCGGGCGCCGCCCGATGGAGCCCGCGCGGGCGTCCACCGACGGGAGGGCGCTGCGCGAGCGGGAGCGCATCCCGACGATCGTGGTTCCCGACCACGATGACCTCGCGCTCCGCCTCGCCGACCGGATCGTCCAGGTGATCACGAACGCGACGGCGACCAACGGACGCTGCGTGCTCGGCCTCGCCACCGGGAGCACTCCGCTCGGGATCTATCGCGAGCTGATCCGGCGGCACCAGGCGGGTGAGGTGGATTTCTCGCGGGTCGTCACGTTCAACCTGGACGAGTACTACCCGATGCCCGCCGACAGCCCCCACAGCTACCGTCGGTACATGTGGGAGAACCTGTTCGCGCACGTGAACATCCGGCCCGAATGCGTGCACGTCCCGGATGGGAGCGTGCCTCGCGAGGACCTGGCGGCGCACTGCGCCGCATACGAGCGCGCCATCGCGGACGCCGGTGGGATCGACTTCCAGATGTTGGGGATCGGCAAGACAGGGCACATCGGGTTCAACGAGCCGGGCTCGGCGCCGGACGAGCGCACCCGTCTCGTGACGCTCGACACCGTGACCCGAAAGGACGCGGCCGCGGATTTCTTCGGCGAGGACAACGTGCCGCGGGAAGCGGTCACGATGGGGGTCGCGACGATCCTCGAGGCACGGGAGATCGCGTTGATCGCGACCGGAGAGCACAAGGCCGAGATCGTCGCCCGCGCCGTAGAAGGTGAAGTGTCGCAGGACGTCGCCGCCACGTACCTGCAGCGCCACTCCAACGCCGCCGCGTATCTCGACGCGGCCGCCGCCGCCCAGCTGACGCGCATTCACACGCCCTGGGTGCTCGGCCCGGTTGAATGGACGGCACCCATCACGGAACGCGCAGTCGTGTGGCTCGCCGAGCAGACCGGCAAGGCGATCCTGAAGCTCACGGCGCGCGACTACACGGAGCATCACCTGAGCCCGCTCCTCGCCAAGCAGGGCGCTGCGGGGCCGATCAACGGCGCGGTGTTCAACCGTCTGCGCGAGAAGATCCGGGGACGCCGCCGGCTGCCGTCCCGGCGCTCGGTGGTGGTCTTCTCCCCCCACCCCGACGACGACGTGATCTCCATGGGTGGGCTGCTTCGCAAGCTGTGGGAAAACGAGAACGCGATCGTCGTGGCGTACATGACGAGTGGCAACATCGCCGTGTTCGATCACGACGTCCGGCGGCATCTCGACTTCGTCGAGCGGGCGGCCACCACGCTCGGCCTCGACGCTGGCGCGGCCCACCGAGTGCACGCCGACGTGGAGGCGAGCTTCGAGCGCAAGGCGCCTGGGGACGTCGACCTGCCCGCGGTGCAGGAGCTGAAGCGCGTGATCCGCGAGTCCGAGGCGATCGCGGCGCTCGAATCGGTCGGCCTGCCCCGTGGCGCGGCCCGCTTCCTCAACCTGCCGTTCTATCGCACGGGAGAAGTTCGCAAGCGGCCGATCGGCCCGGAGGACGTCGCGATCGTGCGGGCGCTGCTCGCCGAGACGCGCCCGGACCTCGTGTTCGTCGCCGGCGACCTGTCCGACCCCCACGGCACGCACCGGATGTGCCGGGCGGCGATCGCGCGGGCGCTCGAGCAATACGACGTGACGCGACCGCAGGTGTGGCTGTATCGCGGCGCGTGGCAGGAGTGGTCGCTCACGGAGGCGGACGTCCTGGTGCCGCTCTCCCAGGACGAGCTGCGCGCCAAGGTGCTCGCCATCTTCAAGCATCAGTCGCAGAAGGACACGGCGCCGTTTCCGGGCGGGCACGACGATCGCGAGTTTTGGCAGCGAGTCGAGGCGCGGAACTTGGAGACGGCGGCGCGCGCCGATCGGCTCGGGTTGCCGGAATACTTCGCGATGGAGGCCTACGTGGTGATTCCCGATGGCACGCCAGGAAGCTGAGGCGCGCGCGGCGTCCCGGCGCCTGCTCGCGACGAGTGAGCGCGAGCTTCAGCGCATGGTGCTCGACATGCACGACGGCCCGGTGCAGGACATCTTCGCGGCCCTGTCACAGCTCCAGGTGCTCGAGCGCGCGCTCGCGGCGGATCCCCCGGCCGAGCAGCGTGTGCGCCAGGCCATGCGTCTGCTCGAGCGCGCGTTGGGCGAAATCCGTAACTTCATCGGCGCCTTCCGCCCGCCCGGCTTCGAGCGCCGGGCGCTGGGTGAGATCATCGAGGGGCTCGCGGTCCAGCACGAGACGCTCACCGATCAAGCGGTGGAGTTCGAGCTCACGCCGGACCTGGGAGACTGCGCGCTGCCCACGAAGATCGCGATCTACCGGATTCTGCAGGAGGGGCTGGCGAACGGCCATCGCCACTCGGGCGCAACGCGCCAGCGCGTGACCGTCGCGCGACGGGGCGCCGCCATCGCGCTCACCGTCTCCGACGACGGCCGGGGCTTCGACCCGAAGCGCGTGTTGGCGAGCGAGGAAGACGTCGGCGTCGAGGGCGGGCATTTCGGGCTCCGCGGCATCCAGGACCGCGTGGCGATGCTGGGCGGCACGTTCGCGCTCGAAAGCGCGCCGGGCCGGGGCACGTCGCTCACCGTCACGCTACCCGCCGAATGAGGCGGGGATCATGATCCGCGTGCTCCTGGCCGACGATCACGCCATCGTGCTCGAGGGACTCCGCGCCCTGCTCGACGGCGAGTCGGACATCAGGGTGGCCGCCTGGACCACCGACGGCACCGAGGTCGTGAAGCTCGTCGAGCAGCACAAGCCGGACGTCGTGGTCCTCGATCTCGAGCTCACGAGCATCAAGGGCACGGAAGTGATCGCTGCGCTGCGAGACCGCGCCACCCCACCGAAAGTCCTGATCCTCACGGCCTATAACGACGGCGAGTCGCTCCGCTCGGCGCTCGACGCAGGCGCCGAAGGACTGGCCTTGAAGACCGAGTCGCCGCAGCAGACGCTCACGGCCATCCGGCAGGTGCACGCGGGGCAGCTCGTGTTTCCCCAGGCCGCGCGCCGCTGGATCGACGGCCGCGCGGGGGCGAGGGGCGGCGTGCCGGGGGAGCTCACACCGCGTGAGCGTGAGGTGTGGGCGCTCGTCGCGAACGGGCTCACGAACCCGCAGATCGCCGAGCGGCTCGGTCTGTCCGACAACACCGTGAAATTCCACGTGCAGCATTTGTTCTCGAAGCTCGGCGTAAAGAACCGCACGGAGGCGGCGCTCAAGTACGCACACGGACGCTAGTTGGTCGGTTGTGAAATAATTCACATAAGCACGGCTGCTTGACAGGTCCTGAGGCCGTCCCTACCGTGGGGCGGCTTTCGCGGTGCACCGGTGTCTTCTCGCTTGACCCGCGTAGTCGTCGGGAAGAGGCTGGATGCCACATACACGCTGTCCGCGCAGTGGGCAGGAACGGCTCGGACGCCACACTCGAGGAGTGGGCGCGCGAGCCGTTGTCGCTTTCGTCTTCATTTAGAGGAGGCTCGAGCGTATGGACATGCTGACGGCGCTGGCGCTGAGCATTGGAGTCCTGATCGCGCTGTGGGTGAAAGTCGGTACGATGGCGAGTCTGCTCGTGCCGGCGGGCATCGTGGCGTGGGCATGTTTCTTCGCCGCGGGCGGCAAGATGCAGGGGTTGCAGAAGACCATCGCCGCCACCGTGTCCGGCGTGGTGTGGGTGTGGCTCGCCATGACCTTGATCGGCATGATGAACATGGGCAGCTGGGCGTGGGTCATCATCGGCGTGGTCGCGTTCATCCTGGTCCTGCAGTCGAAGGTACCGGCTCTTTCCTTCATACCGGGCGCCTTCTGCGGCGCGGCGGTGACGGCGTGGGCGGCGCCGACGGACCTGAAGGGCTATCTGATGGTGGCAGTCGCGCTCATTGCAGGCGCGGTGCTGGGGTACGTCTCGGAGATGGGTGCCGGCATGCTGGCGAAGAAAGCCTGAGCAGGTAACCGATTCAACGGTATGCGAGCGCGCTCGAGTCGGGCGCGCTCGTTTGCTATCGGAACAGCTTGACCGCCGTCTGAAGGGTCCGGTAGATACCCCACGCCAGCGGAATTCCGACGAGCGTCCACGCCACCGCGACGAGCAACCAGTTCGAGGCGCGGGAGGTGTTGGGCCCGGAAGGTGCGGTCATCGCGTTGCCCCTCCGGCCTCGTGCGCCAGACGGCGCTCTGCCTCGAGCTCCGCGTCGGTCATGTAGTACGCTTCCGCCACTGGCCTGACAGCCAGATTCGCAAAGAACCCGACCACGAGCAGGCCGGCGAGGATATACATGGTGGTGTTGTAGGCCTGACCCGCAGGTACGCCGTGCGCTAGTTGATATTCCCGCAGCTTGTTCACGAGAGTGGGCCCGAGGATTCCCGCGGCCGACCACGCTAGCAGAATGCGGCCGTGAATCGCGCCGACGAATCGCGTCCCGAATAAATCCGCGATGTAAGCCGGAATCGTCGCAAAGCCCCCGCCGTACATCGTGAGAATCACGCAGAAGATGCCAACGAACAGCGGAACGCTCCCGATCCTTCCCGCCGCCGGTGCAAACGAGTACAGGATGATGCCTAATGCAAAGAAGATGAAGTAGGTCCGTTTGCGGCCGAGGTAATCCGACATGGACGCCCAGAAGATCCGGCCGGCGATGTTGAAGAGGCTCAGGAGAGCCGCGAACCCGGCGCCGATCGTCGCCACCTGGGCGCGTTGGTCACCGAGCAAATCCTTCAGCGCGGCCGGTACGCCGATCAGCTTACCGCCGAACACTTCCTGTAGCATCGGCGACGCCATACCAATGACGCCGATGCCCGCGCTCACATTCATGCACAACACCGTGAACAGGAGCCAAAATTGTGGAGTCCGCCACGCCCGGCTCACGTGGACCTGGCGGGTGGTGATCATGGCACTTTGCTGCGCCGGCGGCGTCCATCCGGCAGGACGCCAGCCTTCCGCCGGCAAGCGGTAGCCGAACGCCCCGCACATCATCGCCACGAAATAGATGGCGCCCATCGTGACGAAGGTCTCCCATACGCCCACGGACGTCGGGGTGGCGAAGTGGCGCATGAGGATGTCGGCGAGCGGGCTGCCGATCATGGCACCACCGCCAAACCCCATGATCGCCATGCCTGTCGCCATGCCGCGCCGGTCGGGGAACCACTTGATCAGCGTCGAGACGGGAGAGATGTAGCCCAAGCCGAGTCCGCATCCGCCGATCACGCCCGACCCGACCCAGAGGAGCCAGATCTGGTGGAGGTAGACCCCGAGCGCGGAGATGAAGAACCCCCCGCCCCAACACATGGCAGCGACCACGCCCGCCTTGCGGGGGCCTTCCCGCTCCACCCAGCGTCCGAAAATCGCAGCAGAAGAGCCGAGAAACAGGAAGAATAGCGAGTACATGACACCGAGTGTGCTGATCTTCCAGTCGTCCGGGGCGGGCTGCGTGATCCCGATAGCGCGGGAGAGCGGCAGCCAGAAGACGCTGAAGCCGTATGCCATGCCGATGGACAAATGGATCGCGAGCGCTGCCGGCGGCACGAGCCAGCGATTGAAACCCGGTCCCGCGATGATCCGTTCCTTGGCCAACAGGCCGGCCATGCCGTGACCCTCGTCTGGATTGGGGTGTAGCTTAGGAGCAGCGTCGGACGGCCCCGAGAGTATGGACGCCGACGTAAGCCCCCGCAAGGAGCCGCTGATGACCGTGACCGCGGGCACGACACCCCACGCCGCCGCTGCGACTCGCGAGCGTTCCGTCGCCCTCCCCTGGTACGTCGCGGCCGCGCTCGTCGCCGCGACCAGCGCGAAGATCGGCGTTATCTGGGACATTTCCTGGCACCGTTCGATTGGTCGCGACACGTTCTGGACCCCGGCTCATCTCGCGATTTACCTGGGGGGTGTCCTCGCCGGGCTCGCATGCGGCACGCTCGTGCTGAAAACGACATTCGCGGGGACCCCGGAGGATCGTGGGGCAAGCGTCGGGTTTTGGGGATTTCGCGGGCCGCTCGGCGCATGGGTGAGCATCTGGGGCGCCTTCGCGATGATCACCTCCGCACCGTTCGACAACTGGTGGCACAACGCGTACGGCCTAGACGTGAAAGTGCTGTCGCTCCCCCATGTGCTCCTGGCGCTTGGAATCTGGGCGATCCAGCTGGGCGCGCTGTTCCTGGTGCTCTCGCTTCAAAACCGCAGCACGGCGGAAGAGCCGCCGCGGCTCTACGGTCTGCTGGCCGCTTACACGATCGCGATTCTCCTGCAGAACGTAGCAACGATAGGGATCGAGCAGGTCGGCTTCGCCAACCTCGCGCACAACGCGGTCTACTATAAGGTCGCTGCCGGTGGGGTACCCCTCCTGCTCGTGGCCGCCGGGCGCGGCGTCCGACTGCGTTGGCCCGCCACGACGGCTGCCGCGTGCTACATGGCAGTCTCGCTAGTCATGATCTGGACCCTTCAGCTCGCGCCGGCGACGCCGAAGCTCGCTCCGGTCTTCAACCCAGTGACCCACCTGATCCCGCCTCCCTTCCCTCTGCTGCTGGTGATCCCGGCGGTCGCGATTGACCTTGTGATGCGACTCGTGGGTCGCGGTCGCGACTGGCGCCTGTCGGTACTACTCGGAGTCGCGTTCCTCGCGACGTTCTTCGTGACCCAATGGTTTTTCGCCGAGTTCCTCCTTGGTCCCCATGCCCGCAACTACTTCTTCGGTGTGGACCAGTGGGACTACTCAAGCCGACTCGGGCCGTGGCGCTACCACTTCTGGCGCGCCGACACGAACCCGGTGACCCCGGCGGCGCTCGCTATCGCAGCAGTCATTGCCGTCGTGTCCGCGCGGATCGGCCTGTGGTGGGGGAACTGGATGGCCAGGCTGCGGCGATGAGGCGTCATGGAGCGCGGCTCGCGTTGGTCGGCGCAATCGCTCTGGTCGCATCGGCGCACGTCGGCAGTCCGGACACATACTTCGAGGGCGCGGCTGGCCCCTACTCGGTTCGGGTAATCGTTCGCAGTCCCGGTGTGGTCCCGGGGCTCGCCCAGATCACGGTGCGCCTGCTCGGCCCCCAGGACGTGCGGCGCGTCCTCGTCCTCCCGGTCTACTGGGATCCGCGGACCGCCGCACCGCCCCCCCCCGACGTGGCTGCACCAGTGCCGGGCGACTCGACTCTGTA
The DNA here is from genome assembly GCA_964465315.1 of uncultured Gemmatimonadaceae bacterium. Classification (GTDB taxonomy): domain Bacteria; phylum Gemmatimonadota; class Gemmatimonadetes; order Gemmatimonadales; family GWC2-71-9; genus AG41. Next base: position 15,049 of record CAYXIK010000008.1, on the reverse strand, counting down.
CAGCGCGGCCCTGTGGTTGATGACGGGCGGATCGTACGGTGTACAGGTCACGGTGGAGGGCGCCGCCGGGACGGGCACCGCACTCGTCCCGGTCATGGCCGTGGCCACCCGCCGCCTCGCGCTCGACACGCCACTCGGCGCCGCGCTCCTCGCGCTCGGCGTGTTCCTCTTCTTCGGCGCCGTCACGCTGATCGGGGCCGCGGTCCGGGAGAGCGGGCTCGAGCCCGGCACCGGCCCTGACCCGCGGCAAACGCGTCGCTCCCGAGTGGCGATGGGTGTGGCCACCGTGGTGCTTGCCCTCGCCCTGGTGGGCGGCCGGGCTTGGTGGAACGGCGTGGATGCCGAGCACCGCACCGGCCTGTTCCAGCCGCTCCACGCGACGGCCACTGTCCGGGCCTTCGCCGGCGCTCAGGTGCTGCGCCTCGCGATCGATGACACCTCGTGGACCAACCCCAAGCGGCAATGGACGCCGCTCGTGCCGGACCACGGGCACTTGATGCATCTCTTTCTCGTGCGTGATTCCACGTTCGACGGCTTCGCCCACCTTCACCCGCTCCCGCTCGACTCCATCACCTTCGAGTCCTCTCTCCCGCCGCTCGAGCCGGGGCGCTACCGCGTCTACGCCGACATCGTCCACGAGAGCGGTTTCGCACAGACGTTGGTCTCCACGGTCGACGTACCGCGCGCCGCTGGCGCGTGGCGGCCGTCGGATCCCGACGACGCGTGGCGTGAGGGAGTCGCAGACGAGCGTAGGGTGAACACCAGCAGGTTGGCGGACGGCTCGACCATGACATGGGAGCGTGGTGACGCACCGATCGTTGTCGACCAGGAGGCCCCGCTCCGATTTGTGGTAACGGACCCGGGCGGGCGGCCGGCGACCCTCGAGCCTTACATGGGCATGGCGGGCCACCTCATGCTCACGCGCGACGACGGCGCGGTGTTCGTCCATCTCCATCCCGCCGGCACCATCTCACTCGCCGCGGTCGAGACGTTCGCGCTGCGCCAGCCCGGGGACACGGTGCGGGGGGCGCTCGGAAAGCGATTGACGGCGATGGACATGGGCAGAGGGGAGAGGGGAGAGGTTCGTTCCGGTGCGGTGTCGTTCCCATATGCTTTTCCCAAGTCAGGACCCTACCGGCTCTGGGTGCAGGTGAAGCGCGGTGGCCGAATCTTGACGGGAGTATTCGACATCGAGGTGCGACCAGCCCGCTAGCGAACCGTGAGCGGGATCGGGTGGCGCACGCGGCCGTCCGGCGCTTTGATCGCCACGTCGAGCGAATCCAGGTCCCACATCACCATCGTGATCAGGTCCGACCCGGCGGCGAAGGTGCGGAGATCCATCGCCGAGAGGCCGCGCTCCTTGACGGCGTGCCCCTCGGGGTCGGCGCGGTAGGGGTGCGTATGGAAGGTGCCCACGAGCTGGTCCACCGCGTCGCAATTCCCCGCCACCGCGAACTGGAGCTGCTTCAGGTCCGATGCCTCGAGCAGGCGTCGCACGAACAGCGTGTCCCCGACCACGTCGCCGACCAGGCAGCCCAAGTACTCCCGCTGCGTCGGCGTGCCGGTCCCGAGCGCCTGGGTCAGCGTGTTCTGCCCCGCGAGCTCGTCCCAGTGCCGGTTGTTCGAGACCCAAAGCGCTCCCATGAGGCCGCGGAGATCGGCGGGGAGCACGACGACTTGAAAGGAAGGAGAGAGGGGAGAGGGGAGAGGTATGTGCCAGAGAGCGAGGCTGGCACACACTCCTGCGACGACCGCATTCACTGTTGCCGCACGCATGTTCAATCATACCCCACAAGCCAAACCCGGGGCACGAACTGCTCCCCGGGTTGACCGGTCGGGTGAAGTGGGCCGTCGACACTTCGACCACGACCTGACTCGCAACGTCGACCGGCGTGAAGCTAGGGCGGCGTCAGGGTGCGTGGGTGGGGTCGCAGTGGGGAGGGTGTCAGAGAACCGTCAGAGCGCGAGCCCGTCGCACCGGACTGGGGTAGCTTGAAACTCCAGCGAATCCGATGCATTTCTGTCCGAAAGGTCCATGAGTCCAGCCCCTCGTCCACCGCGACCGCGCGGCGTCTTCATCGCCGCTTTACTGCTGCTCACCCTCGCGCTCGCGGGCGCGATCGCTTTGCAGGCGTACCGCACGTTCCTCGATCACAAGGCGACGGCGGAGAAAGTGCTGCGAGACAACGCCCGCGTGGCCGCTGCCCGGTTCGCTTCGCGCCTGTCCACGGAGCTTTGGTACGTCGCGTACATGCCGCCGTTGGACGCCCTTTGGCGCGCCAAGGCCGGCACACCCGGCGGACCGCTGCCGCCCCCGAGGCAGCTCAGCCGCGGACTCGAGGCGCCCACGGCGGAATTCATGAAGCTCGTCCGCTACACGTTTCGCTACGATCTTCACACCGGCGAGCTCGAGACCGCGGGCCGCGCACCCGGAAGGGCGGCGCGCCACTGGCTGGTCGACACGCTGCCGATCCACAGCCGCACCATTTACGACCCTAAGGAGCATCTCGCGGCCATCGTGCGGACCGTTGACGGTGTTCCCCGCGCGATCGTCTACACGGTCGCGAAGGACAAGACCGGACAACCGAGAGCGATCGTGGGCTTCGAAGGCGACCCGAAGGGATTCGAGCCCGTCTACACGATGGGCCAGGAGAAGATTCCCCTGCTGCCTCGGCCGCTCACGGGCGGGGTGGCCGACGATTCGCTGGGCTCGGCGATCGTCACCGACGCGGACGGTCTCGAGATGTACCGCTCCGCGGTGCAATATCCGCCGACGTACACGGGGCACGACACGGTCGAGGCGATGATGGGCGGAATGCGGGTCCAGGTGGCGCTGCGTCCTGACATGGCCCCGAAGCTGATCATCGGCGGGATGCCCCGCTCCCAGTTGCCGCGACTCCTGATTCTCCTGGCCATCACGGCGGGACTCGTCGCGGCCGCCCTGCTGCAGCTCCGGCGTGAGTACGAGCTCTCGCGGCTCCGTGCCGACTTCGTGTCCGGCGTGTCGCACGAGCTGCGCACTCCGCTCGCCCAGATCCGGATGTTCTCCGAGACGCTGCTGCTCGGTCGCGTGCGGTCGGACCGGGAGCAGATGCGCTCGCTCGAGATCATCGACCAGGAAGCGCGCCGCCTCACCCATCTGGTTGAGAACCTGCTGCACTTCTCGCGGTCGGAGCGCCAGATCGCGCGGCTATCGCCCGCCCCCGCCGCGCTCGCCCCGCTGGTGCGGGAAGCGGCCGAAGCGTTCAGTCCATTGGCCGCGGCGCGCGGCGTGATCCTCGCGACCGAGCTGCGCGACGACCTCGTCGCTCCGGTGGACGCCGACGCCCTCCGCCAGATGCTCCTCAACCTGCTCGACAACGCCGTGAAGTACGGACCCGACGAGCAGACCATTACCGTGGGACTGCGCGGGGGTGAGGGGCGGGCGCGCATCTGGGTGGACGATCAGGGGCAAGGAATTCCGGCGGCCGACCGCGAGCGGATTTGGGATCGGTTCTGGCGCCTGGAGCGCGATCGCGGCTCCGCGGTGGCCGGGACGGGCATCGGCCTGTCGGTTGTGCGGGAGCTCGCCGCGCTGCACGGCGGCCGCGCCTGGGCGGAGGACGGGCCCGGCGGGGGCGCGCGCTTCGTGATCGAGCTGCCGCTCATGCCGCAGGGGGAGCGCACGCCCGAAGGCGCGCAAGAGCGGGCCGATGCAGGGGTCACGGCGTGAAACGGATCCTCGTCGTCGAAGACAATCCCGACCTCGCCTACGGGCTCCGCAACAACCTCGAGATCGAAGGCTACGACGTGGACGTCGTGGAAGATGGGACGCAGGGCCTCGCGCGCGCACGCGTCGGCGGGCCCGATCTCATCATCCTCGATCTGATGCTCCCCGGCATGGACGGGTACCGCGTACTCCGGGCGCTGCGCGACGAGGGGCGCCGCATGCCGATCCTCATCCTCACCGCGCGTGGAGAAGAGGCGGACAAGGTCCGCGGCCTGCGCCTGGGCGCCGACGACTACGTGACCAAGCCGTTCGGCGTCCTGGAGCTTCTAGCCCGCGTGGAGGCGCTGCTGCGCCGCACCGCTCCACCCGGAGACGGCGCGGGCCCGCCCGAGCGGTTCGGCGTGATTGAAGTGATCCCCGCGTCCCGGTCCGTGCTCAAGAACGGCAAGCCGGTCCCGCTCACGCCTAAGGAATTCGACCTGCTGCTGGCTTTGCTCCACCGGGACGGTGCGGTCGCCACGCGCATGGAGCTGCTCACCGAAGTGTGGGGGTACAGCGCGGCCGTCCTGAGCCGCACAGTGGACACCCACGTCGCGGAGCTACGCCGGAAGCTCGAGGCGGACCCGGCCGCGCCGAAGCATATTCTCACCGTCCGCAAAGCCGGCTACCGCCTCGAGAGGTGAACACGCGATCCACTGGGCTGCTCCTTGCGTTACTCGCCGCCGGCGCGGCTCGATCCCCCGGCCAGGCGAGGTCCGACACCACCATTACCGCTGAAGGCTTCGTCGAGCGGACCGACTCTGGAGGCTGGGAGATCATGCTGCCCCAGCCGCTGACGTTGGCGGGACGTCGCGTGAATCTCCTCACGGCACGCGGCAACGTCGATCCCTATCCCCGGCTGCAGGACCGGTACGTGAAGGCCGTCGGTCGGGTGCGGCTCGCGCCGGACGAGGCCGCGTTCGACGTCACGCATGTGCAGGAGGTGGAGCCCGAAGGGACCGGTCGCTCGGAGATTCATCCGTCGTTCAACCAGAGCGCCATCATCACCCTGTCCGCCATTCCCAACCGATTCGTGTGGCGGCTGCCCGACGGACAATCGAGCGGCGTCCAGCCGATGCTGATGTACAACGTCCTGAATCACGGTCAATCCGAACTCGACTTCTTGTTTCGAACGAATGACGTCCTCTGCGTCGAGGTACGACCGGAGGGTGCCGGGGCGCCCTGGCAGATTTCGCTCCCCGCTCCAACCCGCAGCCGGGAACGGATCGTGATCCGGCTGGGAGGCGTCTACCGGCAATTCATCCCGCTCCCGGCGGACGCGATGCCCCGGCCCGGGCGGTACACCGCGCGTGTGACGTTGTGCGGGATTGCGGACTACACCGCGGAGACACACCTCGTCGTCGAAAGGCCCTGACGCGGAGCCCATCCGATGCTCGTCTTCCTTTGCGCCTTGCTGGCCCACACCCAAGGCACTCCCCCGAGCGGCCGTGCGATCGTTGCCGCCATGCACGACCGCTACGCCGGGACGTGGTATCGGACGCTGACGTTCGTTCAGCACAACACCGCGACTGCGCCCGATGGAGCCATCCAGCACTCGACGTGGTTCGAGTATGCGGCAATGCCGGGGCGCCTCCGCATCGACTTTCAGCCGCCGGATTCGGCGGCCGGTGTCCTGTTCGTCAGGGACTCCCAGTTCGCGTTCAAGGGCGTCCGGCTCACGAGCGCGACAGCCTTCGTGCACCCGCTCATGGTACTGGGCTTCGACGTGTACTTCGATGCCGCCGAACGGTCCGTGGCGCGACTCGAGCAATTGGGCTTCGATCTCGCGACGGTCCACGAGGACACATGGCAGGGGCGCCCGGTGTACGTCGTCGGGGCGCCGTCCGGCGACCGGCACACGCGGCAGTTCTGGGTGGACAAGGAGCGGCTCGTGTTCGTGCGGCTGCTGGAGCCGGCGCAGCGCGACACGACACGCACGAGCGACATCCGTTTCAACGACTATCGTCCCGCTGGCGGCGCGTGGCTCTCGGCAGAAGTTGCGTTCCTGGTAGACGGCAAGCAGCGCTGGCTCGAGCAGTATACCGAGATCGAGACGGGCACCGCGCTTCCCGATTCACTCTTCGACCCTCGCCGCTGGGTACAGCCGAAGGATTGACGTAGGGCTGTCGCGGAGCAACGGGGGCTTGTACTGTTCCCCCCCATGGCTTCCACCTCGACGCCGGGTAAGTACTCGGTCGGGCTCGTGCAGATGAAGATGTCCGCCGATCCCGACGCGAACCTGCGGCAAGCCATCGCCAAAGTCGGTGAAGCCGCGGCGGCCGGCGCGAGGGTCGTCTGCCTGCCGGAGCTGTTTCGATCACGCTACTTCGCCCAGACCGAGGACGCCCGCGTGTTCGATTCGGCGGAGCCGGTCCCGGGGCCCACTACGGAAGCACTCGGGAAGGCGGCGAAGCAGACGGGCGTGGTCGTCATCGCGCCCCTCTTCGAGCGCCGGGCACCCGGGCTCTACCATAACAGCGCCGCGACGATCGATTCTGATGGACGGGTGGCGGGGGTGTATCGCAAGATGCACATCCCGGACGACCCGGCCTACTACGAGAAGTACTATTTCGCGCCCGGCGATCTCGGGTTTCGAGCCTTCGACACGGCGGTCGGACGGATCGGGACGCTGGTGTGCTGGGATCAATGGTACCCGGAAGGGGCTCGGATCACCGCACTCCAGGGCGCCAATGTGCTCTTCTACCCGACGGCGATCGGTTGGCATCCGAAGGAAAAGGCCGCGCACGGCGCGGAGCAGCTCGACGCCTGGCGCACCATTCAACGGGGCCATGCAATCGCGAACGGGTGCTACGTCGCCGCGGTGAACAGGGTCGGCCACGAACCACCGACCGGGGGAGACGGGGATGGGATCGAGTTCTGGGGCTCATCGTTCCTCGCGGATCCGTTCGGTGCGATCCTCGCAGAGGCCCCAGCGGACCGCGAGGCGATTCTTGTGGCCGAGGTCGATCTCGCGCGTATCGAGGAAGTCCGCCGCGGCTGGCCGTTCTTGCGGGACCGGCGCATCGACGCCTACGGCGGCATCACGAGCCGGTTCCTCGACCACCGCCCGTAGTGCCCCCCCCTGCCCCGCGCCGGAACACGCCTGCCGGCCTCGGTTTCCGCATGCCTGCCGAGTGGGAGCCGCATCACGCGACGTGGATCGGGTGGCCGCACAACGCGAGCGACTGGCCCGGCAAGTTCGCCCCCATTCCCTGGGTGTACGGCGAGATCACGCGCGAGCTCGCGTCCGGAGAGCTCGTACGCATCCTCGTGAATTCTGCCGACCACGAGCGGCGAGCCCGGCGGGTGCTCGCGCAGGTGGGCGTTGACCCCGAGCGCGTGGAATTCATCCGGTTCCCGACGAATCGGGGCTGGACCCGCGATTTTGGACCCATTTTTGTGCGTCGAGCGAGCCGTCCGCCGCCGGCGCTCGCGATCGCGAAGTTCCGGTTCAACGCGTGGGCCAAGTATCCCGATTGGAAGTTGGACGACCGCGTCGCCGAGCGCGTCGCGTCACGCCTCAAGCTGCGGCTGTTCCCGGCGTGGCTCGGAGATCGTGAAATCGTGCTCGAGGGTGGCGGCATCGACGTCAATGGCCGCGGCACACTCCTCACCACCGAGGAATGCTTGCTCGACCCTGCGGTCCAGGTTCGGAACCCAGGCCTCTCGCGTGCCGAGATCGAGACCCTGCTCAAGGACCAGCTCGGCGCGACGAACGTGCTGTGGCTCGGCAGGGGAATCGCGGGAGACGACACCCACGGGCATGTGGACGACTTGTGCCGCTTCGTCGGCCCGGGCACCGTGGTACTGTGCCGTGAAACCGACCCGAAGGACGCGAACTATCGCGCGCTGGCGGAGAATCGCGAGCGCCTCGCAGGGATGCGGCTGGAGGACGGATACAAGGTCGAGGTCGTAGATCTGCCGATGCCCCGTCCGCTGTCCTTCGACGGCCAGCGGTTGCCCGCGAGCTACGCGAACTTCTACATCGCGAATGCTGCGGTCCTCGTACCCACATTCAACGATCCCAAGGATCGCGCGGCCCTCGGCATTCTGGCTGAACTGTTCAGGGACCGGCCGGTCATCGGAATTCACGCCGTGGATCTGGTGTGGGGGCTCGGGACGCTGCATTGTCTCACCCAACAGGAGCCGGCCGTCGGCTCCACCTAGAGTCCGGAGGCAATCATGGCTACGGCGACCACCCAATTCGGCCTCTCCGCCATCGGCCAGATCTTCGTCCGTGCCCGCGATCTCGACCGCGCCGTTCGCTTCTATCGCGATACCCTCGGCATGCCCTTCCTCTTCCAGGCGCCGCCGCAGATGGCGTTCTTCAAGTGCGGCGACGTAAGCGTCATGGTGGGTGTGCCCGAGAAGTCCGAGCTCGACCACCCCGCGTCCATCATCTACTACCTCGTGCCCGACATTGGCGCGGCCCACACAACGCTGCGCGACCGCGGCGTCGAGTTCGCGACCGAGCCCCACCTTGTATACCGGGCACCGGATCATGAGCTCTGGCTGGCGGAATTCCGAGACTCGGAAGGCAACGTCCTCGCGCTGATGTCACGCCAACCGCGGGCGTAACCCGCGTCCTAGCTCGGGCTTCCAGCCCTGGGTATCGTTCGAAGAGCTACCCGCCGGAGCCCGAGCCAGTGAATCCCCTTCGCAAGCCCATCATTTTTGTCGGCCTCCTCGCGGCATGCCACGCCGGCCCGCCGCGAGCGGAGCTGCCTCCCCCCGTCCCCGGCGCGGCTCCCTCGGACACGAGCTGCACACTGCCCGCCGGGGCGGTGGTCGCTCGCGACACGGTGACGGTCGCCGTGACGGCACCGGTCGATCCGACGCACGCCCCCTTGCCCAGGAACGACGCCGAACGGCTCGTCTTCGCGCAGCTCTACGAGTCGTTGCTCCGGGTTGACTGCCAGGGGCGAGCCCTGCCTGCCTTGGCCGGATCGTGGTCGCAGGACGGAGATCGCTGGACCTTCGCGCTTCGTCAGGACGCGCGTTTCTGGGACGGGGCGCCGGTGACCGCACTCGACGTCGTGGCCGCGTGGCGCGCTCGCGATTCGGCACTCGCGCGCGCCGTCACGATCGCCGACGACCACACGCTCTCCGTACGAAAACGTGCGGGGGGACCCGACACGCCGCTCCAGCTGTTCGCCGATCCGGGGCTCGCCGTCACGAAGCCGGCGCCGGGGGGCGGGTGGCCGATCGGGACCGGCCGCCACTGGATGACGGGTGCGGAGGCGGGGACGCCGGATGTGCTCGTGGCGCGGCCCGTCGCGCGCCGGGGCCTGCCCGTCGTCAAGATCACTTCGGTACCGCCGGACGGCGCCCGCGATGCGCTCGACGGCGGAGCGGACATGCTCGTGGTCGATGACCCGGCCACCCTGGAGTACGCCGCCCGCTTACGCGGCTACACCGATGCTCCCCTCGAATGGAGTCGCACGTACGTGCTGCTGGTTCCCGCTGGCGAGCATGCGGGTGTCGGGGATCTCCGGTTGGAAAGCCTGCGCGAGGCCGTGCACGGCGACGCGCGGCCGGCGGAGGGATCGAACGGCGGGGGACGCCCATGGTTCACCGACCTCGAGCGTTGCGAGCTCGGCGGCAAAGGGGGGCGCGATGTCGTCGACGCCGCGGCCCGGCGGCGGCGCATCGTCTACAGTCAGGCGGACCGGAGCGCGGCCGACCTGGCGGCCCGGCTCGTGGGGCTGGGCGTGCTCGGGCGCGGCGCCGCGGCGACGGGCCTCCCAGCCACGGCGTTCCCGTCGGCGCTCCGCGCCGGCGGCGACGCGGGATATGTACTCGAGCTCGACGCTCGCGTCTACGACGTGTGCCGCGCCGCGGCGCTCGAGCTCCCGCCCTGGAGCTCGGCGGGGAAGGTCGTTCCGCTCCTCGACGTGCGCTCGCATGCCGTGCTGCGGCGCGCCCTCCCCCGCCTGTGGAGCGACTGGGACGGCACGCTGCGATTCGCTTCTCCCATCAGCTCTCCATGACGTTTCGCGCGCGCCTGCTCGTCGGGTTCGGAGCGGTCGTGCTCGTCCCGCTCGTCATCTTTGGGCTGCGGGTCCGGACGGTGATGGCCAACCGGCTGACGGCGGCCTACCAGCAGCGAGTGGCCTCGCTGGTCGCCGTGACTCGCGCGGACCTGGACCGGCAGAGTGCGGGGATCGCGACTCGGCTGGACGGGCTCAAGGGCGCGATCGCCTCGGACAACCGCTTCCGGACCGCTGCGCTCCAGGGCGGAGAGCGGTCGTACCTGCTCGACTATGCCGGCAGCGCGATGCGACTGGCGGGCCTCGCGATGTTACAGATTCAGGACGACGAGGGGCGGATCGTGAGCTCCGGTCACTTTCGCAACGAATACGACCAATTGGAGCCGGACCTGCCAAGGCTGCTCGCGGCCGCAGGCGGCACCGCGCTGGTTCGCGCGCGCACGGCCGAGGCACCGTTTCTAGCCCTCGCCCGCCTCGATTCGCTGCGGCTCGGCGGCCGGCGCTTCACCCTCGTGGGCGGGATCGCCGTGGATTCGAGCTTCCTCGCGCGCCTGACGCCCGATTCCGAGCTGACGATCGCTGTGATCGTTCCGCCCGACAGCGTGTCACAGGCCGACCCGGCGACGCAGGTCGTCAGCACCCTGACGCGACCGTTCGTGGCGGAGGGCGACTCCGCTAGGCTGTACCCGGCGAGCATCGTGGTCACGCACTCGCTCGGCGCGCTCGCGGCGCTGCGCCGGGGCGTTGCGATCTCATTCCTGGTCGCGGTGCTGGCGACCGGTGCGATCGCCCTGCTTCTCGCCGCGTGGCTTTCTACCCGCATCAGCCGGCCGCTCACCGCCCTCGCCGCGAAGACCGCAGCGGTCGACATGGACCGTCTCGACGTCGCGTTCGAAAGCGACCGCGGGGACGAGATCGGGACGCTGACGCGGCTCCTCGGCGCGATGACCGAGCGGCTGCGGGCGGGCGCCGCGCGCCTGCGGGAGGCCGAGCGCCGGCTCGCGGTGGGTGACCTCGCCCGTCAGGTCAACCACGACATCAAGAACGGTCTGATTCCGATTCGGAACGTGTTCCGTCACCTGGCGCAAGCCGTGAGCGAGGGCCCCGACCGCCTCGCGGCGGCGTTCCGCGAGCGGCAGCCCACCGTGGAATCGAGCATCGCCTACCTCGAAGGCCTCGCCCGCAATTACGCCCGGCTCTCTCCGGAGCCCAGCGCCGAGCCGTGCGACGTGAACGTCGTGGTGCGCGATACCGTCGCGCGTCTGAGGCATACCGGGCAGGCGGAGGTGCGGATCGAGCTCGCCGACGCTCTCGCGCCCGCGCGCGCGGACCCGCTCGTCGTACGGCGCATCCTAGAGAACCTGATCGGCAACGCCCTCGACAGTCTCGCGTCGGACCAGGGACGCGTGACCGTATCCACCACGCCGGTCGATGTGGGCGCGAACGGGTCCGGCGTCCGCATCACCGTCGCGGACACTGGGAAAGGGATGTCCAAGGACGAACTCGATCGCGCCTTCGACGACTTCTACACGACCAAGCCCGGCGGTACGGGACTGGGCCTCTCCATCGTCCGGCGCCTGGTGCTGGATGCGGGCGGCGCCCTGCGTGTGGAAACGCAGCCCGGCACCGGCAGCAGCTTCTTCGTCGATCTTCCCAGAGCTGGCACGTGACCACGGTGCTCGTCGTCGACGACGTGGCCACCATGGCTCAGCAGTATGCGTACGACTTGAAACGCATCGGCGGCTACGAGCCTTTGGTGGCCCCGGGCGGTCGCGACGCCCTCGACCTGCTCGAGCGCGAAGCCGTGGACTGTGTGATCCTCGACCTCGAGATGCCGGGCATGGACGGCTTCGAGGTACTTCGGGCCATGGACCGCCGCGGGTTCCGGATTCCGGTGATCGTGTATACGGGGACGGGCAACTACGATCGGTGCACTGAAGCGATCCGGCTCGGGGCAACGAGCTTTATCGACAAGGCCGAGCCGATGGAGCGCGTGGTCCAGGAGGTCGAGCACGCGCTCGAGCGGCAGCGGCTCACGACGCAGCTCGCGGCGCTACGGCAGCGGCTCGACTCCGATGCGCCGATGGTCGGTGCGAGCCCCGCGATGCAGCAGCTCAAGGACGAGGTCGGGCGCGTCGCCAGAATCCCGAGCCCCGTGCTCATCGTGGGCGAGAGCGGGTCCGGCAAGGAGCTGGTCGCCCGCGAGCTGCACCGGCTCGGCGCCTACCCGGCTGGCCCGTTCGTCGCGCTCAACGCTGGCGCGCTCCCCGAGAACCTGGTGGAAGACGAGCTGTTCGGCCATGAGCGCGGGGCGTTCACCGGCGCGGGCACGCTTCGAAAGGGCGCGTTCGAGACTGCGTCGCACGGCACGCTGTTCCTCGACGAGATCGGAGAGCTGCCGCTCGCGGCCCAGGCGAAGCTGCTGCGCGTGGTCGAGCAGCGTCAGGTTACTCGTCTGGGAGGCCACCGAACCGTCGCCACCGAAACACGTGTCGTCGCGGCGACGAACCGCGACCTCGAGGCCGAGGTCCAAGCGCAGCGGTTCCGACAGGACCTCTATTTCCGGCTCAACGTCCACGTCGTGCGCGTGCCGCCGCTGCGCGACCGACGCTCGGATATTCCCGCGCTCGTGGACCACCTAGTCGCGGCGACGTGCGCCCGCTTCGGGGTCCACCTCAAGAAGGTCGACCCGCCGGCGCTCGACTGCCTGATGGCGTATGAGTGGGCGCGGAACAATGTGCGCGAGCTCCGTAACGCCGTCGAGCGCATGGTCATCGCCAGCGACGCGGAGACGATTGGCATAGACGATGTGCCCGCCGACATCCGGGACGGAGCGGGTCCGCAGCGCGCGAGCGTGGCGACCACCTTCCAAACGCTCAAGGCGGAGGCCGAGCGCCAGATCATCGTGACGGCGCTCGAGCGTAACGATTGGCACATCACGCGCACCGCGCAGGCGCTCGGCCTCGCCGACCATGCGAGCCTCCTGAAGATCATGCGTCGGCACGGCATCAAGGGACGTGTCGACCCGGACACATGAGCCCCTGATTACGCGTGTCCATCGGGACACGAGCCGCATCGCCCGCCGACGCAACTCCTTGATCCAACAGTCGATGACCGACGGCTGACCGCTGGCCCTCCTCCTGCCTTAGCAGCGGGCGTTCATCGCTGCTCAACCGGCGCTTCCCCCGAGCGCCCAACCAGGAGGAGGAACCCATGCGGAAGCTCACTTTCATCCCGTGCGTGCTGACGGCCATCGCTCTTGCGGCGTGCGGAGACAAGCACGCCAAATCGAGTGACGCCGACGCGGCCGAGGCGCCGGCAGTCACACCGGAGCCGACGACCGTCTCGACCCCGACCGCGGCCCTGACGGGACCGGTGTCGTTCGAAGAGGCGAAGACCGCCTACACGGGGAAGCATTACGACGAGGCGGTACGGTTGTTCACGTCATACACGAGTCAGAAGCCCGACAACGTGTGGGGCTACTACATGCTCGGTCTCTCGTCCTGGAAGGCGGGCGACCGCGATCAGGCCGTGAGCGCGTTCCGACAGGCGATCGAGAAGGACTCGACCCACGTCAAGAGCCGCATCAACCTGAGCCGCGTGCTGCTTGAGCAGGGCAAGGCGCAGGAGGCGCTTCCGGAGGTTGAGGCGACGTTGCGGTTGGATTCGACGTCCAACGAGGGCTATCGCCTGCTCGGCCGGGTGAAGGACGGGCTCGGGGATCCCACGGCGGCGAGCGACGCGTTCAAGCGGGCGATCGTGCTCGACCCGCGCGACGCATGGTCGATGAACAACCTTGGCCGGGTCGCCATCGGCCAGCAGAACTTCGTCGAAGCGCTCGGCCCGCTGGCGCGCGCGATCGAAATCGATTCGAGCGTGGCGGCGTTCCAGAACAACCTCGGGATTGCGCTCGAGCACACCGGTCACATCACCCAGGCCGTGAACGCATACCGCGCGGCATTGGCGAGCGATAGCTCGTACCGGAAGGCGTCAATCAACCTCGCCCGGGTGGAGAAGCTGACGCAGGACACCATGATCGCCCCGGCGGACTTGAGCGGTCTCGCCAGGACATTCGTGGAGCAATCGAAGACCTCGCACTGAGGGCCCGTGTAGGGGCGCAGTACGCTGCGCCCCTACTAGCCCCCCGACGACGTTTCGACGCTGCGCCCGAGCGCGATGATCTCCTCGCGGATGGCGTGCCGCTCTGCCGTGAGCCGCAGGAACGCCCAGCGCCGGAAGGTGAACAGCCCGAGTGCCCGGGCCCCGCCGATGATGCGATCTAGCCGCTCGAAGAAAACGAGCGCGCCGTACGCCAGGATGGGCGCGACCCCGAGCGCGATGACTCCCGCTTCCACCCCTCGTCGGAGCCCCACAACCACAGCCGCAATCGACCACGTGAGCGGGAAGAGCAGCATGGCGGCGAGCACCTTAATGCTCGCGAGCGCGTCCTCCGCCCCTTTTGCGAAGCCCGTCGCCACGAACCCCACTGCCCGGTACGCCGGATAATTCAGCGCGACGCCGAGCGCCGCCGCCGGCAGCAGAACCGCGAGCACCAGGACGGCCTTGCCGGCGTAGCGAGCCACGCGGCCGATGGTGTACCTCCCGGCGGCCAACTGGCGGGCGTCGAGCCCGGCGGCCGACAGCGCAGCCTCGTAGCGGTCGATCCGGGTGGCGATCGCGGCGAGTCGCTCTGGCCACTGTGCTCGCACCACCTCATACCCCTCGAGGAGACGCCGACGCAAGGCAACCTCGTCCGCGAGGGACGGCGGTGTCGCGGGTGTCTCGTCCTGTGCACTCACGATCCGTTGCGCCTGCTCCACCAAGGCGTGCACTTCCGCCTGCCCCGCCTGAAGCGTGACGGCGGCGAGCGCTTCCTGGATCCGAGCGGTCAGCTCGAGGACCGGCCCGGCCGGCGGCTCTTCCCCTTGCGCTAGCGGTATGGGTTCGATGGCAAACGGCTGGCCAAAGTAGAGCAACGCAGCGCTGCGAAACGTCCGCTTGGCGCGGTAATACAACCCGGCGGGGACGATCGAGAGCGGTGGGGCATCGCCGAGGGCGGCGGCCCCGAATGCGATCCGCGCGGCGCCGGTCTTGAGCGGTCGGAGCTTGGGGTCCGAGTGTGACATGCCTTCAGGGAAGACCCCGATTGCGCCGCCCCGAGCGAGCACTGCCCGCGCCGCCTCGAAGGTCTCGCGGTTCTGTCGCGGGTCCGAGCCGACGTCCTGTCGCCGGTAGACCGGGATCGCCTCGAACGCCCGGCAAAAGAACCCAATGATCGGCATGCGGAACAGTGGCGCCTTGGCGAGCAGCG
>CAYXIK010000007.1:0-97355 GCA_964465315.1 uncultured Gemmatimonadaceae bacterium | reverse complement strand
TTTGCAACCAGGGGGTCGTGGGTTCGAATCCCATCCGCTCCACTTTCCCCATGACCAAGACCCTCGCGTCCTTCGCCTCCGCGCTCGCCGGCCGGTATGCGGTCGAGCGGGAGCTCGGCCGTGGAGGCATGGCGACCGTCTATCTGGCCGAAGACAAGAAGCACGGCCGTAAGGTCGCCATCAAGGTTCTGCGGCCGGGCCTCGCCGCGTCGCTCGGCGCGGAGCGCTTCCTGCGTGAGATCGGGATCGCCGCTCGACTCGCGCACCCGCACATCGTGCCGCTCATCGACTCGGGAGAGGCGGACGGTATGCTCTACTACGTGCAACCGTTCGTCCCCGGTGGATCGCTCCGCGAACGCCTCGACGTCGAGAAACGACTCGGGGTGAAAGAAACCCTGCGGATCGCCCAGGAGGTCGGTGCGGGGCTCGACTACGCGCATCGCAACCGGTTCGTCCATCGGGACGTCAAGCCGGAGAATGTCCTCTTCGCCGACGGACACGCCCTGTTGGCGGATTTCGGCGTCGCCCGGGTCTACTCCGCGTCGGGAACGGACGGCGTGACGGACGCGGGCATCGCCGTCGGAACGCCCGAGTACATGAGCCCGGAGCAGGCGAGTGGCGAGCCGAATCTCGGCAACGCGAGCGACGTGTACAGCCTCGCGTGCGTCGTATACGAGATGCTGGCGGGCGAGCCACCGGTGCGGGGGGCGGGGGCGCGTGCCACCATCGCCAAACAGGTGACCGACGTCCCCCGGCCCGTGCGGGCCCTCCGGCCGGACGTGCCCGCTCATGTGGAGCGCACGCTCAGCCGGGCGCTCGCCAAAGACCCCCGCGAGCGGTTCGCGACGGTGGCCGAGTTCCTCGCCGCCCTCGAGCGCGAGCAGGCGGCGACCGCGGGCGCCATCGGCTCCGCCATCGGCCGATCGATCGCCGTACTCCCGTTCGTCAATGCGAGCCCGGACCGCGAGAACGAGTATCTGAGCGACGGGATCACCGACGAGCTGATCAACGCGTTCGCGAAGGTTGAGGGGCTGCGCGTCGCCTCGCGGACCTCGGTGTTCGCGCTGAAGGGCAAGCCGCAGGACGTCCGCGCCATCGGCGCCTTGCTCGGGGCCGCATGGGTGCTGGAGGGGACGCTCCGCCGCGCCGGCGATCGGCTCCGCATCACCGCGCAGCTCAGCTCGACGGAAGATGGCCAGCTGCTCTGGTCCGAACGCTACGATCGTACCCTCGCCGATGTGTTCGCGATTCAAGACGAGATCGCCCGCACCATTGTGGACACCCTGCGGGTCACTTCGTTCGCCGACTTCGCGGCGCCGATGCCAAAGCGCTACACCGAGAGCATCACCGCGTATGGCCTGTACTTGCGGGGCCGGTTCGCCTGGAACACGCGCACGCAGGAAGGCATCACGGAGGCCATTCGCTATTTCGAGCAGGCGATCGCCGAAGACCCGCGCTACGCGCCGGCGTACACCGGGCTCGCCGACTCGTACGCGCTGCAACTGGACTATCGCAGCGTCCCCGTGGCGGAAGGGTTTGCGCTGGCCAAGCAGTACGCCCGCAAAGCCCTCGAGCTCGACGAAACGGTGGCCGAAGCCCACGCCTCGCTTGCGTGGAGCTTGTTCATCTACGACTGGGATTGGGAGGGCGCCGGCCGGGAGTTCCGACGGGCCGTGGAGCTCGACCCGCGTTACGCGACCGCGCACCAATGGTACGCGTTCTGGCTTACCGCGCACGGCAGATTCGACGAAGCGCTGGTCGAAGTCCACACGGCGCTGGAGCTCGATCCTGCTTCCGTGTCGATCCGGCGGAGTGTCGGATGGGTCTACTACTATGCCCGGCGCTACGACCAGGCGCGCTATCACATGGCTCGGGCGGTCGCCATGAACCCGACCGCGGCGGAAACCTATCGGCTGCTTGGCCTGCTCTTCGCGCATCAAGGCCAGTGGACAGAAGCCGAGCGCGTGCTCCGGGAAGGGATGACGCTTCCCGCAGCGGCCACGTATACCACCGCCGCCTTGGGCTACGTACTCGCCCGGGCCGGGAAGCGTGCCGAGGCCGAGGGGCTGCTCGCCGAGCTAGAGGCCCTGCGCCAGCGGGACTACGTGTCGCCCGTGGCCTTCGCCACGCTGTACCTGGGGCTCGATGATCACGAGCGGGCGCTCGACTGGACGGAGCGCGCGCTTGAGGAGCGACGCGGTTGGCTCGCCTATCTCAAGGTGAACCCGCTCCTGGACCCGTTGCGCGGGGAACCGCGGTTTGAGGCGTTGGTCGAGAAGCTGCGGCTGTGACCGAGTGGCTTCCCTTTCTCACCGAGCTTGCCGACCGCGCCGACGGATTCGCGGCGCGCTGGTTTCGAGCCGAGGGCCTGTGGTGCAGGAAAAGGCGGACCGGAGTCCCGTGACGGAGGCGGACCAGGCGATCGAGGCGATGGCTCGCACGTTGGTGCGAGAGCGCCATCCCGAGCTCGCCGCGCTGGGAGAGGAACAGGGCGCGGCCGGCGCGGGAGGCTCGCGGCTCATCATCGATCCGATCGACGGTACGCGCAACTTTGTGCGGGGAATTCCGGTGTTCGCCACGCTGCTCGCGATAGAAGCCGGGGGCGAGGTGGTGGCGGGCGTCGTCAGCGCACCCGCGCTCCACGCCCGGTGGCGCGCGGTCGGTCGTACTCGTGGCTTCGGCGATTTCTACCAACACATGCTGGTGGCGGAAGGGGCTGGCGAGATCGCCATCGATCCCATCATGCACGCATGGGAGATCGCAGCTCTTCAGGTGATCGTGGAGGAGGCGGGTGGGCCGGGCGACGAGCCTCACGGGAGAACGCTCGATTCGCGCGACGGTCTCGTGACGTCGAACGGCACGCTGCGTGACGCGGCGCTTCGGGCGCTCGGCCGACCTGCGGTCGGGCGTGAAGCATGAAGTCGCTGCGGCTGCTGTTGCTCGTGGTTGCCGCATATGGATTCGGGTCCGGTCTGGGCGCGAGCCAGCAGCCTCCGCCACTGCAAGACCCCGCCAAGTTCAAGCGTCCCTCCATCCCAGGCGGGGCGGACTCAAGTGATTGGGAGGCGTACTTCGACTACGGTGTCTCGCTGCTGCGGACCAATCCCCGCACTGCGGAGCAGGCATTCTACTGGGCCTCCCGCCTCGATCCGTCGCGCGCGGAGCCGCTGTACGGTCGGTGGATCGCATACTGGATGCGGGTGCCGGGCTGGTTCGAAGAGTACGTCGCTGAGCGCCCGCGTGTGCTCGAATCGCCCCGCGTCATCGCGGTCGATTCGTTGTACCTGCGGGCGCTGTTTCGGAATCCGCTGATGCCGCGGACGCTCGCGGTGCTCCTGTTCGACCAGCTGCCCGGTCGGTGGCGCACGGATCGGTTCACGACCGCCGTACTGGAGTACGGTGCCAACCGATTCGACGCGGCGGCGGCCGACTTCGGTAGGCTGGTTCGCGACGACTCCAAGAACTACCGCCTACGATACGAGCTCGCCTTGTGCTTCACGGCCGTACGGCGGTACGACAGCGCGACGGCCGAGCTGACGGCCTTGCTCGAGGAGATGGGCCGCCGCGACGAAAAGCAGCTCGCGCATGCCTACCAATCCAAGGAGCTGCTCGATTACAGCGTCGGGTTGCTCCATCTCGCGCGCGGCAATCGTGCGGCCGCACGAGATGCCCTGCAGCTGGCGCTGGTCGAGAATCTCGCGTTCTATCCGGCGCACGCCACGCCCGCGGAGCTCGCCCTCAGCCAGGGGGACCGCGTCACCGCCTGGAGCGAGTATGCGCAGGCGATCGACCTCGGCCCCGGCGACGGTGTCCTCCGCTATCGCTTCGGCGCCGCGCTTGGCCTCGCCGGGCGCTACGAAGAAGCCGAGCCGCAGCTCCGGAAGGCGGAGGAGCTCGAGCCGTGGTTCGCGCCGCCGTACTTCACGCTCGGCCGGGTGCTCGAGGCGCGAGGAAAGCGCCAGCAGGCGCTCGATCAGTATCGCGAGTATGTTCTCCGAGCACCGCGATCGGTGCCGGAGCTCGATCAGGCGCACGCCCGGATCGCGACGTTGTCCTCCCCGCAGGCGCCGGAAGATTCCGTTCACCATTGACGCACCGAGGCTCATTGGAGAACCACGGATGACCACCACATTCGCCATTGCACCGGCAGGGATGAGACCCCTGTGGCTGCTGGTGCCGATCGGCGCGCTGCTCCTCGGCGTGCTCGCGATGCTCGCGCTGGCGTGGTACGGATCTCAGCACGCCCGATTCGACATATCTCCCGCCGGTTTGCGCTTGCGCGGCGACGTGTACGGCCGGCTCGTTGCCGCGCCGGACTTGCGTGGCGGCGCGGCGCGGATCGTGGACCTCCGCGTTGCCGCTGAGCTCGCCCCGAAACGACGCACGTTCGGCACCGGGCTACCTGGCTATGCAGCGGGGTGGTTCCGCCTTCGGAATGGCGAGAAGGCGCTCTTGTTCCTCACGGATTGGAGCCGCGCGGTCTATATACCCACGCGCCGGGGCTACGCATTGCTCGTGAGCCCGAAGGAGCCGCAGGCGCTGCTCGATGCGGTTCGGCGAATCGGGCCCGGAAGCTGAGCGACCACCATGATCGCCGAACCCTCTGACCTGGATCCGCTGGACGAGGACGATTTCCCGCTGGGCGACGGTACCGCGGACGCCGAGGTCGTGGTGGTGTGTCCCCATTGCGGCGAAGCGAGCGAGCTCGGCCTCGATCCCGGGGGCGGGTCTGAGCAGGAGTACGTAGAGGACTGCAACGTCTGCTGCCGCCCGTGGGGCGTGACCGTGCGCTACGGCGCGGACGGCAGTGCCGACGTGTTCACGGAGCCGCTCGAGGGCTGAAACGCGGTGGCCCCACGCGCCGTAGAGCGCCTGATCCGTTCCGGAGCAGGCCGCCATGACCTTCGGACACCGCAGGCTGGTTTTGGGAATCGCGTTCGTCCTCGGGTCCCGCTCACTGGCGGCTCAGGATACCACCCTCGCCACCGCCGACACCTCGACAGCCCGAGACTCTACACCCGCTTCACACGCCGGTCACGTTCACATCGGTCTGACGATTAACGGTTACGGCCTCAGCTTCGGCAACGCGCGTCGTATCACGGGCATCCGTATCAACGTGCAAGACGCAGAGCTCGAGCGTGTGAACGGGATGAACGTGACCCTGTGGAAGCCGCGTGAACCGCTCAGCGGCACGGTCAATGGTTTTCAGGTCGGGCTCTTGCCGGGCTCCCGACAGGTGAGCGGGATCGCTGTCGGGATCGGGGGAGTCGTGACCGAACAGCGGGCGCGTTGGGTGACGGTTGGGGGGCTCGGGGCCGTGTCGAACGGAGCCATCGACGGGATCGGCGTCGGCGGACTTGGCCTGGTGACGGACGGCGCGATGCGTGGCATCGGCATCGGCGGCCTCGGCGCCGTGTCGAACGCCGACATCTACGGCGTCGTTGTCGGCGGTCTCGGGACGGTTGCCAACCGGGACATCTGGGGGATCGCGGTGGCGGGCCTCGGCACCGTCGCGAACGGCGACATCACCGGGATCGCCGTCGGTGGGCTCGGCACCGTGGCGAATCGCGACCTCGTGGGCCTAGCGGTCGCGGGCCTCGGCACGGTCGCGAACCGCGACGTGACCGGCGCCGGCCTCGCCGGCTTGGCGGTCGTCGCCAACGGCTCGGTCACCGGCGTGGGGGTCGGCGGTCTCGCGGTGGTTGCGAACGGACGTGTGACGGGAATCGGGATCGGCGGGTTGGCGGTCGTCGCGGAGCAGGAAATCCGGGGGATCGCGGTGGCGGGCTACCGCGTGGACAGTCATCGCATGGCGGGTGTTTCCGTAAGCGCCTACAATCGGTTCCGCGGCCCCCAACGCGGCCTCGCGATTGGACTCTACAACTCAGCGTACGAGCTCCATGGCGTGCAGATCGGGGTTCTGAACAGGGCTAAGAACAACAAAGCGCCGTTCAAGATCCTCCCGCTGCTCAACGTCCATCTCTAAACGCCGAAGGGCCGGAACGTTTGTCCCGGCCCGTGCCGTCTGTTCACGACTGTGCGTCTGTGCGTTAGCCTTTGCCTCGGCTATTTCCTTGCCGACTCAAACCTTTTCCCGATCTCCGGCCAGTTGACCACATTCCACCACGCCGCGATGTAGTCCGGGCGCCGGTTCTGGTACTTGAGGTAGTACGCGTGCTCCCACACGTCCAGCCCGAGGATCGGTGCCTTTCCATCCATGAGCGGGCTGTCCTGGTTGGCGGTGCTGAGCACTTCGAGCTTGCCGCCGGCGACTGCCAGCCATGCCCAGCCGCTGCCGAATCGGGTTGTTCCCGCCGCGGACAGCTGCTCCTTGAACTTGGCGAAGTCACCGAAGGCCTTCTTGATCGCGTCAGCCAGCGTGCCGGCAGGCTCGCCGCCTCCACCCTTGCCAGCGGGAGCCATGATGGTCCAAAACAGCGAGTGATTGTGATGACCGCCCGCGTTGTTGCGCACCGCGGTGCGGATGTCCTCGGGGACAGCGTTGATGCCGCGCAGGAGCTCCTCGAGCGTCTTCTTGTGTAACTCGGGATGCTTGTCGAGCGCCGCGTTCAGGTTGTTCACGTAGGCCTGATGGTGCTTCCCGTGGTGGATCTGCATCGTCTGCGCGTCGATGAACGGCTCGAGCGCTCCGAAATCGTAGGGTAGCGCCGGCAGGGTGTACGGCATGATCGGCTCCTTCGCAGTGTGACCGACGTTCCGTTCTTTCACGTTCGTCATGACTCGACCACTCCTGTGTTTACCGCGGGGTGGCGGGCCGCGGGTAAGATGCACGGACCGCGGGCCGATTTCAAACCGCCACGCAGGTGGGTTGCCCGCCAAGACACGCGCGATGACATTGTGTACTGTCCAAACACCCCAGGGACCCACTGCGTTCCGGGCCCGGGTCATTTCGAGGAGAATCCGTTGTGACCGTGACTGCTCGCCCGGCCGAGCTCCGCGTCGGTGCCGCGGCCCCCGACTTCACGCTCCCGTCCACGGCGGGGACGGACGTCACGCTCTCGTCCTTTCGGGCCCGGGCGCACGTGCTCCTCGCCTTCTTTCCGCTCGCGTTCACGAGCACCTGTACCGCCGAGAATTGCGCGTTCAGCGAGGACTACGACGCGTTCGAGCTCGCGGGCACGAAGGTCTTCCCGGTCAGTGTCGATTCGGTGCCGGCGCTGCGCGAGTACAAGGCCAAGTACGCCATGCGGCAGGACCTCCTGAGCGACTTCCGTCGGGACGTGAGCCGGGCGTACGGTGTGCTGCTGGAGGACCGTTTCCACTCGAAGCGTGCCTACTTCCTCGTCGATCGGGACGGCACGCTGCGGTGGAGCCACATCGAGCCGGAGCTCGGCGCCCGACGCGAGGACACCGAGTTGTTGCGGCAGATCGCGGCGCTGTGACCGGAGGCTGGGCATGAGGGCGATCGCCCTGGGGGTCGTGCTCGCGGCGGCGTGTGGACCGGCGCCGTTTGTCCCGCCCCCGCCGTCGCCGGATCGGGTCTACGCCATAAAGGAGGTCGATGAGCGGCCGGAAATCGTGCTGGCGGCCCCGCTCAAGTACCCGGAACAGGGCAGCGACGGCGTCGTGGTCGTGGGCGTCGTGATCGACAGCGCGGGGAACCCCGAGCCGTCCACCGTGAGCATCACTCAGGGCTCGGATACCCTGCTGGTCGCCGCGGCGCGCACGATGGTATTGAAGACCCTGTTTCGACCTGGGCGCGTGCGTGGACGCGTCGTACAAACCCTCGTCGAGATCCCGGTTGAATTCTCGAGGGAGTCGCAGCCGCCGGTGACGCTGCATATCGCGGGCGACGTGTATCGGATCGAGGACGTTCAGGAGCGACCACACCTCGTCTCTAGCGTGGTGCTCACCTATCCCGCACCCCTGCTCCTGACGCGGGTGACCGGCCGAGTGGTGGTCGAGGCGGTGATCGACACCACCGGTCGAGTGGAGGAGGGAACGGTGCGTGTCATCGAGAGCAGCGACGCCCGTTTCAACGAATCGGCGAAAGACTATCTCCAGGCCGCGCACTTCACGCCGGCGCGCATCGCCGGACGCGCCGTGCCCGTGCGCTTCCAGATGCCGGTCGAGTTCAAGCTTCCCACCCGCTAGTCGCATCCATGGCGTCGGTCACCCTGCGCCGCCTCGCCAAACGCTACACGACCGACGGCCGACCGGCGCTGGACGCCTTGTCGCTCGACGTTCAGGACGGCGAGCTCTTCGTGCTGCTCGGGCCGTCCGGGAGCGGCAAGACCACGACGCTACGCTGCGTCGCCGGCCTCGAGGAGCCGAGCGACGGGGAGATCCTGATCGGCGAGCGCGAGGTGACATCGCTCCCGCCCGCCGAGCGCGACGTGGCGATGGTCTTCCAGACCTACGCGCTGTATCCCCATCTCAGCGTGCGCGGGAACATCGCGTTCGGTCTCGAGGTGCGGGGCATGCCGACGGCGGAGGTCGCGCGGCGCGTTCAGGCGACAGCGGAACGGCTCGGCCTCAGCGCGCTACTCGATCGTCACCCCGCACAACTCTCGGGTGGCGAGCGGCAGCGCGTGGCACTCGGCCGCGCGCTCGTCCGGGAGCCTCGTGTCTTCCTGCTCGACGAGCCCCTCTCGAATCTCGATCCGCCGCTCCGCGCCGAGCTCCGAGCTCAGCTGCTCGAGCTGCACCGGGACTTGAAAGCGACCATGGTGTACGTGACGCACGACCAGGTCGACGCCATGACGCTGGGCCAGCGCATTGCCATCCTCGACGGCGGGCGGCTGCGACAGGTGGGCACGCCCGCCGACGTGTATGAGCGGCCGGCCGACGTGTTCGTCGCGCGCTTCCTCGGGTCACCAGGGATGAACATCCTCGCCGGTCGGGCACACGGCACGGGCGACGCCGGTGGGAAGGGCGGAGTGGTGGATGTCGGCGTCTGGTCCGTTCCAGTCACCCTGGAGCGCTACGAGGGCGAAATCCAGCTCGGCGTCCGCCCGGAGCATGTGGGCCTGCTCGATCCGGATCAGGGACTGGGACCCGCCGAGGTTCGAGTCGTCGAGCCGCTGGGCGCCGAGACGTTGGTGCGCCTGGACGCCGGCGGGCAAGCGCTGGTCGCTCGCGTTCCCGGCCTGCGGGATTTCCGCGCGGGCGACCGCGTCGGTGTAAAGGTTGATCGCCAGCACGTCCACCTGTTCGACGCGGCGGGAGAGCGCATCGAGTGAGACGCGCGCTCGCGCTGTGCCTCATGTGCTGCGCGTGTGGGGCCGGCGCCTCCCGACCCGTCGCCCTGCTGTATCGAGCGGACGACGCCACCGCGCAGCTCGAAGAGCGTCTGCTCGGGCCTTACCGCGCCCGGCATCCGGGGCTGCGCGCGGAGCAACGGAACGTGACAGGCTCCCGGGCCGACTATCGCCTGATCCTGGCCGCGGCGCTCACTCTCGAACCGCCCCCCGAGGCGTTCCTCGTGGAGGACGGCGACGTCCCTCTCGTCGCGGGCCCAGGTGGGGGGGGAGCGCTCGATCTCGCGCCGTACCTCCCCCGCGTGGGCGTCGACCTGACCCGGTACGATGCCACCGTCCTCGGGATCTTCCGCCGTGGCGAGGCGGTCTACGCGCTTCCTCGGGGCTACACGCCCCTCCTGATCGTCTACAATCGGGACCTGTTCGACCGGTCCGGGATTGGCTATCCCGGTGATGACTGGACCTGGGACGACTTCCTGCGCATCGCCCGGCAGCTCACCCGTCATGACCCACGCGATCACCGGATCGAAGCCTGGGGGGCGGCGTTCGACCCGCGGCCGGCGTTCTGGCTGCCGTGGATCTGGTCGGGTGGTGGAGACGTCTTGTGCTCGGACGGCCGGCGGGCATCCGGCTGCCTCGACGCGCCGGGCACGATCGCGGCCCTGCGCTGGTACGCGGGCTGGGTCACCCGCGAGGGCGTGGCGCCGCGCGCGGCCGACGCGCGCGACGAGGACGGTGACAATGCCCGATCGTTCGTCGCAGGCCGGGTGGCGATGATGACGGTGAGCCACGCAGCGGTCCGCGATCTCCGGGCAGCAGCGACGGCCCGTGGGCTGCGCCTGGGCTTCGTGCCGATCCCCCATCGCGTCGGTGTCGCGCCGGTCACGGTGCTCTACGCCACCGCCTACGCGGTGCCGGGACGGATCCTGGGGCGCAAAGGCGCGGTCGAGCTCGTGGCGGATCTCACCGACTCGCTTCCGGGGGCGGCGCGAGGTGACGCCGGGATCGAACTGCCGGCAGTGACTAGCGCGGCGCGAGCACTCGCGGCAGCCGACACGCTCGGCTGGGAGGCGGCCTTCCTGCGAGCAGCGGCACACGCCCGGCCGGCGTGGCGAGTGCGCGTCGCGCAATGGCGGGAGGTGGAGGCAGCCCTTTCGGCGTTGATGGTCCGCATAACGCTCGGCGGGGCGGAGCCGGGTCACGCCGCCCGCGCCACCGCACGAGAGTTGGATCGGCTCCTCGGAGCGACCAGATGACCTCGGTCACTCGCGGGCGGACGGCCGCGATCGTCGCCCTGGTCGTGGGCGTCCTGTCACCACTCGTGGCGGTGCACTGGGCGCGCTTACGCGCGGCGCGCTCGCTCGCCGCCCACGACGCCACCGCGGTCGCCGGATACCTGCCGCTCGTGACACCGCTCGCTCGCGGAAGCGCGGACTACGACCTGCCACAGCTGCTGATTCGCGCCCGCGCCCTCGACGAGCTGCCGGGCATGTCCGCGCGGTTCGAGATCTATCATCGGACCGCCCCGCTTGTGCAGGCGACGGCGTCGCCACTGCCCGCGGCGGTGCTCGAGGGCCTGCGGCGGGAGGTGTGGGTCCACTGGATCGGCGACCGAGAGGCCGCGCTCGCGCCGCTCCTCGATCGCGACGACTGGGACGTGGTCGGCGTGGTCGCCGCCTATCCGGATGTCGGTGGGTGGCCCTTGTCCCCGTGGCTGCTCGCGGCGCTCTTACTGTTGGTCGTCGCCGGAGGACAGGCGGTCCGGGCCATCGGCCTGGCGCCGGAGGCTCGGCGGCAAGCTCTGAAACAGTACTGGGCTGCTGCCGTGCTGTTCGGAGCTGCCGCGTTCGCGGACATGCGCGTGGTCACGGGCGGCGCGACGGACCGCTGGCTCTCGGACGTGCAGCTGCTCATGCAGGAGGCCGCGGCTCGATCCGCGGATGCTCGCTATGCTCCCGGCGCGGTAGCGGTGATCGCGCGGGGGGCCGAGACGGTGCCCGCCGATTCGGAGCCGAGTGACGTGCGGCGTCGGCGGATCGACGGCACGACCCGCGCGAGTGTCGCCGTTCGCCTGGCCCCCGGACGCTGGGTCGAAGTGCGAGCCGAGCCCGGGGAGGCCGGCACGGCAGGCTGGCTCGCCGTCATGCTCGGCCTGGCGGCCCTCGGCCCGCTCGTGACGTGGCTCGGCACATGGAGCGCGGGGGCGCCGCGCCGCCGGCGCGAGACGCTTGCCGCCTGGGGATTCCTCTCGCCGTCGATGCTGCACCTAGCAGCGTTCTCACTGCTACCCCTGCTCTTCGCCCTGTACCTATCCGTTCATCGCTGGAACCCAGTCGAGCCGGTGCATCCGTTCGTCGGGCTCGCGAACTACGGGCGCGTCCTCACGGATCCGCTCGTCTGGACCGCGTTGGGCCACACGGCGCTCTTCGTCTGCACCGTTCCACTGTCTTTGGCACTCGCACTGGCCCTGGCCCTGCTCCTCGCACGGTCGGGGGGGTGGATGCTGCGCGCGCTCCTCATACCGCACGTGGTCTCCGTGGTGGCCATCGGATTGGTCTGGCGATCGCTGTACCATCCCGATCTCGGCCTGATCAATCAGTTGCTGACGCGCGCCGGCGTCGGGCCCATGAATTGGCTCGGAGATCCCAAGACCGCGCTCATCGCCCTCATGGCCGTCTCAGTGTGGATGCAGCTCGGTTACCAGATGAGCGTGCTCACCCTGGGGCTACGCGCGATCCCGACGGCGTATCTCGAGGCGGCGCGCCTGGACGGGGCAGGTCCGTGGCAGCGCTTCCGCCGTATCACGCTGCCACTGCTTCGCCCCGCGATGCTGTTCGGCTTGGTGACCGGGCTGATCGGCGCGGCCCAGGTCTTCGCCCTGGTGGCCGCCGCCACAGGGGGTGGTCCCGTCGACGCGACCGATGTGATCGTCTCCCGTATCTATCGGACCGGCTGGGAGGCATTGCGGTTTGGCGAAGCGAGCGCCATGGCGCTGCTCTTCTTCGTCTCGTTGTTCGGGTTCACCTGGGCGCAGCTCAGGCTGCTGGAACGGCACGTCGAGCATGTCTGACCGAGCGCGGAGGCAGGGCTCGCGCTGGGGATGGGTGAGCGGTTCGCTCCGGCTTCTCCTTTCGCTGCCGCTTGCCGCCGGGGTGCTCGCCCCCTTCATCTATATGTCCGCCACTGGGCTGGCGGGCGCAGGAAGTGCGCTGCGGTCGTCCATCGGTCACTTCGTGGTCGCCAGCGCGATCTTCACGCTCGCGGTCGTGGCGGGCCAGGTGATCACAAGCGCCACGGCGGCGTACGCGTTCGCGCGCCTCCGCTTCGCGGGTCGGGACCGCCTGTTCCTCGGCTACCTGAGCCTCCTGACGGTGCCGATGATTCTGCTGGTCATTCCCCGCTTCATCATGATTGACGCCCTGGGCTGGATCGATGGGTACGCGGGCTTGATATCGACCGAGCTCGTCTCGATCACGGGTATCTTTTTCCTGCGCCAGTGCTTTCGCGCAATGCCGCGAGATCTCGAAGATGCTGCCCGCCTCGAGGGCGCGGGCGAGTGGACGATCTTTCGGCGGGTCGCCTTGCCGCAAGCCGGGCCGGCGCTCGCTGCGCTCGCCGTGCTGGCGTTCGCCGAGCAGTGGAGGAGTTTTCTGTGGCCGCTCGTCGCCCTGCGGTCCGCTGACACCCAAGTCCTCGAGGTCGGCATCGCCGGCCTGCGTGGTGCGGGCGCGTTGAGTGGTCCCGACCCGATGGCCGGGGCGCTGATCGCCGCGCTACCGCCCTTGATCCTCTGTCTGGTCGGGCCGAAGGTCTTCGTCCGCGGGATCGGGGCCGCCGCGGGTATGTTGGGCGAACGGTAGACGCTGGCGACCGCTACTTCTTCCCCTTCTTGCCGGTCGCCGGGCGGAAGCTCAATTCCCACAGGATGTCCCTGCCATCGCCCCCAGCCGCCCATTCGAGCACCACGTGCCCGGTCTCAAGCCGCCTCACCGAGCACGGTACGTCCGCCTTGCACGTACCGGGCCTGATTCCCTTGGGGACGGAGATCGTGACCGCATAGGCGCGGCTGTCCAGGTTCGTGGCCTTCGCCTTGAGTGTACGTGTGGCCTGATCCCACGTCTCGTCGGCGACGTCCACCGCGCCCTGAACGACATGACGCGTGGTCCCGATGATCTGGGGTCGTGCCGCGGTGGGGCGGATAGCGATGACACGCGCGCTCTGCGGCTCGAGCGTGACCGCGAGAAGGTCCGTGAGCGGCGCGGTGGGCGCGTCGCGCCACGGGTCGTACGCGTCGAATCGAGCGCCGGTGATTCCAAGCGCGGCGAGCGGCACGGACACGTCACGCGACTCGTCTTCCCAGTTCACGAGCACCGCCGTCCACCAGCGCGATGCCCCCTCCGCCACCCAGACCCGGTGCGGGACGTCGCGGTGCACGCTCCAGATCCCACCGCCGCCGGTGCCGGCGCCACCGCCGGAGACGCGGACGGCGAGGACGTTGTCACCGCCCCAGTTGAGCAGCTCCGGTGAGACGGCGTAGCGTCGAAAGATCTGTGGGTCGTCGGTCTGCCCGATCTTCACCTCGTTTACGTACGTCTCGTCCTTATCCGCGATCTTCCCGAGCTCGAGGCGAATGTCGCGTCGGTCGGCGGTTCCGGCGTTCTTCGGGGGGAGACGAAACCGCGTCCGGTACCACGCGACCCCTGCGTAGCCTGGATGCCCGGCGTCGTCCCAGCGGGCAGGGACGGCGATCGTCTCCCACGCGTCCTCGTCGAACTTGACAGCGCCGTAGCTCGGGTCATCCCCCGTCCGGAAGCGCCACGGCCCGCGGATCGGATACACGTCCGCGCCCACGGTGAGTGCGGGAGCCGACTGGCGCTCGATGTCCCCGGTCGCGACCGGGCGTCCCGCCGTTACGGCGACGGGCAGCGTGCGTTGGAGCATCTGCACTCGGTCCGCCGGCAGCTTTGGCAGGTGGTCCGAGAACATCGTCAGACCGCCCGAGACCGCGACCAGCGACGTCCATGCCTCTGCGGCGGGACGACTGAGCGGCGGGCGTACCAATAGGCAATCCGGGTCATTCAGCCAGGCGGCACGGTGGTAGAAGCTCCGCAACCCGGCCGCCCGCGCCGCCGGTTGGATTCCGCCCCAGCTCGCGGTCACGTCCGGACCGATCCGCATGCCGTTGACCAAGCCCACGGCATGCTGCAACGGCGCGCCAGTGGCCACGAGGAAGGCTTCTGTTCCGAGTCCGTCGCGGATCGCGCCCAGGCCCGCCCGATACGCCTCCGCGTGGGTCAACCCGCCATAGTGGGCCGTGCCCGCGGTCGCCCAGCGCAGCAGATCGACGCGGAGATGGTCGTAACCCCAGACCTGCACGACCCGGCGGGCCAGGTCGAACAGCCACTGTTGGACCTTCGGGTTGGCGCCGTCGAGCGCGTACATCGCGCCGCCCCACGATTCTCGGGTGTCGCACACGACGGGGCCGGTGGCATCGCGCAACAGCCAGTCCGGATGGGCCGCGGGCAGCCCTGACCCTTCGGACACGGCGAACGGTGCGAGCCAGAGACCCGCTTTGAATCCCTTGGCGTGGATCTGGTCCGTGAGCCAGCGGTGGCCGTGCGGGAACCGGTCGTTCGGCTCCCACGTGCCGACTGCCGTTTGATAGCCGTCGTCGAGCTCGACATAACGGAAGAATCGACGGTCGAAGTGCGCGGCGCAGAACTCCAGGTTCGCGATCACGTCCGCCTCACCCACGGACCCCGAGAGCTCCGACCGTGAGCACCATCCCGCGGGGACGACGGCTTGCGCCAGGCGCTCCTGATCCACGCGGGACGAAGGCACGAAGAGCGCGGTCAGGGCCTCCAGGCCGTCTCCGTCCGGATCGAAGCCCAGATGCATGCGCGACGAATCGCCCTCCGGCCGCAAGGGCCGCGGCGGACGCCAATCGCTGATCGCTTCGAGGCCGTCCGACGAGAGCTTGACGCGTGCCTGGCCGGGCTCCCCGCCGTCGAACGCGATGGCCAGGCCGCGGCGGCCTCGTGTGAGCCCGAGCGCGCCGTGGCTTTCGATCTGGCCCGTCTCGGGGGCTCCGACCGTGACCACGCGGCAGGGATCGTTGGACGTCTGGCCATTGATCAGCGCTTCGAGTGGTCCGTCGCCCGCCAACGTCTCGGCGTGCGACACCTTCAGGAACCGGACCGCGGTCACGGTCGGCAGAAAGCGATCGGGGAACAGCGTCACCGTGACCGTGGCCTGGAACCGGTCGGTGTCGGTGAGGAACTCCGCCTCGACCCACACGCCGGCCGCCCGGCCGCGCACGACGACGGCGTTTCCGCCCGGCGGGCGCCGGCTTCCCACGGTACTATCTTCCAGCTCCGCGAGGGTGATGGGTTGCTCACCGACCCACGCGACGATGTCGGCCCCCCGAACGAGCGGAACGGGGGAGCCTTCGCCGTAGTACCACAACGACCAACGGCGGCGATCGTCGAGCTCGAACTGCAATCTGCCGACCGCCCCTCTCCCGGATCGTCCGATCGACCGGGCGGTGTGGAACGGTGCGGTGGCCGCGGCACCAGTGAGGAGAACAAACGTGCGTCGGTCCATGGGAACAATGTTGGTAGCACTGGCGGCTTTGTCTACGCCGCTGGCGAGTCAGGGCGGTGGGAGCGCGGGTGGAGGAAGGGGCGGGTTCACGGGCGGTCTCGCGTTCACCGTCGGTGGAGGGTGGCAGATCGAGGGGTTGGACGTGGGGTACATGCGGCGAGTCCAGGGTGGGCCGATCGCGGCGTTCTCGCTCATGGGGCGCGTTGGCTCGTTCGTCGACGAGGGAGCGATCGTCGGCGGGACGCGCGGCTTCGTGTTCGGCGTCACGCTGGGGACACACACCCGCGCGCTGAGGCTCGCCGAGCTCGGGGCCGACACGAGCGCCACTCGCGTGGGTGTCGATGTCACCGTAGAGACCACTGGGTACGCCGGCTCTAACTCACCGCTGCCCGTCGGGTCGCCATGGGGAGCGGTGTCGCTGCTGCCCGGGATCCGGTTCGGCGACCAGTTCGGGCTGCTGTTCGGGCCGACCGTGTTCTTCGGGAACGTGACGCAGGTGCGCCCGTTCCTGGGCGTGCGGTTCGAGGCGGCGCTGGCGCGCTAGGAGCGGCATCCCTAGCTTTGCCACCGATGGTCGCTCCCTCCCTCGATACCGAGCATCCCGGTATCCGGGTGATCGCCGAGGTGGCGTCCGTGCTGCAGGCCGGCCTCGCGTCGGGGGAGGCCTTGCACGGCGTGGTCAGCGCGCTACGACGCGGGCTCAATCTGCGCCGCTGCCGGCTCTGGCTGCGCACGCCGGACGGCACTCAGTTCGCGCCGGTCACCCCCCCGGGTGACGAAGCCGAGCTCCCCGGCTACGCGCCTCCCGTGGCGGAATGGGTCCACCACGGGCCCCAGCGGGAAGAGGTGCCCGGGGGCTCGATCATGCGGCTCCCCCTGATCCACGAGGACGAAGCGCTCGGCGCGCTCGAGGTGATCATTCCCACCGGCCGCTACGAGGGCGTCGCGCACGACGTCATGGTGGTCGTCGGGCGGATCCTCGCGCCCATGATCGCCGCGACCGAGCTGTCGCAGGACCTCGCGTCCGAGGTGGCGCTGCGGACGCACGAAATGGAGGCGCAGCGCAACTTCGCCGCGCAGATCGTCGACTCCCTTCCCGTCGGGCTCTATGTGATCGATCGGACCTACCGCATCCGTGCCTGGAACCGCAAGCGCGAAACCGGCACCCAGGGCGTATCGCGCGACGATGCGGTCGGCCGCGAGATCTTCGAGGTCCTCGACCGGCAACCCCGCGACTTGTTGAAGCGCGAGTTCGATCGAGTATTCGATACGGGCGAGCTGCAGCAGGTGGAGATGGAGTCGCAGGCGAGTGGCGAAGCCCGGTATTACCGGATCACGAAGATTCCGATGCGGCAGGACGGCCGTACCATCTCGCACGTCATCACCATCGGCGAGGACATCACCGAGTGGCGTCAGGCCCAGCAACGGCTGACGGAGACGGAGAAACTGGCCGCCATGGGTCAGCTTGCGGCCGGCGTGATGCACGAGATCAACAACCCGCTCGCGACGATCCTGGCCTGCTGCGAGGCGCTCGCGCTCCGCGCGGCAGACCTGGAGCCTACAGACCGCCACGGGTACGACGAATATCTGAAGATCATCGACACCGAGGTCCAGCGCTGTCGTCGCATCGTCGAGAGCCTGCTCGACTTCTCGCGCCCGAGGGGGGGCGACATGAAGCCGCTGGACGTGAACAGTGTCGTGGAACGCACACTGTTTCTCCTCAAGCTCCACGCGCGCTTCAAGCGGCTGACCGTGATCCGCGAGCTGGCGGCGGACCTGCCGGTGGTGCTCGCGGACCAGGAGCGGTTGATCCAGAGCTTCATGGCGCTGATGCTGAACGCCATGGATGCGATGGATTCGCGGGGCACGCTCACGGTCCGCAGCCGCATCAATCCCGACCGGCGGGACGAGATCCTCCTCGAGTTCATCGATACCGGCAGCGGGATCAAGCGGGAGGACCTGCCGAAGATCTTCGAGCCGTTCTTCACCACCAAGCCGCAGGGGCGGGGGACGGGGTTGGGTCTGTCCATCTGCTACGGCATCATCGCCGAGCACCGGGGGCGGATCGATGTCGAGTCGCAGGTCGGCGTGGGGTCCAACTTCAAGGTGTACCTCCCCATCGGATGAAGATCCTCGTCGTCGAGGACGACAAGACGGTCGGACAGTACGTGAAGCGGGGGTTGACCGAGGCTGGCTTCCATGCCGATCTCGTGGGCGACGGCGCGGAGGGGCTGCGCCTCGCGGCGGGCGGGCATTACGACATGCTGGTGCTCGACCTGCGACTCCCGGCGCTCTCCGGCCTCGACGTGCTGCGTACGCTGCGGGACCGGGGCGACGGTATTCCCGTCCTCGTCCTCACCGCGCAGGACGCGGTGGACTTCAAGGTCCAGGCGCTCAAGATGGGCGCCGACGACTACGTCACGAAGCCGTTTTCGTTGGAGGAGCTGCTCGCTCGGGTGGAAGCGCTTGGGCGCCGGCCCAAGGCGATCGCCCCGCCGGTCCTCCACGTCGCGGACCTGACGCTCGATACGGGAAGCCGCGACGTGCGGCGCGGCCCCAAGCGCATCGAGCTGACACCAAAGGAATACGCGGTGCTCGAGTATCTCATGCGCCACCACGGGCGCGTCATGCCGCGTACCCTGATCACCGAGTACGCCTGGGACTACCACTTCGACCCCGGGACCAATATCGTGGACGTGGTGATCACGCGATTGCGCAAGAAGATCGATCACGGGCACGAGCCGAAGCTGATCCACACGGTGCGTGGTGTGGGTTACGTCGTGAAGGCCTGACATGCAGACGATCCGCGGGCGTCTCACCGCGTGGTACTCGGTGGCCCTCGCCCTGACGCTCGCCGCCTTTGCCACCGTCCTCTACCTAGATCGCCGCAACGCCTCCTATCGGGATCTGGACCGCCGCATCCAGTCGGAGGCGTCCCTCACCGCGGGCATCCTGGCCGAGAGCTACCGCGCCCGTGGCGTCCTGGTGCGAGCCGACAGCGCGGCTCATCCGGTGCTCATCCCCGACCTCTCCGCCCTGCTCGAGGCGGTTCCCGAGTTCCTGGTCATCACGGCCCGCGACGGCAGCCTCCTGTTCGCCTCGTCGGACGCCCGGGCGCTCACGTTTCAGCAGGTCGAGCAGTTGCGCGGGTTGACGAGCGCGCCCATCTCCGGTCGGGCCTCCGGCACGCTCCAGCTCGGGCCCGACGGTCCCACGATCCGCTACGCGGTGCATTACGTCAGCGATGCCGGACCTCAGTTTGGCGCGATCCTCGCCGGCGCGAATGTTCGCCTGGCCGAGGTCGGTCCCGAGCAGCTGCTCTCGACCCTCGCCCTCGTTCTGCCGTTGGGCTTGATCGCCGCCGTGCTGCTGGGAAGCTGGATCGCCAGCCGCGCCCTCACGGCCGTCGATCAGATCATCACCGAGGTACGGGAGATTACGGACGGGCGCAGCCTGCATCGTCGTCTGGCGGTGCCCGTGGTGAAGGACGAGGTGGGACGGCTCATAGAGACGCTCAACCAGATGCTGACGCGGCTGGAGCGCAACTTCGCCGCGCTGCGGCGCTTCACGGCGGACGCAAGCCACGAGCTCAAGACGCCGCTCACCGTGCTGCGCGCGGGGGTCGAGCGCGCGATCACCACGCCAAATCTCTCGCAAGAAACGCTCGTGACGCTGGAGGAGACGCTGCAGGAGATCAAGCGGATGTCCGAGCTCGTGGACGCGCTGCTCATGCTCGCGCGCGCCGACGAGGGGATCGCGTCGCTCCATCGAGAGCCGGTGGACTTGCGGGGCATCGTCACCGAGGTTCAGGAGACCGGTGAGCTCCTAGCGGAGGAAGCGGGGGTCACGATGGAGGTCGCGACCCCCGCCGAGCCCGTGATCGTCTCGGTGGACGCGAGCCGCATCCGCCAGTTGATCCTGAACCTGGTGACCAACGCCGTGAAGTACACGCCCGCGGGCGGCAGCGTGCGCATGCAGCTCGGTCCGGCGAACGGGCGCGTGGCCCTGAGCGTCGCCGACACCGGCATCGGCATCGCGCCGGGCGACCTGCCGCACATCTTCGACCGCTTCTGGCGCGCGGACTCCGCCCGGACTCGCACGGGCGAGCGGCCAGGCGCGGGCCTCGGCCTGGCGATCTGCAAGTGGATCGCTGAAGCGCATGGTGGCCAAATCGGCGTCATCAGCCGGCCGGGGCGCGGCACCACATTCACCGTCGTCCTGCCCTGGACGCCCTCGTCCTCCCCGCCTTCGCCGCCCGCGGCGCGACCGTAACGTCATCGCTTTTTCGCGGAGGGCCAATCGTTGACTCGACGCGGGCAGGACCCAGCCGTACGTTAAGCGCCCGATGCGAGTGGTGAGCATGGTGCTCGTCGGCATGGTCGCCGCCAGCTGGTTCGGAGTGCCGGGGCAGTTGAGCGCACAGACACGCGCGGCCGACCTCGTGACGGCCGCGCGGGTCCAGCTCCGCGCGGGCAACGTGGACTCCGGGCTCGCGCTGGTGCGGGTTGCGCTCGACTCGAGCACCGCGGGCACGAGCACCGACCGCATGAACGCGTTCGTGTGGCGGGGCGTCCTTCAGTTTTTCAAAGGACGCGACAGCCTGGCGCGTGAATCGTTTCGGGAAGCGCTGCTGATCGACCCCCGGCTCGAGGTGGCGGGTCTCGCGCAGATCGACTCGACCCTCGCGATCGAGTTCGAAGCCATCCGGCGGAGCGTCCAACCCCCGGCCTTGGCGCACCCGTCGGCGGCACTGGGCAGGCTCGCGGCGGCGCCCCGTCAGGACACTACCTATAGCTGCCTCCCCGAATGCCACGGTCTCGATCAGACGCCACGCGCCCTCTCGCCCGAGGCACGGACGGTAATCGTGAGCGGGGCGACGGGCGCGCCCGTAATGGGCGGCGTCGCCGTGGTCCGCTTCGTGGTCGACACGTCCGGGGCGGTCGAGCCGGAATCGGCCACCGTCGTGTCGTCACCCAGCCCTAGTCTGGCGGGGCCGCTGATCGATCACGTGCGTCGCTTGCGATTCGCGCCGGGCCGGGCGCAGGGGAGGACCGTCCGGGTGCTACTGCAATGGCGCCTCAATCTTCGCGGCTAGGGCCGTCGGCCGCAGGGGGCCAGCAGGATGGTGGGCGACCCCTCACCCAGCTGTCATCGTTTTGTAATGGGGGGTCCACTAGCGGGCGGCCGAAATCTGACACTATTTCTCTAGGTAGTTACGGACTTGACCGGAGGTCAAATAGCCCGTGTTCGACAATCTGATCGAATCGAGGCGCAGGAAGAATCGGCGTCGCGGGTTCGGCTTGAGCGCGGCGTCGCTCGTGATCCACACGGTGGTGATCGGAGCCGCCGTGTACGCGAC
This sequence comes from uncultured Gemmatimonadaceae bacterium, assembly GCA_964465315.1. GTDB lineage: Bacteria > Gemmatimonadota > Gemmatimonadetes > Gemmatimonadales > GWC2-71-9 > AG41. Next base: position 76,172 of record CAYXIK010000007.1, on the reverse strand, counting down.
TCTGAACGCCGGTCAGACGGACAACAGCGTCAAGGTGGACACGGCGATGGTGTTCGTCGATCAACCGAAGCAGGAAAAGCCGCCCGAGCAGCAGCCGGTCCAGCTCGACGTGCCCCTCAAGGGCTTCCAGACCGTCGTGGCACCGGATGTGATCCCGACCAATATTCCGCCGGTGAACCTCCAGGAGCACTTCGATCCGAAGGACTACTCGGGCACGGGTGTGGAGGGCGGGCTCGCCACGGGCATGGTGCCGACGGGCAACGAAGTGTTCATGGAAGCGATCGTCGAGGAGAAACCCGCCGTATTGTCGGGCCCCACGCTCCAGTATCCGGACCTGCTGCGGCAGGCCGGGATATCGGGTCGCGTGCTCGCCCAGGCGATCGTCGACACGCTGGGGCGGGCGGAGCCGAACTCCGTCAAGGTGCTGCAAAGCCCCAACCCCGGGTTTGACCAGTCCGCCAGGAACTATCTGCTCAAGGCCTTATTCCGACCCGCGCGGGTCCACGGCCGGGCGGTGCGGGTGCTGATTCAGCTCCCGATCGACTTCCGGATCAAGCAATAACACCAAGGAGCCTCCCCACATGAGCCTCTCGCTTTACGACCTGTTCGTCTCGATGGGTCCGTTCGCCAAAGCGATCGTGATCATTCTGTTGATCATGTCGATCATTTCGTGGGCGAACGCGGTCCAAAAGTTGGTCCAGATCGTCCGGTCCCAACGCGAGACGCGAAAGTTCGCTCCGGAGTTCTCCCGCTTCCTGCAAGAGGAGCAGCTCGACGGAGCGATCCGACTCGCCGAGAAGCAGAAGAAGAGCCACGTGGCTCGCGTGGTGGGTGAAGCCCTCTCCGAGGTGAAGCCGCTGCTCCGCGACCGCGCCACGATCACCGCCGCCGACATCAACTCGGTGGAGCGGGCGGTGGAGCGCGAGATCCTTATCGTGTCGGCCGAGCTGAAGCGCGGCCTGGGCATCCTCGCGACGACCGGCTCCACGGCGCCGTTCGTCGGGCTGCTCGGAACGGTGATGGGTATCGTCAACGCGTTCACCGGCATGGCGGCCTCGGGTGGTGGCGGGTCGTTGGCGTCGGTCTCCTCGGGTATCGCCGAGGCGTTGATTACGACGGCATTCGGCCTCATCGTCGCGATTCCGGCGGTGTGGCTCTACAACTACTTCACGACGAAGATCGACTTCCTCTCCGTCGAGATGACGTACACCTCGAAGGAGTTGATCGACTACCTGATCAAGAGCGTCGGGTCGGAATTCGGCCGTTCGATCTTCACCAAGGAATTCCAGACGCAGAAGGCGTCGCAGACCAGTGGCCCTGTCAGCCACTAGCGCCCGGGCGGCGGTTAAGGCCGACATCAACGTCACGCCGCTCATCGACGTGATGCTGGTGCTGCTGATCATCTTCATGATCGTCACGCCCCTGATCGCGAAGGGCTTTCAGGCGACCATCCCACGCTCGGAGAACCCCGAGAACCGTCCGGAAGGGTCGGACGAGATCCGGCTCGGGATCGACCAGAACGGGAAGTTCTTTCTCGACCTGGGGGGCGGGCCAAAGCCTATTTCCGACGAGGAGCTGCCGGGACGGCTGGAGGCCCTCTACGCCACTCGCACGACGGACAAGATTTTGTTCCTGAAGGCGGATCAGGATATCGCCTTCGCGCGCGTCCAACAGGCGATCGAGATCGCGCGGAAGGCGGGCGTTCGCGTGGTGGGCGCCATCACCGAGCAGAAGCAGTCGCTCGTCAAGAAGAAAGGGTCGTAACCCATGGCAATGGGGTCCACGGGCGGCGGTGAGGGGCTCAGCTCCGAAATCAACGTCACGCCGCTGATCGACGTGCTGCTGGTGCTGCTGATCATCTTCATGATCACTCAGCCGATGTCCCGGAAGGCGTTCGACGTGCAAGTGCCGCCCGAGCAACAGACGAAGCAGAAGTCGCCGCCGCAGAGCCAGATCGTACTGGAGCTCAAGGCTGATGGGTCCTACGCCATCAACGGGCAGCCGTACGCCGTCAGTCAGCTCGAGCAGGCCTTCCATCAGATTTACGACCCGCGCCCGGCCAAGCTGCTGTTCATCAAGGCGGCGCCGAACCGCAAGTACATCGACGTCATGCAGGCCATGGACATCGCCCACGGAGCGGGCGTCCAGGTGATCGGTTTCACACCGCCGGAGCAGGCCAAGAAGTAGCCGGCCTGTCGCGCACCGGTACCGTGGGGGCGCCTCCTGGCGTCCCTACTTTCGTTTTGGCGGGGTATGCTATTGCCGTGACCGCGCTGCCTTCCCCGCTCCCTGGCCTCCGCTTACCGCTGGGCCGCCGGCACCTCGGCTCGGGCACCGCGCTGGCGGTGCTGACGCACGCCGCGGTCATCGGGTTGCTCCTGGGGCGGCCGGCACGGCACTCGGGGCAGACGGCTGGCGGCGCCAGCCCGGCTGGGCGACAGATCAATTTCTTCACGCTGCCAAAGGGAGGGCCCACGGCGGTAGATGTCGCGGCCGCGCCGCGAATCGTGCCTTCGGACTTGTCCGTGTTGCGACGAATCCCGGTGGACCTGCCGCCACTCGACATCCCGCGGACCACGCTCGCGCCCCCCACTGTTGGGCTGGGAGGCGGGGGTGGAAGCACCGCGGGCGGGCAGGGCGCGGAGCGGGGGGCGGGGGGCGGGGTCGGTCCGGGGTCTGGAACGGGAGGCGAAGGTGGTTACATTGTCTCCGCCCAACCTCGCCGAGTAATCCCTCGGCCCCCGGAGTGCATTCTCAACTCCGTTTCTCGAGGGCGGATTGAAGTTTCGTTTTGGGTAGCCGCCGACGGACAGCCCACACGGGTCGAGGTCGACCCACCGCCGACGGACGAGGAGTGCCGGCGAGCGTTCGTGGCCCTGATGATGGAGACCCGGTTCGTTCCAGCCACGCAGCGCGGGCAGCCGGTGGCGAGCGTCTTCTCCATCCGCTACACGCGCAGCAACTAGACTCGTCGACGCCCGCCCCCGCCCGAGGCGGGCTCCAAGGAGCTACAGCCCACTATGCTCATTGCTCTCGTCCTGGGGCTCTCAGTCCTGGCCCTGGTCGTCGCCTGGAGTCTGCGAGGCTACGTCCTGCGGCAGGACAACGGCACCCCCGACATGCGGAAGATTTCCGACGCGATCCAGGAGGGCGCGGAAGCGTTCCTGCGGCGTCAGTACCGCACGATCGGGGCCCTGAGTATCGCCCTGGGCGTGCTCATCTACGTCCTCTATGCGTTCTTCCGGAAGCCGCACCCGGGGGAGCCGGCCGCGGCGACCTTGGCGCTCACGACGACGCTGTCGTTCCTGTTCGGCGCGCTGTGCTCGGGCGTGGCCGGCGTGATCGGCATGTACGTCGCTGTGCGGGCCAACATCCGCACGGCGAGCGCGGCCCGCTCGAGCCTGAACAAGGCCCTTCAGATCGCACTTCGGGGCGGCGCGGTCAGCGGGCTGTTCGTCGTCGCGATGAGCCTGTTCGGCGTGGGGCTGTTGTACACGATCCTGGACCTGCTGCAGTTCGAGCCGACCAAGATTCCGCTGATGATCGTGGGATACGGCTTCGGCGCGTCGTTCGTGGCGCTGTTCGCACAACTGGGCGGCGGGATTTACACCAAAGCCGCCGACGTGGGCGCCGACCTCGTGGGCAAGGTGGAAGCGGGGATCCCGGAGGACGATCCGCGCAACCCGGCGGTAATCGCGGACCTGGTGGGCGACAACGTGGGAGATTGCGCGGGACGTGGCGCCGACCTGTTCGAGTCGACCGCCGCGGAGAACATCGGCGCTATGATTCTCGGCTCTGGCCTCGCCCTCGCCAACCCCGGCGTGTTCACCCCGGTGCAGGTCGTGGGCCTGATGCTGTTCCCCTTGGTGGCGCGCGCGTTCGGGTTGGTGGCGTCCATCGTCGGGGTGCTGGTCGTCAAGGCCCGCGAGGACGAAGACCCCATGCACGCGTTGAATCGCGGCTACATGTGGACAGCCGTGCTCGCGGCTCTCGGATTCGCGGGCGGCACCTACTGGCTGCTCAATCCGCCCAGCCACCCCGATGCGTGGTGGCATTTCGCGCTATGCGGCGTCATCGGCATCGTCACCTCCATCGCGTTCGTCTACATCACCCAGTACTACACCGAGTACCGCTACCGCCCCGTCAAATCGATCGCCGCCGCCTCAGTCACGGGGCCGGCGACGAACATCATCGCGGGGTTCGCCGTGGCGCTCGAATGCACGGCGCTACCGACCTTCACGATCTCGGCGGCCATCATTGCGTCGTACAAGCTGGGCGCGTCGAGCGGGCTCGCCCATTCAGGGTTGTTCGGGACTGCCGTTGCGACCATGGGCATGCTCGGAACGGCGGCCTACATCCTGGCGATGGACACGTTCGGTCCGATCACGGACAACGCCGGCGGGATCATCGAGATGTCTCATCAGCCGGAGGACATTCGCAAGCGCACCGACCGCCTCGACGCTGTTGGCAACACGACCAAGGCCCTGACCAAGGGATACGCCATCGGCTCGGCGGCGCTCGCGGCGTTCCTGCTCTTCTCCGCTTTTCTGGACGAGGTCGCGGCGCTCGGCTCGCCGCTCGCGGCGGTGGACATCTCGAAGCCCGAAGTGTTCGTGGGCGGCCTGCTCGGCGCCATGCTGGTATTCTGGTTCTCCGCCCTCGCCATCAGCGCGGTGACCAAGGCGGCCGTGAGCGTGATCCAGGAGGTGCGTCGGCAATTTCAGTCCGACCCCGGGATCCTGAAGGGCACGTCGCGCCCGGACTACGGGCGGGCCGTCGACATCGTGACGATCGGTGCTCTCAAGGCGATGGTCGCGCCCGGCCTGCTCGCCGTCGGGATGCCGATCGCGGTGGGGCTCGTGTTCAAGGTGCTGTTCCATGTCGGCGCCGAGACTGTGGCGTCGTTCCTCATGGTCGGCACGATCGGCGGGATCCTGATGGCGACGCTCTTGAACAACGGGGGCGGGGCTTGGGACAACGCCAAGAAATTCATTGAGACGGGGGAGTACGGTGGCAAGGGCAGCCCGGCCCACAAGGCCGGCGTCGTGGGCGATACGGTAGGTGATCCCTTCAAGGACACCGCGGGTCCGTCGTTGCACGTGCTCATCAAGCTGCTGAGCACGGTGACGCTGGTGCTGGCGCCGCTCTTTGTCTAGAAACCAGCTGTTCAGTCGGAAGACCGTCGACCAGTGCATCGCCGACGGGGAGGCCGGCGGCGGCCTGAAGCGCTCGCTCGGGCCGCTGCAGCTCACCGCTCTCGGGATCGGCGCGGTCATCGGGGCGGGGATCTTCGCCGCGATCGGCACGGCCATCAGCGGGGACGCCGGCCACGTGGGGGCGGGGCCAGCGATCGTCGTTTCCATCCTGCTCGCGGGCGCGACGAGCGCCCTCGCCGCAATCACGTACTCCGAGTTCGCCGCGCTGATCCCGATCTCGGGGAGCGCGTACACGTATGCCTACGCGACGCTCGGCGAGCTCGTCGCCTGGATCATCGGCTGGGACCTGATCCTCGAGTACGCAGTCGGGAACATCGCGGTGGCGATCGGGTGGGCGGGCTACTTCGATTCGTTGCTTCGGGGTCTGGGGGTGACGATGCCTCGGTGGCTCGTCACCGACCTGCGGTCAGCCCTCGCCGACCCGGCCCTCGTGGCCGCCGCGCCGCACATCGGGCCGATACCCATCATCTTCAACTTTCCCGCCCTGGCGATCGTCGCGATCATCACCTGGCTGCTCGTGATCGGGACCAAGGAGTCGGCCCGGGTGAACACCACCATGGTCGCGATCAAGGTGGGGATCATCGGGCTGTTCCTGTTCGTCGGACTCAAGTACATCCAGCCGGCGGAGTGGACCACGCCGAGTTTCGCGCCCAACGGCCTCAAGGGCATCAGTGTCGGCGCCGCAATCATCTTTTTCTCGTATATCGGATTCGACGCGGTGAGCACGGCCTCGGAAGAGGCGAAGCATCCGCAGAAAGACATCCCGTTCGGGATCATCACCTCGCTGATCGTGTGCACGGTACTGTACGTAGCGATCGCGCTCGTGCTCACGGGACTCATTCCCTGGGACAAGCTCAACGTGGCGGACCCCCTTGCGGTGGCGCTGCAATACATTCACGCCGACTGGGCGGCGGGGATCCTCGCCCTCGGGGCCGTGGCCGCGATGACGTCCGTGTTGCTGGTCTTCCAGCTGGGCCAGGCGCGGATCTTCATGTCGATGGCGCGGGACGGCCTCCTGCCGCCTTGGGCAGCCCGCCTGCACCCGAAGTACAAGACGCCGCACCTCACCACGATCATCACGGGCGTGTTCGTCGCGGTCTCGGCGGCGTTCGCCCCGATCGGCTGGGTCCTCGAGCTCACGAACATCGGCACGCTGTTCGCGTTCGTGCTCGTGGCGCTCGGGATCGTGGTCCTTCGGCGTCGCGAGCCCGACCGGCCCCGGCCGTTCCGGACGCCGTGGGTGCCGGTGTTGCCCATCGTGTCGGCCCTGTTCTGCCTGTATCTGATGGTGAACCTGCCCCTCCTCACCTGGCTGCGGTTCGGTCTTTGGATGGCGATCGGCGCCTCGATCTACTTCCTGTACAGCGTGCGCCATAGTCGGGTGCGGCGGCTCGGGCTCGACCGGGAGTGAAGCTCCACACCAAGATCTTCGTTGGTCTCCTGGCCGGCGGGCTCTGCGGCCTGGCGGTCAACGTGTGGGCTGGCGGCGCGGCGTGGGTGCGCTGGGTGGACACCAACGTCGCCGGTCCCGTGGGCCAGATCTTCCTGCGCCTCCTCCTCATGACGGTCGTACCGCTCGTCTTCACGTCCATCACGCTCGGCGTCGCACAAATCGGGGACATCCGCAAAGTGGGTCGCGTGGGGGCGCGTTCGCTTGCGTACTTCCTCGTGTCCACGGTGATCTCCGCCGTGATCGGCATTCTGCTCGTCAATCTCGTGCGTCCCGGGGTCGGCGTGCCCGTGGAGGTGCGGCAGCAGCTCCTCGACGCCTATCGCGGACAGGTCGCCGGTCTGCAGGCGGGCGGCACCACGACGTTCGGCGTGGATCTGTTTGTGAACATCGTGCCGCGTAATCCGATTCAGGCCGCCGCCAACCTTGACATGCTCGGCATCATCTTTTTCGCATTGGTGTTCGGCGCGGCCTTGACGCTGATCCCGGAGGCGAAAGCGCGGCCCCTTATCCAGGTGCTCGACGCCGTTGGCGAAACGATCGCCAAGATCATTGGGATGGCGATGAAGCTTGCACCCTACGGTGTGTTCGGATTGATCTTTGTCGTCACGTCGCTCCTCGGGTGGGATATCCTGCGAAAGTTGCTCGCCTACATGCTCGTCGTACTGGCCGGCCTGTTGATACACGGTGCGGTGAGCCTGTCGCTCCTGGTCCGCTACGTTGGGGAGCTGAACCCGCTCGTCTTCTGGCGCCGGATCACGCCGAGCATCGTCACCGCCTTCACCACGAGCTCGAGCAACGCCACGCTTCCCACGAACATCGCCGTGGCCGAGGAAGAACTGAAGATCCCGACCAGGATCGCCGGCTTCGTCCTCCCGCTCGGCTCCACCATGTGCCACAACGGGACCGCCCTGTACGAAGGCGTGACTGTGTTGTTTCTTGCCCAACTGTTCGGCGTGAACCTCACGCTCGGCCAGCAGGTGATCGCGATGGTGTTGAGCGTCATCACGGCGGTGGGCACCGCGGGCGTGCCCGGCGGGTCGCTGCCGCTGCTGATGGTCGTGTGTGCAACCGTCGGTGTCCCGCCTGAAGTGGTCGGCGTTGTCTACGGGGTGGAACGCATCCTCGACATGAGCCGGACGACGCTCAATGTGTGTGGCGACCTGACGGCGGCGGTGTACGTGGCGCGGACGGAAAGCGAGTGGGATCCGAAACTCGTAGACGGGGGCGCGAAGCTCGCTCAGGCGGCGTGATGGTGCGTCGAACTGGTTGCCGATGGTGGCGCTCGCTCATCCTCCGCCTCGCCTAGCACACCATCGGGAGCAACCACGCACCACTCACCACCACCACGTACGGCTCTATTCCAGCTCCGCCGCCAGTTTCAACGCTCCGATCGCCGGATCGATCCGGTCGGCCACGATCCGAGCCCGCTTCAGGCCCAAGGCGAGGCGCTCGCGGAACGCTGCCGCGAGGGGTGACTGGGGCAGGAGCAGGCCGCCCGCGACGGCGACAGCCACCGTTCCCGTAGCTGGGAAGTGTCGGACGAGCGCTTCGACCAGCTCGACGAGCTCGGACGCGGCCTCGTCCACCGCGCGCCGCGCCACCACCTCGCCCTCGCGAGCGGCGTTCAACACATGCGGCGCAAGCGCCGCAACTTGAGACGGCGTCGCGGTTGCGGTCCATCGGACCAGGTCGTCGAACTGCTGCAAGCCAAGGGCGCCCAGAAGGCGCGCGAGCAGCGTCGAGCCTTCGCCCCGACCATCCTGCGCCCGCGCCGCCACGTCGAGCGCCCGGCGCCCCAGCCAGTAACCTCCGCCCTCGTCGCCGAGCTGCCAGCCGTACCCGCCCGCTCGATGTAGCAGGCCGCTAGGGTCCCGCGCGTACGCGACCGATCCCGTTCCGGCATTGACGAGGATGCCTGGGCCGCCGCCGAACGCGGTGGCAAGTGCCACCTCGCCATCCGCCAGCACGCGCACATGACGGGCCACGCCGGCCGCCAGAAGCGCCGCGGCCAGCTCCCTCTGCTCCTGCTCGCGGCCCGCGCCCGCCGCCCCCACCACGGCGCGCTCGACCGGTAGCGCAACCCCGGCCTGCGTCGTCGCCCGACGCGCCGTCTCGGCCAGCACCGCGGCGGACGCCGTCGCGCCGCCCGGACGCACGGCGGCGCCGGGCCCGTCGGCGCGGCCGAGGATGGTGCCGGGCGTACCGATCACGACGGTCGAGTGTGAGCCGCCGGCATCGGCGCCAAGAAAGGCGACGGACGGTGAAGCGACGGTTTTTGGGGGAGTCACGGAGCGACTCTCCGGTCACCACTCCCACCCTCCGTCGCAGTTCTAAACGGCGCCCGTACGGCCGACGATATCATCCCCACCCCCACAGTCACCGCCGTCCCCAGTGGCACGTACCAAGGCCAGGCAAGCCCTGGGAGCCAGCGGAGCGGGAACCGGGGGATCACCGCGCCGAGGACGATCGGTGCCATCATGAGCACGCCTACCACCATGGCGACGATCACATCGCGCTCGCGGGCACGCCGCCAGAACCCGCCCAGCAGGTACGTCCCCAGGAGGCTGCCGTAGGTGAGGGACGTGATGCTGAGTGCCAGTTGGACGACGGGCGTGTTTTGGTCGCGGAACGCCATGGCGCCCGCGACGAGGACCGCAGTCCACAGCAGCGTAAGCCAGCGACCGACCCAGAGCAGGTGGGTCGGGTCTTGCCGCCCCGTAAGCGGGGCGTAGAAGTCGTGCGTCGACGCGGATGCCAGCGAATTCACGGCCGAGGCGTGGCTGCTCATGGCCGCGGCCAGAATGCCCGCGACCACGAGCCCCGCGAGGCCCGTCGGGAGCTGCGTCACGATGAACGTGGGATAGATCGCATCACTGCGCATGCCGGCTTGATCGGCCCCAGCCAGCCACAAGCTCGTGCCGACGAGGAGGAAGAGGGCGAACTGCAGGATGATGAACACGCCGGATCCAACCAGCGCGCGCTGCGCGTCCTTGAGACCACGCGCGGCGAGCAGCCGTTGCACGATGAGATGATCGGTGCCGTGGGAGGCGCCGGCGATGAGCGCACCGCCGACGAGGCCGCCCCAAAACGTGTACAGCACGGCGAACGACGGTCGGAAGTCGAACGCGACGAGCTTCCCTTGGTCCCACGCCCGGGCGAACGCGCCCACCCCGCCCGAGAGGTGCGTCGCGACGATCAGGGTGGCGACCCCGCCGAGGAGATAGACCCCCAGCTGGATCACGTCTACCCACACGACGGCCCGCAAGCCACCCACCCACGTGTAGATGACGGTCACGATCCCGATAGCGAGAATGCCGGCGGCGAGGTTCCAGCGCGTGACGATCGCGAGCGGAATCGCCGTCGCGAAGATGCGGACGCAATCGGCGAGGGCGCGCGTGACCAGAAACAAGCCGGACGCCGCGCGCCGGGCGGTCGGCCCAAACCGTCGCTCCAGCCGCTGGTAGGCCGTGTCCTGCGTCCCTTCGAAGTAGCCGGGCAGGAGCAGCGCCGCGACGCCGATCCGGCCGGCGAGGTATCCGAGTGCCAGCTGCAGGAACGTCAGGTCGCCGCGTGCCGCGATGCCGGGGATCGAGATCACTGTTAGGGCGGAGGTTTCGGTCGCGACGATGGAGAGCATGAGGGCCCACCACGGCAGCCCCCGGTGTCCGAGAAAGTAATCACTGGCATCCCGCTGGCGTCCCGAGAGCACCAGCCCGAACACCACGACCGCGGCGCAGTAGGCCGCGATGACCGCTACGTCGAGCGCGTGCACCGGGGGGGCAAAACAAAAAGCCCGCGACGTGCGCGGGCTGGGAAGGCCGACCGAAGCGGGGACAACGGCCTAGACCGTGAAGGACGATCCGCAGCCGCAGCCGCCCGTGGCGTTCGGGTTCTCGAAGGCGAACCCCGACTCCTGGAAGTTGCTCTTGTAGTCCAGGGTGACGCCGTTCAAATACTGGGCGCTAAAGCCGTCGACAAAGCACCGCACGCCCGCGGTTTCGATCACGACGTCGTCGTCCCCGGGCTTGTCCTCGATGTTCAGGCTGTAGCGGAATCCCGAGCATCCCCCGGGAAGCACCGCGATCCGTAGCCCCGCGGTCTCGGGCGAAACCTTCTCCTCCGCCATGAACTTGCGGACCTCGGCAGCCGCCTTCTCGGTCAGGATCAGAGTCACGGGGGTGGTGTGCTGCGTCGTAGCCATTGCGATCCTCCAGTCAGATGCGAACTTAGACAGTTCCGTCGACCAAGTCAACTCTCCGACGCGAGGGCTGCCACAGCCATGCGACTTACGCTCGCCGACTGGATGGTCGTCGCGCTGTACTTCCTGTTCAACGTCGCCGTCGGTTTGTATTACAAACGCCGCGCGAGCCGCGACACGGCAGAGTTTTTTCTCTCCGGGAGAAATGTCCCCTGGTGGCTCGCCGGCACGTCCATGGTGGCGACGACGTTCGCCGCCGATACGCCGCTCGCGGTCACGGGGTTCGTCGCGCGCAACGGCATAGCGGGGAACTGGCTGTGGTGGAACATGCTTGCCAGCGGCATGCTGACCGTGTTCTTCTACGCGCGCTTGTGGCGCCGCTCCGGCGTCATGACCGACATCGAATTCGCCGAGATCCGCTATGCCGGTCCGCCGGCCGCCTTCCTGCGCGGGTTCCGGGCGCTGTACCTGGGCCTGCTCATCAACTGCATCATCCTCGGCTGGGTGAACCTCGCGATGGCGAAAATCCTCGAGCTGGTGTTCTCGATCTCCAAGGGCGAAGCCCTGTGGATCGTGGTCGGGCTCATCCTCCTCACCTCGGCGATCTCGACTCTCTCGGGGCTGTGGGGCGTGCTGGTGACCGATCTGTTCCAGTTCGTGATCAAGATGGGGATGGTGATCGTCCTGGCCGTGGTCGCGGTGCAGGCAGTGGGCGGGATCGATGCCATGCGGGTGAAGCTCGCCGCCATCGATCAAGTGCACAGGGCCACGACCGGCGGCCAAGGGTCCGTGCTCAGCTTTGTGCCCGACGTCGGCTCGGCGTGGATGCCGCTGATCGCGTTCTTCGTGTACATCGCCGTCAACTGGTGGGCGACCTGGTACCCCGGGGCCGAGCCCGGGGGCGGGGGATACGTCGCGCAGCGCATGCTGAGCGCTAAAGACGAGAAACACTCGCTGCTCGCCACCTTGTGGTTCAACATCGCGCACTACGCCATTCGCCCGTGGCCGTGGATTCTCGTGGCCCTGGCCTCGCTCATCCTCTATCCCGGGCTCGCCGACCCCGAGACGGGCTACGTCCGCGTGATGATCGATCACCTACCGTCGTCCCTGCGCGGGCTCATGGTCGCGGCGTTCGCGGCCGCCTTCATGTCGACGGTCGCGACCCACCTCAACTGGGGCGCGAGCTACCTCGTGAACGATTTCTACCGACGCTTCGTGCGTCGGCTCGACAGCGAGTCACACTATGTCCTGATGTCGCGGCTGGCGACGGGCGTGCTGACCGTGATCTCCGCCGCGGTGGCCTTCCGCATCGAGTCGATCGGCGGTGCCTGGAAACTGTTGATCATCACGGGCGCCGGTACTGGTGGGGTGCTGCTCTTGCGTTGGTACTGGTGGCGCATCAATGCCTGGAGCGAAGTCTCGGCGATGATTACCGCGTTCGTCGTGTCCGTCCTCTTGCAGACCGTTTGGGGACTCGATACCGATCGGCCGGTGGACTTCGCCAAGATCGTGCTGATCACCGTGGCCGTTACGACCGCGGTGTGGCTCGCCGTCACGTACCTGACACGCCCGGAGTCCGGAGCGACGCTGGACGCGTTTTACCGGCGCACGCGACCGTCCCGAACGGGGTGGGGCCCGGTGGCGGCGCGGGCTCCGGACGTGCAACCCTCGGCGGATGGCCTGGCAAACCTGCTCGACTGGGTCGCCGGCTGCGTACTGGTTTACGGCGCGCTCTTCGGAGTCGGAAAGCTCCTGTTGCATGAGACCCTGCCGGGCGTGCTGTTGATCGTCGTCGCGGCCGTCGCCGGCGTCGTCATTTACCGTGATCTATCGCGGCGCGGCTGGCGGACGGTGGTCGAATAGAGTCGACGGCTAGAGCTCGGGGTGGGTCAGAGCCTCGGCCACGAGGTCTGCCACCCGCGCGCGAACCCGCAGGATCGCGGTGTTGGCCGTCGTGGGATGGACGCGATTCGTGAGCAGGATGATGAACAGGTCGCGGTCGGGGTCCATCCACATGGATGTCCCGGTGAAGCCCGTGTGGCCGAACGCACGGCGCGAGAGCAGCGCGCCCGCGCTCGAGTAGCCCGAATCGGACGGCGTATCCCACCCGAGTGCTCGCGTCGACCCCGGCGGTGAGTTCTGGCGGGCCACGAACTCCGCCACCGTTTCCGCCCGGATCAGCTGCAGCGAGTCCCACGCGCCGCCGTTCAGGAGCATCGCCGCCAGCCGCGAGAGGTCGAGCACGTTGGAGAACAGTCCGGCGTTGCCCGACACGCCGCCCAGACGCGCCGCGCTTTGGTCATGTACTTCGCCGCGCAGCCACCGGTGCCGGAAAACGGTGTCGTGCTCGGTGGGTGCGATCCGGTCGCGCCACGCCGGGGGTGGGAGGAACCGCGTCGCCGGCATCCCCAGCGGATGGAACACGCGATCGTCGAGAAACCGGTCGAGCGGCTCGCCCGTGATGCGCTCCACGGCCTGCATCAGCACGATTGCGGACAGATCCGAGTAGCGGTAGCTCCTCCCGGGCGGCGCGAACAGCGTGTTCGTGTCCACCGCCGCGAGTGCTGCGGCGCGGCTCCTCGTGGAGTCGAATAACGGGAGATCCGCGACCAACCCTGCCGAGTGCGTCAACAGGTGGCGGACCGTCACCTGATCCTTCATGGCGCCGCGGAACTCGGGCACGTAGTAGTCGACCGGCGCGTCGAGCGCCAGCTTGCCCTCGTCCACCAGCAGCATGCACGCGGTGGTGAGTCCCACGACCTTCGTGAGGGAGGCGATATCGTAAATCGTGCCGGCCTCGACCGGGCGGGGATCGTCTACGCCATAGTGTCCCACGGGCGCGAGCAGCGCGAGACGACCGTGGCGTCCCACCGCGACCACGGCGCCGGGAAAAGCCCCGCCGTCCACTTCGGCGTGCAAGTAACTCGGCACTAGCGCGAGCCGCGCGCTGTCGAACCCGAGAGCCGTCGCGGGAGCGGGCGGGATCCCGACGCTCACGGGGAGCGGCGGCATCGACGACCGGCACGCCACGACCAGGGCCGTCAGCGCGACGCCGACCCCTGCCTTCACGGGTGGACGGCCGGGATGCTCACGCCCCAGCCGACGGCGTAGTCCGGAGGAATCCGGATCGGCAGGTGACCCGCGATCGGCACGCGGCCGAGCAGGGCGAGCGCCACGGCGCGCTCCGAGGCTCGCACGCCGCTCCAGGCGATGAGGTACGACCTGATGCCCGACACTTGATTCAGGAGGTAGGGGCTTCCGAGCGACACGAGCACGGCGCGCCGGGCATTGTCGGTAGCCGTCACGAGCTGGGCCAGCGAATCGGGGAGCGCGATGTTTCCCTTCCACGAGATCGGCCGTACGTTCGCGACGAAAACGGTGGAGGGCGCGCGCGCGATGACCGCTCGTGCCGAATCGTAGGACAGCGTGCCCGACATCGGCCAGAGCCGGAAGTACTCGACCGTATCGCCACCCTGGCGCAGCAGGTCAGTGAGGAACTGACCGACGGTGCCGTTCGCTTCGTCCGCGTACGCGATCAGGGCCAGCCGGCCGGGATGTGCCCGGAGCGCGTGCAGGCGGCCTCCGATGTCCCGGACCAGCGTGAGCGATCGAACCGCGAGATCGGTGGCCGCGTCCTGAAACCGCCGGCTGCCGACCACCTGCATCATCGAGTCGAGGGGCACCGTCCGATGCTGGAACAGGCCCAATCGCCGCTTGATTTCGAGCACACGCCGTACGGACGACACGAGCCGCTCTCGGGTGATCCGACCGGACGCAACGGCGGCCGCCATCGCGTCCACGGCGGAGTCGGGATCGGTGGGCATGAGCAGCAAGTCCGACCCCGCAAGGAACGCGCGCACGGTCGCTTCCCCGGCGCCGTATTTCGTCACGATACCACCCATCGTGAGGGCGTCCGTCACTACCAGGCCACCGAACCTCAAGGAGTCGCGTAACAGACCCGTGAGGACCGCGGGGGAGAGCGTGCCGGGATCGTCCGAGCCGGTGAGCGCGGGAAAGGCGATATGGGCGCTCATGACGACGTCCGCACCTGCCGCGATCCCGGCGCGGAACGGTACGAGCTCGAGCGAGTCGAGCCGGGCGTACCCGGCGGTGATCACGGGGAGACCGAGGTGCGAGTCGGTCTGCGTGTCACCGTGCCCGGGGAAATGCTTCAGCGTGGCGAGCATGCCGTGCTCGTGGAGCCCGCGTACGTACTCGGTCACGAGACGCGAGACGGTCCGCGGGTCCTCCCCGAAGGAGCGTACGTTGATGATTGGATTCGCCGGGTTGTTGTTGACGTCTGCGTCGGGCGCGAAATTCACGTGGATGCCGACGGCTCGCCCTTCGACGGCCGCGGCCGTGCCGATCTCGTAGGCGTCCCTCGGATCGCCCGTGGCGCCCACGGCCATGATTTGCGGAAACGCGGTAGCCCCCACCACCCGCATCCCGGCGCCCCACTCCAGGTCCGCCGCGACCAGGAGCGGCAGCCGGGAGCGGCGCTGCAGCGCGTTCAGCTTCGCGGCGATGTCGAACGGCGACCCGACGGAGATGATTAGACCGCCCACCTCGAGCGAGTCGACCCAACGCGCTGCCGTCTGAAAGAGCGAATCG
Source organism: uncultured Gemmatimonadaceae bacterium (assembly GCA_964465315.1). Taxonomy (GTDB): domain Bacteria; phylum Gemmatimonadota; class Gemmatimonadetes; order Gemmatimonadales; family GWC2-71-9; genus AG41. The sequence continues at coordinate 60,694 of CAYXIK010000007.1, read as the reverse complement.
TCCAGAGCGGTGTAGTTTCCGGAGAGCCATGGGACGACCAGCTGTCCGACCCGCTGACGGACGGAGAGCGTGGCGAGCAGTGACGAAACGGAGTCGGATGGGGCGGGGGGGGGAGGCGGAGCAGGGGCGGGCGCTGGAGCGGTGGTGACCGGCTCTGGGGCTGGTGGCACCGCTCGACCGCCGGCACATCCGAACACCAAGGCAACGACCAGGAGTCTATGCGCCCGCATTCTCTCTCGCTGTTGGTGGTGCTCGCCGGTGCGGTTGCCACGTCTCTTCCCGCCGCGGCACAAGTGCGGCCGGGGATCGAGGTCGTCGTGTCGGACTCGATCGGGGTCGTCACCGGCAAGCGCGTCGCGCTGCTGACCAACCAGTCCGGCGTGGACCGTCTGGGCCGCCGAGATATCGATCTGTTACGCGGCACCCCGGGGGTCCAGGTGGCCCTGGTCCTCAGCCCCGAGCACGGGCTGCGCGGCGTTGAAGACCGTCCCGGCCTGCCCGATACCGCCGATTCGGCGACCGGCCTCCCAATCTACAGCCTCTACGGGGGCACGCCGCTGTCCGCGATCTCGGCGCTCGATTCCGTGGACATGATCCTTGTGGACCTCCAGGATGTCGGCGCCCGGTACTACAGCTACCCCCCAACGGCCGTCCTGGTCATGCAGGAGGCCGCGCGGCGGGGGAAGCAGGTGGTCGTCCTCGACCGGCCGAATCCCATCGGGGGCGTCGCGGTCCAGGGCAATGTCGGGACGACACGGACGGTCGAGCGCGTCGGGGATCTCCTACCAATTCCGATGCGTCACGGCATGACCATCGGCGAGTTGCTACGACTCGAGAATGACGCGCTCGGCATTCACGCCCGATTGACCGTCGTTCCCGCCGTGGGGTGGCGACGCGCCATGTACTACGACGACACAGGCCTCCCGTGGGTTCGCCCATCGCCCAACCTCCCAAATCTTGAGAGCGCCGAGCACTATCCCGGCATCTGTTTGTTTGAAGCTACCAACCTCTCGGTCGGGCGCGGGACCGTCATGGCGTTCCAGGTCGTCGGCGCGCCCTGGCTCGACACCGGTGCCGTGCTGCCGCGCCTCCGCGGCGGCGGGCGGTGGGCCGAGGAAGGCCTGACCGGCGTCGAGGTCTCCGGTGTGACGTTCACGCCGCGAGCCCCGACGGACGGCAAGTATGACGGCATGACGATCAACGGCATCCGGCTGCGCGTTGTGGAACGGCGCCGCTACGACCCTACGAAGCTGGCGGTGCTCTTGCTGTCGGCGATCCGGGGGGCGCATCCCGACTCGCTGCGGTTCGATACCGCGCGGTTCGACCGGCTGGCCGGCAGTCCCGAGCTCGAGCGCGGGGTGCTCACGGGACGCGCGCCGGAATCGATCTGGCGGGCGTGGGACGGGCCGCTGGCGGCGTTTCGGCGTCTGCGAGCGAAGTACCTGCTGTACTAACCTTCTGCGGTCCAAAATCCCCTTGAAGCCTGCTTGAGGGCCTTGTTGTTGGTTGGTCCTGTGCAGCGGACATGCCCGAGCAACGCGCGACCAATGGCGGGTGGACAACCGCTTGCTCTATTGAGAGTTTGTTCGCCCGCGGCTAGCTTCCCCCCGCTATGAACGTGATTCCCCAGCGGCTGCGAGACGGCTTCGGGAAGTTGCTCGATCCGCTGGCCCTGGCCCTCATCCGACTGCACGTTCGGCCCAACCTGATCACTACGGTCGGCACGCTGGTCGTGATCGCGTCCGCGACGGCATTCGCCGTGGGGCGCGTCCGCTGGGGCGGATTCCTGCTCCTCTTTTCCGGCCTGTTCGACATGGTGGATGGCCGGGTGGCGCGCCAGGGCGACATGACCACCACCTTTGGGGCCTTTTACGATTCGACACTCGACCGCGTCGGCGAGGCTGCGTTGTTCAGTGGGATCGCCGTGTACTTCCTGCGGGGAGGCGTGCCGGCGGATCGGGTGACGTCGGCCGTGGTCGCGTGCCTCGTCGCCCTCTCGGCGTCGCTCCTGGTCTCCTACACTCGGGCTCGGGCGGAAGGGCTGGGGCTCACCGCCAAAGTGGGGATCGCCCAGCGAGCGGAACGGGTGTTGCTGCTGGGTGCCCCGACCATGTTCCTCGGCCCCGGGAACCGTGGGATGTTGCTGTTCTGGATCGTCGTAGTGCTGGCGCTCGCGACGTCGGTGACCGTGATCCAGCGCATTCTCTACGTCGCGCACGCCGCGGGCGGACCGCTGGTGCGGCGGCCGCAGCGGGACACGCTGCCCGGGCATGCGCCCGCGCTGCAATCTCGGAAAGGACAGTGATCGTGGCACAGCAGGATGGTCGGGACGTCGCGCCCGCCAAAGGGCGGCTGGGCGTGATGCTCGTGGGGTTGGGCGCCGTCTCCACCACCTTCATCGCCGGCGTGGAGAATGTGCGACGCGGGACCGCACTCCCGATCGGGTCTCTGTCGCAGATGGGGACGATCCGGCTGGGGAAGCGGACCGAGAAGCGCGCGCCGAAAATCAAGGACTTCGTCCCGCTCGCCCGACTCGAGGATCTCGTGTTCGCCGCATGGGACCCGATCCCGGACGACGCCTACAGCGCGGCAAAGAAGGCGGGCGTGCTGGAGGCGCCGCACCTCGAGCCGATCGCCGACTTCTTGAAGAGCATCAAGCCCATGGCGGCGGCCTTCGACCAGAACTACGTCAAACGCCTGAACGGGACCAACGTGAAGCGTGGCAAGACCAAGCGCGACCTGGCCGAGCAGCTGCGGCAGGACATCCGGGACGTGAAGAAGCGCGCGGGCACGGACCGCCTAGTGATGATCTGGGCGGCTTCCACCGAGGTCTTTCTCACCGCGGGCCCCGCCCACCAGAGCCTGCAGGCGTTCGAAAAGGCGATGGAGCAGAACGACCCGGCGATCGCTCCCTCGATGTTGTATGCCTACGCCGCGTTGATGGAGAATGTGCCTTTCGCGAACGGAGCCCCGAACCTCACGGTGGACGTGCCGGCGCTGCAGCGCCTGGCCGACGACCGCAGGCTCCCGATCGGGGGCAAGGATTTCAAGACCGGTCAGACCATGATGAAGACGGTCCTAGCGCCCGCGTTCAAGGCTCGCATGCTGGGCCTGGCAGGGTGGTACTCGACGAACATCCTCGGCAACCGCGACGGTGAGGTGCTGGACGACCCCGAGTCGTTCAAGACCAAGGAGGAGTCGAAGCTCGGCGTGCTCGAGTACATCCTCCAGCCGGACCAATACCCCGAGCTGTACGGCAATGTGTTTCACAAGGTTCGCATCAACTACTACCCTCCACGGGGCGACAACAAGGAGGGCTGGGACAACATCGATATCTTCGGTTGGCTCGGCTACCCGATGCAGATCAAGGTCGATTTCCTCTGCCGGGACTCGATCCTGGCGGCGCCGATCGTCCTCGACCTCGCCCTGTTCTTCGATCTCGCGCAGCGGGCCGGGCTGGCCGGCATCCAGGAGTGGCTGTCGTTCTACTTCAAGAGTCCGCAGACCGCTCCCGGCCTTTACCCGGAGCACGATCTGTTCATTCAGCAGACCAAGCTCAAGAACACACTGCGCTGGCTGATGGGTGAGGAGCAGATCACTCACCTCGGCATCGAGTACTACGAAAAGGCGTGAGCCTCGCGCAGTACGTCGTCACGGCCGCCGGTCTCGCCGCAATCGTCTGGGTGCTGTGGTACTTCCTCTGGTCACGTGGAGGGGAACCTGCCGCCGCCGCGACGACCGTTGACGGCGTGCAGGAGGTGCACATCACGGTGAAGGGCGGGTACACGCCCGACACGATCGTTGTGCGCGCTGGTCAGCCCGTCCGGCTCCAGTTTTATCGCGACGAGACCGCCGACTGCTCGGAGCGTGTGGTGTTCGAGGATTTCGGGATCGACGCGGCCCTTCCGGCGTTCCAGACCACGGCTGTCGAATTCACGCCGGAGGAGGCGGGCGAGTTTCGCTTCCGCTGCGGTATGAACATGTTGAAGGGACTCCTCGTGGTGGAGCCGGCGACGTCGGACCGGCGGCCCTCCGCTTCGCCGCACAAGTTCCATGGGTAAGGCTCGCATTGTTCTCCCGATCGAGGGCATGAGCTGCGCCTCGTGCGCCGCTACGGTGCAGGACGCGTTGGGTCGCGCGGGTGGTGTCGCGAACGCCGCCGTGAACTACGCGACCGGCAAGGCGGCCGTGGACTACGATGACTCGCAGACGCACGTCGCCGAGTTGATCCAGACGGTGCGCGACGCGGGGTACGATTGCGGCAAGGCGACCGTCACCTTCAACGTCGAGCAGCTGCATTACGCGCCGAGCGTGCTCCCGCTCGAGCAGGCGTTGCGCCACGTCCCCGGGGTGATCGCCGCGGCCGCGAACCAGGCGACGGAGACGGTCGTGGTGAGCTACGTCCCCGGTGCGATCGCGGCCGACGCGCTCGAGCGGGCGGTGGCGGAGGCGGGGTTCCGCGTGGCCGAGCCGATCGCGGCGGAGGACTCGCTCGAACGAGAGCGGTTGGCGCGCCAGCGCGAAGTCCGTACGCTCACCTGGAAATTCGCGCTGGCGGCGGGCGCGACGGTCGTGAGCATGCTCGGCGCGATGCTGCTGATGGCGCACGATGCCGACGCCACCCTGAAGCAGGTGGATCTCCTCGGGCGTCTGCTCATGCCGCTCGCCCTGCGGCTCCAGGAGGCGTTGGCCGGGCGCGGCATGCTCGATCCGCGCTGGATCAGAGCGGCGCTTGCGCTCATCACGCTTCCGGTCGTCGTCTGGTCGGGCCGCCAGTTCTATGTGGGCACCTGGAGCGGGTTCCGGCATCGCACCGCCGACATGAACACCCTCATCGGCGTCGGCACCGGCGCGGCCTACCTCTATTCGCTGATCGCGACGCTCGCCCCGGGACTATTCACCGGCGTGGGGCGCTCGCCGGACGTGTACTACGAGTCCGTGAACGCCATCATCGCCCTGATCCTCCTCGGGCGCCTGCTCGAGGCGCGTGCAAAGGGTCGCACCTCAGAGGCCATCCGGCGTCTGGCGGGACTGCGGGCGCGGACAGCCCACGTGATGCGTGAAGGGAAAGAGATCGACATTGCGGTCGAGGGGGTGGTGCCGGGCGATCTCGTGGTCGTGAAGCCGGGCGAAAAGATCCCGGTCGACGGCCTGGTGACCGAAGGCGCGTCGGCGGTGGACGAATCGATGCTCACCGGCGAACCGATCCCGGTGGGCAAGAAGATCGGGGACGAGGTGATCGGGGCAACGCTGAACACCACCGGCAGCGTCACCCTGCGCGCGACGCGCGTCGGCAAAGACTCGGCCCTCGGGCAGATCGTCCAGCTCGTCGAAGATGCGCAATCCACCAAGGCGCCGATCCAGCGCCTGGCCGATCGGGTGGCCGGCGTGTTCGTGCCCATCGTGATCGCGATCGCCATCGCGGCGTTCGTGGCGTGGTTCGACTTCGGGCCCGAGCCCGCGCTGGTGTTCGCGACGGTGGCGCTCGTCACGATCCTGATCATCGCCTGTCCGTGCGCGCTCGGACTGGCTACGCCCACGGCGATCCTCGTCGGAACCGGGAAAGCCGCCGAGTACGGCATCCTGATTCGCAGCGGCGAGGCGCTCGACCGCCTGTCCAAGGTGCGCACGGTGCTGCTCGACAAGACGGGTACGATCACGGAAGGTCGGCCCACCGTCACCCACATCGTCACCGCGAAGCGCCCCGACGGCACGCCGCTGGCACCGGCCGAAGTGCTGAAATGGGCCGCATCCGTGGAGCAGCGCTCAGAGCACCCATTGGCGCTCGCCGTCGTGAAGGCCGCAAAGGAACGGAACGTCGACCTGCTCCCGGTCGAAAAGTTCGCCATGATGGAGGGGCGCGGCGTGCGCGGGACCGTAGACCGGCGCATAATCGAGGTGATTTCGCTGCGCCACGCCCGTGAGCGGAGTCTCGAGCTGGGCTCCCTGGGCCCGGACGCCGACCGGCTCGCCGCCCAGGGCCGGACACCGGTGATCGTGGTCGTGAACAACACGGTCTACGCGGTCGTGGCCATTTCCGATCCCATCAAACCGAGCGCGAAGGAAGCGGTTTCGCTCTTGAAGCGCATGGGGCTGTCGGTCATGATGCTGTCCGGCGACGTGAAGCGCGGCGCCGAGGCGGTGGCCGCCGAGGTCGGGATCGACGAGATCATGGCCGAGGTCCTTCCCTCGCAGAAGGCGGACATCGTGAAGAAGTTGCAGCGACAGGGCCGCCACGTGGCGATGGTGGGCGACGGCATCAACGACGCCCCGGCGCTCGCGCAGGCGGACGTCGGCATCGCGATCGGGACGGGAACCGACATCGCCATGGAGGCATCCGACGTCACGCTCATCCGGGGCGACCTGCGGGGCGCCGTGACGGCGATTCAGCTGTCGCGCCGCACGATGGGGACGATCCGGTTGAATTTGTTCTGGGCGTTCGTCTACAACGTGATCGGGATCCCGATCGCCGCCGGCGTGCTGTTTCCGTTCTTCCACGTGCTGCTCTCGCCCGTGCTCGCGAGCGCAGCGATGGCGTGGTCGAGTCTGAGTGTCGTGCTGAACAGCCTCACGCTCCGCCGCTTCAAGCCGGCGTGGGTGTGACCCGCGGGAGGGAGTGAAGGAGCGAATGCGGTACTTCCATCGGACTACGTTGAGCCCGGACGATGTGCTGCGGTCCGCCAAGGCTTTCTTCGGCACGCGCCTCGCGCCCGCGGACGAGGTGCCACGACGCCGCACGTACGCCGGCGGGCTGGGCAAGGTGACGATCGCCGCGCGGGCGGAGGGGGGACACTACACGCTCGTCGAGGTTACGACCGATCAGGTGGGCGAATCGGAGCTGGACCGGTTGGCCAAGCGGTTTCTCGCGGAGGTGCACAAGCAGGCGGAGCCGGGTCACGAGCTCCGCGGAGCGTACTAGCCCGCGACGCGCGCGCCGTATCCGGCTTGCTCGACCGCCGCGATGAGCTCCTGAGCGGTCGCCGCGTCGTCATTGAAGTCCACCTCCGCCTCTCCCGCCTGCAGGTCGACGATCGCGGAGTAGACGCCGCTTGCTCCCTTCAACGCGTGCTCGACCTTCATCCGGCAGTGACCGCACGTCATCCCCGTCACGCGCAACTTCAACGTCGCCATCGTTCCTCCTCCACCAGGAGCTTGCTTTGGCCGCCCCGTCCCGCCAAGTTTCACGCCCGCTATAATTTACGTCATGGTATCGCGCGCCGCTCCCGCCCGACAGTCGCCGCCCATCCCGGCGGGCCTCGCCCGCGACCACCTGCTCGAAATCTATCGCTACCTCCGGCTCACGCGGACCCTCGAGGAGCGGCTGACGGCGTTGTACCGCCAAAGCAAGGTGATCGGCGGCTTGTTTCGCTCCCTGGGTCAGGAGGGGGAGTCCGTCGCGACGGCGTACGCCCTCGAGCGGGGGCGTAACCAGGACATCCTTTCGCCGCTGATCCGCAACCTGGGCTCGATGCTCGTCATGGGCGCACAGCCGATCGAGATCTTACGCCAGTACATGGCCAAGGCCGGGAGCCCCACGCAGGGTCGCGAGCTCAATGTGCACTTCAACGACTTAGAGAAGGGCTACTTGGGACAGATCTCCCACCTGGGCGACATGGTCCCGGTGATGGCGGGGATTGCGCTCACGTTCAAGCTGCGGGGTGAGCCGCGTGTAGGCCTCGTGTACATCGGAGACGGGGCGACCTCCACGGGCACGTTCCACGAGGGTCTGAACTTCGCCGCGGTGCAGAAGGTGCCGCTCGTCGTGATCGCGGAGTACAACCGCTGGGCCTATTCGACGCCGCCCGAGAAGCAGTTCGCCGTCAAGGATCTGGCCGAGAAGGCCAAAGGCTACGGGATTCCGGGGACCACCGTCGACGGGAACGACGTGCTCGCGGTCTACGAGGCGACGAAGTTCGCCGTGGAGCGCGCGCGTCGCGGGCACGGCGTGCACTTGATCGAGGTGAAGACCTATCGGCGCAGAGGTCACGCCGAGCACGACGACCAGCATTACGTGCCCAAGGACGAGCTCGACTGGTGGGCGAAGGAAAACGATCCGGTGGACCGCTACGTGAGGCAGCTGGTGCAAAACGAATGGGCGGAGGGCCGTGAGCTCAAGGAGATCGACGAACGGGTCACGGCGGAGATCGACGAGGCGACCGACGCGTGCGTGGACGACGCGCTCCCGCCGCCCGAGTCCGCGCTGGACGGCGTGTACGTCGATCCGCCGGCAGCCCCCCGGCACTGGTATCGGGGCCTGTGATGGCGGACGTCACCTACCTCGAGGCGCTGCGCCAGGGGCTCTGGGAGGAAATGGAGCGCGACCCCCGCGTGTTCATCCTGGGCGAGGACGTGGGACCATACGGCGGCGCCTTCAAGGTTACCGAGGGGTTCGCAAAGAAGTTTGGGGAGCAGCGGGTCATCGACACGCCGATATCGGAGGCGGCGATCGTCGGCGCGGCGGCCGGTGCGGCCCACATGGGCATGCGACCCGTCGCGGAGATGCAGTTCATCGACTTCATCTCCTGCGCCTACGACATGCTCACCAACTACGTGGCGACGGCGCGCTACCGGGCGGGCCTCGCGACGCCGATCGTGGTGCGCGGACCGTGTGGCGGCTACGTACGGGGTGGACCGTTTCACTCGCAGAATCCCGAGGCCGCCTTCTTTCACACGCCCGGCCTGAAGATCGTCTATCCCGCCACGGCGCGGGACGCGAAGGGGTTGATCAAGGCGTCTATTCGCGACGACGATCCGGTGATCTACCTCGAGCATAAGTGGTTGTACCGTCGCATCAAGGAGGCGCTCCCGGACGGGGAGGAGGTCCTCACGCCGATCGGCGAGGCGCGCCTCGCCCGCGAGGGGAAGGACCTGTCCGTCGTCACCTACGGGGCCACGGTGTGGAAGTCGCTCGAGGCCGCCGAGCAGCTGGCCAAGGACGACGGCCTGTCCGTCGAGGTGCTCGACTTGCGCACCCTCCTGCCGATGGACGACGCGGCGATCATGCGGACGGTGCAGAAGACGAACAAAGTCTTGATCGTGCACGAGGACACGCGGACCGGCGGCGTTGCGGGCGAGATCGCGGCGCGCATCAACGAGCAGGCGTTCGCCTGGCTCGACGGCCCGATCATGCGGGTGACGGCGCACGACGTGCCGCTCCCGTATGCACCGACGCTCGAGGACTTCGTGCTGCCGCAGACGGAAGACATTGTGAAAGCTGCGAGATGGCTCGCGGCGTATTGAGGAGCGGTCATGGCGCGCGTTGACGTGTTAATGCCCCAAATGGGCGAGTCGATCGCCGAAGGTACGTTGAGCAAGTGGCTCAAGAAGCTCGGCGACGACGTGAAGCGGGACGAGCCGCTGTTCGAGATCTCGACCGATAAGGTGGACGCGGAGATCCCCGCGCCCACCGCCGGCGTTCTGGCCGAGATCAAGGTCCAGGAGGGACAGACCGTCCCGGTACAGACGCTCGTGGCGGTGATCGAGACCGACAAGGGCGCCGCCTCGACCGCAGCCCCCTCCGCAGCAGCCCAGCGGGCGCCCGCGGCTTCGGGGGCTGCGGTTGCGTCGTCGCCGCCAGCTCCGAAGCCGGCGCCGACACCGGCGGCAACCTCCCCCGTCCTCCCCCGTCCTTCTCCGTCCTCCCCCGTTCCCCCGAAGGGGGACGGGGGCGTTGAGACCGCCGAGGAGCGCCTGCGGCGCAAGTCCACACCCCTGGTCCGGAAGATCGCCGCCGAGCATCAGGTGGATATCTCGACGATTCCGGGAAGCGGTTTCGCCGGGCGGGTCACCAAGCAGGACATTCTGGGGTTCATCGAGCGCGGCGTGCCCGCCCCGACCGCTCCCGGCTCCCGGCTCCCCGCTCCCGCGCCGTCCGGCCCCGTCGCACATCCGATCGTCGAACCCTGGCCCGGCGACCGGGTCGAGCCGTTCTCGAAGATCCGCAAGATCACCGCGGATCACATGATCATGTCGCGCCGCACGTCGGCGCACGTGACGAGCTTCTTCGAGGTCGACTACAGCCGGGTGGCGGAGCTGCGCCGCAAGCATAAGGCCGCATATGCCGAGCGCGGAGTGAGCCTGACGTACCTCGCGTTCATCGCGAAGATCGCTGCTGAGAACCTCCGGAAGCACGCCGTGGTGAACGCCGCCGTTTCCGGCGACAATATCATCTACCGCCGCGACGTGAACATCGGGATCGCCGTGGCCCTCGACTGGGGGCTGATCGTTCCCGTGGTGAAGCGCGCGGACGAGCTCTCGCTGTCCGGGTTGGCCCGCGCGATCAACGATCTCGGCGAACGGGCCCGCAGCAAGAAGCTGTCGCCCGACGAGATCCAGCGCGGCACGTTCACGATTACGAACCCGGGCGTGTTCGGGTCGTACGCGGGCGCGCCGATCATCAACCAGCCGCAGGTGGCGATCTTAGGCGTCGGCGCGATCGAGAAGCGCCCCAAGGTCGTGACGCTCCCCGACGGCACGGACACGATCGCGATACGGACGATGGGGATGCTGTCGATGTCGTACGACCACCGCGTCGTGGACGGTGCGGACGCCGACCGGTTCCTCGCCGACGTGAAGCGCGCGCTCGAGGACTTCCCCGAGGGAGCGATCTAGCCATGGCCAAGGTGCTCACGGCAGCACGGGTGCGGGTGCCCCCCACCAACGAGGCCGACTACCTCGCCACCCTCCGGGAGCTGTGTCAGTTCGCCGAGGCGCGCGGTCAGCGCATCTGGATCTTCCGCAACGCCAAGGATCCCCAGCTGTTCACGGAATTCTCGGAGAGCCAGACCGAGATGTCGCACCGGGCGCAGGCGTCGCGTCTGCCCGAAGAGATCAAGCTCGAGAGACGGTTGCAGAGCCTCGGCACCTACGCGCCCGACGCGTGGGAGCTGTGGACCGAAGTGTCGCTCGCGGCCGGCAGCGAGGCGTAGAGAGACCATGGCGCGACGGACGATCGTCGTGGACGGGGCCCCGTGGCGGGTGTTCCCCTCGGGTCGCGTGACGGTGTACGGGCGCGATGAGTTCGGCCTGGTGTTCGAGCAGGGTACCGGGCCCGAACGGCGGCGCCGTTTCACGCGTTACTCGCCGGTCGGGAACCGCAGTCCGGATGCCGCGTTCGCGGAGATGCCCGAGCAAACGGTGGTGCGGTTGTTCCACGAGTCACAGCCGGCATGGACAGCGCCGGAGGGAGAATACGGCGCGCGTTGATCTGCATTGCCATTCGACCGCCTCGGACGGCGAGTACCCGCCGGCCGAGGTAGTCAGGCTGGCCCGAGCGGCCGGACTCGCGGCCATCGCCCTCACCGATCACGACACGACCGACGGCGTTCCCGAAGCCACTCGCGCGGGTGAGGCGCTCGGGGTTCGCGTTGTTTCGGGGTCTGAGTTCAGCGTGCGGGCACCCTGGGGTGAGCTGCATCTCCTGGGGTACTTCCTGCCGCCGGGGTCGGCGCGCCTCGAGGAGTTCCTGACCGGCACTCGGGCGGCGCGCCGGCGCCGCGCGGAGCAGATCGTGGGACACCTGCAGCGCTTGGGCATCGACATCGAGCTCGCGGACGTCGAACGCGCCGCGGACGGCGGGGCTCTTGGCCGTCCGCACGTAGCCCGAGTGCTGATCGAGCAGGGCGTGAGCGCCGACATGAACGAGGCCTTTGTGCGCTACCTGGGTCGGGGCCGGCCCGCCTACGTCGAGAAGCCCCTGCCGACGCTGCAGCAGGTGACAGCGCTGGTCCACGAAGTCGGGGGGATCGCCGTTGCCGCGCACTTGGGGGACCACGGGACCGAAGCCCAGATTCGACAGTTTCAGGCGCAGGGTCTCGACGGTCTCGAGGTCCGGCACCCGAGCCACTCGCCCGGCATCGAGCGTCGGCTCACGGCGATCGCCGACCGTCTCTCTCTCAGCATCAGCGGCGGCTCCGATTGGCACGGAGACGCCGAGCTCGGAGAATCCCACGCGGCGCTCGGCGGACTAGACATTCCGATGGCATGGCTCGAGCAGCTCGAGCACCGTCGCGCCGCGGTGTTGCGTGAACCCGTCACACAGGATCGTCAGGGTCCGTCATGAGCGATCTGTTGGAGATCGGCAGCAAGGCGCCAGGCTTCGCCGCACAAGCATCTGACGGAAATATGTACCGTCTTGCCGACCTCTTGAAGACCACCGCCGTCGCCCTGGTGTTCTATCCGGGCAACAACACGCCTGGGTGAAACCGCCAACTCTCCGCCGTGCGCGACGAGATGGCAAAGTTCCAGCGAGCGGGCATCCAGCCCTTCGGCGTGAACCCGGCCGGCATCGACAGCCATGCCGGCTACGTACGGAAGCTGCACTTCAATTTCCCACTGCTGTCCGACCCGGACCGGACGATCGCGCGTGCGTACCATGCCTTGAAGGACGACGACCGGGGCATCCAGCGCTCCGTCTACGTCGTGAACCGAGACGGCATGGTCGCCTTTGCACGCCGTGGCGCCCCACCGGTCGATGAGATCGTCGCGCGTGCCTCCTGACTACCGCGGCAAGGTCGCCCTCGTCACCGGCGTGGGCAGGGTCGGTCAGATCGGGCATGCGGTCGCCCAGGGCTTCGGGCGGGCGGGCGCGCGGCTCGTGATCGCGGACGTGAACGAAGGGGGGCTTGCGGAGCGGGCGAAGGAGTTCGGGTCCGTGGGCTTCGTGGTCCATCCGGTGGCGGGTGACCTCACCACCCCCGATGTGGCTCGTCGGGCAGTGGCCGCCGCGGGCGAGCGCTACGGTGGGTTGGATGTGGTGGTGAACGTCGCGGGCGGACTCGTGAGCTTCGGCCCCGCGACCGATCTGACCCCCGACCGGCTCGAGCGCGAGCTGGCGATCAACGTAAAGACCACGTTCTACGTGTCCCAGGCGGCGATCCCGGCGCTGCGCGCGCGGGGAGGCGGGGCCATCGTCAACTTCGCTTCGGTCGCCGTCTTGAAGCCACAGAACCAGATGGCGATCTACACGGCCGCCAAGGCGGCGGTGGCCGGCCTTACGCGCGCGCTCGCGCGCGAGCTCCGCGACGACGGGATACGGGTCAACGCGGTCGCGCCCGGCACCATGAAAACGAGCGACAACCTCGCCCAGATGACGGGCGCGAAGGTCCGGTGGGTCGAGCTCGACGAGTTGGTGGCGGCGGTCCTCTACCTCGCGAGCGACGAAGCGCGAGCCGTGACCGGCGAGATCCTACCTGTCACCGGGGGCGATGTCTAACACCGGGCCGTCCGACGGCGTCGTGATGCGCGACGTGATCATCGTCGGGGGTGGGTGCTACGGGACGTTTTACGCCAGACAGCTCGCGAAGGCGCGGGACCGGCGCAAGGCCCGGTATCGCCGGGTCATCGTCGTCGACCGCGACGCCGCCTGCCGAGCGCGCGTCGAGCTGGGTGAGGCGTCCGACCGCGCGTTCGTCACGCGTGACTGGACCGAATTCTTTCACGAGTTTCTCGGCGGAGCCGGCGCGAGCGGCGCGGATGCGGCGGCCCCACGCGATTACATCGTGCCATCACCTCATATGCCGCACCTCATGTTTCAGTGGGTGCTCGCGCGTGCGCGCGCGCGGTGGCCGGGACGGTCGGTCGAGGTTGCGGAGGTGCCGGGGACGTTGGACACGCCGTATGACCGGACCGCCGCGCTTCCGGACGGAACGCGCTACGTGTCATTCGCCGACTGGATCTGTCCGACCCACTGCATCGAGCCCGCGGTGTGCCCGGCCATCGGCAGCACGCGCACCTGGGAGATGGGGGACGCGGTGCGCGCGCTGGCAGCTCAGTTGCGCGGGGCAGGGGAGGCGGTGCACGGGCCGGCCCTGTTCGTGTGCCGTCATCACGTCTTCGGCGTCGGCACGTTCGCGGTCGACGCGGTGCTCGAGGGCGATGCGTTGGTGCAAGAGGCGGGCGAGAGTGGCGCGGCCACCGCCGTGCTGGTGGGGACCATCAGTGCCTGCCATGGCGCGCTGAACTTGCTGAGGATCGGGGCCGCGTGACCCCTGACGAGCGCCACGCAACGCTCTCCAGCGCCCGCGCCTGGTTCAACTCCGGTGAGTACTGGCTCGCCCACGAAGCGCTGGAAACCGTCTGGCGTTCTATTATTAGCGACGGCGACGAGGACGCGGCTCGCGTGTGGCAGGGATTGATCCAGGGCGCGGCCGCGCTGCTGCATCGGGAGCGGGGGAACCGTCACGGCGTCGCGGTCGTCGGGGCTGGCGCGTTGGAGAAGCTCGAGGGCCCGCAGCGCCCCGATGTGGCATTCGAGACCGTGACATTTCGCGCGCGCCTGGCGAGCGCTCTGGCGGGGCAGGAAGATGCCCCACGACTGGAATGGCGAGCGAATGACTGATCGCGCGACCAACGGCTACGATGTGATCATCGTTGGAGCAGGGCCGGCGGGCCTCTGCGCGGCGATGTACGTAGGCCGGGGCATGCTCAAGGGGCTCACGATCGAGCGGGGTGCACCCGGTGGCGAGCTCTTGAACACCGATCTCATCGAAGACTACATCGGGTTCGAGAGCATCAAGGGGTGGGAGCTCGCGCAAAAAATGGCGGAGCACGCGAAGAAGTTCGGCGCCCAGCTCGTCACCGATACGGTGGAGAAGGTCCGCCAGGCATCGGACGGCTGGTTCGATGTCGCGACCGCCCATGGGCACATGTACCGCGCGCCGGCCGTTATCCTCACCGCTGGCGGCACGCCGGTGAAGCTCGGCGTGCCGGGCGAGAAGGAGCACGCGGGGAAGGGCGTGTCGTACTGTGCCGTGTGCGATGGGGCTTTCTTCAAGGGTGAGATTCTGGCCGTCATCGGGGGCGGGGACGCCGCCGTGGAAGAGGCCGATTACCTGACGCGATACGCCGCGAAGGTCTACATCGTGCACCGCCGCGATCGTTTCCGCGCATCGAAGATTTTGCAGCAGCGGGCCTTTGCAAATCCTAAGATCGAGGTCATCTGGAACAAGAAGGTGCTAGAAATCACCGGGACGGCGAAGGGCACCGACGGCCTCGTCCTCGAGGACACGGTGTCGGGCGAACACTCGACGCTAACGGTGGGGGGCGTTTTCATCTTCATCGGCTTCCAGCCTAACTCCGGTCTCGTCGAGGGCCATGCGAAGCACGACGCGAATGGCTATTTCGTGACTGACGACCGCATGATGACCTCGATCCCCGGCTTGTTCGCGGCGGGCGACGTGCGCAGCCAGCTCACCCGCCAGATCACCACCGCCGTCGGCGACGCGACCACCGCGGCGATCGCGGTGGAGAAGTACCTCACCGCCATGCGGCAAACGGACTAGGCGGCTCGCCACCATGCGCGTGGTGCAGATCCCGAATGGGCAGTTCGCGGAGAACTGTTACTTTGTGATCGACGAGCCGAGCGGCGCCTGTGCGATCATCGACCCGGGTGAGGAAGCCGGCTTGATCGCGCACAAGCTCGCGGCCGCTGGCGTCCAGCCCGTCGGAATCTGGCTGACGCACGCGCACATCGATCATGTGCTCGGCGTTCCCCGTCTCAAGGCGGACACGCGGGCTCCCGTGTGCGTGCATCCCGCCGATCGCGTCCTCTACGATCACGTTCTCGAGCAAGCCTTTGCGTTCGGCCTGCGCGCTGAGGCGTTGCCCGAACCCGACCGCGCCCTGGAGCACGGAGATGTCCTCTCGGTCGGGAACCTCGAGTTTCGGGTGCGCCACGCGCCGGGACATTCGCCCGGAAGTGTCGTGTTCGAGGGCCAGGGCGTCGTGTTTACTGGCGACGTCCTGTTCCAGGGTTCGATCGGTCGCACAGACCTGCCCGGGGGCGACCTGGAGACGCTGATCCGGAGCATCGAGCGCGAGTTGCTTACGCTCCCCGATTCGACCATCGTGTACAGCGGTCATGGACCCGAAACCACGGTGGGCCGAGAGCGCCACACCAATCCCTTCCTCACCGGCGCCTACCGGCTCGGCTAGGCCACGGGCGACGTGCTTACGGTGCGGCGCCGAGGTGCTGCCGCGGCTGTGGGGCTGCAAGAACCCCTGCCCGAACTGCGGCTTCATTTACCCCTTGGGTGACTGCTCCGACTGATCCGGCGTGGGCCACCTCTTCTCCCTGGTGCTGCTTGCCATCGACTGCGTGGTCCGCGCCTGGCGGATCCAGCTCGCCGTGTGGACCGCGGGAGGCCGGCTTTCCTTCGACGACGCGTTTCGGCTCAATCTTTACGGCGAAGCTGCATCACAGCTGACTCCCAACCGTCTGGGGGGTGAGCCGGCGCGCTTCCTGGGCCTCACCGAGGCGGGGCTGCGACCGGTGACGGCCATCGTGGCGATCGGCGTGGAGGTGGCATCCGAATGGCCCGTCTTCTTGATCGCCGCAGCGGCGCTCTTCGTCTACTACGTGCCCGATTGGCGGGATGCCGCGGCCGCCTGGCTCCACCGCCATCGCGCGGGAGAGCTGGTGAGTGTCGAGGTCGTCGCACTGCTCGTGCTGATCGTCGTATACCTGCTCCAACGGTTGGCCCGCGCGGGGTTCGTGCGCCATCGCGTCCGCCGCCAGTGGCGGGTGGCTTGGGCGCACGTACGCCGCGCTCCGCGGTGGGCGCTCGCCGCGGGGGCGGCGCTCACCATGGTCAGTGTGATCGCACGGGCGCTCATCCTCCCGGCGCTCGCCTGGGGCCTGCCACACGCTCCGCCGTTCGGGCAAATGTTCTTCGGTGCACTCGCGCTGCTCCACGCGCCCCTCATCGTGCCGCTTCCCTCAGGAGGCGGAGGGCTCGAGGTGGTGTTCTTGAACGGGTTCGCCGGCGATTTCGGATCGCGCCAAGTCACGATGCTGCTGCTCTGGCGGTTCTATACCGCGGTGCTCCTCACCGTGCTCGGCGTCTACGCCATGGTACGCTACCTCGGCTATCGGGCCGCGGTGCAGGTCTTCAAGATCGGCTGGGGCAAGCGGAGAGGTGAGGCGACATGACCAAGCCACGCATCGCGCCACTGACGCCCGAGCAAGCGGCGCCAGCGGTGCGACCCATCTTCGAGACGTATCTCAAGGAGCGGGGGAACATCCCGAACATGTTCCGCACCGTGGCGCTCCGCCCGCCGCACCTGCGGACCCTGATCGCGCACTTCCGCACGGTGATGAACGAGGGAACGGTGCCGCCGCTCCTCAAAGAGCTGCTCTGGGTGCGGATCTCGCACCTGAATAGGTGCCGCTACTGACTCAATTCCCACACTGTCCTGGCAGGACAGAAGGGTGCGAGCGCCGACTTGCTCGAGGCGATCCAAGATCGCGGGAAACGACAAGCGATCGGGGCCCTCGAGCCCGGGTGGCGGGCGGCGCTCGAGTATGCGGAGGTTATGCATCGGTCGGGACACGACGTCACGGACGAGCTGTACGGTCGGCTCCGGTCGGCCTGGGACGACGGGCAGATCGTCGAGATCACGCTGGTCATCGGGATGACCGAATACTTCAATCGCTTCAACGACAGCCTGCGCGTGGAGCCGACGAAGTGATCTATGCGGACGGCGGGGGCGCGATGCCGACCAGGACGATCGTTCGCTCGAGCGCGCGCTCCACCCCGTGCCGGACACCCTCAGGCGCGAGGATGAGGTCCCCGGAGGCCGCCTCGAGCGTCGTGTTGCCCACGACGAACCTCGCCTTTCCACTGACAACGAAATAGAATTTGTCGGCGCCCGGATGAGTGTGCACCGTCTGCTCCTGTCCTGGCTCGAAGCAGTTGAGACCGACCAGGAGCCGCGAGGAGCGGAAGCAGTCGATCTTGGTCATCTTGGTCGCCGAGAAACGCGCGCGTGCGGCGAGATGCTGCGAGAGATCCTGGGCATCCATGGGCGATTCCTGGTTTGAGACCGACGGCGCCGTGACCGAACGACGGACGGAGGCGATGAGCGCGACCCGCGTCGAGCGTGACTCCCTGGGTGAGCTGGCCGTTCCCGCCGACGCGCTGTACGGGATTCAGACCGAGCGGGCCCGCCGCAATTTCCCGATCTCCCACCTGCGGCCCCTCGCCGCATTCGTCGATGCGGTCGTCCGAATAAAGAAGGCCGCCGCCCTCACGCACAAGGAAACCGGTCGCCTCGACCCGAAGCTCGCCGACGCGATCGTGCGGGCGGCCGACGAAGTGTTGGGCGGTCAGCACCGGGACCAGTTCGTCGTGGACCCCTATCAGGCAGGGGCGGGGACCTCACACAACATGAACGCGAACGAGGTCCTTGCCAATCGCGCCAATGAGCTGCTCGGCGCCGAGCGCGGCGCCTACGCGCCGGTGCACCCGAACGACCACGTCAACATGGCGCAGTCCACCAACGACGTGATCCCCACAGCCATCCGCTTGGCCGCCCTCGCCGAGCTGCCCCTGCTGCTCGACGCCATGGGACGGCTGGCCGCCGCCCTCCTCGCCAAGGGGAAGGCGTTCGACCGCATTCTCAAGTCCGGGCGCACGCATTTGCAGGACGCCACACCGATCCGGCTCGGCCAGGAGTTCAGCGCCTACGGCCACACTGTCGAGCGCAACCGGGACCGCGTGGCCGGAGCGGCGGATGCGCTGCGCGAGCTCGGGATCGGTGGCACGGCGGTAGGAACCGGGCTGAACGCCGAGCCGGCGTACCCCGCACTCATGGTGAAGCACCTGGGGGCCATCACCGGGATCGCGCTCCGCGAAGGGAGGGACCGCGTCCAGCTGATGCAGTCGATGGGGGACGCGGCCGCGTTCTCGGGCGCGCTCCGCACGTACGCCATGGACCTCGGGAAGATCGCCAGCGACCTTCGCCTGCTCGCGTCGGGCCCGCGCACCGGCGTTGCCGAGATCACGCTGCCGCCGGTCCAGCCGGGCTCGAGCATCATGCCCGGAAAGGTGAACCCGTCGATCGCCGAGATGGTGAACATGGTCTGCTATCAGGCTCTGGGGAACGACGTCACCGTCGCCACCGCGAGCGAAGCGGGCCAGCTCGAGCTCAACGTCATGATGCCGGTGATCGCGCACAACCTGTTGTTCACGATGCTCCTGATTACGAACGCTTCCCGCGTGCTGTCGGAGCGTTCCGTCGAAGGGGTGGAGGCGGACCGCGCACAGTGCGAGCACTGGCTCGAGCGCAGCCCTGCGCTCGTCACGGCGCTGGCTCCCAAGATCGGTTACGCGGAAGCGGCAAAGCTCGCCAAGGAGGCCGTGGCAAAGAACGTTACGGTGCGGCAGCTAGTCGTCGAGAAAGGCCTGCTGAAGGGAAAGGACCTCGAAGAAGTGCTCGATCTGCTGGCCATGACCGAGTTGGGAGTCCCGGGACAACGCAGGTGAGGATTGCGTAGCGAGGACGGCCGTCTGCAGTCCCATACTCCAGAAGGAGGAACCGCATGAGCTGGATCGTCGCTGGACTGATTGGTGGCGTGGGCGCGTTTCTCGCCGATTGGGTGATGTGGGGAAAGGTCTTCACCGGTCCCGAGATGATGGCCTTCGGGACGTTCCCTCCGACGCCGGAGGAAGGAAAGAAGATGATGGCCGCCAACATGCCCAAGTCCGCCGCGCTGGCGCTCGTCTTCGGCGTGCTGTTCGCGTGGTTCTACGGACAGTTCCGCGGCGCGCTCTGGGTGAAGAGCGGCGGCTTGCTCGCGGGCATGGAGTTCGCCACCGTCCTCTGGCTTCCGACTATTCTCCTTTCGACCCTCGGGAGCGGCGTGTGGTACGACAAGGTGCGGCCGTTGCTCAAAGCAACGGCGGTGTCCTGGCTCGTGCGCATGAACGTCGCGGGGCTTCTGGTCGGATTGCTGATGAAGTAACCGGCGTCACGCGGGGCGTTGGGGGAGTCGTGATTCGAGTCACCGAACGCGACCCCCCGCGCTCGTTATTCGTGGTCGCATGCGCAAGATCTTCTTTGCCGCGGCGGCCCTTTCGGTAATCGCAGTCGGCGCCGCGCAGGCACAGCGGCGGTTCCGCCTCGGCCCGGTGTACTCGTCGCTGACCCTGGAAGATCTCTCCGGCGTGAGCCACACGTTCTCGTCGTTCGGTGGCTCGGTCGCCCTCATCACTGGCGACGATGGCGAGACGGGGCTCACGATCTCCCGGTATCACGACCTGTCGACCGACGGCCGGACGCGGCGCCTCACGCTGTTCGGTCTCGACTCCTACTATTATCCCGTGGGCGCGCGGGGCGTCCTCGCCCCGTTTGCCGGCACGACCCTCGGCCTCGCGCGCGTGGCCGAAGCGAAGCCGGGGTGCCTGTTGCTATGCGGCGACACCGTCTCCACCACGAGCCAGCTCGCGCTGGCGTTCGGCCTGGGCGTGCGGCTCAACGCTGGAAACGCCGCTGTGGCCACACTCGAAGGCCGGTTCCTCCAGGTCCCGGGGAGCGACATTCAGGCGCTCGAGGCCGTTGCCAGTGCGTCGGTCGCCCTGGGGCCTCCGCGCAAGGGTGAGTTCTTGGAGGGCACCCTGGGGCCGGTCGCGAGCGTCTTGATTCCGATCTCCGGTCCCCTCCGCGGCCGCGGTCCGTTCGTTGGCGTCCGGTTTCGTCGGGATACGAAGAAATCGGGCACCCTGGGATTGCAAGTCGACTTCGCGCCCCTGGAGGTCACGGCCGGAAGCTGCGCGCCCGGCTGCCAGCCGAACGCGATCCTCTTCGCCCCGGGCTACGAGACGTCGGTCCGTCCTCCCTGGGGGCGGCTATACGGCGAGGCCGGGTTCCTCCTAGCGGGCGTGTACTCCCAAGGTCCCGACCGCGGTATGGCTCAGGGACTGCACGGGGGGATCGGAGCTGACTTCTACGGCAGCCGCATCATGTGGAACCTGAACGGGCGTCTGCTGTGGCTGCAGCGCAATTCCGGGGAAAACGTCTTCGGAGTGCAGGTGGGGGGCTCCGTCAGCCCGCGCATGGGCGGCGGGCGGTCCCATTGAATCCCGCAAACCAAACTCCCATATTCCCTCCATGCGCGTCACCACCTGGGCCGAGTACGGGTTGATCGTGTCGCTGAACCTCGCCAAGCGCGCGGGGCAGGGGCCGGTTGCGGCGCGTGAGCTTGCCGAGCAGGAGCGGTTGCCGCACGATTACGTGGAGCAGATTCTCCTCCGTTTGCGGCGTGGCGGGCTGGTCGAGTCGGTCCGCGGGGCAAAGGGTGGCTATCACCTCGCCCGTGAGCCGCAAGCCATCAGCGTCAAGGACGTGGTCGAGGCCTCCGAGCACGTCACCTTCGAAGTCAACTGCGATCTCCATCCCGTCGATCCTCAGCGATGTAGTCCGGATGCGTCGTGTAGCATCCGGCCGGTCTGGCGAATGCTCGAGCAGCGGATCAACAATTTGCTGGCCGGCATTTCGCTCGCCGATCTCACGCACGACGAACCCGAGCTGTACCAAATCGCCGGGGTTCTGGCCGGGAACTAGTTCGGCCGTCCCGATTGTTTTTTTTCAACTGAAACCCGACTGGCACTGTCGGGTTTAACCGAATTGGAGGCAACCGTGCCATACGCGCATCCCGAGGCGCTCGTGTCGACCGACTGGGTGGCTGCCCACCTCAGCGATCCGGCCATCCGACTGATCGAGGTCGACGTGGACACGACGGCGTACGATGCCGGCCACGTCGCCGGCGCTGTGGGCTGGAACTGGCAATCCCAGCTCAACGACCCTGTGCGCCGGGACATCCCGGACAAAACGGCCTTCGCCAAGCTGCTCTCCGAGGCCGGGGTGACTTCTAAGACGACGGTGGTTCTCTACGGCGACAATAACAACTGGTTTGCGGCGTTCGCCTTCTGGCTGCTGCAATTGTACGGGCACACGAACGCGAAACTCATGAACGGCGGGCGGGCCAAGTGGGTCGCGGAAGGTCGACCGCTCGTGTCCGACCGCGCGACCGTCCGGCGGTCCACCTACCCGGTCCCGAAGAAGGCGAACGCGTCGATCCGCGCCAAGCGGCAGGAGGTGGAAAAGGCGCTCAAAGCCAAGAAGACGGCGCTCGTCGACGTGCGCTCCAAACCAGAATTCGTCGGCGAAATCATTGCGCCGCCGGGCATGACGGAGACGGCGCAACGGGCCGGACACATTCCGGGCGCGAAGAACATTCCGTGGAGTCAGGCGGTGGCTCAAGACGGCACCTTCAAGCCGTACGAGGACCTGATGCAGCTGTACAAAGGCGCGAAGGTGATCGATGGCAAGGACGAAGTGATCGCGTATTGCCGCATCGGGGAGCGGTCGAGCCACACGTGGTTCGCGCTCAAGTACCTGTTGGGCGTGAAGAAGGTGCGCAACTACGACGGCTCGTGGACGGAGTGGGGGAACCTGGTCGGTGCGCCGATTGTGAAGGGAGCGGAATGAAGACGGCCGCGGACCGTCGAACGGTCGGATGTGCGAGCAGCAAGACGTTTGCCGAGCCGGCGCTCTGGGCGCTGGTCGGTAATACGCCGCTCACGCCCGTCCGACTGTCTCACGGTCGGACCGTCCTGCTGAAATGTGAATGGTTCAACCCGAGCGGCTCCGTCAAGGACCGTCCAGCGTTGTTCATCCTTCGCGACGGCATCGCGCGGGGCGAGTTGCCCCGCAAGCGCCTCCTCGACGCGTCCAGCGGCAATACCGCCATCGGGTACGCGACCCTCGGGGTCGCGGCGGGAATCGGCGTGACGGTGTGTGTCCCCCGCAACGCGAGCGCCGAGCGGAAGGCACTGCTCGAGGCGCACGGAGCCGAGGTCATTTTCACGGATCCACTCGAGGGGTCGGACGGAGCGATCCGGGCGGCTCGCGCGCTCGCGGTTGCGGAGCCGGAGCGGTACTGGTATGCGGATCAATACAACCATCCAGCCAACGTCCGGTCGCACTACGTGACGACCGCCGAGGAGATCTGGCGCCAGACGGCGGGCCGGGTCACGCACTTCGTGGCGGGGCTGGGTACCACCGGCACGATGATGGGCGCCGGTCGGCGGTTAAAGGAATTGAAGCCAGAGATTGAGCTGGTCGCCGTGCAGCCCGACGGGCCGTTCCACGGCCTCGAAGGACTGAAGCACCTGGCGACCGCGATCGTGCCCGGCATTTACGATCCAGCACTGGCGGACCAGACAGAGTTCGTGGCGACGGAGGACGGCGAGGACGCCGTCAGACGGCTGGCCAGGGAAGCTGGACTGTTGGTAGGCTGGTCCACGGGGGCGGCACTCGTGGCCGCGGAGCGTGTCCTGTCCGACCATGCGACTGTCCGATCGTCCGACGTCGTCGTCGTCGTGGCGCCGGACTCGGGGACCCGCTACCTGAGCGAGCCCCGAAGGCTTACGGGGGAGAGAGAGATCGCGTGACACTCGTGCTCGATCCAAGACACGCATCGGCGATTCGTCGGCACGGCGAGGCGGACTACCCGGCGGAGGCCTGTGGCTTGATCGGCGGGAGTGTCGAGGGGCACGACAAGGTCGCGGTTCAGCTGGTGCCGCTCGTGAACCGGCGGACCGACTCGGCGCGCAATCGTTACTTGATCGACCCGGAATCGTTCAGGCGCGGCGAGGAGCGGCTGGAACGTGACGGTCTCGACGTGATCGGCGTGTATCATTCCCATCCCGATCATCCACCGGTGCCCTCGGCGTTCGACCGGGAGCAGGCCTGGCCCAGGTTTTCCTACGTCATCGTTGGCGTGGAACGCGGTAGGGCGGCCGACCTGAAGAGCTGGGTTCTCGCGGACGATCGTGGGATATTCGAGGAAGAGGAGATCACCAACGAGGAACGGAAGGTCGTATGGCGGTGACGGTCCTGATCCCCACGCCGTTGCGTCCCTTCGTAGGCGGGCGCGACGCCCTCCAGGTCGAAGCCGGGAGCGTGGGAGAGTTACTCGAGCGGCTGACCGGTGAGCACACGACGTTGAAGCAGCATCTTTTTGCTGAGGACGGCCGGTTGCGCAGCTTTGTCAATGTGTATGTGAACGACCGCGATATCCGGCAGCTCGCCCAGCGCGACACGCCGGTCAAAGCGGGCGACACGGTCTCGATCATCCCAAGCATCGCGGGAGGGACGGCTACCGTAGGGGCGCAGCCTGCGGCGCCCGTATTGTCGCACGAAGAGATCCTGCGCTACTCGCGCCATCTCATCCTCCCGGACGTGGGCGTCGAAGGGCAAAAGAAGCTCAAGGCGGCGCGCGTGCTGCTCGTAGGGGCAGGGGGACTGGGATCACCGGCCGCCCTGTATCTGGCGGCCGCTGGCGTCGGTACCATCGGCATCGTGGATTTCGATGTCGTGGACAAGACCAACCTGCAGCGGCAGATCCTGCACGGCACCTCCACGGTCGGTACGTCCAAGCTCGAGTCCGCGGCGGCGCGCATCCACGATCTGAATCCGAACGTGCGGGTCGAGCCGTTCGACACCCGGCTGACGTCCGAGAACGCTCTCGACATCATCCGTGAGTTCGACGTCGTGGCGGACGGGACGGACAACTTCCCGACCCGCTACCTCGTGAATGACGCGTGCGTCCTGCTCGACAAGCCGAATGTCTACGGCTCCATTTTCCGCTTCGAGGGACAGGCATCGGTGTTTCACGCGAAGCGAGGTCCCTGCTACCGCTGTCTCTACGCGGAGCCCCCGCCGCCGGGTCTGGTCCCGTCGTGCGCGGAAGGGGGCGTCCTTGGCGTCCTACCCGGCATCATCGGCTCGATCCAGGCGATGGAGACTATCAAGCTGATCCTCGGCGCGGGCGAGCCGCTCATCGGACGCCTGGTGTTGTTCGACGCCCTCAAGCTGCAATTCCGTGAGCTGCGGCTCGAGAAGGATCCCGACTGCCCGGTCTGCGGCCGTCGCCCCACGATCACCGAGCTGATTGATTATGAGGCGTTCTGCGGCATCGGCGCCGAGCCGTCCTACGAAGGGGTGGAGATCAGCGCCGAGCAGCTGAAGGACGAATGGCAACGCAACCCGAACTTGCTCGTGATCGACGTACGCGATCCGCACGAGCACGCGATCGCGCACATCGATGGTGCGCGGCTCATCCCGCTGAGCGAGCTACCGGACCGGCTCGGCGAGCTGGACGGTCACCAGGACATCGTGACCCACTGCCATCACGGGTCGCGCTCGCTCAAGGCGCTGGAGATCCTGAAGGCCGCGGGCTTTTCGAAGGTGCGTAGTCTGCGCGGCGGCATCGACGCGTGGGCCGTGAACGTGGACCGATCGCTGCCGCGGTATTGACGTTCGAAGGCGTGCCGACTTGATGCCGAAGGGGGGACTCGAACCCCCACGGGCTTGCGCCCACTGGCTCCTGAAGCCAGCGCGTCTACCAGTTCCACCACTTCGGCGGGTTCGCGGAACGGCGAATATTAGACGGCGGTATAACCCCAAGTCAACTCTTGGCTTGACCGCTGTCATCGCCATTTCTATCTTGCGCTGGCCCGGTGGACAAAGTCTCCATCGCCCGTAATCCGCGGGCGCGACATGACTACCATCTCCTGGAGACGTGGGAGGCAGGCTTGGTGCTCACGGGCACGGAGGTCAAGTCGCTCCGTGCGGGCAAGGCGAGCCTCGGTGAAGCCTACGCGCACGTCCGCCGCGGCGAGGTGTGGCTCGAGGGCATGACCATCGCGGCGTATCGACCCGGGAGCTACAACAACCCGCCGCCCGCGCGCTCTCGCAAGCTGCTTCTCCATGGCCAGGAGATTCGCAAGCTCATCGGCGGAACCAGCCGGAAGGGACTCACGATCGTCCCGCTCGAACTCTACTTCAAGGACGGCATCGCGAAGGTCGCGATCGCGCTGGCGAAGGCCAAGAAACTGCACGACAAACGTGAAGAGCTGAAGCGGCGCGTAGCGGAGCGGGAGCTGGCGCGCGGCGTCAAGGGCACGCGCTCGTGAGCGCACTGCTGTGGCTGGCGCTCGTGACCGCGACGCCGGCGCCGCAAGCCGTCGTGATCGCCACGCCACGGGGAGAGACGAGCGTGCCCGTGACGAGCGAGCGCGGGAGCGCCGCCATCGCGGCGCCGCTCCTCGGGCCGCCGCTCGGCCTGACCGTGGCGCTCGAAGGCTCGCGGGTGGCGGTGGCCCTTTCGGGTACCGAGTTCATATTCCAGCTGGGCGCACCGTTCGTGCACGCCGGCGGCGTGGTGTACGGGCTCGTCGGTGAGCCGTACCTGGCCCGCGACACCGTCTTCCTGCCGCTGAGCTGGCTGGCCGACTGCGTGCCGCGGGCGCTCGGGGGCCGCTATCGGTGGGATGCGTCCGGCCCGGGCGCGCGTCTCGTCGAGCTGCCCGTGGCCGGTGCCGTGGCTGCCGCTCCTCCGCCTGGAGTCACAGCCCCACCTCCCGCAACTCCGGGGCGCGCCGCTCCCGCCCCCACCCCCGCGCCTGTGACTGTGCCGAACCCGATGACCGGGTTGCGCCTGCATCACACGATTGTGGTCGACCCGGGCCACGGCGGCGCTGATCCCGGCAACCCGGGCCGGTATTTCCCGGATGGTCTGGTCGAGAAGGACATCACGCTCGCCATCGGACGCCTGCTCCGGGCCGAACTCGTGCGCCGCGGCATCGGCGCGTCGCTCACGCGCTCGGGCGACACGCTCATTGACCTCGCTGATCGCGGGGCGTTCTGCAAAGCCGAGTGCGACCTCTTCGTGAGCATCCATGTGAACGCGATGCCCGAGGGCCGGCGCGCCGATCGAGCGAGCGGCGTGGAGACGTACTTCCTGTCCGATGCCAAGACCGAGGACCAGCAGCGTGTCGCCCAGACAGAAAACGATGCGATCCGGTTCGAGATGGGTACGTCGAGCGCGGCGACGGGCCCGCTGGGCTTCATCCTACGGGACCTCCAGGTGAACGAGTATCTGCGCGAGTCCGCTCAGCTCGCCGCCCTCGTGCAAGACTCCGTGGCACGCATTCATCCTGGAGGCGGTCACGGTGTGCAGCAGGCCGGGTTCATGGTGCTCACCACCGCTCGCCGGCCAGCCATCCTCGTCGAGACGGGATTCGCGACGAATCGTGCGGATGGAGCCTTCTTGGCCTCGAGCCTTGGTCAGCACAAGATCGCGAGCGCGATCGCGGACGGGATCGTCGCGTACCTCGTCGAGTTCGAGCGCAAGCTCGCGGTCGCCGCCCCTGCGAGGGGGCGGTGAGGTCGGTTCGACTGTTCGACGCGACTTTCCAAAACCCAGTCCTACTCGCTTCCGGCACCGCCGGCTTCGGCCACGAGGTGCACCGTGTGATCGACGTGGACGCGCTCGGGGGGATCGTGACCAAGGCGGTCACCCCGGAGCCCCGCCAAGGGCACCCCGCGCCGCGCGTGGCCGAGTTCCCGGGCGGTATGCTCAACGCCGTCGGCCTTGCGAACCCCGGGCTCCAGGCGGTGCGCGAACACGACCTCCCGTGGCTCGCGACCAACCTCCAGCGCGCGCTGGTGCTGGTGAACGTCGCGGGCGCGACGGTTGAGGACTACGTGCGTGTGATCGAGAGTCTCACCCAGCTCGCCATCATCACGGCCTTCGAGGTAAACGCGTCGTGTCCCAACACGCGTGCGGGAGGGCTCGAGTTTGGCGCGACGCCCGACGGCCTGCGCGACCTCGTGCGGCGGTGCCGCGCGGTGGCAACGCGACCGATCGCCGTCAAGCTTTCTCCCGTGCTCCCGGACATCGTCGGCATGGCCGAAGTGGCGCGGCAGGAAGGCGCGGCCGCGGTGACGCTCGTGAACACGATACCCGGGGCGCTCCATGAGCGCCTCGGAAACGGATCAGGAGGCGTGAGCGGACCCGCGCTCCTCCCCATCGGCGTCCTGGCGACCCGGAGAGTGCACGACGCCGTCGACATCCCGATCATGGGGGTCGGGGGAATCCGGACCGCCGGAGACGCGCGCGAGTATTTGATGGCGGGGGCGTCGCTCGTGGGCATCGGGACCGCGGCGCTCGCCGACCCGCGTTTACCGGAGCGCGTCGCGCGGGAGCTCGGGCATGGCTGAGCTCATCGTGGCGTTCGATCTGCCGAGCGGGTCGGAGGCGTTGACCCTCGCGGCGCGGCTGCCGGGGCTCAGCTGGGCGAAAATCGGCCCGCTGCTGCACGTGCGCGAGGGACCGGCACTCATCCGTGAGTTCGCGGCGCGCGGCATTCGTGTCTTCCTCGATCTCAAGTGGCACGACATCCCCAGTGTCATCGCCGGCGCGGTCGAGGCCGCTCGGGGGCAGGGGGTCGCGATGGCGACCGTGCACACGCTGGGTGGGCCGACGGCCCTCGCGGCGGCGGCTGGGGCGGCTGGGGAGCTGGCGCTCGTGGGAGTCACGGTGCTCACCTCGCACGACGCCGGCGAGTTCGAGCAGGTGGTGGGCCGCGGTGTGCCCGATCTCGGCGTCGAAACGGAGCGACTGGCTCGGCTGGCGGTGACGGCGGGTCTGCGCGGCGTCGTGGCGTCGGGGCGCGAGGTGACGTTGCTGCGCTCCGCCCTGGGGCCCGCGCCCTGGATCGTGGTGCCCGGCATCCGGGCCCCCGGGGACGCGAGCGGCGACCAGGCTCGGACCGTGACGGCGGGGGAGGCCATCCGACGCGGGGCGACCCACATCGTGGTCGGCCGGCCGATCACGCAGGCCGCGGACCCGGCTGGGGTGTACCAGCGGTTGATGGAGAGCCTCTAATGCGTCGCCCGCTGGCAGCGGTCCTGCTGGGCAGTCTCGTCCTCGTCGCCGATGTGCAGGCCCAAGGGTCGCTCGCGGAGGCAGCCGAGCGCGTGCGCCAGGCGTGGCTGGCACACAACGTGGAAGCGATTGTAGGTCAAGGCCCTAGCCTCGTGCTTCAGATTCCAGGCGCTGACCCGTCGGCGCCGGTCGATCGGGCTCAGGCGCTCGAGCTGCTCCGCCGTCATTTGCGAGGAGGCGTCGAGCGCCGGCTCACGGTGAGCGCGGTACGCGAGCTGGAGCCGGAACGCGGCTACGCCGAGCTGGAACGGCGGTATGTCGTGGCAGGGACGAGTGACGAGCGCCGCGAAACGCTGTTTCTCGGCTTTCGGAAATCGAGTGACGAATGGCTCCTGACCGAGTTGCGGAGTGCGCCGTAATCTCGCCCCTTGCGCGAACTTACAGCGCCGTCTACAATTCAAGATTCAATTGGAAATTTTTTCCCGGGAGCGCCCGTCTTGAAGGTCCGGACTAGCGTAAAGCCCATCTGTGAGCATTGCAGGGTGATCAAGCGGCGGGGAGTCATCCGCGTCATCTGCAAGCGCAGCCCCAAGCACAAGCAGCGGCAGGGGTAGCGGATGGCACGTATTGCTGGGGTCGACCTGCCGCGCGACAAGAAAATCCTGTACGCCCTCCCGTACATCTACGGCATCGGACCTCGGAACGCGAAGAAGATTCTCGCGGAGACCGGGGTGAATTCGGACGCGCGCGTGCGCGACCTCCGGGATGCGGAGGTCGCGCGCCTGCGCCAGGTGATCGAGCGCGACTACAAGGTCGAGGGCGCGTTGCGCACCGAAGTCGCGATGAACATCAAGCGGCTGATGGACATCGGCACGTATCGCGGCTCGCGTCATCGGAAAAACCTTCCGGTACGCGGCCAGCGCACGCACACCAACGCGCGCACCAAGAAGGGGCCGCGGCGCGCCATCGCGGGCAAGAAGAAGCCCTTGCTGAAAAAGTAAATGGCACAGGCGAAAGCAGCGGGCGCGAAGCGCGTCAAGAAGGTGGTGGAGGCCGAGGGCATCGCCCATATCACGGCGACGTTCAACAACACCCTCATCACCATCACCGACATGCAGGGGAACGCCATCACGTGGGGCTCCTCGGGCAAGGCCGGGTTCCAGGGTTCGAAGAAGTCGACGCCATTCGCCGCCACGGTGGCGGCGGAGCAGGCGGCGCGCGAGGCCCTCAACCTCGGCGTGCGGCGCGTGCATGTGCGCGTGCAGGGACCGGGGTCGGGCCGGGAATCCGCGATTCAAGCCCTGGCCACCGCCGGACTGCAGATCCGCTCGATTCGCGACGTGACGCCGATTCCTCACAACGGCTGTCGGCCGCCCAAGAAGCGGCGGGTCTGAGCAATGGCGCGCTACACGGGCCCCGCCTGCAAGCTCTGCCGCCGCGAGGGAACGAAGCTGTTCCTCAAAGGCACGCGCTGTCTGACGGAGAAATGTGCCATCGAGCGCCGGGCCTATGCGCCCGGCCAGCACGGCCAGTCGTCGGGACGGCGCCGCAAGGCCTCCGACTACGCGCGGCAGCTGCGGGAAAAGCAGAAGGTCAAGCGGATCTACGGACTCTCGGAGCGTCAGTTCCGCAACATCTTCGACCGCGTGCTGAAGGAGCCCGGCGTCACCGGTGAGGCGCTCCTCGTGGCGCTCGAAAGCCGGCTCGACAACCTCGTCTATCGGATGGGGTTCGCCGTGTCCCGAC
This sequence comes from uncultured Gemmatimonadaceae bacterium, assembly GCA_964465315.1. Lineage (GTDB taxonomy): Bacteria > Gemmatimonadota > Gemmatimonadetes > Gemmatimonadales > GWC2-71-9 > AG41. The sequence goes on along the minus strand of CAYXIK010000007.1, from coordinate 30,432 downwards.
GGCAGGCGCGCCAGCTCGTCAGGCACCGCCACGTGCAGGTGAACGGTCGGACGGTGAACGTGCCCTCGTTCCGGGTGCGCCTGGGCGAGGAAGTCAAACTCGCCGATGCGAGCCGCGAGCTGGTGCAGGTGAAGCTGGCGCTCGAGCAGTTCGGCCGGCAGCAACCGGTGTCCTGGATCCAGGTCGATACCGACAAGGCGCTCGGTAAGATGACGCAGCGGCCCACCCGCGACGCCATCCCGATCGCCGCGCAAGAACAGTTAATCGTCGAGCTCTATTCCAAGTGATGACGACTCTTGATTTGACGGGGCTGGTTCGCCCGCACCTGGTCGAGATGACCAAGCGGGAGGACAACGCCAATGCCGCCGAGTTCCGCCTCCAGCCGCTCGAGCGGGGTTACGGCTACACGCTGGGCAATTCGCTTCGCCGGATGCTGCTCTCTTCGCTCCGCGGGGCCGCCGTATGGGCTTTCCGTCTCGATGGCGTGGTCCACGAGCACCAGACTATCCCCGGGGTGGTCGAGGACGTGCACCAGATCATCCAGCGGCTCAAAGCCCTCACCCTCGTCCTCGCGCCCGATGTCGACGAGGCCGTGCTGCACATCAAGCACGAAAAGGCGGGGCCGGTGTACGCGCGCGACATCGAGGCGCACAGCGCGGTGACCATCGTGAATCCCGACCAACTGCTCTTCACCGTTCAGGACGACCGCGAGATCGGCGGTGAGCTGTACGTGAACAAGGGGCGGGGCTACGTCGAGGCCGAGCAGCACCCGATCGACCGTACCATGCCCGTCGACGTCGTGCGCGTGGACTCGATCTACAACCCGGTGCGCCGCGCCAACTTCACGGTGGCGGAGACCCGCGTCGGACAGCGCACCGACTACGACCGCCTCACACTCACGGTCGAGACCAACGGGACCATCTCGCCCGAGGACGCGGTCGCGTACGCCGCGGCCCTCGCCCAGGAGCATTTCCGCTTCTTCGTGGACTTCGGCAAGGTGCCGATGGTCGCGGCCGCAGCTCCGGACAACGGCGACCGGCCGACCACCCGGCTCCGGGAACTGCTGGCGCGCTCGATCGATGACGTGGGCTTGTCCGTCCGGTCGGTCAATTCGCTCAAGAACTCGAACATCCGCACCCTGGGGGACCTCGTGCAGTATCGCGAGGAGGATCTCCTCAAGGTCAAGAACGTGGGCGAAAAGGCGCTCGGGGAAATCGCCGAGCTGCTCCGGCGCGAGGGACTCAACTTCGGGATGAAGTTCGAAGAGACCGGAGACGAGTGGAAGGTGCTCGAGCCCGGCGTGGCGCCGCAGGCGCAGGTGAGCGAAGGAGCCGAGGAGTAATGCGGCATCGAGCCAAGGGCCGGCAGCTCTCGCGCACCGCGAGCCACAAGAAGGCGCTGCTGGCAAACCTCGCGACGAGTCTCTTCCGGCACGACAAGATCGTGACCACCGAAGCCAAGGCGAAGGAGTTGCGCCCCTACGCGGAGCGGCTCATCACACTCGCACGCCGTGGCGACCTCCACGCGCGGCGACTGGTGGAGCGGCGGCTCAAGGATCGCGATGTGACGCACCGGTTGTTCAAGGATCTGGGGCCCCGGTTCGCGGCGCGACCGGGCGGGTACACGCGCATCATCAAGCTCGGTCACCGCGCGGGTGACGGCGCCGACGTAGCTCGCATCGAACTGTTGGGTGAGTGACGGGCGGGGCCGGCCCTGCAAGACGGTGAAAGGGGACCCTGGGTCCCCTTTTTCGTTACGCCGCCTTGATGACCCGGTTCGACTTGAGGCAGCGCGTGCAGACGCGCAGCCGACGCGTGGTTCCGTTCACGACCGCGCGTACGCGCTGGAGGTTGGGGTACCAGCGCCGGTTGGTCTTATTGTTCGCGTGGCTGACGTTGTGCCCCGTCAGGGGGCCCTTGCCACAGATGTCGCAGACTCGAGCCATGGACCCGTCCGACCTGGGGAAATGAGCGCTTCGAAAAAGCGGCCTAAAGCTAAATCGGCCAGGGAAGTGGGGCAACCCCGACGCACCGCGCTCATCACCGGGATCACGGGACAGGACGGCTCGTACTTGGCGGAGCTCCTGCTCGAGAAAGGCTACGAGGTGGTCGGCGTCGTGCGACGCACGTCCCACGACTCCTACGAGCGTATCGGGCACCTGCTCGATCGAGTCCATATCGTACCCGCCGATCTTCTGGACCAGCACTCGCTCACGTCGGTGGTCCGCGACGCGAAACCGGACGAGGTCTACAATCTCGCGGCGCAAAGCTTCGTCCCGACGTCGTGGGCACAGCCCGTACTGACCGGCGAGTTCACGGCCCTCGGCGTCACGCGGCTGCTCGAGGCGGTCCGGCTTGCGCATCCGACGGCGCGCTTCTACCAGGCAAGCTCGTCCGAAATGTTCGGCAAGGCGCAGGAGACCCCCCAGCACGAGACGACACCGTTCTATCCGCGGTCGCCGTATGGCGTGGCCAAGGTCTACGGGCACTGGATCACGGTGAACTACCGCGAGTCCTACGGGCTGTACGCGGTCAGCGGTATCCTGTTCAACCATGAGTCGCCACGCCGCGGCCTGGAATTCGTAACGCGCAAGGTGAGCCACGGGGTGGCGCGCATCGTGAAGGGGAAGGCCAACGAGCTACAGTTGGGTAACCTCGACGCCCGGCGCGACTGGGGCTTCGCCGGTGACTACGTGGACGTCATGTGGCGCATGCTCCAGCAGCCGAAGCCGGCGGATTACGTCGTGGGGACCGGCGAGACCCACACGGTGCGTGAGTTGTGTGAAGTCGCGTTCTTGCACGCGGGGCTCGACTGGAAGCGGCACGTGAAGGTCGACGCCCGGTTCGTTCGACCGGCCGAGGTCGACCTGCTGCAGGCGGACCCGTCCAAGGCCAGACGCGACCTCGGCTGGGTCCCAAAGACAAGCTTCACGGACTTGGTGCGCATGATGGTGGACGCGGACCTGGAGCGGGTCTCGTGAAGGTGCTCGTCACCGGGGCTGACGGCTTTGTGGGCCGCTGGTTGATCCGTCGGCTGCTGGCGGACGGCCGCGAAGTCTACGGCGCCGTCCGACCAGGGCAGAGCCCCACGCCCGTCGCTCCGGCGGCGGACCTGACGCCGGAAGAGCACGCCGCGGTTCGGTGGCTCCCGCTCGAGCTCACGGACGCCGAGTCGGTCCGCGCGTGCGTCGACCTCCCCTACGACGCGCTGGTGCACCTCGCCGCCGTCTCTTCCACCAGTGATGCGACGCGCGATCCGGGTTTCGCGTGGAACGTGAACGCCGCCGGCACCGCGCGCATCGTACAGATGCTCGGCGAGGCCCGGCGAACCGGCCGCGCCGATCCGATCGTGCTGGTCACCTCGACCGCGGAGGTGTACGGCCCGAGCGACGAGCGGCGCCCGCGGCGCGAGACCGACCCCATCGCCCCCCCGTCTCCGTATGCGGCGAGCAAGGCGGGCGAGGAAATCGCCGCGCTCGAAGCGTGGCGACGGACCGGCCTGCGGGTGGTGGTCACGCGCGCGTTCGCGCACACCGGCCCAGGCCAGGATGCGCGATTCGTCGTCCCCGCGTTCGCGGAGCGGCTGCGCGCCGCGAAGCGCATCGGGGCGCCCGTGGTCAAGGTGGGTAATCTCGAGCCGGTACGGGAGTTCCTGCACGTTCGAGACGTCGTGGACGCCTACGCGCGCCTTCTGGTCAAGGGGCAGCCGGGGGAGACATACAATGTCGCGTCCGGGGAGGGTGTGTCGCTCGAGGACCTGTTCGATCGTATGGCCACGATGATCGGAATCCGACCCATCCCAGAGGCGGACCCCGACTTGATGCGCGGCGGTGACGTGCTGCACCTCGTAGGCGACGGGTCGAAGCTCTGTGCGGCCACGGGCTGGGCGCCGCGGTACAAGCTGAACGACACCCTGCGGGACGTGCTTAATGCCCAAGCGGACTGACCTCCGGAGTATCCTGCTCATCGGCTCCGGCCCGATCGTCATCGGTCAGGCGGCGGAGTTCGATTACTCGGGCACGCAGGCCGTGAAGGCCCTGAAGGAAGAGGGCTATCGGGTGGTCCTCGTCAACTCGAATCCCGCGACGATCATGACCGACCCGGAGCTCGCCGACCGGACATACGTCGAGCCGGTGACGCCGGAGTGGGTACGGCGGGTGATCGAGCAGGAGCGCCCTGATGCGCTCTTGCCCACCATGGGCGGGCAGACGGCCCTGAACGTGGCGATGGCGCTCGCCAAGGATGGTACGCTGGAGCGGTTCGGCGTCCAGCTGATCGGGGCCAATGCGCGTGCCATTCAGATGGCCGAGGACCGGGCGGAGTTCGCGGCCGCGATGCGGCGGATCGGCCTGGCCACCCCCGTGGGCCGGACGGTCGGGACAGTCGCGGACGCGCTCACGGAAGCGTCGGAGACGGGATATCCCGCGATCATCCGTCCGTCGTTCACGCTGGGCGGGACCGGCGGAGGCGTCGCCTACAATCGTGCTGAGCTCGAGGAGCTGGTCGAGCGCGCGCTCGAGCTGTCACCCGTGCACACCACGTTGATCGAGCGGAGCGTGCTCGGGTGGAAGGAGTTCGAGCTCGAGGTGATGCGCGACCATCGGGACAACGTCGTGATCGTGTGCTCGATCGAGAACGTGGATCCGATGGGCGTGCACACGGGCGACTCGATCACCGTAGCGCCCGCCATGACGCTCACCGACCGCGAGTACCAGCGCATGCGCGACGCTGCGATCGCCATCATCCGTGAGATCGGCGTCGAGGCGGGTGGCTGCAACATCCAGTTCGCGGTCAACCCGGCGAACGGCGAGATGCTTGTGATCGAGATGAACCCGCGCGTCTCGCGCTCATCGGCCCTCGCCTCCAAGGCCACCGGCTTCCCGATCGCCCGCATCGGCACGAAGCTCGCGGTCGGCTACACGCTCGACGAGCTGCCGAACGACATTACGCGGACCACGCCCGCGTCCTTCGAGCCGGTGCTCGACTATGTGGTCGTGAAGGCGCCGCGATTTGCGTTCGAGAAGTTCCCCACGGCGGATTTCCGTCTTACCACACAGATGAAATCCGTCGGCGAGGCGATGGCGATCGGGCGTACCTTCAAAGAAGCGTTCCAAAAGGGGCTGCGCGCCCTGGAGATCGGGCGGCCCGGGTGGGTGGCGGGCCAGACCCTCGCGGACGATCGGTTGACCAGCGACAGCCCGGAGGACCTCCGGGTCGCGCTCCGGACCCCGACGCCCGAGCGGATCTTCCAGATCAAGCGCGCCCTGCTGGCCGGCGTTTCGGTGGACGACGTCGCCCGGGCCACGGGGATCGATCCCTGGTTCCTCTATCAGATGGAAGAGCTGATCGACGCGGAGCGCTGGTTCGCCGGGGTTCCAGGGCCGGGCGCCGCCGACCTGCGCCGTATGAAGCGCATGGGGTTCTCGGACCGACAGCTTGGCGTGCTGCGCGGCACCACCGAAGCCGCCATCCGCGAATCGCGCTGGCGGCTCGACGTGCATCCCGCCTACAAGACTGTCGATACCTGCGCCGGGGAGTTTCCCTCGGCGACACCCTACCTGTACAGCTCGTACGACGCCGAAAACGAGTCGACGCCGTTCGGCGCGGAGAGCGTCGTGATCCTTGGCAGCGGGCCAAACCGGATCGGGCAGGGGGTCGAGTTCGACTACTGCTGCGTGCGCGCGGGCCTCGCGTTCCGCGAGCTCGGCCTCAAGACCATCATGATCAACTCGAACCCCGAGACCGTGTCGACCGACTTCGACATCTCGGACAAGCTGTACTTCGAGCCCCTGACGCTCGAGGACGTGCTGGAGATCGTGCGCTGGGAACGGCCGAGGGGCGTGGTGGTTCAACTGGGTGGCCAGACGCCGTTGCGGCTGACCAAGCCGCTCGAGGCGGCCGGCGTACCCATTCTGGGGACCCCTCCGGACTCGATCGACGTCGCGGAAGACCGGGAGCGGTTCGAGGCCCTGGCCGACCGCCTCGGCGTGACTCAGCCCGCGAACGGTACGGCGCGGTCGGTGGCGGAAGCCGTCACCGTGGCCGAACGGATCGGGTTTCCGGTGCTGGTGCGGCCCTCCTATGTGTTGGGTGGCCGGGCCATGGAGATCGTGTACGACGAGGGCTCGCTGCGGGACTTCTTCGAGAAGGCGGCGCGCGTCGCGCCCGAGCATCCCGTCCTGATCGACCGCTTCCTCGAGGACGCGTTCGAAGGCGATGTCGACGCCCTGGCCGACGGGACCCGATGCGTCATCGGGGGCGTGATGCAGCACATCGAGGACGCCGGAGTCCATTCGGGCGACTCGGCGTGCGTGCTGCCGCCCTACCTGATCGGCGATCGCCAGGTCGAGGAAATGCGCCGCTACACCAAGGCGTTCGCCGGGGCCCTCGGCGTGGTGGGGTTGATCAACGTCCAGTACGCCATCAAGGACGGCGTCGTGTATGTCCTCGAGGTCAACCCTCGGGCGTCCCGGACTGTGCCATTCGTGAGCAAGGCGACGGGGGTGCCCCTCGCCAAGCTTGCGGCGGCCGTCATGGCCGGGCACACCCTGGACGAACTGGGCGTTCCCGATGACCTTCCGCTGCCCGGGGTGGCGGTTAAGGAGGCAGTCTTCCCCTTCACGAAGCTGCCTGGCGTCGATACCATCCTGGGCCCGGAGATGCGCTCGACCGGCGAGGTAATGGGCCTGGCGGACAGCTTCGGCATGGCGTTCGCCAAGGCGCAGATCGCCGCGGATGGGAGCTTACCGCTCCAAGGCGCGATCTTCGTGACGGTGAACGACTCAGACAAGCCCACGGTCCTGCCGATCGTGCGGCGCTTTCACGAGCTGGGGTTCCGCATCGTGGCCACCGAGGGAACGGCGCGGTACGTGCGGTCGCGCGGTGTCCCGGCCGAGCTGGTGGCCAAGGTGCATGAAGGACGGCCCAACGCGATCGATTTGATCCTCTCCGGGGACGTGCAGCTCCTGATCAACACGCCCCTGGGGAAGTTCACGCAGGCGGACGACTATGCGATCCGGCGCGCGGCGCTCATGCACCGCGTCCCGTACACGACGACGATGTCGGCCGCCAGCGCCGCATGCGACGCGATCATCGCTCTCCGCAGCCGAACGGGTAGCGTGAGGAGTCTCCAAGAATGGCACGAAAGAACGACCGTCGAAAAGCAGCCACCGCCAGCGGCAAGGGCGCCAGTGGGAAGTCCCGCGTCGGTCGGCCGGGCGTAGCGAAGCCGCCCGCCAAAGCGACGGGCAAGGCCGGCAAGCCCGCGGTCAAGCCGCCCACGCCAGCCCCGGCTCCGAAGCCCAAGCTTCGCGGCCGGGTGCTCGAGAACGAGCCGCTGGCACGCCATACCACGTTTCGGATCGGCGGCCCCGCGCGCTTTCTCGTGCAGCCGGCCGACGCGGAAGATGTCGTCAAGGCCCTCGATCTCGCACAGGAGCGCGGGCTCCCCTGGGTTGCGCTCGGCCTCGGCTCGAACGTCCTGGTGAAGGACGCGGGCTTTCCGGGGGTCGTGATCCGCATCGGCAAGGGGCTCGACCGCTTCGAGATGAAGGGCGCTACCGCCATCGTCGGGGCCGGGCTGGCGACGCCCTTGCTCGCGCGCCGGACGGCAGAGGCTGGGTTTGCGGGCGTGGAGCGGTTCATCGGCATTCCGGGCACCGTTGGGGGCGGCGTGTACATGAACGCCGGCGCGCACGGCGCGGAGTTCGCCGAGGTGCTCACCGAAGCCACGGTCATGGATGCCAAGGGCAAAGTGCGGCCTGTGTCACGCAAGCAGATCTCGTTCAAGTACCGCTCGTCGAACCTCGGCAACGTGGTCGTGCTCGAAGCCAAGTTGGCCCTGATCGAGGAGCCGCCGGCCAAACTTAAGGAGCTGCAGGCCCGGTTGATCCGCTGGCGTAAAGCTGGGACGCCATTCGATCAACCCTGCGCCGGATCGGTCTTCAAGAATCCGGGGGGACCGCGCTCGGCGGGCGTGCTGATCGACGAGTGCGGGCTCAAGGGCTTCACCATTGGCGGCGCCCAGGTGTCGTCACTGCACGCGAATTACACCGTCAATACCGGTACTGCGACGGCGAGCGACGTCCTGAAGGTCATCGACCACGTGCGAAAGACGGTCGCGAAGAAGACCGGCGTCGAGCTGGAGCTCGAGATCAAAGTGATCGGAGCGTAGATGCCCGACTACTTCGTCCACGCGTCCAGCTACGTCGACGAGGGCGCCCAGATTGGTCGCGGCACGAAGATCTGGCACTTCTGCCACGTGATGCCCGGCGCGGTGATCGGCGAGCGCTGCAGCCTGGGGCAGAACGTGGTCGTGATGCCCGGCACGCGGATCGGGACCAACGTGAAGATCCAGAACAACGTCTCGATCTACGAGGGCGTCACCCTCGAGGACGACGTGTTCTGCGGGCCGTCCTGCGTGTTCACAAACGTCCTGAACCCCCGCAGCCACGTGTCGCGCAAGCACGAGTATCGCGCTACCCTCGTGAAGCGCGGCTCTTCGATCGGAGCCAATGCGACGATCGTCTGCGGCGTGACGCTCGGCGAGTATGCTTTCATCGGCGCCGGCGCCGTCGTCACGTCCGACGTCCCGGCCTACGCTCTGATGGTCGGCGTCCCCGCCCGCCGGGTGGGCTGGATGTGCCGGTGCGGCGAGCGGCTCGCCGTAGCGCGCGGGGCCGCGGTGTGCGCCACCTGCGGTGCAACGTACAAAGAGTCGGACGGCGCGTTGGATCGCATTGCCCAGCCCGGTCGGGTCGGGTAATTTCCTTCCCCTTCTTCCCTTCGGATCCCTGACACTGTGAACGTGCCGTTATTGGACCTCGTGGCGCAATATCGCGCGATCAAGGACGAGGTCCTGCCAGCCCTCCAGGCGGTCATCGAATCGCAGCAATTCGTGATGGGTCCGTCGGTGCCGCAGCTCGAGAGTGCGGTGGCGCAGCTCGCTCGAGCGAAGCACGGCATCGCGTGCGCCAGCGGGACCGACGCGCTCCTGCTGCCGCTCAAGGCCCTCGGGCTCGAGCCCGGGGACGAGGTCATCACGACGCCATTCACGTTCTTCGCGACCGCTGGCGCGATTCACAACGCCGGCGGGACTCCGGTCTTCGTGGACATCGAGCCGGGCACGTTCAACATCGACCCGGGGGCGGTGGAGGCGGCCGTCACGCCACGCACCCGCGCCCTCCTTCCCGTTCATCTATATGGCCAGATGGCCGCCATCGAGCGGCTGATCCCCATCGCCCGCGCGCACGGTCTCAAGATCGTCGAGGACGCGGCCCAGGCGATCGGGGCACGCCGCCGCATCGATGGCGAATGGCGGATGGCGGGCGAGCTGGGCTGGGCCACGGGGTATTCCTTCTTTCCGAGCAAGAACCTGGGCGCGTGGGGCGATGGGGGGATGATGGTCACCTCCGACGACGCGGCGGCCGAGCGGCTCCGCAAGCTGCGGCTGCACGGCGGGGCGAAGCAGTACCATCACGATGAGATTGGTACAAACTCACGACTCGACTCGGTGCAGGCGGCGGTCCTGCTCGCGAAGCTGCCGCACCTCGCCGCCTGGTCGAGCAAGCGACGCGACCACGCCGCGTCCTACACGAAGGCGCTCGACGGCCTGCCCGCCGTCCAAACGCCCGTCGTGGACAGCTGCAACGAGCCGATCTTCCATCAATACACGCTGCGGGTGGAGCGCCGGGACGAGCTGCAGCCACACTTGAAGAGCCATGGGATCGGTAACGCCGTCTACTACCCCGTGCCCCTCCACCTCCAGAACTGCTTCCGCCACTTGGGCTACAAGCGGGGCCGGCTTCCGGAGGCCGAGCGAGCGGCGACGGAGGTGATTTCGCTTCCCATCTATCCCGAGCTCACCCCCGACCAGATCGGATTCGTGGCGGAGACGATCCGCGGGTTCTATCGGTGAGCCGCCTCCGGGTAGGGGTGATCGGCGCCGGGGCCTGGGGGAAGAATCACGTGCGCACGGTGGCGACGCTCGCCGATGCCGAGCTAGCGGTTGTGTGTGACGCTGACCCAAAGACGCGGGAGCGGCTGACCCGGCAGTACCCGGCCGTCCACATCACCGGCGAGGTGAGGGATCTCCTGAGCCGCGTGGACGCGGTGGTCATCGCGTCTCCCGCCGCCACCCACGCCCGGGTCGCGCTGCAGTGCGTGGAGGCCGGCAAACCGTGCCTGGTCGAGAAGCCGTTCGCCTTGAGCACCGGTGACGCGGAGGCGGTCGCCCGGGCAGCCGCCCAGCACGATGTGCCCGTGCTCGCGGGTCACCTCCTCGTCTTCCACCCGGCCGTCGAGCGGCTCCGCGCGCTGGTGCAGGCCGGGGACCTGGGCCGCATCTATTACCTGTACGGCCTGCGCGTCAACCTGGGGCAGGTTCGCGCCGACGAAAACGCGCTTTGGAGCTTCGGGCCGCACGACGTGTCGGTGGCATTGTACTTGCTTGGGGAGGCTCCGGTGCGCGTCGCCGCGCACGGGAAGAGCTACCTGCAGCCGAAAGTCGAGGACGTCGTGTTCCTGACCATGGAGTTCGGGAGCGGCGTGCTCGCGCACGTGCAGCTGTCCTGGCTCGACCCCCACAAAGAGCGAAAACTCACGGTGGTGGGAGCGACAAAGATGGTCGTGTTCGACGATATGGAGGCGCGCGAGAAGCTCCGGATTTACGACAAGGGCGTGGAGCGACCGCCCGAATACGCTTCGTACGGCGAAGCGCTGTCGATCCGGGAAGGGGACATCTTCATTCCCAAGATTCCCAACGTGGAGCCGCTCGCCGCGGAGCTCGGCCATTTCGTGCGCGTGGCTCGGCGCACCGAGTCCCCACGCGCGGGTGCCGCCGACGGCGTCGCCGTTGTCCGAGTGCTCGACGCGGCCACGCGTTCCCTGTTCGCCGGCGGCGCGCCCGTCGCCCTATGACAACCACCCTCTCCGCCGCCGACGTTCTCGTCGCAAAGGCCAACGACCGCTCGGCGCGCATCGGGATCGTTGGCCTGGGGTACGTGGGCCTGCCGCTGGCCATGGAGTTCGCGCGGGTCGGGTTCCACGTCCTGGGCTTCGACGTCAGCAAGAACGTCGTCGACGGCCTGAACCAGGGGCGGTCGCACGTGCAGGACGCCCCGAGCGCGCAGCTCGCCGGATTCGTCAAGGCCGGGATGTTCGCGGCGACCACCGATCTAGCCCGCCTGCGCGAGCCGGACGTCGTGTCCATCTGCGTGCCGACGCCGCTGTCGAAGACGAAGGATCCGGATGTGAGCTACGTGCTCGCCGCGACGAATTCCGTCAAGCAGGCCCTGCGCCGCGGGCAGCTGATCGTCCTCGAGTCGACCACCTATCCGGGCACCACGCGGGAGCTGATGTTGCCGGCGCTCGAAGCGACCGGTCTCAAGGTAGGTGAGGACTTCTTCCTCGCGTTCTCTCCGGAGCGCGTCGACCCCGGCAACCCCCAATGGAACACGCGAAACACGCCGAAGGTCGTGGGCGGGATCACCGAGGCGTGCCGCCGGGTGGCGACGGCCGTCTATGAGCCGGCCATCGAGAGGCTCGTCCCGGTCTCGTCCACGGAGGCGGCCGAGCTCGTAAAGATCCTCGAGAACACATTCCGCAGCGTAAACATCGGGCTCGTCAACGAAATGGCGATCGTGTGCGACAAGCTCGGCGTGAACGTCTGGGAGGTCATCGACGCTGCGGCCACTAAGCCGTTCGGGTTCATGAAATTCATGCCTGGGCCCGGTGTCGGCGGCCACTGCATCCCGCTCGACCCGCACTACCTCGCGTGGAAGATGCGGACCCTCAACTATCGCACCCGCTTCATCGAGCTCGCGGGCGAGATCAACGCCGAGATGCCCGAGTACTGGGTGGGGCGCGTCGTCGACCTACTCAACGAGCAGGGGCGGGCGGCGCGGGGCAGCAACGTCTTGGTGCTGGGGGTCGCGTACAAGAAGGACATCGACGACATCCGTGAGAGCCCGGCGCTAGACGTGATCCGGCTGCTGCGGCGTCGCGGCGCCGTGGTCTCGTATCACGATCCGCACGTCCGGAAGCTCAAGGACGAGGACATCGATCTCGCGTCGCTCCCGCTCACGTCGGAGACGATCGCCGCAGCCGACTGCGTCGTGATCGTGACCGATCACACGGACGTGGATTACGCGCTCGTGGAGCGCTGTGGCCGCGTGATCGTCGATACGCGCAACGCGCTCGAGAAGGCGCGACATAAGGGCCGGGGGCGGTGAAGATCGCCGTCGTCGGCACGGGCTACGTCGGGCTTGTCGCGGGCGCCTGCCTCGCCGAGACGGGCAATGACGTCATGTGCGCGGACGTGGATGCCGCGAAGATCGACGGCCTCAAGCAGAATCGCCTCCCGATACACGAACCCGGCCTCGAGCCCCTGGTGATTCGTAACCAGCGGGATGGGCGGCTGCAGTTCACGACCGATGTAGGCGGGGCGATCGAGCACGCGGACGTGGTGTTTATCGCTGTCGGCACCCCGCCCGACGAAGACGGGTCGGCCGACCTGCAGCATGTCCTGGACGTCGCCCGCACCATCGGCCGGCACATGAACCGGTCGAAGCTCGTGGTCACGAAGAGCACAGTGCCGGTCGGGACCGCCGAGCGCGTCCGCGCCGAGATCGCCAAGCACACCACGACCCGGTTTCAGGTCTGCGCGAATCCCGAGTTTCTCAAGGAAGGCGCCGCGGTCGAGGACTTCATGAAGCCCGATCGCGTGGTGGTGGGAGTGGACTCGGCCGAAGCCGCGGATCTGATCAGTCAGCTGTATGCGCCGTTCGTACGCACCGGCAACCCCATCATCTTCATGGACCTCCCGTCGGCCGAGATGACGAAGTATGCGGCCAATGCGATGCTCGCCACTCGCATTTCGTTCATGAACCAGGTCGCCCGTCTGTGCGACGCCGTCGGCGCGGACGTCACGCTCGTGCGCAAGGGGATCGGATCGGACCGGCGGATCGGGCCGGCGTTCCTGTTTCCCGGACCCGGGTACGGAGGATCGTGTTTCCCAAAGGATGTGAAGGCGTTGATCCGCACCGGGCAGGACCGGGGCGTGCCGCTCGACATCCTCCAGGCCGTCGAGGCGGCCAACGAGCGGCAAAAACGGGTCCTGTTCGAGAAGCTGGAGCGGCGACTGGGCCCTGACCTGCGCGGCGCCACCGTCGGCGTGTGGGGGCTGGCGTTCAAGGCCGAGACCGACGACGTGCGGGAGAGTCCGGCGCTCGTGCTCGTGGAGCAGCTGCTCGCGGCGGGAGCGCGGGTGCGGGTGCATGACCCTGCCGCGGCGGCGTCCGCGCGTCGCCAGCTCGGCGACCGCGTAACGTATGCCGCGAACGCCTATAGTGCCGTCGAGGGTGCGGCCGCGCTCGCCATCGTCACCGAATGGCTCGAGTACCGCAACCCCGACTTCGAGCGCATCAAACGCGCGCTGTCCCGGTCCCTGATCGTGGACGGGCGCAACCTGTACGATCCGCAGCGGATGGCACGTCTGGGATTCATCTACGAGAGTATCGGCCGCCCTGTGGCATGCGCGTCCTCGTAACCGGGGCGGCCGGGTTTCTCGGCTCGCACCTGTGCGACCGACTGCTCGCCCTCGGCCACCGCGTGGTCGGAATGGACAACTTCAGCACCGGGAACAAGGCAAACCTCGACCATCTCAAGAGTCATCCCAACTTTCAGTTCATCCTCCACGACGTCGCGAACTTCATCGAGGTCCAGGGACCCGTGGAGGGCGTGTTCCATTTCGCCAGCCCCGCGAGCCCCGTCGATTACCTGGAACTCCCCATTCAAACGTTGAAGGTCGGCTCCCTCGGCACGCACAAGGCCCTCGGCCTCGCCAAGGCGAAGGGCGCGCGCCTGCTGCTCGCCTCTACGTCCGAGGTCTACGGGGACCCACTCGTGCACCCCCAGCCCGAGAGCTATTGGGGCAACGTCAACCCGGTGGGGCCACGCGGCGTGTACGACGAGGCCAAACGCTTCGCCGAGGCCTTGACCATGGCATACCATCGCGCCCACGAGCTCGATACCCGCATCGCCCGGATCTTCAACACGTACGGCCCGCGCATGCGACCCCATGACGGGCGCGTCGTGTCGAACTTCATCGTCCAGGCGTTGAAAGGCGAGCCGCTCACCGTGTACGGCGACGGCTCCCAGACCCGCTCGTTCTGTTACGTCGACGACCTTGTCGAAGGGATCGTGCGCCTGTTCGAGCGCGGAGGACCGGAGCCGACGAATATCGGGAACCCCGGCGAGTTCACCGTGCGGCAGCTTGCCGAGCTCGTGCTCGAGCTCACTGGCAGTGCCAGCCCCATAACGGTCGAGCCGCTCCCCACCGACGATCCGAAAGTTCGGCAGCCCGACATCCAGCGCGCGCGCGAGACCCTCGGATGGGAGCCGAGGGTATCGCTGGAGGACGGGCTCCGCCGGACGATCGAGTATTTTCGCGGCTTCCTGGGATGAGCGCCCCCCTCCGGATCCTCGTCACGGGGGCGGCCGGATTCATCGGGTCGCATGTGTGCGAAGCGCTGCTCGCGCGCGGTGATCAGGTGGTGGGCCTCGATAACTTCGACCCGTTTTACGCTCGTTCGGTCAAGGAGAGGAACCTCGAGGGGCTGCGGCGCGCGACGGGGTTCCGCTTCGTGGAGTCGGACATCGTGCGCGACGCCCTGCCGCTCGACGGTGTGTCGGTCGTGCTGCACCTCGCGGCGCGCCCGGGCGTGCGACCCTCCCTCGAAGACCCCGCCTCCTACAGCGAGACGAACGTGACCGGCACCGTCCGCGTGTTCGAAGCCGCACAGCGGGCCGGCGTCCGGCGGATCGTGTTCGGCTCCTCGTCGTCCGTGTACGGGGATGCGACGCCGGCGCCTTTCGCGGAAGATGCTCCGGCGGCGTGGCCGATCTCACCATACGCGGCCAGCAAACGGGCCGGGGAGCTTATGGGGCAGGCCTTCGCGCATCTCTACAGCCTTCAGATCGCCTGCCTGCGGTTCTTCACCGTCTACGGACCCCGGCAGCGGCCCGATCTCGCGATCCATCGCTTCACCCGCCTGATCGCCACCGGGCAGCCGGTCCGGATGCACGGCGACGGATCGAGCGAGCGGGACTATACCTATATTACGGACTGCGTGGATGGCGTCATCTCCGCCGTGGAGTGGACCGGCCGGCCCCGGACCGCGGGCGTGGCGGAGCCCATCAACATCGGCGGTGGAGAGCGCGTGCGGCTCGACCGGCTGATCGACCTGATCGGGCGGACCCTGAAGCGCGAGGTGCGCATCGAGCGCCACGGCGACCAACCGGGTGACGTGCGATTGACGGCGGCCGACTTGCGCCGGGCCGAACACGAGCTCGGTTATCGGCCGTCGGTGGGGATCGAGGAGGGCATTCGACAGTTCGTCCGCTGGTACGAGGCAACCCATGGACGTGAGTCCTGAGCATCTCGTCGGCCAGGCTCGAGAGCGATTTCAGCTGCAGGACTACTACGGCGCGATCCACCTCCTCGAGGAAGTGGTCGCGACCGGGCGCGCGTTTGCGGACGCGCACCATCTGCTCGGCCTGTCGTACACGCTCGTAGGGCAGCCGGACCAGGCGCTGGCTCAGCTCGACCGGGCGCTCGCCCTGAACCCTCAGTACGTGGAAGCCCTCGTGCATCGGGCCATCGTCCTGAACGAGCTGGGGCGCGAAGCGGAGGCGGATGCGGCGTTCCGGCGGGCCGCACAAGTGGGTGGGGAGCCGCGTCAGGGGTTTGGGGCGCATGTGGCCGCCAAGCTGGCGAATCAACACGCCCATCTGGGGGACGCGTATCTCGAGGCGGGAGGTCTGGGGCGCGCCATCGACCAGTACCAGGCGGCGCTGGCGCTCGGACCCGCGTTTCACGATTTGCGGTATAAGCTGGGGCGTATGCTCCTCGAGGCCGGCCGGGCCCTCGATGCGCGGGAGCACTTCGAGATCATCGTGCGGGCCCGGCCAACCTACCTCGATGCCGCCGCGATGCTCGGGCTCGCCTGTTACCTCGCCGGGGACGGGCTCGCCGCGAAAGCCGTGTGGGAGGACTGCCGGGAACGCCGGCCGGAGGATCCGAGGGTGGAAGCCTATCTCGCCATGCTGGCCCGCAACGACACGGCCGTGTCCATGGCCATGTCCGCTGCCGAGTCGGGCGATCACCAGTCGGCCGCCCCAGCGCGGTCCGACCGCGGGCGTGGAGACGGGGGCGGGGGAGGGGCGGGGGGCGGGGGGCGCAAGAAGAAATCGTGAGACGCTGGACGACGCTGAGTGTCGTCGTGGTGCTCGCGTGCCAGCCGAGCGCCGCCGACCACGAGGAGCTGGGCGACCGCGCGTACGCCGCGGGCGCCTACCGTGACGCGCTCGCGGAGTACGAGCTCGGCCTGAAAGTGGATCCCTCGAGCGGAAGTCTCAACGCCAAAGCGGGTGCCGCGGCCCTCCACGTCGGTGAGTTCTCCACCGCGGTCGATGCCTATATCGCCCTCGGACAGAACGACCGGTCGCGCGCGGGTGAAGCGGCCGACGGCCTGGAGCGCGTCGCGCGGGCGGCGCTCGCCGCCAACGATCGGAGCGACGCAGCAAGGGGTCTGGCTGGCCTCCGGACCGTGGCGCCTGGGCGGCCGCTGGGCCGCTACGCCCGACTCGCCGCACTCGATGCGGCCGATCGTGGGGACACGGCTGGAGCGATGGCGTTGTTACCCGGGGCCGCCGCGGTCGCGGGGGATGCGCGCGTTGCGGACTCGCTGCTGTACGTATACGGAATGAGCGCGGTGCGAGCGCGCGATTGCGCCACGGCCGTTCCCGTCTTCGAGGGCGTCATCCGGCGTCAGCGCGAGCCGGCGGTCGCGGATGAGGCACGCGAGGGATTGGGTCTGTGCTCGCTGGTCGAAGGCCAGCGCCTGCTCGACGGCGGCAAGCCGGCCGAGGCGGAGGACTGGTTTCGACGCGCCAGCGCGCCTGGAGCCCCGGCGGACGTCGTGCGCGGCGCCTTCATTGGCCTGGGCGACGTGAAGCTGGCTCAGGGTGACGTGGCGGCGGCACTCGAGAACTATCAGCAGGCGCTGGTCGGGGGCACGCCCGGGGACACGATTATGCAGCGCGCGCAGCAGAAGATCAACGCGCTGGGGAAGGCGGACGCACCGTCGCCGGCTCCGCCGAAACAACCGTGAGGACCATGCGTCACCTGTGCCTGATCGCGGTCGCCGTCGTCGCCACCGCCTGCCACCACGGCCCGCGCGTGACGCCGGCGCCCGACCCCGTAGCGGAGCTGGCGCGAGCCCGCGCTCTGCTCCGTGAGGGCAAATTCAGCAAGGCATTGGTGCTCTTCAGGCGACTCACGTACGAGATCGGGCCGACCCAGCCGGAGATGGCCGAGGTGCAATACGACCTGGCGGAGTGCTATTTCCAGACCGGGGACCGCATCCAGGCGGCCCACGACTTCCGCCAGGTGGCGGACCAGTTCCCCACGAGCAGCTACGCTCCTCTCGCGCTGCTCCGCGCGGGCGACGCCAATCTGCGGCTCTGGAAGGATCCCGAGCTCGATCCCACGTACGGGGAGACGGCCCTCGCCACCTACCAGGAGCTCGGGGGACGCTATCCGGGGACGGACGCGGCCGCCCGAGGACAGGTCCACGTGCAGCAGCTCCGGGAGTGGTTCTCGCAGAAGGACTACAAAAACGGAATGTTCTATTTCAAGCGCCGCGCGTTCGATTCCGCGATCATTTACTTCAAGGACGTGATCGCGAATTATGCGGGTACGAGCCGGGTTCCCGACGCCCTGATGCGCCTCGTCGATAGCTATCGGGCCATCGGCTATGCCGACGAGCTGAAGGAGACGTGCGAGCACCTGCGGCGCTTCTTCCCGCAGACCGAGGATCTCGCCAAATCTTGTCCGGCCGATTCGAGCGCCGCCGCGCCGTCCTGACCCCGCGTGGAGGCCCTGTTCGGCGGCTCATTCGATCCCGTGCACGTCGGCCACCTGGTGGCGGCGGAAGCGGCGGGCGAAGCGCTGGGCGCGACCGTGCGGTTCCTGCCGGCCCGGGAGCAGCCGTTCAAGCGGACGGCGCACGCGGCGACGCCGGACCAGCGGGTCCGGATGCTCGAGCTCGCCGTCGCCGGGAATCCGCGGCTCGGCGTCGAGCGGATCGAGCTCGGCCTGGCTGCACCGTCCTACACGGTCCGTACGCTGCGTGCCCTCGCCGAGCGCGAGCCGGGGAACCGGTTCACGTTGTTGTTGGGGGCGGACGCCGCCCGCGATCTAGGCGCGTGGCACGAGGTGGAGGCGCTCCCGGATCTCGCGGATGTCGTGGTCTTCACCCGGCCGGGGGCGACGCTCCCCCGACACCCGGCCGTTCGGCGGGTGGTCGAGGTACCGGCGCTCGATGTGTCGGCCACGATGATCCGGGAGCGCGTGCGGCAGGGCCGCTCCATCCGCTATCTGGTGCCCGATGCGGTGCGCGAGTACATCGCCGCGCACGGGCTGTATCGCGAATAGAGGGTTGATGGTCTTCAAGGATTGGTTCGCCAAGATCTTCGGCACGCGGTTTCAGCGCGAGCTCAAGCGCGTTCGCCCCGTGGTGGATGCGATTCACCGTCACGAGGAGCGGCTCAAAGGGCTGTCCGACGAGGAGCTGCGGGGCCAGACGCGCAAGCTTCGCGGGCTCATCGCGGAGCGCACGGGACAGCTCGCGGCGGAGGTTGAGCGTCTAAAGAAAGAGAAGCACGACTGCCCGGACGCCGAGCAGCGCAAGGAGCTGAGCACCAAGCTCTCGCAGGCGGAGGCCACGTATGTCAAGGCGCTGCAGTCGGCGCTCAGCGACGTGCTGCCCGAAGCGTTCGCGACCGTGCGTGAGGCGTGCCGCCGCCTGCTGGCGAGCGAGGTCGTGGTGACGGGCCACGCGCTCAAGTGGGACATGGTGCCGTACGATGTCCAGCTCATCGGCGGCATCGTGCTCCACCAGGGGAAGATCGCCGAAATGGCGACCGGTGAGGGGAAGACGCTCGTCGCTACGCTGCCGCTGTATCTGAACGCGCTCGCGGGAAGGGGCGCGCATCTGGTCACGGTCAACAACTACCTGGCCCGCCGTGACTCGCAGTGGATGGGCCATCTGTTCACCTGGCTGGGCCTCACGGTCGGTTGCATCGACGATACCGAGCCGTCGACCCTCGAGCGTCGGGCCGCCTATCTCTGCGACATCACGTACGGCACGAACAACGAGTTCGGCTTCGACTACCTGCGCGACAATATGGTCCCCGCGCTGGACCTGCGCGTGCAGCGGAGCCACGCGTACGCGATCATCGACGAAGTGGACTCGATTCTGATCGACGAGGCACGCACACCCCTCATCATCTCCGGTCCGGTCGGCAGCGAGTCGGACGAGAAATACGCGCAGTTCAATGCGCAGGTGGTGCAGCTCGTGCGCCGTCAGACGGCCGTCGTGAACGATCTCATCGCCAAGGCGGAGCCGCTCATCGGAGGAGAAAAGACCGCGTACGACGGGGCGGTGCTCCTCTATCAGGCGCAGCTGGGGTCGCCGAAGAACAAGAAGCTGCTGAAGCTCCTCCAGGAGCCGGGCGTCAAGTCGATGGTCCAGCGCGTGGAGCTCGACGTGCTCGCGGATCGGAAGCTGCCCGCGCGCGAGCAGAAAATGCGGCACATCGAAGACGAGTTGTACTTCGTCCTGGACGAGCGTGGCCACTCCGTGCACCTCACCGATCAGGGTGTGGAGACCATGTCTCCCGAGGACCCGAATCTGTTCGTGGTCCCCGACATCTCGCATGCGGTGCACGAGATCGAGCACGACGACGCGCTCTCCCCGAAGGAAAAAGTGGAGCGCCGGCGTCGGGTCGAGAGTGAATACGCCCTGAAGAGCGAGACCCTCCACATCATCCACGCCCTGTTGCGGGCCCACGCGCTCTACGAAAAGGACGTGGACTACGTGGTGCAAGAGGGAAAAGTTTTGATCGTCGACGAGTTTACCGGTCGGCTC
Source organism: uncultured Gemmatimonadaceae bacterium (assembly GCA_964465315.1). Lineage (GTDB taxonomy): Bacteria > Gemmatimonadota > Gemmatimonadetes > Gemmatimonadales > GWC2-71-9 > AG41. Next base: position 10,442 of record CAYXIK010000007.1, on the reverse strand, counting down.
ATGCACGGCCGTCGCTGGTCGGAGGGGCTGCACCAGGCCGTCGAGGCGAAGGAAAGCGTCGCCGTTCAGGAAGAGACCCAGACGCTGGCGACCATCACCATCCAGAACTACTTCCGGATGTACGATAAGCTCGCCGGGATGACGGGTACGGCGGAGACCGAGGAGACCGAGTTCTTCCAGATCTACGGTCTCGAGGTGGTCGTCATTCCGACGAACCGTCCGGTGCGGCGCGTCGACAAGCACGACCTCATCTACAAGACGCGACGGGAGAAGTACAACGCCATCTTGGACGAGGTCGAGCGGCAACACAAACGGGGCCTGCCGGTGCTCGTTGGTACGGTGAACGTGGATGTGTCCGAGACGCTGTCGCGCATGCTCAAGCGGCGCGGCTTCCGGCACGAGGTCCTCAACGCGAAGTACCACCAGCGCGAGGCGGAAATCGTGGCCCAGGCGGGCCAGCCGGGCGCCATCACGATCGCGACCAACATGGCCGGCCGTGGAACCGACATCAAACTCGGCCCCGGCGTGAAGAAGTGTCAGGTGTGCGGCATCACCGCGCATCAGGCCCCGTTCGGCCAGCAGATCGAGCGGCCCGACCTCTCCGCGGAGGAGATCAAGCGGCTCGCTTGCAACGACGATCCGCCGTGCGGCCTGGTCATCGTAGGGACCGAGCGGCACGAATCGCGCCGCATCGACCGCCAGCTGCGGGGCCGCTCCGGGCGTCAAGGCGATCCGGGGCAGAGCGTGTTCTTCTTGTCGCTCGAAGACGACCTGATGCGGCTCTTCGGCTCGGACCGGATCGCGCGGTGGATGGACCGGACCGGCGCCGAAGAGAACGAGGTCATTACGCATCCGTGGGTCACGGGCGCCATCGGGCAGGCCCAGAAGCGGGTCGAGCTCCAGAATTTCCAGGCCCGCAAACGTCTGCTCGAGTACGACGACGTGATGAACCAGCAGCGCGAGGTGATCTACTCCCTGCGGCTATTCGCGCTCGAAGGGGGCGAGGAGCTCAAGGCCGAAGCGCTGCGGATGGTGGAGCAGGCCGTGGAGGAGCTGGCCGACGAGTTGATCGGCACCGCGAAGGACGCGCACCAGTGGGACCGCGCGCTGATGGAGACCGAGTTCCTGCTCAAGTTTCTGATCTCCGTGCCGGGTATCACCGACCCCGCGAAGATCCGCAACCGTGACGAGCTGGTGCAGGCGGCGCAGCTGGCGGGGCGAGCGGCGTTCGAGGCCAAGCTCGAGCACTTCAAGGATGTGGAAACCCAGGTCGGCGCGGTGAACCTCGGAGCCCAGGCACTCTCCCAGATCATGTCGGGGGTGATCGATGAGAAGTGGAAGGACCACCTCTACGACCTCGATCAGCTGCGCGCGGCGATACAGTACCGCGCCTGGGGTCAGAAGGACCCGCTGATCGAATACAAATCGGAAGCCTACGAAATGTTCGTCGGCTTGATGCACGACCTCCATGGGACGTTCGCGGAGCGCTGGCTCAAGCTACAGATCGAAGTCGGGCCGCCGCGCGGGGGGACCGCCACTGGGCCGGCGGGCGGCCGGCCGCTCGGCGGTCCGGGCGGTGGCCTTGTCCGGGGCCCGGCGCCGCGTCGGCCCGCACCAATGGTTGCGAGTAAGGCGGCAGTCGATGGCCTCGTGAGCGGCGAGCCGGCCGGAGCGGCACGTCCGGCGCCGGTGGGAGCCAGCATCGCCGCCTCGAATCCATACGCCGACGTCGGTCGCAACGACCCCTGCCCGTGCGGAAGCGGCAAGAAGTTCAAAAAGTGCCACGGAGCGGCGGCGTAGAGCCGCTCTGGACCCCGCCACCGGCCCGGGTCGCACGGGCCAACCTGAAGGCCTTCATCGACCACGTCCACGCCGCTCGGCGGGACGTGAGCGACTTTCGCTCGCTCTACGAATGGTCCGTCGGGTTTCCTGAAGAGTTCTGGCCGGCCGTGTGGCGCTTCTGCGGCGTGATCGCCGTTGAGCGCAGTGGACGCGACGCTTGGGATGATGTCGGCGTCGGGTTGGACCGCATGGCGCCGCCCGATCCGCTCCACGGCCCCCGATGGTTTTCGGGCGCGCGCTTGAGCTTCGCCGAAAACCTGCTCCGCTATCAGGATTCGCGGGCCGCGATCGTCTCCTGGAACGAATCGGGTCGCCAGCGGGAGCTCCGTTACAGCGAGCTGCGCGCGGAAGTGGGACGCGTGGCCGCGGCGCTGCAGGGGCAGGGAGTGCGCGCCGGCGACCGCGTGGCTGCGTTCATGCCGAACATACCTGAAACCGTCATCGCGATGCTCGCAACGACGAGCCTCGGGGCCATCTGGTCGTCCTGCTCGCCGGACTTCGGTGTCGCGGGCGCCGTCGACCGGTTCGGCCAGATCGAGCCGCGCCTCTTCTTCACCGTCGACGGGTATCGCTACGGCGGGAAGCGAAACGACTGCCTCGAGCGCGTCGCCACGATCGTCGAGCGGATCCCCGCGATCGAGCGCACGGTGGTCGTGCCGTACCTCGAGGACCGGCCCAGGATCGCGGGCGTCCGGAACGCGATACAGTGGGCGTCCTGGATCGATTCGGCACGGTCGGACGACCCGGCGCTATCCTTCCCGCGCCTGCCGTTCGACATGCCGCTCTACATCCTCTATTCGTCGGGAACGACCGGGCTCCCCAAGTGCATGGTCCACGGCGCTGGCGGCACGCTCCTGCAGCACTTGAAGGAGCACGCCCTGCACGTGGACCTGAAGCGCGAGGACCGGTTCTTCTACTTCACCACGTGCGGCTGGATGATGTGGAACTGGCTCGTGAGCGGCCTCGCGACGGGTGCGACGCTCGTGCTGTACGACGGCGCGCCGTTCAGCCCCCGGCCGACCATGCTGTGGGACCTGGCCGAAGCGGAGCGCGTGAGCGTCTTCGGTGCGAGCGCAAAGTATCTGGCCCTCGCCGAGAAGGAAGGGCTGACGCCCGCCGGAACTCATGATCTCTCGGCGCTGCGCACCCTTCTCTCCACGGGCAGTCCGCTCGCGGGCCACAGTTACGACTACGTGTATGGTGCCATCAAGCGCGACGTGCACCTGTGCAATATCAGCGGCGGCACGGAGATCATCTCTTGTTTCGCGATCGGCGACCCTACTGGGCCGGTGTGGCGCGGCGAGCTCCAGGCGCCTGGGCTCGGCATGGCGGTGAATGTCTTTGACCGGGCTGGCGTGCCGCTCGCCCGTGGCGCAGGGGAGCTCGTCTGCACGAAGCCGTTCCCGAGCATGCCGGTGGCCTTCTGGAACGACCCGGGTGGGCGCAAGTACCGCGCCGCGTATTTCGAGCGGTTTCCGGATGTGTGGCGCCACGGCGACTGGGCCGAGTTCACCGAGCACGGCGGGCTCGTCATTCACGGCCGCAGCGACGCGACGCTCAATCCCGGCGGCGTGCGCATCGGCACCGCCGAGATCTATCGACAGGTGGACGCGATGCCCGAGGTCCTCGAGAGTCTCGCCATCGGCCAGCGGATCGCGGACGACGAGCGCATCGTGTTGTTCGTCCGACTGCGCCCCGGCGTCACGCTCGACGAGGGGTTACGCAAGCGCATCCGCGCGCGCCTCAGAGAGCACGCGAGCCCCCGCCACGTCCCGAGCAAGATCGTCGCGGTCGCGGACATCCCTCGGACCATCAGCGGGAAGATCAGCGAGCTCGCGGTGCGGGCGGTGATCCATGGACTCGAGGTCGAGAACCGCGACGCCCTCGCCAATCCGCAGGCGCTGGAGCTGTACCGCGATCTTGCGGAGCTCGCGACCTAGCTTGCGCCCTCGGGTTTTTCCGACCACCCCGCGCGCTCCTCGGGTACCGCCGGCTGCTGCCGCCGGCGCTACGTTGGCCGCATGGCGTTGCGTCTATCCGAGCGTCCCGAACGCGACCGCCCGCGCGAGCGCTTGTGGAGCGTCGGTCCCTCGGCGTTGACCGGGCAGGAGCTCCTCGCGGTCCTTCTGGGCACGGGGCGCGCGGGGCAGGACGCCCTCGCGGTCGCCGGCGCGGTGCTGGCCCGTGTGGATGGCTCGTTGCGGCGGCTGGCCGGCCGCCCCCCGGCGGAGCTGGCGCTGGTGCCAGGCGTGGGCCGCGGCAAGGCCGCCCGGGTGGCCGCGGCGCTCGAGCTGGGGCGCCGGGTGGACGCCGAGCAGGAGCCGGCGCCCGAGCGGATCCGCGGCCCGACCGACGTGCGGCGCTTTTACGCGCCGCGGTTCCGCGATCTGACCGTCGAGGAATTCCACGTCCTCGCCCTCGGCAGCCAAAGCCAGGTGCTCGGCGACCTGCTGATCACGCGGGGGATCCTGAACAGCTCTCTGGTGCACCCGCGGGAGGTGTTTCGCGCGGCCATCGCCGAGGCGGCAGCGGGGATCATCGTGGTGCATAACCACCCGAGCGGTGACCCCACGCCCTCCGCGGACGACCGGTCCGTGACGCGGCAGCTCGTCGATGCGGGACGCCTCCTCGACCTGCCGGTCTACGATCATGTGATCGTCGGCGGGGACCGGTACTTGAGCTTCGCCGAGGCCGGGCTGCTGTAACGGTAGGCACGGCAACCGGCTGCGTTACCCGCCGGGCGTCCCCCGGCACCCCGCGTTGACTGGGCCGCTTGGTCTCGCCATCCTCCACGGGTGACCAGCACCGCTCCCCTTCTCGCTCCCGAGCTAGCCCGGGCGGTCGCGCAGCAACGCGACCGCCTGGACCTCGACCTCCTGGCGCGAGCCTACCGCATGAGCGCCCAGGCGCATCGCGGCCAGAAGCGGCAATCGGGCGACGACTACGTGTCGCATTCGGTGGCCGTGGCGACCATTCTCGCCGAGCAGCAGATGGACTCCATCACCATCGCGGCCGCGCTCCTCCACGACGTCGTGGAGGACTCGAACGTCTCGATCGAGGACATCCGCGGCACCTTCGGTCCCGAGGTCGCGGAGCTGGTGGATGGTTTGACGAAGCTGTCGACCCTCACGTTCCGGTCGACGGCGGAGGAGCAGGCGGAGAACTACCGCAAGCTGCTCTTGTCGGTCGCGAAGGATGCGCGCGTGATTATCATCAAGCTCGCCGACCGCCTCCACAACATGCGCACCCTCGAGCACCTGGACCCGGAAAAGCGTCGTCGGATCGCGCTCGAGACGCGGGAGATTTACGCGCCGCTGGCGCACCGTTTCGGCATGGCCGGCGTGAAGGCGGAACTCGAGGACCTCGCGTTCAAGTTCCTCGAGCCCGAGGACTACCGCGCGCTGTCCCGCAAGGTGCGGGCGCGGAAGGTCGAGCGCGAGCAGACCATCGAACGCCTGCGGGAGCCCCTGGCGGATGAGTTGAAGGGCGCGGGGCTCACCGAGGCGGAGATCACCGGCCGGCCGAAGAATCTGTGGTCGATCTACAAGAAGATGAAGAAACGGGACAAGCCGTTTGAGGAGATCTACGATCTCCTCGCCGTCCGCGTGCTCGTGAACAACATCCCCGAGTGCTACCACGTTCTGGGCGTCATCCACCACAAGTGGACGCCGCTGCAGGAACGCATTAAGGACTACATCGCGAGTCCCAAGTCGAACGGTTATCAGTCCCTGCATACGACGATCTTCGGCCCGAGTGGCCAGCTCTACGAGATTCAGATCCGCACGCGCGAGATGCACCACACCGCGGAGTACGGCATCGCGGCGCACTGGCTCTTCAAGGAAGGGGGTAAGAGTCCGGACGAGCTCGACCGCCATCTGGCGTGGTTCCGGCAGCTGCTCGAGCTGCAGCAGGACACGCACACGCCCGAGGAATTCCTCGAATTCCTGAAAGTCGACCTCTATCAAGACGAGATCTTCGTCTTCACACCGCGGGGCGACGTCAAGCGCCTGCCCAAGGGCGCGACGCCGATCGACCTCGCCTTCGCCGTACACACGGAGGTCGGCCAGCACTGCCAGGGTGCACGCATCAACGGCCGTATCGCGCCGCTGCACCGCCCGCTCAAGAACGGCGACACGGTGGAGGTGATGACGAGCCCGCAGGCCAAACCTTCCCGTGACTGGCTCGCGCACGTGCAGACGGCGCGGGCTCGGCACAAGATCCGGCAGTGGATCCGTCAGGAAGAGCTCGAGAAGAGCCTCGAGCTGGGCCAGGAGATTCTCGCGCGCGAGGTCCGGCGGCGCCGGCTCGCTCTCCCCGACGATGCGCGGTTACGCGCCGCGGCGGCGGCACTCTCGGTTGGGAGCGCGGAGCAGCTCCAGGCGGCGGTGGGGCGGGGCGACATCGCGCTCGGGACCGTGATGCGGGCGTTGTACCCCGATCTGCCCGCCGACGAGCTGCAGGCCCCAAAACCCACGGCGTTCGGGCGCGTCATCGAACGGCTGCGGCTCGGTCGCGGCATCAAGATCCAGGGCGTTGACGGCCTGATGGTCCGCTATGCGCAGTGCTGTCAGCCGGTGCCCGGCGACCCCGTGGTGGGATACGTCACCCAGGGCCGGGGCATCTCGATCCATCGCTCCGACTGTCCGAACCTGCTCGTCCTCTCGGCCGAGGCGGAGCGGCGCCTCGAGATCGACTGGCAGGAGTCGGACGGCGAGACGTTCGTCGTGCGGCTGGCCGTTGGTGGGGAGGACCGGCGTGGCCTGTACGCCGACATCTGCACGGCGATCAGTGAGTCGGGGACCAATATCCGCTCGGCGGAGCTCCTCACTCGCGACGGCGCCGTCTTCGGCTCGGTGCTCGTCGAGGTCGAGAACCAGACCCATCTGAACAAAGTGATCCGCGCGGTTCGCCGCGTGAAGGGCGTGATGGAAGTCTCGCGGCGCGAATCGGGCCCCCAGACGCCAGCCCCGACGAGTTAACTTTCTCCGATGCCGTTCGATCTCGTCTCCCCGTTCGCGCCGGCGGGGGATCAGCCGCGCGCCATCAAGGAGCTCATCGCCGGCCTGAAGCGCGGCGACCGCTACCAGACCTTGCTCGGCGTCACCGGGTCCGGCAAGACGATGACCATGGCCCATCTGGTCGCCGCCTTCAACCGCCCCACGCTCGTGCTCTCGCATAACAAGACCCTGGCCGCGCAGCTGTACGGTGAGCTCAAAGCGTTCTTCCCGAAGAGCGCGGTCGAATTCTTCATCTCGTACTACGATTACTACCAGCCAGAGGCGTACGTTCCTCAGACCGACACGTACATCGCCAAGGACTCATCGATCAACGACGACATCGACCGGCTGCGGCTACGGGCCACGTCTAGCCTCATGGAGCGCGACGACGTCGTAATCGTGGCGAGCGTTTCGGCGATCTATGGCCTGGGCGATCCCGAGCTCTACCGGCGGCGGCTCGTGACCGCGGCAGTCGGCGAGGCCCGAGGCCGCGACGCCCTGCTCGAGGAGCTCGTCGCCGTGCAGTATCAGCGCAACGATGTGGCGTTCGAGCGCGGAGCCTTCCGCGTACGGGGGGACACGGTCGAGGTGTTCCCGGCGTACGACGAGCAGGCGGTGCGGGTGGAATTCTGGGGCGATACCGTGGAGCGGATCGCCAAGATCGACCCAGTCACCGGAGACACGATCGCCGAGTTGTCGCGAGCGGCGGTCTATCCGGCAACGCACTTCGTCACCGAGCGCTCCACCATCGAGCGCGCCGTGCGGGCGATCCGTGAGGAGCTCACGGGACGGCTGACGGAGCTCCGGGCGCAGAACAAGCTGCTCGAGGCACAGCGGCTCGAGTCACGGACCAACTTCGATATCGATATGCTGCTCGAGGTAGGTCGCTGCACGGGTATCGAGAACTACTCGAGGCCCCTGACCGGTCGGGCACCGGGCGAGCGCCCAGCGTGCCTCCTCGACTACCTCCCCGAGGATTACCTCTGCATCATCGACGAGTCGCACCAGACCCTGCCACAGCTCGGCGGGATGTATGAAGGGGACCGCTCCCGCAAGCAGACCCTCGTCGACTATGGCTTCCGGCTGCCATCGGCCCTGGACAACCGGCCGCTCCGGATCGACGAATTCATGGGCCTCGTGCCGCGGATCCTCTTCGTCTCGGCGACGCCGGGGGAGGAGGAGCTGAGGCTCTCCGGGGGTCTGGTGGTGGAGCAGATCATCCGTCCCACCGGGCTGATCGACCCCGACGTCCAGGTGCGGCCGGTGAAGGGTCAGGTGGACGACCTGTTGCACGAGATCCGCCTGAGGGAGAAGAAGGGCGAGCGCGTGTTGGTCACGACCCTGACGAAGCGCATGGCAGAGGACCTCACCGACTACCTGCAGCAGCACGGCGTGCGCGTACGGTACCTGCACTCGGAGATCGACGCCATCGAGCGGGTCGAGATCATTCGGGGTCTGCGGCTGGGCGAGTTCGACGTGCTCGTCGGCATCAACCTGTTGCGCGAGGGACTCGACCTGCCCGAGGTCTCGCTCGTGGCGATCCTCGACGCCGACCAGGAGGGGTTCTTGCGCTCTGACCGCGCGCTCATCCAGACGGTCGGGCGGGCGGCGCGCAATCTTCACGGACTCGCCATCCTGTACGCCGATCGTGTGACCGGATCGATGCAGCGGGCGCTCGACGAGATGGGCCGGCGGCGGAAGGTACAGCTCGCGTACAATGAGGAGCACGGGATTACGCCCCGCTCGATCGTCAAGTCGGTGGATCAGGTGCGGTTCGCGACACGCTTCGCGGACGCCAAGACCGTTAAACCGACCGATGGACGCGTGCACCGGCCTGCCGATGCCAAGGAGCGGGATGCCCTCGTCAAGCTGCTCGAGAGCCAGATGCAAGCCGCGGCCGAGGACCTCGACTTCGAGCTCGCGGCGGTGCTGCGCGATCAGATCCTCGAGCTCCGGGCCGACGGGGACGCGGTCCGCCATGCGCCTATCCGCGGACGAACTCAGCCGGTTCGGTGAGGCGCTCGGGCGCGGGCTGGCCGCGCCGGCGGTGGTCGGGCTCTCCGGTGAGCTCGGGACCGGTAAGACGACCCTCGTCCAGGCGATCTGTCGCGGCCTCGGCGCCCGGGTGCCTGCCACAAGCCCGACGTACGCTCTGGTGCACCGCTACGAGACGCCCGGTGGCCGCTCCGTCTATCACGTCGACTGCTACCGCCTTCGCTCCCCCGGCGAGGCAAGGGATCTGGGGTTCGACGATATGATGCGCGAAGGGGCCGTCGTGTTGATCGAATGGCCGGAGCGCGCGGGCCCGTGGGCACCGGTCCTGACCCGGCACGTGCGCCTCGCGTACGATTCCGACCCACAACTCCGAGTCGTGGACGACGAATGAAGCAGGCGTGGCTGGCGATCGATACCGCTACCGATCTCGCGAGTGTCGCGGTCTCGCACCCGCGGGACGGCGCTCGCCCGCTCGATGCTTCGGATGTCCTCCACGGGTCTCGACGACAGGCCAGCGGCATGGTGATGCTCGTCGACAACGTCCTGCTCCAGGCTAAGACGACGCTGGACCACTTGGCGGGAATCGTCGTGGGCGACGGCCCCGGCAGTTTCACGGGTTTGCGCATCGGGTGGGCCGTGGCGAAAGGACTCGCCCAAGAGCGGGATATTCCCCTGTACGCCGTGCCCTCGTTGTTGGGGTTGGCCTGGGTCGGCTGGCACGAGGTCGGCCGGGTGAAGGCTGCGATGATCGCCGCCTGTTACGATGCCCTGCGCGGGCAAGTGTACGGTGCGATCTATCGACTCACCGCCGATGAAGTTGAAACCGTCGTCCCGCCGGCCGCGATGACCATCGGCGAGCTCCGGCAACTGGCACCGTCCGTCCCAGACGCCGCGATCGGCGACGGCGCTCGCCGATTTGCGGAGGAGGTCCAAGCGTGGACCGGACGGGCGCCGTTGAAGGACGTCGCCGAGCACGACGGGCGCAGGACCGTCGCGAACGGGCTGCTCGCGCTCATGCGCTGCGAGGGCGCGGCGTCCCGCATCCCTGTTCCGGCCACCGCCGAGCCGGTGTACGGACGGCTCGCGGAGGCACAGGTCAAATGGGAGGCCCGTCATGGCCGGCCGCTACGCGATCCGTCCCGCCCAGGTCGTTGATGTCGACGACGTGAGCGCGATCGAGAAGGCGGTGTTCTCGGATCCGTGGTCGGCCAACGACTTCCGCGAGTGTGTGTCGTCGCGGGTCCCGTTTCTCGTTGCGGAGGAGCACGGGACCATCGCCGGATACGTGGTCGCACATTTCGCCGCCGATGAAGGGGAGATTTTGAATCTCGGCGTCGCGGCGGCCCATCGCAGACAGGGGCTCGGCCGCGCCTTGGTGCAGGGCGTGGTGGCGTTGCTCGCCGAGCGAAGGGTCCGCGCGGTGTATCTCGAGGTGCGCGAATCGAACGCCGGGGCGCGTCGGCTGTATCAGTCCCTGGGGTTCGGAGAAGTGGCGCGTCGGGCGCGGTACTACCGCCGGCCGGTGGAGGACGCGGTGGTTCTCCGAGCTGCCGTTCCAGCAGCCGGGGTGTCTGCAAAACTTTAGCCCAAGTGGCGTATCTTTGATTG
>CAYXIK010000006.1:100230-102919 GCA_964465315.1 uncultured Gemmatimonadaceae bacterium | reverse complement strand
CGCATGGCCGAGTGGCTGCCGAACTGCGTCTCCGTGGTCCCGGGACCGCAGGGCAAAGGCAAGGGCGATCGCCATCGGCTCCACTTCGAGCGCAACGGCCGCAAGGCCGACGCGGTCATCGAGGTCATCGAGTTCGTTCCCCCCACGAGCTACGGCTGGGTCGAGATCATCCACCGCCGCGGCTCGAAGACGTTCTTCAAGCTCGAGTTCCAGGGCGGCTCGACGCGCATCACCATGAAATACGTCTGGACGCCGGCGTCGTGGAGGGCGTGGCTGCTGGGGCAGTTCTATAGACGGCGCAATGCGCACAGAATGTTTGACGGGCTGCTGCAGAATCTGAGAAAGGCTTTGGGGAGATAGCCGGACCTCACCGCTTCCGCCGTCGCGCGAACGCCCGCCACTTCGCCCTACCGCCGCACAGCTGCATCGAGCACCAGCGCCGCCGCCCCGCCTTCGAGTCGTCGTAGAACCAGAGGCCACAGGTCGGATTGGCGCATTTGCGATACCGCCCCGGCTCCCCGTCCATGAGGAGCTCCGCCGCCGAGCGCGCCACTAGGCCGCGCAGCCGCACGAGCGACCCTCCCGCCGTCCTGCGGCGACGCACGAGCCGCTTCCCATGTAGCGCGAGCTCGAGTACCTCCGGCGCCCGCTCCAGATGCCGGTTGATCACCGCGACATCCGCCCGCCGCAGGGCGCCTCGCCGCCAGCCGTCGAGCAGCACCCGCAGCCGCTCGCGGAACCGCCGCAGCCGCACGACATCCCCCGGCCGCGCCTCCGCCCCCTCCTCCACTCCGGCCGCTCGCGCGAACGCGCGCACGTCCGCCGCCGCTACGAGCAGCTCGGGCGCGCCCGTCACAGCGGGCCGGGTGTTCAAGAAATCGACAGCCTGCCTTCCCCCCACGAAGTAGAATCCGCCGCGCCGCGGTGCCCCCACTAGCCCTCCAGGAACATAACCGGTAAACATGTAGTTTACAGGTTTGTTAACAAACGGCTACCCATGACACGGAGGTACGCATGACCACGTTCACGCAGCATACCCTTGCGACGGCTCCCACCGCGGCCCAGCCCACACTCCGCAAGGTCGAGCACGCGCTCGGCTTCATCCCCGGCATGTATGCGACGCTTGCCGAGTCGCCGGCGGTGCTGGAGGGGTACGTCGTCCTCGACGCCGCGCTCGCCAAGGGCGAGCTCTCGGCGCTCGAGCGCGAGATCACCAAGCTCGTGGTCTCGCTCGAGAACGAGTGTCCCTTCTGCGTCGCCGCCCACTCGACCTTGCTCGACCTGCAGCGTGCCGCCCCCGAGCTCGTCGACGCGGTGCGCGCGGGCACGCCCCTCGCCGACGGCCGCCTCCAGGCGCTCGTCACCTTCACCCGCGCCGTGGTGCGTGAGCGGGGCTTCATCCCCCCGAGCGCGGTGGACGGCTTTCTCGCCGGGGGCTATAGCAAGGCCGCCGCGTTCGAGGTAATCGGCACCGCCGGGCTCAAGTCGATCAGCAATTACGTCGATCACATCGCCCACGTCCCGCTCGATGCCGCGTTCCAACGCCGCGAGTGGCAGCCGCGACCCGCTGCGGCGGCCTGAGCAAGCTCTCCCGCGGGCGAGGGCGGCACGGCGGCAAGGCGGCAAGGTCGGTTGAAGTCGGGGACTCCCGGAGCGACTGCGTATTTTTGTCGCGGAGGGAGCCCCCGACGCGACCGGCTAATCGCGGAACGGCACTTCGATCGTCATGCCGTCCTTGGCTACAGCAGTCTCCGTGAAAACCTCACGGGCCTCCTTCACCAATTCCTCAGCGCTGATCGAATAGCGGGCAGAGACGTGCGACAGCACCAGCCGCCGAGCCTTTGCCGCCAGCGCGATCTGCGCCGCCTCGCGCGCCGTCGAATGCCCCGTCTCCTTCGCCCGCTCCTTCTCCTCCTCCCCGAACGTCGCCTCGTGAATCAATAGATCGGCCTCCTGCGCGGCGTCGACGACCGACGCACAGGGCCGCGTGTCGCCCGTGAAGACGACCAGCCGGCCAGGACGCTTGGGGCCTACAAAGGTGTCAGGTTTCAGGTGTCTGCCGTCAGGGAGTTCGATCGTCTCGCCCTTAGTGAGCTTCCCCCAGAGCGGGCCTTCCGGAATTCCCGCCGCCCTCGCCTTGTCGACGTCGAACCGCCCGCGACGCTCGTGCTCGCGGAGGGCGTAGCCCACGGAACCGCCACCGTGCTCGGTGGCGAAAACCTCAAGATGGTACGTGGTGCGTGGTGCGTGGTTGCTGCCGCTGCCAGACCCGATCACGTCGCCCGGTTTGACCTCTCGGATAGTCACCTCGAACGGAACTCGCTCCACGCCGAGCTTCAACGCGCTCTCGAGCAGCTTCTTCGCGCCCCTTGGCCCGTACAACACCATCGGTTCTTCCCGTGCCTGCAGCGCGAGCGTGCGAAGCAGCCCGATCACGCCGAGGAAGTGGTCCGCGTGAAAGTGCGTGAAGAAGATCTCGGACAGCGCAAAGCTCACCCCATAGCGCATCATCTGGCGCTGGGTGCCTTCGCCGCATTCGAACAGAAGAGTTTCCCCTTCGCGAACTAATGCGACTCCGGAGACGTTTCTCTCCACTGTCGGCCGGGCTGCCGATGTACCGAGGAAGGTGACGGAGAGCATGGGAGCGAATATAAAGGCGTGGTGAGTGGTGGGTGATGGCAAGAAATGC
>CAYXIK010000006.1:0-100130 GCA_964465315.1 uncultured Gemmatimonadaceae bacterium | reverse complement strand
GAGCATGGGAGCGAATATAAAGGCGTGGTGAGTGGTGGGTGATGGCAAGAAATGCGTGGTGAGTGGTGCGTGGTTGCTAACGGTGGGGGGGCGGTGCCCCTCCGATCGAACCACCCACCACTCACCACGCAGTCCCTCAACCCCTAACGCAACAATTGGGTACTTATGTCGGCGACCAGCCGAGCTACCGTACTCCATGCACAGCTATCAGACACTAGACGCTTGGAAGAGAGCACATGCGGCCGTGGTGCTGGTGTTCAGGGCCACCGACCAGGCGCGCCATCCTCGATCGTTTACACTGTTTGATCAACTCAGGCGGGCAACTCTGTCAGTCGAGGCCAATATTGTCGAAGGTTACGCCCTTGGCACCGTGCCTCTGTGCCGTCGTCACCTGCGTATCGCGTTCGGGTCCGCCGCAGAAGCTGAATGTCAGGCTCGTATCGCCCGAGAGCTCGGGTATCTCTCGCAATCAGTTGTCGATGGTGTCGAAGAGGCACTGGGCGGGACCATGCGCGCCATCCACGGCCTCATGAGATCCCCACCGGTGATCCGAAGCCGGTAGGTCATCGGATAGAACCACGAACCACTCACCACGTAGTTGTCCTCGCGTAAACCGAAGGCCCGGCTTGGGCAGAGGAAACCACGCACCACCCACCACGCAGTTGTCAGAACACCTTAACGGTTAGGTACCTCCCGGGCCGCTCTTTCAGATCCGTGAGGAGCTCCGTCAGGGACTTGAGCGTCGCATTCAGATTGTTGTAGAGCACCGTATCCGTCGCCATCTTGCCCAGGGTGCCCTCTCCCCGATCCATTTTATCCAGCAATCCCTTCAGCGAACCGGTCGCGTCGGCCAGGCGGCCGGTGAGCTGCGTGAGGTTGGTGCTGAGCGTGTCGAGGCGCTTGCCGGTCACCGACGGATTCGCGGCGCCGAGCATGGTGTCGACGTGCGCCATCACACGCTCGAGTGACTTGAGCGTGGCCTGGGTCTGCTGGATCGCCGGACCGTTCGTCGCCTGAGTGAGTGCGTTCATGCCGCGCTGCGTTGCGAGCAGGGTGTTGTGGATGTCGTCCGCCAGCTGGCCCGGGTTCAGGCCCTTGTTCACGTTGGCGATCAGCTCCTGCGCGCTCTTCGCCGCTCCCTGCGCCACGTCCGCAAACTGCTCTTCGGTCACGCCCTGGATCGCCTGGTTCTTTTGAAGCAGCGTGTCGCTCACGCCCGGGTCGTAGTCCACGTACTTGGCGCCGAGGAAATCGGCTGAGGCCACCGTGGCGCGTGCGTCCTTGTGCGGCCGCACCTCGGGATCGAGGCTCAAGGTCACCGACACCTGTCCCATCCGCACCAGTCGCACCGGCCCCACGCGTCCCTTTTTCACGCCCGAGACGCGCACCGGGTCGCCTTCCTTCAAGCCGCTGACGTTTTTAAAGACGACGTTGACCGGTATGTCTTTGGACACGAGCGAGCGACCGGTGAGCCAGAACATGAAGCCCGTGAACACCACGAACCCAAAGAGCACGAGGGCGCCGACCGTGACTTCCTCCTTATACGTCAGGTCCACGCGCCCCTCCTCCACCCTGGACCAGCGCCATCTCGAGATCGCGCTCCAGGAACTGCTGCACCGCCGGATCCTTGGACGCGAGGATCTCTTCCGGTTTCCCCACCGCCCGGATCTTGGCCTGCCACAGCAGCGCCACGCGATCCGCCACGCGGAACGAGCCGCGCACGTCGTGCGACACCACCACGCTCGTGACCCCTAGTTCATCTCGCAGACGCTCCACTAGGCCATCAATCACGTCGGCGTTCACCGGATCGAGCCCGGAAGTCGGCTCGTCGTACAGGAGATACTTGGGCTTCCCCGCGATCGCCCGCGCGATGCCGACCCGCTTCTTCATGCCGCCCGACAGTTCGGCCGGATACTTCTCCGCCACGTCGGCCGCGAGATTCACGAGCCGCAGACACTCGAGCACCCGGTTGGCGCAGTACGACTCGTCGTTGTAGCACGTCTCGTCCGTGATGCCGAGCCGGATGTTCTCGGCCACGGTCATCGAGTCGAACAGCGCGCCGTACTGGAACACGTAGCCGATCTTGGCGCGCAGCTCGGCGAGCTCCTTACGCTTTAAGCGCTGCACGTGCAGCCCGTCCACGATCACGTCGCCCGAGTCGGGCCGGAGCAGGCCGTTGATCATCTTGAGCGTGACGCTCTTGCCCACGCCCGAAGGGCCGAGCAGCGCGACCGTCTCGCCGTCCTTGACGTCGAGCGACACGCCGTCGAGCACGACGTTCTCGAGGAACCGCTTGTGGACGTCGAGCAGCTCGATCATTTCGCGCCCAGGAGGAGCTTGGTGGTCAACGCGTCGAGCATCAGGATCGCCACCGACGCGGCCACGACGGCGGTGGTCGTCGACCGGCCCACGCCCTCCGCTCCCTGTTGCGTGTTGAAACCGAGATAGCACGGGATCGTGGTCACCGCGCCCGCGAAGCAGTAGCTCTTCACGAGCGAGTACCACAGGTCGAGCGGCCGGAAGAAGTAGCGCGCCCCGTACTCGAAATCGGCGTAGGTGAGGTTGAGCGACCCCTTAGCGGTGAGATAGCCGACCACGATCCCGGTGGCGTTCGCGAACATCGTGAGCGCCGGTACCACGAGCAGCCCCGCCACCACGCGCGGGATGAGCAGGTGCGACACGGGAGACCGACCCAGGCTCTCGAGCGCGTCGATCTGCTCCGTGACGCGCATGGTCCCCAGCTCGGCTGCATAGCGCGCGCCGATCCGGCCCGCCAGGATGAGCGCCGTGAGCACAGGGCCGAGCTCGAGGATCATGGATTCCGAGATGACCGCGCCGGCGTAGTAGAGCGGCAGGGTGCCCGTGAACTGGTAGCCGGTCTGGAGGCTCGTCACGGCGCCCGCGAAGCCCGCCACGAGCAGCACGATGAAGAGGGAGCCGTAGCCGACGGCGGTGGCCTGCTCGAGCGTGCGGGGGATCCAGATGCGCCATTCCGCGAGGCCGCGGAACATGTCGGCGAGGAGGATGCTGAAGCGGCCGACGTGGTCGAACGAGCGGAGGCTCGAGCGCGCGATCAGCCGTAGCGGGCTCAGCGTTAGCTCCGCCCCGTTTGCCATGTGCTGTATCTTGGGGAGCGATGCCCCGTTCGTCTACCCCCCGAGCCCGTACTCCTGCGCACGCGCAAGCATTTACCCGCAGACTTCTCCGCTGGTGGTCGCGCGCCGCGCGCGATCTGCCGTGGCGCCGCACGCGCGATCCGTACCGCGTGCTCGTCTCCGAGTTCATGCTGCAGCAGACGCAGGTGAGTCGAGTGGAGGAGTACTATCCGAGATTCCTGAAGCGGTTCCCGGATCTGGAAGCGCTGGCCTCAGCGCCCGCGCGCGCGGTGCGTGAGGCATGGGACGGGCTCGGGTACTATGCGCGCGCGCGGAATCTCCATTCGCTGGCGAAGCAGGTGTCCGGTGTCGGGTGTCAGGTACCCGATGACCCTGCCGAGCTGGTCAAGCTACCAGGGGTAGGTCGCTACACGGCAGGCGCTATCGCCTCTTTCGCCTACGAGAAACCGGTTCCGGCGGTGGACACGAATGTGTCGAGAGTGTATCGCAGAGTTTTCCTTGGGAGAGGGGAGAGGGGAGAGGTACGTTCCCAGGCAATTTGGGATCTCGCGGGCGTGCTCACGCCCCGAAACGGCAAGCGGGCGTGGAAGTTCAACCAAGCGGTGATGGAATTGGGAGCGCTCATCTGCGTCGCCAGAAAGCCCAAATGTCCAGAGTGTCCAGTAAGACCGGTGTGCAGAACAGGCAAGAGCTAGACGCACAGACGCACAGCGGTGAACAGTTTGAGGAAACAGTTTATCCCGTTCCCTCGTACCTGTTTACCATTGTGCGTCTGTGTGTCTAGCTTTTGCCTTTCCCCGCTTTAGGGGTCTATCATAGAAGGATGTCCCTACAGGACCGTCTGCAATCTGCTCTGGGAGAGTCGTACAAGCTCGATTCTGAGCTTGGCGGCGGTGGGATGAGCCGCGTCTTCCTCGCCGAGGAAGTGCGGCTCGGCCGGCAGGTCGTGGTGAAAGTGCTGCCGCCCGAATGGGCTGCCGGCGTGAGCGCGGAACGGTTCGAGCGCGAGATCCAGCTCGCTGCCAAGCTGCAGCATCCCCACATCGTGCCGCTCCTCACGGCCGGGGCGAATGGTGATCTCCTCTATTACATCATGCCGCGCGTGGAAGGCCAGTCGCTCCGCGCCCGGCTGGTGCAGGAGCACGAGCTGCCGATCGGCGAAGCGGTGCGGATTCTCCGGGATGTGTGCGACGCGCTCGCCTACGCTCACGGGCACGGCATCGTGCACCGCGACGTGAAGCCCGACAATGTGCTGCTCTCCGGCAAGCATGCGCTCGTCACCGACTTCGGTGTCGCGAAGGCCGTCGCCCAGTCGACCGGGAGCAGCGCCCTCACCTCGCTCGGCGTCGCGCTCGGCACGCCCGCCTACATGGCGCCCGAGCAGGCCGCCGCCGACCCCAGTACCGACCAGCGCGCCGATATCTACGCGGTGGGCGCGCTCGCCTACGAGATGATCGCCGGCCGGCCGCCGTTCATCGGGCCCAGCCCATCGTCGGTGCTCGCTCAACATGTGAGCAGCCCGCCCGACCCGGTCACCAAGTACCGCCCGAACACGCCGCCGGCGCTGGACGCGCTGATTATGCGGTGCCTCGAGAAGCGCGCGGCGGACCGATTCCAGTCCGCGAACGAAATCCTGGAGCAGCTCGAGCCGATGACCACGCCGAGCGGGGGCAGCGCGGCGTACAGCGCGGCGACCGCGGCTCTCGCCGCCCAGCGGGCGCACCCGGCGCGGGTCGCGGGGCTCTTCGCCCTCATTTCGCTCGCGGTGGTCGGCGCGGCGTACGGTCTCATGCACGAGCTCGGCCTACCCGGCTGGGTCATGCCGGGCGCCGTCCTGCTCCTCGTGCTCGGCCTTCCGGTGGTGTTGCTCACCGGCGTGGTGGAGCGGCGGCGGGCGCTGGCGAGCACGAGCAGCACCGGTGGCGTTCCGCCTGCCGGCGGCCTGCACGGGTGGCTCACCTGGCGCAAGGCGGTCACCGGCGGCGTCCTCGCGTTCGCGGGGCTCGGACTGGCGGCGGGGTTGTACATGGCCATGCGCGTGCTCGGCATCGGCCCCGTCGGGACGCTCGTGGCGAGCGGCGTGCTGGCCGAGCGTGATCGCCTCGTCCTCGCCGACGTCGAGAACCGCACGACGGATTCGACGCTCGGACCGTCGCTGACGGAGGCCCTACGGGTCGATCTCGCACAATCGCCCGTCGTAAAGCTGCTCGATGCCGCTGCCATCACTCAGGCGCTCGGCCGCATGGGACGGCCGCCCAGCACGCCGCTCGATCTGTCCGTCGCGCGGGAGCTGGCGCAGCGCGAGAACGCCAAGGCGGTGGTGAAAGGCCAGATCGATCCCGTGGGCCGCGGCTACGTCGTCTCGGCCGATCTCATAAAGGCGGCAGATGGCGCCGTATTGCTCTCGCTGCGAGAGAACGCCAAGGACGACGGCGCGATTATCGAGGCCGTGGATCGCCTGTCGCGCCGGCTGCGCGAGCGGATCGGCGAGTCGCTCCGGACGATCCGGGCGAGCGAGCCGCTCGACGAGGTCACGACCGCGTCGCTCGACGCGCTGCGGAAGTACTCCCAGGCGGTGCGGCTCTGGGAGGCGGGAGACGCGGTTCAGTCGATCGCGCTGCTCCAGGAGGCGACGCAGCTCGACACCGGCTTCGCGATGGCGTACCGCAAGCTCGCGGTGACGATGAGCAACAGTGGATACACGCCTTCGCGCATCAACGCCGCGGCGACCGCCGCGTTCAATCACCGCGACCGCTTGCCGCCGATCGAGCGCGACCTGGCGATCGCCTACTATTACTGGGTGGTCGAGTACGACCCGGACAAGGTCACGTCCGCCTACCGGTCCGTGTTGTCGGCCGATCCCGAGAACGGGATCGCCCTGAACAACCTGTCCCTCGTCTACATCCGGCAACGCCGCTGGGCGGCCGCCGAATCGCTGATCACGCTGGGCCTGGCGCTGCGCGGGTTCCAGACCGGGGCGCTGTACATCAACGCCGTCGAGACGCGCGTGGCGCAGGGGAAGTACGCCGCCGCGGCGCAGGCGATCGACCAGTTCGCACAGAGCCGCTCCCCGTCGAATCCGTTGGTCTGGTGGATGCGCACCGGACTCGCGGCGTCGCAACGCGACTTCGACGGCTCCGAGGTGTACGCCCGGCGGCTCGCGCAACTGCAGGATGTCGGGTTCCAGGAGGGGGCGGGTATCATGCTGCTCGGGCTCGACGAAATCCGCGGCAAACTTTCCGCTGGTCAGGCCGACCTGCGCCAGACGCTCGCGGCGGCCGAGCGACGGGGGTTGCCCGGAAATTACATCGGGTACGTGATTGCGGAGGCGTTTGCCGAGATCCGCTACCGCGGCGCCACGGCCGCCGCGATCGCCTCGGTCGAGGCTGCGCTCAAGCGGTACCCGTTCTCTTCCATGCCCGCGGCGGATCGGCCGTATCTGCAGCTCGCGGGTTTCTACGCCCTGAGTGGCCAGCCCGTCCGCGGACGGGCCCTCCTGGCCGAGTACGAGCGCGAAGTCCCGGGGAGCGTGCGGCGGGGTCAGCCGGGCCGGCGCGGCGCCGCGGCAGCGATCGCGTTTTCGGAGGGCCGGCTCCCGGATGCCATATCCGGGTTCCGCGCCTGGTATGACGAGGACAACTGCGCCGCGTGCGGCCTGTTCGAGCTCGCTCGCGCCTACGAGCGGTCAGGCCAACCCGACTCCGCTCTCGCTGTCTACGAGCGCTCGATCAACACCACCGGCATGAACTTGTTGGCCGATCAAGCCACGACCCTCGCCCCCACGTACCGTCGCCTGGGGGAGCTGTACGAGGAGCGCGGGCAACTCGACAAAGCCCGCGATTATTACGGGCGATTCATCGACCTGTGGAAGAATGCCGATCCAGAGCTGCAGCCGCTCGTACGCGATGTTCGTCAGCGCTTGGCGCGACTGACGGCTGAAGGCGCTCGGTAGAAAGCCGGCTCACCCGCGACCTAGCGTCGCCGCAAACAGCGCGATGAGCCCGAACGTCCCCGCGATCGTTGCCGCGAGAATCTGTCGCTTTCTGAGCGTTGGAAACGCGGCGGGAAGCTGCCCGCCTTCGGGCTCGAGCCGCGCGAGTTTTGCGGCCGTGGGCACGCTGACCCCGACCGCGCCGAGCGCGCCCAGGATCCCCGAGATCATCATCGTGCCGAGCCAGCCGGGGACCACGCCTTGCTTCATGTACGGCTGGGTGAGGAAGAGGCCGGACAGGACGACAGCGATCGCGCCCGGGCCCACGAGGAGCCGCTGAATCGCGCCGATGAGCTTGTAGGCCGACAGCCGCTCCGCGGCGCCGAGCCGTTTGGCCGTTACGCCGGCGACCATAGTGGCGATACCGCCGCCGAGCCAGAGCGTGAAACCGAGCACGTGGACCAACAGCCACACACCCCTCATCCATCACCTCCCACTGTCACCGGTATCGGTTGTCGTCCGGCGTAGCCGGCCTCGAGCTCGTGCCAATGCTCGATCCGCTCCTCGCCCGCCTTCCAGCACCAAAACATGTCCTTCCCGTCGAGTTTGCCGTAAAAGTCCACGAGGCCTTCGTCGAACCCCTTGAACACGCAGCCGATCTGCTCGAGCTCGAGGAGATAATCGCTGATCTGGCGCGCGATCTCCTCGATGCGGGCGCGCAGGGCCAGCTGCTCCGTCGATTCCCCCCAATCGGGTCGGGCGCCGGCGGCCACGACCTCGTAGCGGGAGACTAAATCGCGCCATTGAGGATGGAGCGAGACCAGATCGGATACGATCCGCCTTACCAGGGGGAGGGTACGGTTCGCTTCAGCGAGCGTGAAATACTTTCGGGGCACGGCAACAATCCTATTCCCGGACAATGACTATGCCTTGAATGAACTCCGGATGCGGTATGAATCCTATCACCTTCTTATTCCCATCGACGACCACGATCGTCGATCTGATATGAGTGTCCTTGTCGTCCAGCCGCTCGATCTTGTAGCCCGTCAGCTCCGTCTCTCCGGTCACGACGATCGTATCCTGCCTGGCGTGCGTTTGCGCGTTGCACGTCGTGGGATCGTGGCCCGCGGCCACGCACCCCGTCACGATGTCGCGGTCCGAGATCGTGCCCAAATAGCGGCGGTCCTTGGGATTGTCCACCACCGGCACGACCGAGATGTCCTTCATTTGCATCAATAGCGCCACCTCGGCGCTGGTCGCGCCGGCGGCCGCGACGAACGGCTCGGGGATCATTATTTCTCGAGCGAGCATGGCGTCTAATGTATCAGCGGAGGGCCCGCTTGGTGGCATCGTAACCGGCCTGCAAGTACCGCTCTCCCTGGCCCACTGCAAACGTCGCTTCGCGCTCGGCCACGGCGCGCACCACGACCAGTCGCGGCGCGTCCTTCGGCCAATCCGCGATCGCGCGCTCGGTCTGTGCCGCCATCATCACACGGATCGCCTCGCCGTGCGCACGCACGAGCGGCGGCACGGCGGCCTTTTGAGCAACGGGCGGCTCGTCGAACCCGGGCCCGACGTCCACCGCCACCACGAGGTCGGCCGTTACTCGCTGTGCGACGCCGAGCCCCAGCACCGCGCGCAGCCCCCCATCGGCCAGGCGCCGCCCGGCGATCTCACCCGGTGGGAAGTAGAGCGGGAGGGCGCAGGAGGCGTACAGCGCGTCGATCACCGGTGCGTCCTCGCCCAGCGCGCCGAACAGCACGAGCTCTCCTGAGTCCAGGTCGGTCGCGGTGATCGTAAGTGGGACCTTCATGTCGGCGAATCGCGCCGCCGGGACGAGGCAAGCGATCGTACGCTTCAACGGCTCAGGCTTGAACAGATTGCTAGCGAACACCCCTTTCGCCACCGACCACACGTCGACTGCGGCGAAATCTTTCCGCTGGAACGCCAGCGCCGTCTCGACCACGCGCTCGTAGCTCGAGCCGGCTGCGAACGCGGCGCCGATCACGGCGCCCATCGACGTGCCGACGATGTGGGACGGCTCGACACCCGCTTCGAGGAGGGCCTTCCAGGCGCCAGCGTGGGCGAGGGACTTGGCTCCCCCACCCCCGAAGACCGCGACGACCCTATTCACCGGCGCCGGTGTCGTACCGCCTATCCATCACCCGGCTGGCCCGCCGCTTCGCCGCTCTATCGTACCTCCGCTTCTCGTCCGGCGTTTCCGGCACGATCGGCGGCACCTCGCTGGGGACGCCCGTTTCGTCGAGCGCCACGTACGTCACGTAACACGAGTTGGTATGCCGCTTCTCACCCGACAGCACATTTTCGGCGATGATCTTGACCCCCACCTCCATCGACGTGCGGCCGGCGAAGTTGACGCGCGCGAACGCCGTGAGGAGCTCCCCGACGTGGATCGGCTCCTTGAAGTCAACCTTGTCAACCGACACGGTGACGCACGGCTTCCGGGCGTGACGGATAGCGGCCACCGCGGCCACGCGGTCCACGAGCGAGAGGATCACGCCGCCGAACACGTTGCCCATGATGTTCGCGTGTTGCGGCATCATGAGCTCCGACATCACGGCTTCCGACTCACGGGGGTGTCGTGGCTGCATCAGTAGTCCACCGGTCTCAGGTAGAATTCGCCGATCGCCGTCTGCGACATCATGGCCACCGTAGGCAGCCGGCGCTTCCAGTGCGTGGATTCGAGCCGGCCCGCCACCTTATTCACCTCTTCCGGCGTGAACCCGCGGGCCACGACCTCCTCCGGCTTCATGCCGCGGATCAGGTAATAGAGAATTCGGTCCACCTTGTCGTAGCTGACGCCGTAGTCGCCCTCGGTGGTCTGGCCCGGCACGAGATCGGGCGTGGGCGGCTTGCGGAGGATCTCCTCCGGCACGCCGACGTGGCGCGCCAGCGCCCGCACCTGCGTCTTGAACAGGTCGCCGAGCGGGTTCACGGGCGGCGTGTCGTCGGCGTGCCACGTGAAGTAGCCGAGCAGGCGCTCGGACTTGTTGCCCGTACCGAGCGGCAGCGCCTTGTACTTGGCGGAGAGGTCGAACAGCACGATCATGCGCTCGCGCGCCATGACGTTACCGCGGCGCGTCGGGTCGGCGTCTCCCACCTGCGCCAGATAGCCGTCCACCGCCGCGGTAATATCGACCGTGAGCGACTGGATGCCGAGCTTGTCGATCACGAGCTGGGCATGCTCGAGGCTCTCCGGGGATGACGTCTTGTACGGCATCCTCACGCCGATGACGTTCTCCTTGCCGAGTGCCTCGACCGCCAGGAACGCGGTGAGCGACGAGTCTACGCCGCCTGACACGCCCACGATGCCCTTCTTGAAGCCTCGGCGGCGCACGACTTCGTCCTTGAGAAACGAAACGAGCCAGCGGCGAGCGAGGTCGGGGTCGATAGCGAGGGGATCGCCTTCTTCCACCCCCTTTCCCGCAACGTGAATCGTCGAACCGGGGCGTGGGGCACGGAGAGCCGTACCGTTGGTCGCGGGGTCGAATTTCACGGCGGCACGGCGCTTCCCTCTCCCCTCGCCCTTCTCCCCTCTCCCGAGGCTCTTGATGAGGTGCGGCAGATTCACCTCCAAGTCGGCGAGTAACGGCGATTCCGCTCTCGCCCTGGTCGTCTCGTCGAAGTCGATGTCGTAGGTGAGCACTGCTTCCTCGAACAGCGGACCGCGCAGCACGATGTCGCCCGAGGGGTTGATGAGCACCGAGGCGCCCGGGAATCCCTTGCCGCCCTCGAACCCGACCAGGCTCGCGAGGGCGACCCACACGCCGTGCTCGTCCGCGATCCCGCGCACGATGCGCTCCCATCGGACCACGCTCGTGGGGAGCCGCATCCCTTCCTCATCCATTCCGGTGCCCCGCGCGGGTGACGCACTCGGCACGATCACGAGCTGCGCGCCCTCGAGCGCCGCGATCGTGCCGCTCACCGAGTGCCACGCGTCCTCGCAGATCAGGATGGCGGCCCGACCCCAGCGCGTGTCGAACGCGCGGATATCCCGGCCGCGCTCCACGAACCGCTCCTCGTCAAACACGCCGTAGGTGGGGAGGAAGACTTTCCTGTGGACGTGGCGGATGCCGGGTGAGGCGTTGTTGCCGAGGGAGGCGTACAGGCACGAGTTGTAATAGCGGTTCTGGAACACCTCGTAGAACCCGACCGCGACGTCCAGCGGCGGCGCCTTCGCGGCCTGGTGCGCGAGCGAGAGATCCCGGAACAGCGTCCCCGCCGTGACGGCCACGTCCCGCACGCCGCCCTCCACGAAATAGCCCGACGTGGCGGTCTCGGGGAAGACCACGAGATCGACCGGCGGGTCGAGCGTAGCGAGCTGCGCCAGGACGCCGCCGATCTTCTCCAGATTGGCGGCGTAGTCGCCCTTCCGAGGGCGGAGCTGCGCGATGGCGAGACGAGGCATGAAAGAAAGATACGTGGAGGAGAAACGTAGAGCGAAAGGCGTCGAGAAAACCCCGTCACCGTCCGATCACAAACCATAGACCCGCTCCCACAAGCACCACCTCAATGATCGCGACGAATACTCGCTCCGGCAGCCGGTCGAGAATGCGCTTTCCGACATATGATCCGGCGATCATGATCGGCCCGAGCGCTAGTCCGGCCACCACTGCCCGTGCCGTGAGAATCGCCATGCCCGCGTACGCGCCGAGCTTTACCACGTGCATCACGACCGTCGCGAGCGCCTCGGTGCCGATGTACGAGCCTTTCACAAGGCCGTAGGCGAGGAAGAACGGCGCCATGAGGGGCCCTACACTGCCGGTCAGGGCCGAGACGAAGCTGAACACCGCGCCGAGCCATGCGAACGCTCGCGCCTTCGGTCGCCACACCGTGGCACCGGGCAGGTGCCGCCATACCACCATCAGCAACAGGAACGCGCCGATCAGCCGCTTGAGGGCGCCGAGTGGCGCGGTGGCGAACAGCACGCCGCCGAGCAGCGCGAGCGGCACGGCGCCGAGCGAGAACCACGCGACGACCGGCATGGCCACCTCGCGGCGATTGAACCACACCCGGCTGCCGTTCCCGACGAGCTGCGCCACCGTGAGGATCGGGATCGCGTCGCGCACGCCGAACACCGCGATGAGCGCCGGCAGAAGCACGGCGGCGCCGCCGAAGCCCGCCACCGCGGCGAGCGTGCTCGCCAAGAAGGCCGCTCCCCCGAGCAGCAGCCACTGGGTCACCGCGTCGTCCAACTCAGCCCGTAGGCTCCCACCAGCACGGCGAGCGCCTGCACGATGAGCATCGGCTGAGCGACGGCCGTCCCCACGAACAGCGCGCCGTACACGCCGAACAGCGCCAGCGGCACCCAGGGATAGAGCGGGACGCGGAACGGCGCCATCGGCTCGCGTCGCCGTAACCGGAACAGCGCGAGCACCGCCCAACCGTCGATCACGAGAATCCACACGATGGCGAGGCTGATCAGCCGCTCGAACGTACCCGTGGCGGCGAGCGCGATGGCCACCCCCCCGACCAGGAGCATGGCCACCCAGGGCGTCCCGCCGCGGTTCACACCTGCGAGCGCGGTGGGCGCGAGTCGATCCCGCGCCAGCCCGAAGAGCACTCGTGGCGTCACGAACACGTTGCCGTTCAGCGAGGCGAGGACCACGAGCAGCGCCAGGGCCGCGACGACCGTCCCACCGCTCGCGCCCAGGATCGCGATCGCAACGTCTGCAGCCACGAGCTTCGAGGCCGCGATCTGCTCGATCGGGAGCACGTGCAGGAATGCCGCGTTCAGCAGCAAATAGAGCGAGGCCACGATGGCGAGCCCGCCGAGAAACAACCGCGGCAGTGTGCGGCCGGGATCCACCACCTCCTCGGCGATCTTGGCCAGATCCGGGTAGCCGTAATACGTCCAGATCACGGCCGGTGAGGCCGCGGCGAGCGCTCCCCAAACGGCCCAACCCCGAGGAGCCCCCGCGACGGGCGCGCCGTGCCAACCCGCCCCTGTTCCGAGTGCGAACGCCAGGACCACTACGCCGCCCAGCGCCAGGACCTTCGCCGCGGTGACGACGTTCTGAACCCACCGCCCCGATTGAACACCCGACAGGTTGACCGCGGTGAACAGCGCGACGAATGCCGCGCCCAGCGCCTGCGAGAGTGTGGGCGACCAGCCGGCGAGGCGCACCAGGAACTCCCCCGCGGCCACGCCGATGGCGGCGATCGCGGCGCCGTTGATGGCAACACTCTCCATCAGACCGACGACGAAGGCGCCGCGCCGCCCGAACGCCTCCCGTATGTAGACGTACTTGCCACCGGCACGCGGGAGCCGGGTCGTGAGCTCCGCGAAGCAAAGCGCCCCGAGTAATGCGAGGCCCGCTCCGAGCACCCACGCGACGAAGGTGAGCGCAGGCCGGCCCAGCCGCGCCGCCACCAGACCCGGAGTCCGGAAAATGCCGGACCCCACCGTGATACCGACGACCATAGCGAGGCCGTCGACGAGTCGGAGGGATTTCTTGAGCTCGGTCATGAGGACCGAGAATCTGCAGAGAAAAACGAAGGGGCGCAGCGAGCCGCGCCCCTTCAGTTACTGTGCCGATGTCGTGTTACGGTCGGCGATGCCCTCCGCCTCCACCACCGCTTCCCCCTGGATGCCCGCCCCCTCCACCGCCCGAATGGCCACCACCCCCGCCGCCGGAATGCCCGCCCCCGCCTCCGCCCCAATGCCCGCCCCCACCTCCACCTCCACCGCCACCCACTCGTCTACCTCCGTCTCCCGAGCTTCCACCCACTGGGTGGCCTCCACCGCTTCGATCTCCCGGCGCGGCCTGAGCACCACCGCCGCGCCGCCCGTCCTCACGCCGATCGGGCTCGCGACCCACGGGTGCCGACCGGTCCGAGGGCCGGAGGTTACGATCTCGCATGGGCCGATCGCGCCCCTGGAAAGAGCCTTCACCATCGAACCCACCGCGCCGTCCCACGCCCCGCTCGCTCACGGACCCTTCAGTGCGGCGGCCCAGCTGCGTCGCCTGGGGTGAGCGGAAACGAGGATTGGTACCGCCGAACGCCACGTTCGTGCCGAGCCGGCTCCGGTAATACAATGGTGAGCCGTTCGTCCCGGGCCGCAGGCGGTTCACGAAGAATCCGCCCCCGTTCAAGTAGGGCTGGTAGAACCTCGGACGGTAGAAGAAGGGTCGGTAGATGTATGGCCTGAAGCCGAAGCCAAACGCAAAACCGAAACGATACGGCGCGTAGAATATCGGGTTGTAGCAGAGGAACGGATCGTAGAAAAACGGATCGTAGCACATGTTGTAAAAGCCGTAGCCGTACGGCCAACCCCAGCCATATCCGAAACCCACCGATGTGTACGTTGGATAGTAGGAGTTGTAGTAGCCCCGCTCCGTTTCGACAACGTACGTCACAACGTCGTAGTCGAAGTGTCCGTCGGGAGCCATGCGCTGGACCATGTCGAGCAGCGCCGCTTCCTTGTCGTCACTCGCGTTGCGCACGTCGAGCACGCGGTAATCCCAGTGGTCGCCACGCACGAACTCGTCGAACTTGAACGGCGTTGTCGACCGGGCGGCGAAGACGATGCCGGAACCCTGACGGTCGTCGACGTAGAACGCCTCGCGATCCCCGCGCCCCCGCACTTCGATGGTCTCATGACCGCGCACGAACGCGTCGTCGGTCGGATCGAGCGGGAACAACACCCGCACGCGCCCGTCAGTATCGGCGCGGAGTACCACGAGGTAGCCGTCATCGGCGAGCCGCACGTTCACCCGGGCCTTGTCGCCGCGTCGGAAATAATTGTCGTTGTTGAGCCAGACTTTGACGGGGGGATCATCGCTTCGGACGGCCGCGACGGCCGCGCTGGGAGCCGGCGAGCCGGCGAGTGTAACGAGCAGTGCGAGCATCATAGGGCTATCCTCTATATACCCTTATCCTTGGCAAGCGATCAAGAAGCATGCCGGTTCCCGTTCGACGCTCCCACGGCCCCTGCGGTTAACGGGCACGCCGTTTTGACCCACCTGGGAGACAGAGGGTGTCTCCTATCGGGACGGGGTGAGGCGAACGAACACGGCGCCCCCCAGCGGTGCGCGGGAGCCATAAAACGGCTCGAGGCTCGCCGGGACGAAGTTGACCGCCCCCCGACCGCCCAGCCCAAGGCTAAGGTCGCCCGTCCGGGCCACTTCCCGGGCGTAACCCACCGAGACACCACCGACATCGTCCCCTGCGAGTCTACCAGCGGTCCGGCTTCCCTGCGTCAGGCACGAACAGGGTCTGCCCGAAACGCGACTTGCCGAATTGTCCGATGAGTGTCTGGGCCTCGGGCGAAACGATGAAATTCGCGAACGCCTCTCCCCCGGCAACGTTGATCCTGGCCGCGTTGTGGGGGTTCAGCTCGAGCACGTGATATACGTTGTACAGGAGCGAATCGCCCTCCACCATGGGCACCAGCTGCAGCTTGTCGCGCCAGACGAGGTAGGTAGCGCGGTCTGTGAGAGTATAGGCCCGCTTCTCATCCGCGAGCTGCAGGGTGGCCCCCATTCCCTGCCCCGACTCGACGTACCAGTCACCTCGCGGCGGGCTCGGCAGGCCTGCGCGCTTCCACAACGCCAGCTCACGTTGATGTGTGCCGGACTGATCGCCACGCGACACAAATGGCGCGCCGCTCGCGCCGATCTTCCGGAACGCGGCGGGGGCGTCGCTCAAGCCGCGCAGCCCGGCCATGTCGCGCGCGGGCCCGACGAGGAGGAACTCGTTGTGCATTACGAGCCGCCGCCGCACGAAGTAGCCCGAATCGACGAGCAGGCGCTCCGCCTCCGGCGCGTGGGACAGCACGACGTCGGCGTCTCCGCGGCGGCCCATCGCGAGCGCCTGCCCGCTGCCCACCGCGATCACTTTGACTCGATAGCTCGTCCGCTCCTCGAACACCGGGAGCAGTGAATCGAGCAGCCCGGCGTCGCGGGTGGAGGTGGTGGTGGCGAGGATGAGGTCGCGAGACTGGGCGGATAGTCGGTTAGACGGATAGGCGGTTAGAACAGCGGCGAGACTAACCGCCCAACCGCCTAACCATCTAGCCGCCTGCCTCACCAGCGCACCTGCATCTGAATCACACTGCGGTTGTTACTCACTTGTGGCCCCTGCTCCCGAAATACCTCGTAGTCGGCGATCATCTTGAAGTCGTCTCCGCGCCAGAAATACTGTGCGCCCACGAGATACCCCGTCGACCGATCGCCGACGACGCGATCGCTCGGGTCGAACTGCTCCACCCGGCCGACGAGCTCCACGTGCCGGGCAACCGCCATGTAGGCGCCCAGGGCATACCAGCCCCGCGTGTGAACGCCGGTTCTACGATTGTGCTCGTCGATGTACTCGGCACGGGCGGTGTACCGCCCGGACCGGTACATACCCTGGGCGTCGACGCCGGCGCTGTCGCTGTACCCCTGAAAAGCGCCGCCCACGTCGAGCCCCTTCACGGGCGTGATCACGGCGCGCACGAAGTAGGCCATACGATTGTCGGGATTGGTCGCCCGGTTGGGCCCCTCGCCGTTCACGACGGCGGCCTGAAGAACCACGTGCTCCGGCAACCGCCATTCGCCCTGCAGGCCAATGTCGCGTTTGGCCGCGTTCACGACGCGCGAGCGCTCCGTAGTCTCGAGCGCCGTGGAACTGAGCAGCGACTCGAGGGCGTACGGAACACGGAATTGCCCGATCGTACCTCCCCAACTCCCATGCGTCAGCTTGATCCAGATATCGGTGGCAGAGAGCGTGAGCGGCGAGGCCGCGGGGGTCGCGGCGGCGCCGATGGTGCGTAGCTCCACTTGGACGCGGTACGACGCCCATGGCGTGACGCTGCCCTCAACGGCGAACCGCGCGCGCCGCAGGAAGTAGGACGCGCTATCCCCGAGCGTTTGGAAGCGTGGCTGGAGGTAGCCCGTGAGCTTTGGCGAGGGTGAGGTGGATCCCGGCGTCTGACCCGCCGCCGGTGCGACGAGCGCGCCGGCGAATGCCAGAACGATAGCGACGTGGTCCAAACGCACGTTGACGCCTCTCCCGTGGAGTGAGGAACGAGCTACGGTAGGGCGGGAAGGTACGGTGAGGCGTGCCGATAGGCAACTTGGTGCCTATCGGCGCACGAGCTTTCGAAATGCGACGTCGCTCAGCCGCATGGACTCGCGCCGCCACCGCTCGAATAGCTTCACGAGCCGGCGGGCGGCGGGCGTGAGGCCCGACCCGCCGCGGCTCACGCCGCCGCGCCGGGTGGCGAGCACTTTGGCGCCGAGGACGCGCTCCATCTCGCGAATGCGGTTCAAGCAGGTCCGATAGCTCCACCCGACCTCCTGCCCGGCGGCGCGGATCGTACCCGTGCGATCCACCGCTTCCAGGAAGCGCAGGTAGCGCGGGCCCATCAGGAACGCTCCGTCCCAGTTGAGCCACAGCTTGTGATGCGGCTTCAGGTGCGCGCGGAGCGTGGGGCGGCGGGGACCCCGGGTTGCGGCCATTCCGGTCGAGGGACGCTAGATTATCCGCGGAAAGCTATCGCCGATCATTCTTATGAGCCAACTACTCGACGCCATCGCCGGCATCCCCAACGCCTACGAGCCGATCCCCGGCATCGTCACCGGGGGCCAACCCACGCCCGCGCACCTCACCGCGCTGAAGCAAGCGGGGTGCGCGGTCGTGATCGACATCCGCGAGCCGATGGAGCCCCAGCCGTTCCGCACCCCGGACGCGGTAGTGGCGGCTGGGCTCGAGTATCGCAGCATTCCAGTGGGCCACGGCACGGTGAGCACCGCGACGTTCGCCCGGCTGAGCGACGCGGTACGCGAGCTGGCGGGTAAGCGAGCGGCCTTCATCTATTGCGCCAGCGGAAATCGCGTGGGAGCGGGTCTCCTTCCTTACCTGATGTTGGACCGGGGCCTGGGCGAGGAAGCCGCCGTCGCGCAGGCGCTG
Organism: uncultured Gemmatimonadaceae bacterium; assembly: GCA_964465315.1. Classification (GTDB taxonomy): domain Bacteria; phylum Gemmatimonadota; class Gemmatimonadetes; order Gemmatimonadales; family GWC2-71-9; genus AG41. Next base: position 82,166 of record CAYXIK010000006.1, on the reverse strand, counting down.
CGCGTGGGCCTGCGCAGCGCGGAGCTGATGGAGCAGGCGCTCGAGTACGTGCGAGGCAAGCAGGGGAACTAGGGTACCGAGGATCAGGGCTGCCGATGCCAGTACATCCGCATCTCGCCGATCTTGCCGTCCTTGGTCTCACAGAAAATCGCGCCGCGCGCGTCGACCCACTCGCCGGTGCGACGACGGCGATAAGTGCAGCGGAACTCGGCGGCGAACCACGGGCCGGCGGTGTAGATCTCGCCGGCCTTGAAGGTCACCTCTGCCTGATTGGCGGGCACGTCGCGCCAGTAGGCGCGAATCGCCTCGAGGCCGGCGCTGGGCCCGCTGAACGGGGTCTCTCGGAACACCGCATCGGGGGCGAACACGGAAGCGATCTCGTCTATCGCGCCGCGCTCCCAGCCGCGGCCAAACGTCTCCAGCAACTCACGATAGGCCTGTTGCATCGGGCCAAATATACGCCAATCCGGAACCCCGGGTTGGGACGTATGGTACACGAAGGCGCTCGGCTGTATCACCCTAAGTACAGGAGGCTGGACGATGTTGAAGCGCATCCTCGCCACCACGACCGTATTGGCTCTGTGCGCGCTGCCGCTCGCGGCGCAAGGCCACGCGGCGACGGCGGGCAACGAAATGACGATCACCGGCCAGGTGGTCGACTTGAACTGCCACACGACCAACGGCGCGTCCGGCGCGGCCCACAAGGCATGCGCGCAGGCGTGCGCCAAAGCGGGCGTACCCCTCGGCATTCTCGCGAGCGACGGCACGATCTATCTGCCGGTGAGCTCGAAGCCCGGGGATCCGCAGAACTCGAAGCTCGAGCCGTTCGCTGAGGCCAAAGTGAAGGTGACCGGCATGCACCGCATGGTGAGCGGGCTGCACACGATCGAGATCAAGACGATCGCCGCCGCGACCTGATGCGGCGGGCGTTGGGGGCGGGCGCCGCGCTGGTGGCGGTGCTGGCCGCCTGCCGCACGCCGGCGCCTCCCCCCAGCGGCTTCACCCTGCTCTTTCTCGGCCGCTCCCCGGCCGCCCCTTTGGCCGGTCGCTCGTGGGCGCCCGATCCCGACAAGAGCCGAATCGTCGCGTTCGACCGCGCGCTGCGAGTCGTCCGCGAGCTGACGAGTCCGCGCCTCGCGACGCCGATGGCGGTCGCGGCCCTCGGCGACGGGGAGCTGCTCGTCACGGAGCGCACCGGCGAGGGCGTGGTACTCGATACCACCGGCCGGGTCCTGCGTGAGTGGGACAGCCCCGACGTCGCATCGCTCTACGCCGCCGGCGGGACCCGCGTGGTCGCGACGCGGTCTCCATACTACGTCCCGCAGCTCGCCACGCCCGAGGCCGACACCGCTCCGCTCATCCGCATCCTCGATACGCTCGGGCACGAGACCGGCGGACTCGCGGTCATCCGCCAGCCGGCGTTGCCGGTTCTGATCTACCTCGTCAACGCGGGAGCCGTGGCCACAGCCCGTGGACCAACCGCCGCCGTGTACTACGCGCCCCTGGTCCGAGATGAAATACGGAAGTACACCGGTGGCGGTCAGCTCTCCTGGATGGCCAAGCGGGGTCTGTTCCGGACCGATGCCGACCCGGTATTCCTGCCCGCCAAGGGAACGGAGCTCCGCGTACGGAACGCTCTCGTGAACGTGGCGCTGGTCCTCGGTCCCGACGGCCGCCTGTACGCACTCGGCGGGGACGACTCCGCGGCAAGCCGGTTGCGCGTGGACGTGGTCGACACGGCGACCGGCACGATCCTGGCCACTCGACATCTCGGGCCCCGCGAGAGCGCGGTGGCGCTCGATCCGAAGGGCCGGCTCGTTGCGTTCGACGGGGACTCGGCGCTAGGGGCGACGGGGGTGGGGGTGGGGCTGGGGGTGGGGGGCGGGGGGGGCGGGGGGGGCGGCACGGGCACGACGGGCGGGAGCGAGCGGAAGCTGTTCGGCCCGGCGTTCGCGCTCCCCGACCTGCGCGGCGACACAGTTCCCTTGAGCCGATTCGCCGGGAAGGTGACGCTCGTGAACTTCTGGGCCTCCTGGTGCGACCCGTGCAGAGAGGAGTTCCCGCTCATGGCGAGGCTGTACCGCGACTTCGCTCGTACAGACTTCGAGATCGCCGCCATCTCGGACGACGTTGCCCGCGGGAAGATGCTCGCATTCGTAGCTCAGTATCACCCGCCCTTTCCGATTCTCGTGGGGGGCGGCCGCATGAAGGAGACGTACCACTACCGAGGGCTTCCGTATTCCGTGCTGCTCGACCGGCACGGCCGGATCGTCGAGCGCATCTTCGGCTTCGGTGGTCCGGAGGAGTTTCGGGCACTGCATGAGACTATTGCAAAGGAGGTTCGCGCTCCCTAGCGTTTAGCAGTGAACGTCCAAGCCGCTCCTCGCCCACCGCTCCCGATTCTCATCGACACCGACCCCGGTATCGACGACACGATGGCCCTGCTTCTGGCGCTCGCGTCGCCCGAGCTCGACGTGCGCGGCATCTCCGTCTCCTACGGCAACACAGTGGTAGAGAACGCCTACCGCAACACCGTCGAGATCATGCGCCGGGCGCGCAAGCGCATTACCCTGGGCGTCGGGGCGCGACGGCCGCTCAAGCGGCCGCTGGTGGTCGCGTCCGAGACGCACGGCGAATCGGGACTCGGGTACGCCGAGGTGCCGCCCGCCGGTGTGATCCTCGACTTCGTGAAGTCGCTCGATCGTCTGCTCGCGGACCAGCCTGAGCCCGTGACCCTCGTGACGCTCGGGCCGGTTACGAGCCTCGCGCTCGCGCTACGCCGCGATGCCGACCTGGTGCGCGGGAAGGTGGCGCGGCACATCGCGATGATCGGCAACGTGGGCGCCCGGGGCAACACGACGCGCTACTCGGAGTTCAACGCCTGGTGCGATCCCGAAGCCTTGGACGAGGTGCTGCGGGCCGGGTTGCCGACGGAGATGGTGGGCCTGGACGTAACCCGCCAGATGGTGTTGGTCCCGAACGAGCTCACCCGTCTGGCGCACTCCGGCGCAGCACAGGCCCAGTGGCTCCACGACGCGCTTCGCTTCTACATCGAGTTCCACAAGCGGGAGGAGGGGCTGGACGGCTGCATCGTCAACGACGTCCTGCCGATTGCCGCCCTTGTGAAGCCCGGTGCCCTCAGCTTCGAGGAGCGGCGGCTGACGGTGGATCTCGACGACGGTGAGCACCGCGGCCACACGCGTGCCGATCCAGCTGGGGCGCCCGTCAAGGTCGCTACGCAGGTGGACCTCGGCCTCGTGCGCCCGCTCCTGTCGGAGCGCGTCTTCCGGTGGGCGGTACACAAGGCGCCGACGCCGATCGAGCGCGAGGAGGCGTCGGTATGACCTCGATGCCGCGCAAGGTAGCGGTGATCGGCGGTGGGGACATCGGATGCGGGTGGGCGGCACTGTGCGCCTCCGCTGGCTGGCCGGTGACGCTGTTCGACGCGAGCGCGCGCGGCCTCGAGCGCGCCGCCGCGGACGTGCCACGCCGCACGCGCGCGCTGGTGGCGCTCGAGCGGGCGACGCAAGGGATCGTCGAGCGGGGGCTCCTCGAATTCGAGCAGGCGCGGAGCCTGTTGCAAGCGGTGAAAGATGCCGACTGGGTCATCGAGGCGATCCCCGAAGACCTGATCGCGAAGCAGAAGCTGTTCGACTCGATCGAGCAGGTGGCCGCCCCCGAGGCCCTGCTCTCGAGCTCCTCGAGCGGGCTGCTGCCGAACGACGTGTTCGCGCGCTGCCGGCGCCAGGACCGCTGCATCGTCACGCACCCCCTCAATCCGCCGGAGCTGATTCCCCTGATTGAAGTCGTGTCCGGCAGCCGCACGTCCCCCGGGACACTTGCTCGCACGCAGGAGTATCTCCGGGCACTCGGCCGCATCCCCATCGTCCTCAACAAGCCGGTCCCGGGCTACGTCGCCGGGCGCATCGCCGCGGCGGTGTGGCGAGAGTGTATCGATCTGGTCTTGCAAGGTGTGATCGACGTGGACCAGCTGGACCGCGCGGTGTCGCTCGGGCCGGCGCTCGGCTGGGCGGCCGCCGGGCCGCTGCTCACCTACCACCTCGCTGCGGGCGACGGGGGCGTCACCCTCTTTCTGCAGCAGCTGCTCGCGAGCTTCGAAAGCTGGTGGTCCCAGCTGGCCACGTGGCAGCGGCTCGACCCCGAACAGCAGCGGGCGCTCATCCACAGCATCGAGCGTGCCTACAAGGGAAAGGTCGCCGAGCTCCGAGGAGCACGGGACCGGCGCTTGGACGGGATCCTCCGCGCCCTCGAGCGGGCCCGCACTGCCTAGGCCCCTATTTCCGGTCAGCCCGCACCATCAGGATGGGGATGGTCGTTTGATGTCGTAATGCTGTCGCAGTACTGCCCTTGACCAGATCCTCCAGCAGACGGTGCCCGTGCGTGGCCATCGCGATCAGATCGCAGTCTTCGCGCTCCGCCGCGGCGGCGATCTCCTTGGCTGGGTCCCCGGCCGCGAGCACGGCGTCGACGTCGTAGCCATCCGCCTCGAACCGGTCGCAGATGTCCTGCAAGTAGGCCCGGTCTTCGCGCATCTCCTCCGATTCCCGCAGCTCGAGCTCCTTGATGTTGCGGGCGACCCAGCCGTCCGCCACATGGAGGAACACGATGGTGCAGCCCAGGCGCTTCCCGAGCGCGCGGACGTGCGCGAGGATCGTTTCGTCCGCGGGGGAGTGCTCGAGGGGGACGAGAATACGCCGGTACATCAGGCCAGCCAGCTCCGGAACGTCTGGACCAGGAGCCAGGCGTTGAACGACGCGATGGCGAACGCCACGCCGTACGCCAGCGCCTTGAGCCACGCCGGGTTCACGAACTCGCCCATCTTTGCCCGGTCCGAGGTGAACAGAACGAGCGGGAACACCGCGAAGGACAGCTGGAGACTCAGGACCACCTGACTGAGAATCAGGAGCCGCGCCGTCCCGCTCTCGCCGAAAAAGATAGCGGTCAGGGCGGCGGGGACAATTGCGATCAGGCGGGTGATGAGGCGCCGCAGCCACGGACGGATGCGGATGTTCAGGAACCCCTCCATGACGATCTGTCCCGCGAGCGTACCCGTCAGCGTCGAGTTCTGGCCGGACGCGAGCAACGCGAGCGCGAAGACGGCACTCGCACCGGCGACGCCGAGCAACGGGGTCAGGAGCTGATACGCGTCCTGGATCTCGGCGACGCCGGTGTGACCCGCGCGGTGGAATGTGGCGGCCGCCACCACGAGGATCGCCGCGTTGATGAACAACGCGAAGCTCAGGGCCACGGTCGAATCGAAGAACGCGAACTTCACCGCGACCCGCTTTCCCTCCGCGGTCTCCTCGTAGGCCCTCGTCTGCACGACGGACGAGTGCAGATAGAGGTTATGCGGCATCACCGTGGCGCCGAGGATCCCGATCGCGATGTACAACTGGTTACGGTCGGCGAGGATCGACGCGCCCGGCACAAAGCCCGACGCGACCGCCCCAAGGTCCGGGCGCGACATCACGATCTCGAACAGGAAACAGCCCGCGATCGTCGCGATGAGTGCGACGACCAGCGCCTCGAGCAAACGGAACCCCTTGTGCTGGAGGAACAGCACGAGCAGGACGTCGAACGCGGTGATCGCGATCCCCCACGGCAACGGGATGCCGAACAAGAGATTCAGGGCGATCGCGGAACCGATCACCTCCGCCAAGTCGCACGCGGCGATCGCGATCTCGCAGATGACCCAGAGGAAGAGTGACGTCGGCCGTGAGTAGTGGTCGCGACACGCCTGCGCCAGGTCCCGCCCGGTGACGATGCCGAGTTTGGACGCGAGTCCCTGCAGCAGGATCGCCATCAGGTTCGAGAGGAGAATGACCGAGAGGAGCGCGTAGCCGAAGCGCGAGCCTCCGGCGAGATCCGTTGCCCAGTTTCCCGGGTCCATGTAGCCTACGGCCACGAGATATCCGGGGCCGGCGAACGCGAGCGCCTTGCGCCACCACCCGCCGGGTCGAACGGGAACGGTGCGGTAGACTTCGGCGAGGCTCGGGGCGACGCGCGGCCGGCGCCACCCCGCGTCCGACTCAAGCAACGGGGCGGCCATGATCCTCCACCGGCACCTCGCGGCACCACAACAGTTGCGCCAGGTCGCGTCCCACGATCCGGGGGTCGCCCGAAGGCACCAGTCCAATCGTGGTCGGCCCGTTGAACGGCTGCCGATCGGTCACGACCAGGAGCACGCCGGGGGTGAGTCCCTGCTCCGCCAGGTAGCGGAGCCGGGCGGCATCCTGGGTTCCCACCTGACGCAGCTCGAGCTTGGCACCGACCGGCGCATCGGCGAGCGCCACCAGCTCCGTCTCCTCGATTTCACCGGCTGCCGTGGGGATCGGGTCGCCGTGCGGGTCGTACTGCGGCTGCCCCAGGGCGCTCGCCATACGTTCGATCAAACCGTCCGATACCGCGTGCTCGAGCCGCTCGGCCTCCGGGTGCACCCCATCCCAGTCGTAGCCGAGCTGCTGCGTCAGAAAGAGCTCAAGGACGCGGTGACGACGGATCATCCGGAGCGCTTCCCGCCGCCCCTGCGCGGTGAGCTGCACGCCGCGGTAGGGCACGTGCTCGATCAGGCCCGTGTCGGATAGGCGCTTGACCATGCCGCTCACGGACGGAGGAGCGACTTCGAGCATCGAGGCGATGTCGCTCGTGGTTGCGAACCCGCCCTGGCTCGAGAGGTGGTAAATGACCTTGAGGTAGTCTTCCACGGACCTGGTCAGCGGGGGGTTCGCGTCTCGCGTAAGGGCGCTCATGCCGATTCTCCCTGCCGCAGGGGCAGGCCATTGGTGATACGTATGATGCTTCGAGGCAACACTTTGGATAACTACCAACCGCGTAAATTAGCTTACACTAATAAACTGATGCTGTCAAGCAAATATGTGGATTTCGAACAGCTACACTTGTGTCGTAAGATCAAGAAACGGCGTCAAAATCCGCTCGGTCATCCCCCAAATCACCTCGTCGTCCACTAAGTACGCCGGAAATGTCCGGGCGGCGCCCCGCACGGTCAGCGTGATCTCGCGGCGAACGCCCGGCTCACGGAGCCGTCCGAGGGGCAGCCAGAACGCCCGCCGCACTTCGGCGCTCGGCACGAGCCCCGGTCGCCCGCCGAGCGCGAACACGAACGGACGCACGAGCACCGGCGGGAGGGTGGGTGTGCGGGGATACAGGTCGTCGAGCGAGCCCAGCCGCTCGGTCTTCGCCAGGTCGACTCCCGTCTCCTCACGGGTCTCGCGTATCGCCGTAGCGAGCAGGTCGCCGTCTCGCTGCTCATATCCGCCCCCCGGGAGCGCGATCTGGCCGGACCAGGGGTCGCCCGCTCGCTCGGCGCGCCGGATCAGCAAGACCTCGAGGCCCGCGGGGCCGTCGAGCAGGGCGAGGGCGACGGCGGCGGGACGGGCTTCGGGTGCGTCGACGGTACGGGGCTGATGACCGCGCAGCGCCCCGCGCACGTGAGCGAGGGTGATCACACCAGATGCCGGGCGAGCCATTGCACGATCGCCTCGACGCTCCGCTCGTCCGCGACGCCCGGTGCCACGCACCACAGGGCGCCCCGCTCCACGGCGGCCCGCCCGTTCGCTTCGTCGGCAGCCACCACCGCCACGCGCTCGCCCCCTTCCACGCTCAGGGCGCCGCGCTTCAGCGCGTCGAGAACCGTTCCGACGTCGGCCGGAGTCGGGCAATCCACTGACACCACGGCGAACCCGGCGCGCGCGAGCCGAGCGGTGAGCCCGCGCGGGGCGTCACAAAGGAGCACCACGGGCCGCCGCCCTCCGGCGCTCATGACCTCGACAGAGAGCGGGGCGCCCACGGGCCGCGCGAGCTCGACGGAATGCTTCGCCGGAGTGGCCACGGGGGTCAGCCGTTGCGGAGAGTGGGGGCGCCGATGATCATAGTGCCCGGCAATAATACCGCGGGAGCGATGAGAAGCCACATCTGGATGGCGATCGGACTCGTGGCTGGACTCGCACTGGGCCTGACCGCCGGCCTGACGCAGTCGCCGGCGCTACTCGCGCTCGCGCGGTGGCTTCGTCCTTTCGGCACGCTGTTCCTGAACCTCCTCTCGATGGTGGTCATTCCGCTCGTCGCGACCGCGCTGTTCGTCGGTGTCGCTGGGCTCGGCGACTTACGCCGCGTGGGACGGCTCGGCGCGCGCACCCTGGGATTCTTCGGCGCCACAACCATTGCGGCCATCGCCATCGGCTTCGTGGTCGGAGCGGTGTTCCTGCGCTTTACGACGGTGACGCCCGGCCAGCAGCAGGCGCTGCGGAGCGCGGCGAGCAGTGATTCGTCGTCCGTGCAACACGCGGCAGAGCAGATCCCCGGCAGTGGGCGCTTCATCGTCGAGCTGATCCCGGCGAATCCCGTGCGCGCGGCCGTGGACGCGAATCTCCTCCCGTTGATTGTCTTCGTGACAATTTTCGGGATCGGCGCGGCCGCGCTCCCCGATGAGAGGCGTCACGCGCTCACCGAGGTCGCCGACGCGGCGACGCACGCGTTGATCCGCGTCATTCACTGGGTGTTACTCCTCGCGCCACTCGGCATCTTGGCACTCGTCGCGGGAGCGGTCGTGCAATACGGGTCGTCGCTCATCAGGACCATGCTGCTGTTCGTCGCTGCGGTGATCGTCGGGCTCGCCGTGTTCATCGCAGGAGTGTACCTGCCGGCCGTCGGCCTCGTCGCGCGCCTGGGCGTGGGAAGCTATCTGCGTGCGATTCGTGGCTCGATGTTGATGGCGTTCTCGACCACGTCGTCCCTCGCCACGTTGCCCGTCATGCTCGATGCGGCGGAAAACGACCTGAGGATCTCGCGCACCGTAGCGAGCTTCGTGTTGCCGGTAGGGGCAAGCATCGGGCGCGCGGGGAGCGCGCTGTTCCAGGCGGTGGCGGTCCTCTTCGTGGCGCGCTTGTACGGCGTGCCACTCGGACTCACCGGCGCGTTAGACGCAGGGGCGGCCGTGTTTCTCACCTCGCTCACGGTGGCCAGCGTTCCGTCCGCGAGCATCGTCAGCCTCGTCCCCGCGTTCGCGAGCACCGGGCTGCCCCTCGCCGGACTGTCGCTGCTGCTCGGCTTCGATCGCATCCCGGACATGTTCCGCACCATGACCAACGTCGTCGGCCACCTCACGGGCGCCGCGGTGGTCGCGGCCATGGAGGGTGAGAAGCTCGAATGACATGGGCGATCCCCGCCGCGTACGCCTTCTTCCTGGTGCTGCTCGTCTATCGGTTCGCCACTCGTCGCCCTCGCTTGAGCGCCTATGCGCCGCAGGTCAGTGGCCCCCTGGTATCCGTGATCATTCCCGCCCGGGACGAGGCCGTGAACATCGAGGCCTGCGTCCGTTCCGCCGTCGCCACCGACTACGAGGCGGTCGAGGTGATCGTCGTGGACGATCGCTCTACGGACGGCACGCCCGAGGTCGTGGAGCGCCTCGCCGCTGCCCCCGAGGCGCGCGGGCGGGCGCATCTCGTCCGCGGCGGCGAGCTCCCCGAGGGCTGGTTCGGCAAGCAGTGGGCAATGGTCCAGGGCTATCGAGCGGCGCGCGGCGAGCTGCTGCTGTTCATGGATGCGGACACAACCCAGCATCCCGAGCTCCTCCCCCGCGCGGTCGGAGCGCTGGAGGTCGAACGGGTCGATCTGCTCAGCGTCCTGTCTCGACAGGACATGGGCTCGTTCTGGGAGCGGCTGGTCCAGCCTCAGGTGTTCTTCGCGCTCGCCGCCCGGGTGGGTGACCTGCGTCGGGTGAACCGCACCCGAGTGGAGTGGGACGCCGTTGCGAGCGGGCAGTTCATTCTGACCACCCGCGCAGCCTACGAGGCCGTGGGAACGCACGAAGCGGTGAAGCACAGCGTGGTGGACGACATGGCGTTGGCTCAAACATTTACACGACACCATCTCGACATATTTCTGACACATGCGGAGGAATACATGAATACCCGCATGTATCGCAGCCTCGCCGGCATCCTCGAAGGCTGGACCAAGAACCTCGCGACCGGCGTGCCGCTCGCCTTCCCGCCGATCCCTATGCTCCGCCGGCTGGCGCCCTACGTGATGTGGCTGCCCGCGTTCGTGTGGATCGCTCCGCCCGTGCTGTGGGCGCTGTTCGGGTGGACCTGGGCGGCCCTGGCCACAGTGATCTCCCTGCTGATCTGGCTGATGGTCTACCAGGTGTCGGGGGCGCCACTCCGCTACGCGCTGCTTTATCCGCTGGGCGCGGCGACCGTGGCCTACATCATGATCCGGTCGGCCCTGCGCGGATCACGGAGGATCGAATGGCGGGGGCGGTCCTACCACGCAGATTGACTCGTCACACCGCACGCCGCGAAGACCGGAGGATGGTCGCCGCTCTGCAGCAGGTCGTGCAGCATCTCGTGCTCGGCAAGCACTCGATTGTTCGTCTCGTCCTGAGCCATGTAGATGGTATGCGGCGGCTGCCACCACCCCTCACAGCGCCCCTCGTGAGCCGGGCAAGGGTAGCTCGATCCCTGCACCTCGTACCAGTCCACGCGATCGAAGTCCGCCCAGATGCCGGCGCAGGACTCAATCTCGGCCCACCACGTCCGATAGGCGTCTGGAGGGGACCACGGCACCGCGCCCGCTGGCGCGAAGGTGTCGAGACACCCGATCAATAGGAGGAGGGAGACCCACCGCATCGGAGACCGCATAGGGTTCAAAAATACACCGTCGCCGCGAACGAGAGCCCCTGAAGGGAGCCCTGATACGCCCACTGTATGGCGCCGCGCCATTTCGACGATTCCTTTTGAAGCGTGATCAGAGAACTGGGCCTCGACGCGGTCCACGCTCGCTATCCGCCGGTGGACGCGCGCGTCGCCGAGATTCTCGACAACATTCGCCGGGACTGCCGCGAGCTCGGCCGGGAACGTCGCAACGAGGGCAACGAGCGCCAGGTCGAAGAGTTCATCGCACGGCTTCACGCCGAATTCGGGGAGACGCCCCGTCTCGTGATCGAGCGGCAGCGCCTGTCCCCATGGGCGGTTCGCACGACGCGATGGAACTACCTCTTTACTGTCCCAGGCGAGAGCCCGGACCGCATCGTCCTCGTTGCGCACTACGACACCTGGCGCGGGCCCGGCGCGGACGACAACACGACGGGCGAAGAGATCCTCAAACAGTATCTCCTCACCGACCTGCGGTCGGCGCGGCGACCCGCACTCACGCACACGTACTTCCTCGCCGGCTCAGAGGAGTGCGGCCTGGTGGGGCTCACGTCGCAGCTGCTGCTCGCGCTCGGCCTCCAGGCCGCGAATCTCGCCCTCATGCAACAGAACTGGCTGTGGGCCGCCGTGGCCGTCGCGCTCGCGCCGCTCGCCGGCTACCGGTTCGGCGTCTCGGGCTCCCGCGAGTATGTGAAGGCGCTCTCGCTGGACGACCTGCGGCGCATTCGAGGGGTCGTCTCCGTGGACTCGGTGGGCGAGGGCCGGCTCTACATCCCCCGCGGCACGCTCGGTGCCGACTTCCTGCACGTGCTCATCCCGTTTGGCGACTACGACTCGATCAACGACCTCCTCGAGGAGGCCGCGCATCTCCACGGCATCAAGTACAACAACTATCTCGCCGGTGGCACCACGGACCACGTGTCGTTCCTGGAGGTGAACAACGGGTTGTGGGCCCGGCTACGCGAGTCGCTGCGGCGGCTGGCGGCGCGGCTCGCACGGCGGCCCTACACGCCGCCGGTCCGCGTCCCGGCGACGGCGCTCGTCGCAATGGTCCCGGGCAAGGCCTCACCGATCGTATTCGGCGGAAAGATCCACACGCCGCGCGACACGCCCGACCGGGTATATCCCGACCCGATCCGCGAGACCCTCCTTATCCTGGACTACTTCTTTCATCGCCTCGAGGGTGGCCCGCGGCTAAGCGAGCCACGCTACCTCGACGAGTTCCATTACGCGCGGCTTTACCGGACGAGCGGCGGCCACCTCCTCGCCTTGAAGGACGCCGTGGAGCCCAACCGCCGCAACGTGAACGGCGTCTATCGGGTGAAGGCGGACGTCCAGGGCAAGCGGGCGGTGGCGACCGTGCAGGGGCTGGTGGGGTGGGGCGTGGAGACGCGGCTCCGCGACCAGTTGGCCGAGACCTGCGGTCAGCTCGGGCTCACCTGGGAGAGGGAGCGCATTGACGACCTCGAGGTCGTGGGCGACGGCGCGCGGTTGCACTTCGCCCGGCGACTGACGCCGCTCCAGCGGCTCGCCAAAGTGTCGCACCGCGTGATCGCCGCGCTGCAGGCCGTGGTACGCCACGGGATTTTCCTCACCTTCTTCGCTCTCGCGTGGGTGCTAGCGCAAGTGTTCGGGTGGGCCCTGGACGCGTCGTTCGACTTATCGCCCCGCTTCGCCGTGTGGGTGGCCACACACACCGCCCTCACGCTGGTGGCGGTCGTGACGATCGAGATCGCGATCCTCCTGTACATGATGGCGCGGCGGATCCCGACGTGGATCGACAATGCATACCGGCATGAGAATAGGGCGGATAATCTGGGCAGCCTGAAGAGAATCAGGGGGCAGAGAGCAGAATAGCTGTTGCCTTTCCTCGTGTCCTACAACCTTTTAGCTCTAGGCCCTATCGAATCAGGCACATGGAGCTCACCATCCCCCGGGTGGCGACACTGCGCAGAGATCCGGACCAGGCGGCGAAGGATGCGGAAACGGCAGACGCGGCGCTTGCGGCCTCGGGCGACGGCCGTGCCTTCGAGCGGCTCTACCGGACCCACGTGGCGCGCGTGCACAGCCTGGTGCGGCGCATGATCGGCCCCGACCATGCCGACGACGTCGCGCAGGACGTGTTCATTCGGGCGTGGACCAAGCTGTCGACGTTTCGGGGCGACGCCGCGTTCGGAACGTGGCTCCACCGGCTCGCGGTCAATGTGATCCTCGCCCGGCGCTCCACGGTCGGCACGGAGCGGAGCCGCTACGACGATTCGGAGCATGTGTGGGAGGGCGTCGCAGGGCGTCCGGCAGCCCTCGAGATGTCGATGGATTTCGAAGAGGCGATCGGACGGTTGCCCGACGGGGCTCGGCAGGTGTTCGTGCTGCACGACATCGAAGGATACCGTCACGAAGAGATCGCGGACATGCTGGGCATCGTGACGGGGACGTCGAAGTCGCAGCTGCATCACGCCCGAATGGCGCTCCGCAGGCATCTCGAGCGCTGAAGGAGTTGGAACGATGAACGACCAGTGGACGGATCGACTCTCGGAATACTTGGACGGCGACCTGACGCCGTCCGAGCGGACCGCGCTCGAGGCGCACCTGGCGGCGTGCGGCGCGTGCCGCGGGACGCTGGACCAGCTGCGCCGGGTCGTGGCCCGGGCGCAGGCTCTGGACGACCGGCCGCCCGCGGCAGATCTCTGGCCCGGGATCGCGGAGCACATCGGCGTCGTGAGTCTGGCGGCCCGGCGCGCGCGCCGGCGGCTGTCGTTCACGATGCCCCAGCTCGCGGCCGCCTCGATCGTCCTGGCGCTGTTCTCAGCCGGAACGGCGCGCCTGTTGTTCCGGAACCCCCCCCTGCCGCCGCCGCAGCGCACGACCTCCGTCCTGAGCAACGTGGGGATGTCGCCCCTGGACGCGCGCACGGCCGCCTCGGTGGCGGCTCTCGAGGAGACGCTCGCGCGCAATCGCGGCCGACTCGATACCGCCACGGTGCGCGTGATCGAGAAGAACCTCGGGATCATCGACCGGGCGATTCGCGACGCGCAGAGCGCGCTCGCGGCCGATCCCGCGAACGCATACCTGAACCAGCATCTCGCCCAGGAAACACGGCGTAAGCTTGAGCTCCTGCGCCAGGCGGCGACGCTCGCCAGCGCGCGGAGCTAGAGAGGATAGAGGACCAGCATGCTCATGACCCTGGCGACGCTCGCGGCTCTCGGGATCGCCCAACAGACCGACACCACCTTCCCGGTGCGTGCGGGTGCCCGCCTCGAGGTCTCGAATTTCGGGGGCGAGATCACCGTCAAGACCTGGAGCAAGAGCGCCGTACGCATCGCGGCGAGCCATTCGAGCCGGGACCGGATCTCGATCGACGCAACCGAGCAGTACGTGCGAGTGAGGTCGCAGGGCCGGCGGGGACCCTCGCAGCTGGTCGAGTACGACATCACCGTTCCCACTTCGATGCCGCTCGCGCTCACGGGCGTCTACACCGACATCTCCGTCGACGGGTCGCAGGGAGAAATAACGGCCGAAACTGTAGAGGGGTCGGTGAAGGTCTCGGGAGGCGCTGGCAACGTCTCCCTCAAGTCCGTCCAAGGCGAAGTGGCACTCGAGAAGGCCCGGGGCCGTATCGCCTTGAGCAGCGTGAACGAGGCAATCACGGCGACGGCCATCTCGGGCGACGTCTCGGCGGAGACCGTGAACGGCGACATCACGCTCACGCAGATCGAGTCCGCCAGCACCGACGCTACCACGGTCAACGGGGAGATCACCTACGACGGCACTATCAAGGATGGCGGCCGCTACCGCTTCTCGACGCACGACGGTGACTTGCATGTATCGGTGCCCGAGAAGGCAAGCGTATCCGTCTCGGTGGCCACGTTCAACGGGGACTTCAGCTCCTGCTTCCCGGTGCAGCTCAGCCGCAAGACCAAGCACCGGTTCGACTTCACTATCGGCTCGGGGAGCGCTCGGATCGAGCTCGAGTCGTTCAACGGCGACATCAGACTCTGCCGCCCCGGGCAGCTGAAGAGGGACAAGCACGAGGACCACGACGATCAGGAGGAAGAATGACCATGCGCGTCGTCACTCTGGCGCTCGTCGCGACCGGCCTCACGCTCGCTGCCCGAGTGGCAGCCGCCCAGGGCGAGTTTCGTTGGAAGGGGAAAGTCGCCGCCGGCAAGTCGATCGAGATCAAGGGCGTGAACGGCGATGTCAGTGCCGTGGCGGGATCAGGCGACGTAGAGGTAACGGCCGTCAAGACCGCGCGTCGCAGCGACCCCGAAGACGTGAAGATCGAGGTCGTGCCGTCCGAGGACGGCGTCACGATCTGTGCGGTGTATCCGAGCGACGGTCGCCGAGAGAACACGTGCGAGCCGGGCGAGCACGACCACATGAACGTGCGGGACAATGACGTGCGCGTCGACTTCACCGTACGGGTGCCCGACGGCGTCCGGTTCCGGGGCACGACCGTCAACGGCAAGGTGGATGCGGCGAACCTCTCGAGCGACGTCGATGCGACGACCGTGAACGGCAGCATCCGGATCTCCACCGCAGCGTACGCGGAGGCACGGACAGTGAACGGCTCGATCGTGGCCTCGATGGGCAAGGCTACGTGGAGCGACGCCCTGGATTTCGCGACGGTGAATGGCGGGATCACGTTGGATCTCCCGGCCAACCTGTCGACCGAAGTGAAGGCCACGACGGTGAACGGCGATATCGAGACCGACTTCCCCCTGACGATCACCGGTCGGTTCGGGCACCGCAGGCTGAACGGTACGATCGGGAGCGGCGGACGGCGGCTGGAGCTGTCGACGGTGAACGGGACGATAAAGCTCAGAAAGAGCACATAGGACCGTCCCTTCTGTTCCCGCAGTAAATCCGCCCTCCTTGCGAAACACGGGTACATAATCCGAGCACCGTCGTCCCCAGGTTAGCCTCCGTCCGAACCAGGGGTTCCGCGGTGTTGCGGGAACTTCTCGCCCGCACCGAGCAGATCGATGATCTTCGCCACCTCTTTGGGGCGCTCGGATTCCAGGCGGCGTGGGAGCACGTGCCACCCGGCCCCTGGCTCGGTCCCGAGCAGGCGGAAGCCGCGGGAGTGCGGCGGGCAGCTCTCGTCGCGCGACACGAGGCGTTCCGGGTTTTCGCGCTCGACGCCCGGGATCCGGAGCGGGCGGCCCGCGCGGCGTCCCGGCGGCTCGCAGCCAACGCGGAGCGCGGCCTTGCGTGCGCGCTCGGTGTCGGGCCGCGTCGACTCGTGTGCGCGAGCTGGCGCCCGGCGACGCGTGGGTCCCCGGTCCGTGTCACGACGTTCCCCCTCGAGCAACCGTCCGGTGCCTCACTCGCCACCCTGGAGCGACTCAGCCCGCTCGCCGGGGAGACGTCGCTCGCGCTCAGCCTGCGGATCGGCGACGCGCTGGCAAGCGAAGGGGTGACCCCGCGCTTCTTCAGGGCGTTTCGCGCGACGCTCGAACGTCTCACCGACCGACTCCCGGCACCACGCAGCCGGTCCGAGCGCCATGCCCTGGCTCTCACCGCACTCACGCGCGTCCTGTTCCTGTACTTCGTCCAGGCCAAGGGCTGGCTCGACGGCGACCGGCGCTACCTGATCCACCGTTTCGACGCGAGCGCCGCCTCCCGGCGTCACTTCCACCGCCACGTGTTCGATCCGTTGTGCTTCGGGGCCCTGAACCGGCCCGCCGCCGAGCGGTCGAGCGCGGCGCGGGGGCTCGGCAACGTCCCGTTCCTGAACGGTGGGTTGTTCGAGCCGACGGCCCTCGAGCGGAGCCGCGGCCCGGCCCGGTGGTCGAACCTGGACTGGCGCGACGCGTTCGACGACCTGTTCGAGCGCTTCCACTTCTCCGTGCACGAGGACGAAGGCGGCGACTCCGTCGCTCCCGACATGCTCGGCCGGGTGTTCGAGGGCGTGATGGACCCCGCCGAGCGACGGACGAGCGGCAGCTACTACACGCCGGCAGCGCTCGTGCGGGAGATCGTGCGCGCAGGTCTCGCGTCGGTGTTAGAGCATCGGTTTGGGCTCGCGACGGGAGCCGCGGAGCGCTGGATCTATGGCGGCGAATCCCCAGACCCGCGGCCTGACCTACGGCGGGTCGCGGTGCTCGATCCAGCCGTCGGATCTGGCGCGTTCCTGCTCGGCGCGCTCGAGGAGCTCACTCACCTGCGCTGCGCCGCGGGCGAAGGACCTGCGAGCGCGGTGCGGCGCGACGTGATCGCGGGTTCGTTGTTCGGCGTGGATCTCAAGCTCACGGCCGTGAGGCTCGCGGAATTGCGGCTGTGGCTCGTGCTGCTCGCCGACCAGGACGCAGCCGACCTCGTCCGCATCGCGCCGCTGCCGAATTTGGATGGACACGTCCGCCAGGGGGACGCGCTGCTCGATCCCTTGGCGGTGGCCCGTGTGCTGGCCGGGAGCCAGGTCCAGGCGAGCACGGCGACAAGCGGCGAGGTAGAGCGCTTCGCGGCCGCCCGGCGGGCGCTCTTCACGCTCACCGGCCCAGCGAAACGAAGGGCCGTAGCAGAGCTTGCACGTGCCGAAGGCGCGCTGGCCGGGAGGTGGTTTGCGGCGAGCGCCGCCGGCCTCGAGCGGCGCGCCGCCGAGCTTGTCGCCATGGGGAAAAATCAGGACCTGTTCGGCCGGCGCCGCGGGCTCACGGCCGATGAACGCACCATGCTTCGCCGCATGCGGGCCAGCCGCCGCGAGCTTCGCGCCGCCACGCTCCGACTGACTCAGGAGGGCAGCGCGCCATTCTTCGCGTTCGAGTCACACTTCGCCGATATCGTCGCGCGCGGGGGCTTCGATCTCGTCGCCGGCAACCCGCCTTGGGTGCGTGGCGAGCGAGTGCCCGCGCAGGTGCGCGAGACGCTGGCCACGCGGTACACCACGTGGCGGCCGGACCACTCCCGTGGATTCGCGCACCTCCCCGATCTCGCCGTGGCGTTCGTGGAGCGCGCGCTCGAGCTCACCGCGCCGGGCGGCACGACGGCGCTTCTCGTCCCCGCCAAGCTCACCACGAGTGGCTACGCGGCACCCTTGCGGCGGCGGCTCGCCGAGGATACACGCCTTCAGCGGGTCGCGCCGGTCCCGGCCGCGGACGGTGCCTTTGCAGCCGCGGTCTACCCGCTGGCGCTCGTGGCAGCCCGCTTGGAGCCGACCGGGCACGAGCGCGTCGCCAGCACGCTGGGCCCGAAGAGCGCGGCGCGGGCGATCCCGCAACGCGCGCTCGCGGCCGACGGTCCGTGGATCCTCGTACCCGACGCGACGCGCGTCGCCCACCGCATCCGCGCGGCGTACCCGACCGTCGGTGACCGCTGGAACCCGCAACTCGGTGTGAAGACCGGCGCGGACGACGTCTTTCTCGTGTCGCAATCGAGCGCCGCCACGCGACCCGCCGTGCGTGGCCGTGACATCGGGCCGTGGCGCGCGGCACCCGTGGCACACCTGCTGTGGACGCACGGCGCTGACGGTCGACCCCTGCCCCGCCTCTCGGAGGAGATGGCACGGACGTTCGACCCACATCTCGAGCGGCTGCGCCGCCGCAGCGACTACCGCCGTGGCCCTCCCTGGCAGCTGTTCCGGACCGTACTCGCCGACGCACCGCACCGCGTGATCTGGCCCGATCTGGCGCGGAGGCTCTCGGCCGTGGTCCCGGACGCTGGCGTGGTCCCCCTCAATACGGTGTACGGCATCGTCACAAGGATGCCGGATGACGCCCATGCGCTTGCCGCGCTGTTCAACTCCCGCTGGTTAACGGCGCTCGCCCGGCTGTACGCCGATCACGCGCGCGGCGGCTATCGGCGCTTCAACGCGCGGGTGGTGCGGGGACTGCCGATCCCACCCGAAGACGCTGCGGTATGGCGCAAGCTCGCGGATCAGGGGCGACACCATACGGCCGACGACGCTGCCATCGCGGACTTCTACGAGCTCGACGCGGCGGACCAACGTGCTCTCGACGCCGCGGATCCTGTCTGAGCACCTCGCGCCGCTCTCGGAACCCCTCGCCTGCCTCCTCTCGCCCGGCGCCGTCGCGCCGCCGGCCACGGTCGCGGCGCTCGGGGCGCGCGCGCTGCTCGACCTCCCGCCGGACGAGGAGCTAGGGCGCGGTGCGTGGCCTGACTGGCTCGCTCCGCATCAGGTCCCCGCCGCGGAGCGGCTGGTCGCCATTCTGACGAAGCACCGTGGCGCGCTCCTCGCGGACGCGGTGGGCCTCGGGAAGTCCTATGTGGCGCTGGCGGTGGCATGCGCTCTCGGGAAGCGGTTCGCGTTGGTCGTGCCTGCGGTGCTAGTCCCTCAATGGCGCGCGCTGCTCGAGGAGCATCAGCTCGAGGCCCCGATCCTGACGCACGAAGCGTTGAGCCGCTCCCCCGTCCGACTGTCCGACCGTCCGACCGTCCGCCTGTTCCTCGTCGACGAAGCCCATCGCTTCCGGAATCCGGGCACGCGACGGTATCACGCGCTCGCCCGCCTGGTGGTCGACGCGAGCGCGCTGCTCGTGACCGCGACACCGGTGCACAACCGCGTCGGCGATCTCTGCCATCTCCTCCGCCTGTTTCTCCGCGACCACGACCTGACGGCGCTGGGAGTGCCATCGCTCTTGCGCGCGGCACGGGGAGATTGCGACGCACGTGCCCTCACAGCCGCCGTAGCGAGGTTATCGGTCTCGCGCTCGCGCGCGCGTGTGCAGACCGGGTACGCCACGGGGCGGGTGTCGCTCAGCCTCCCCGACCGCGCCGTCGGCCGCTCCCTCCGCCTTGGATGCGCTCCCGACCCCGTGCTCGAGCAGCTCGTGACAGGCGTGACGCGGCTCGAAGCCGGACGAGATGCCGCGGCGCTGTTCCGCCTGGTGCTCCTCTCGCAGCTCGCCTCCAGTCTACCCGCCTTCCGGGCGAGCCTGGGGAGGTACGAAGCGTTCTTGGAGCTCGGCGCGGCCGCCGCCGCCGAAGGCAAGGCCCTCAAGCGAGACGATTTCAGACGACTGTTCCCCGCGGGGTCGGAAGACCTGCAGCTCGCGTTCCTTCCGCTCGTGCTCCCTTCCGGGGCCTCTCTCGCGGCCGAGCAAGACCGGGATCTCGTTCGACAGCTCCGGGAAATGTCGAGGTCGCCGATCGATCCCAAGGCCCAGGCGATAGCCAGATTGCTCGCCGGGGAGGCCGGCAAGACAATCGTCTTCGTGCACGCGCGAGCGACGCTCCGCCATCTGATGCGTCGCCTACAGGGGTTCCGTGTGGCAGGCGTGGCCGGGAACCGGGGTTGGTTCGGGCGCGAGGCCGCGCCGCGCGACGAAGTCATCCGCGCGTTCGCTCCCCTAGCGCAGGGAGCGCCCCTTCCCTCGGCCGCCCTTGCGACCGACGTCCTGATCGTCACCGATCTCCTGAGCGAGGGACTAAACCTTCAGGATGCTGCCCGCGTTGTTCACTACGATCTGCCTTGGAGTCCCGCGCGCCTGGCGCAACGCGAGGGCCGGATCGACCGTGCCGGGTCGCCGCACTCACGCATTGAGACGATCGCGTTCCTTCCCCCGCCCCCGCTCGCCGCCGCGCTCGCGGTCGAGCGTCGGCTGGCGGTGAAACGGCGCGCCCAGGCGCGAGTGGGCGGCGGCCGGCGGGGCTTGGATTGGTGTGATCGGCTGCAACGAGTCGCCGCGGCAGCAGCGACCCCTGTCCCTGCCCGCTCGTGGACCGCGGTCACCGATCCGGAGCGCGTGGTGGTCTTAGTGATACGGATCGGGTGTCTGGTGGAGGGGTTCGTCGGGACGGATGCGTGCGTGCGCGCCGATCCCGAACGCGCGGCGGCCCTGCTCGAGCGCGCCGCCGGGGCCGACGTCGCGTCCGATACGTCCGGTCATCGATACCTGCTCGAAAGAGCAATGCAAAGAGCGGCGCCCCTTTTTCGCGCCCGCCTCGCGGCGATCGAGGCGGCGCGCTGGCGCGCGGCCGACCGCGACCGCCTGAGCCGCCGGCTTGTTCCCTGGGTGTTGAGCGCCGCCCGGCGCGCGGCGGTCCAACGCCGCCCCGCGGAGCTCGTCCGGCTCGACGGGCTCGTATCCCGGCTAGCGCTCGGCATGACGGCGGGCGAAGAGCTCACACTGGAGGATCTGGTGGCGCGTCGAGCAACGCTGTCGATTGGTGACGTGCTGGCATGGCACGAACGGCTGCCGATCCCACAGGAAGACATGGCCGCGCCACACATCGCGCTGATCGCCGCCGTCGTCTTCGGGCCGGCTCAGTGATTTTCAGTCCGGCTCGAGCAGGAGCTCCTCGAGATCGAGGTCGCGCTGAACCCGCCGCATCACCGCATCGTTGATCGCACCGTCGTCGCGGAGGCGCAGCAGCTCGCGTCGTTCCGCGGCCAGCAGCTCACGAGTGAGCCGCCGATGCGCAGCCGACTTGGTCTCCATGACGCCGTCCAAGGCTCCGCTCACCCGGCTCTGGAGCCGCCGTGCGCGATGCCGGTAGTGATCACGCGTGTCGGTCAGCGCATAGGGATGCATCCACGGCTCTTGGGAGAGTTCCTCGAGGCGCGCCAGGGCCACCTCGGCCGTCCGTAGGCGGGCTTCCGTTTCCTCGCGTCGTTCCTCTTCTCCCGTCTCGCGGACGCCGAGCCAGCGCATGAGCGGCGCGAGCGCAAACCCCTGGCCCACCAGGGTGACGATGATGACGCAGTATGTGATGGCGATGATCGCGTCGCGGCCGGGGAAAGGCGCACCCGCGGCAGTGACGGTGGGAATTGCGGCTGCCAGGATGAGCGAGTCGCCGCCCCGGAGGCCCGCCCAGCCTGCAACGGTCAAGAGCTGCCACCGGGGGAGCGGCTCGCGGGCTCGCAAACCCGGGATCACGATCCAGCGGAAATAACCGGCCGGGTATATCCAGATGAATCGCGCGACGATCAAGGCCAGGCTCACGATCGCCGCCGCCCGGGCCAGGTCGAGGGCCGCGGCTGCGCTCAGTCCCGCGAGTACCGGGCGCAAGGCGAGCCCGGTGAGGACGAAGATCAGACCTTCGAGTATGAAGATGACCACGTCCCACATCCCCGCGTTCTGGACGCGCGTATCCGCAGCGACGACCCGAGGGCCGACGCGACCCAGGTACAATCCCGTCGCCACGACCGCCAGAACGCCCGACACTCCGAGCTGCTCGGCCGGGATATACGCGGCATACCCGGTTAAGAGCGAGATGGTGTTCTCGACTTCGGGATCGTGAATGTGACGGCGAATCTCCCCGATGAGCCACCCCACCACGAGACCGACGACCACACCCCCCGTCCCCACGAGCAGGAATCGAGCGCCGGCCTGCACAACCGAGAAGACGCCAGTGACGGCCGCCGCGATCGCCACCCGGTACGCGACGATAGCCGCCGCGTCGTTCACCATGCTCTCGCCTTCGAGAATTGTGACGAGGCGTCGCGGCATCGGCAGCCGCCGCATGAAGGCGGTCGCCGCGGCCACATCGGGCGGCGATACGACCGCGCCGAGCGCGAACGCCGAGGCCCACGGCAGGCCCGGCACAACGCGGTGCGCGACCCACGCTACCGCGCCGGTGGCGAACAAGACGTGCCCCACCCCGAGCGAGAGAATCGGTCGCAGGTTGGCGCGCACGTCCCGATAGGAGGCGAAGAGCGAGGCCCGATACAGGAGCGGTGGAACGAAGACCAGGAACACGACCTGCGGATCGAACTGGACAACGGGCAGGCCGGGCACGAGGGCGACCGCGAGCCCACCCGCGACGAACAGCGCGGGCATCGGAACGTCGAGTCGGCGTGCCACCAACGCCAGGAACGTTACGCCGACGAGGAGCGCCAGGACGGTCTCGAAATTGTGCACGGTATGGGCCCCGAACGCAGATTAGTGCCGATGCCACCCGCCGCCCTGCGCGCGGTGATCGCCCGGCTTGCCAGATTCTACGGCCGCCCGCCCAAGCCGCCAGCGGCGAACCCCTTCGCGCTCGTGATCTGGGAAAACTGCGCCTACCTGGTGGACGACGGGCGCCGGGCCGCCGTGTTCGCTCGGCTGAAGCGCGCGGTTGGCCTCGAGCCCGCGGCGATCCTCGCCACGCCGCTCCCTCCTCTGGCCGAGATCATCGAGGAGGGGGGCATGCTGACGTTGCGGCGCGCCGAGAAGCTGCACGCCGCCGCGGAAATTGCGCTCGAGGTCGGGCCGGCCGAGCTGCGCCGCCTCGTCCGGCGAGCTCCGCTAGAAGCGAGGAAGGTGCTGCGCCGGTTCCCAGGGATCGGCGAGCCCGGTGCGGACAAGCTCCTCCTGTTCTGCAAGGCGCAACGGACGCTCGGGCCGGATTCGAACGCGCTCCGCGTGCTGGTCCGGCTCGGTTACGGAACCGAGAGCGACAACTATACGCGGATGTATCGCTCCGCGGCAAAGGCAGTGGCTCCACACCTGCCGACCGATTTCGCGTGGCTCATCAGGGCGCATCAATTGCTGCGTCGCCACGGGCAAGAGCTGTGCAAACGCGCCGCCCCGCGTTGCGAGGCGTGCCCGCTCTCGGCCGGCTGTCGCTGGTATCTCGCCCACCGGTAGTTACTTTCCGGCGTGCCCCCGCCTCTTTCCGCCTTCCTGTTCGATCTGGACGGCACGCTCATCGACTCCATCGAGTTGATCCTGCGCTCGTACCGGCACACGATGCGCACACATCGCCGACACGAGCCCGGGGACGAGGTCTGGATGGACGGATTGGGCACGCCGCTGTGGGTGCAGTTCCGGCAGTTCACAGAGGATCCGGCGGAAATCGACGCGATGGTCGCGACCTACCGCGAGTACAACCTCGCTCATCACGACGAGATGGTGCGGCCGTACGCCGGCGTCGTGGATGCCGTCCGCTCCCTGGAGCGCCGCGGAAGATCCCTCGCGTTGGTGACGAGCAAACTGCGGAGCGGAGCGCTGCGGGGTCTCCGGCTCGCGGGCCTCGAGGACGCGTTCGGGGTCGTCGTCGGTGCGGACGACGTCACGCACCCCAAACCTCACCCCGAACCCGTGCTCACCGCGCTCGAGCGACTGGGCGCGCGGGCACAGGATGCCGTCTTCATCGGCGATTCCCGCCATGACATCGAGTGCGGTCGCGCGGCCGGCGTGAAGACCGCCGCCGTGTTGTGGGGACCGTTCGATCGCTCACACCTCGCCGACTTGGAGCCCGATTACTGGCTAGAACGACCCGCGGACCTCAGTTTACTGGCACCCGACACCTAACACCCGAGACCTGGAGGAATCCTTGCGTTTCGTACCGTTTGAGCTCGAGCGCTGGCAGAGCACCTGGGAAAACCGGGTGCGCTACAACCTTTCGGAATCGGGGGTGCACCCGCTCTCCATTCAGGAGCTCCTCGAGCTCGCGGGCGTCGCCGCGACACCGCTGCTCGACGTAAGGCTCGGGTACAGCCAGTCGAACGGCACCGATCTGTTGCGCGGCCGGATCGCCGCGCTCTACCCGGGCGTCTCACCCGAGCAGATTCTGGTCACGACGGGCAGCGCGGAGGCCAACTTCGTCGTTTGCTGGCGTCTGATCGAGCCAGGCGACAAGGTCGCGGTCATGCTTCCGAATTATCTGCAGACGTGGGGGCTGGCCCAGAACTTCGGCGGGCAGGTGCGAGGATTCGCTTTGCACGCCGAGGCTGGTTGGGAGCCGACGGCCGAAGAGGTGCGCAGCGCGATCGGGCCGGAAACGAAGCTCGTCGTGGTCACGAATCCCCATAACCCTACGGGACACGTCCTCTCGGCCGAGATGCGAAAACTCAT
The DNA here is from genome assembly GCA_964465315.1 of uncultured Gemmatimonadaceae bacterium. GTDB lineage: Bacteria > Gemmatimonadota > Gemmatimonadetes > Gemmatimonadales > GWC2-71-9 > AG41. Next base: position 57,733 of record CAYXIK010000006.1, on the reverse strand, counting down.
CGTGAGTCGCGCGGCGGAAGTCGGCGCTTGGCTCCTCGCGGACGAGGTGTATCAGGGAGCGGAGCGCAATGGGGTGATGACGCCGTCACTGTGGGGCAGCTACGAGCGGGTGATCGTCGTGAGCGGATTGTCGAAGGCCTACGGCCTGCCTGGCCTGCGCATCGGCTGGATCGTGGCCCCGCCCGCGTTCTCGGCGGAAGCCTGGGCCCGGCACGACTACACGACGATCGGACCGGCGGGGGCGAGCGACCATCTCGCCGCCGTCGCGCTCGAGCCCAAGGTGCGGGTCAAGGTACTCGATCGCACCCGGCGGATTCTCGTCACCAATTACCCCGTGCTCGAGGAGTGGCTGAGGCACTTCGGCGACACGTTCAGCTGGCACCCACCCCAAGCGGGGGCGATCTGCCTCGTCAAGTACCGCCCGGGGATCAACGCCCTGGACCTGGTCGAGCGCATGCGAGCCGAGCACGACGTGCTGCTCGTGCCGGGGGACCATTTTGGTCTGCCGCAGCACCTCCGACTTGGATTCGGCGAAGAGCTCCACCATTTCCGGGAAGCCCTCGGCGAAACCGAACGCGGCTTGAAGCGAGCGTTCGCCGACTGAGATGCGGGTCGTCCCGCTCGAGGCGTTTCGCGACAAGATTCCATTTTCGGTGGCGATCGCCGCGGCCGAGCGCGGCTTCCGAGCACTCGGGCTCGGCGAGGCGTCGCTCCCCGACCCGATGGTCCTCGAGATGCGGGAGCAGCAGGCCGAAGTGCACGTGAAAGGCGCGCACCTGCGCGGGGCACGTCACATCGTGCTCAAGCTGGCGACAGGGTTTTACCGGAACCAGGCGCGGGGCCTGCCGTCGGGCGACGGCATGTTCCTGCTGCTGGACGCCGAGACCGGTGCGCCCGACCTGCTGCTCGAGGAGCACGGCTACCTGACGGACTTTCGCACGGCGGCCGCCGTGGCCCTCACTCTCCGATATTTGGCGCCTAAGGACGCGCAGGAGGCGCTCCTCATCGGCGCGGGCGCGCTGGCTCGTCTCACCGCACGCGCCATGATCGCCGAGATGCCGCTCGCGCGGCTCACCCTGTGGAACCGCACGCGGGAGCGCGCCCAGAGCTTCGCCAGAGAGCTCGCCCAGGTGGTGGACACGCGCATCGCACCGGCGCTCGAGTCGGCGGTTCGCGACAACCGCGTGATCGTCACCGCGACCGCGAGCACCACTCCCCTCATCATGGCCTCCTGGGTGGCTCCCGGTACGCACGTCACGTCGGTGGGCACGGGTAGCCCGGAAAAGATCGAGCTCGAGCCGACCCTCCTCGCACGGGCGGACAAGCTCGTAGCCGATCGCGTCTTTCAGACGGAGCGCTACGGCAACCTGCACCACGCCATCGCCGCGGGCGCGGTCACGCGCGAGAAGGTTTACGCGGAGCTCGGCGATCTCGCCGCCGGCCGAAGGCCGGGGCGGGAGAGCGCGACCGAGCTGACGATCGCCGACCTGACGGGCGTCGGTGTGCAGGACGCCGCGATCGCACAGGCCGTGGTGGAGGTCTTGGGTCTGTGAGCCCTGCGGGCGGGGAATGGGCGCGCTACCGCCTGGTCGATTTTTTGGGGTTCACGCCCTTGGCGCACCGGCCGCCCCTGCCGAAGCGCTGGTGGGTGTACTGCGCCACGGCGTTTCTCGCCCCGAGCCTCGTGCTCGCGCTCGTACCGGCCGAGCGGCTGCCCTACCGTGACCTCGTCTGGCTGCTGACCCTCGTGCCCGCGTATCTCTTGTCGTTGCATTACGGCATGCGCGGTGCCGTGGCAGGCCTAGCGATGGGCACGGTGCTGTTCACGTCGATCCAGCTCCTCGTCGCCCTGAACCTGGACGCGGAAGACTGGCGCATCACGGTACCGATTTACACTGCGTACGGCACCATTGCGATCTCGGTAGGCTGGTTGTCGCAGCAGCTGCACGTTTTCTACGGACGGGCGATCGAGGGCGAGCGCGTTGCGGTCATCAGCGAGCTCGCCATTGCGGTGCGGCACGAGGTGAACAACGCCCTCGCCACCATCCTCGCGGAAGGCCAGCTGCTCGAGCACGACGCCGCGTTGACCCATCCTGAAGACAAGGAATCGCTGCAGAATATCCTCGCGATGACGCGGCGGATTCAGCGAAGCATCGACAATCTGGTCAACGTGACACATGCGCCCGTGACGGAATACGTGACGGGGGTGCGGATGATCGATCTGTCCAAGCTCGGGGCGGACCAACCACCGAAGACCTGACGCCCGTCCGTCAGGCGGCCACCTGCAGAATGAAGTACGCCAGCCCTGCGATCCCCGCCGCCGCCGGGATCGTGAGCACCCACGCCCACACGATCCGCCCCGCCACTCCCCAGCGGACCGCCGAGAGCCGATGCGCCGCCCCAACCCCCGAGATGGCGCCGGTGATCGTATGCGTGGTGCTGACCGGAATGCCGTAATGCGACGCGACGAACAGCGTGATTGCCCCGCTCGTTTCGGCGCAGAAGCCCCCGAACGGCGTCAGTTTGGTGATCCGCTGGCCCATTGTCTTCACGATGCGCCAACCGCCCGCCATCGTCCCCAGCGCGATCGCCGCGTGGGCGGCGAGGATGACCCAGAGGGGAATGACGTCTGCGGTCGTGAGGTGCAAGGCGCGGATGGGAAAGTCCGCGAACTGGGCCCGCGCGGCGAACAGCAGGCCGACCACGATCCCCATCGTCTTCTGAGCATCGTTCGTCCCGTGCCCGAGCGAATACAGCGCCGCGGAGAAGAGCTGCAACGTCCGGAACGTCCGGTCGACCTTGCGGGGCAACGAGCGGCGCAGCACCCATGACAGAATCACCGTCAGCGCCAAAGCGAGCGTGAGGCCCATGAGCGGAGCCACGACGATGAAGATGAGCGTCTTTATCCAGCCTGCGGCTAGAATCGCGCCCGTCCCCGCCTTCGCCACCGCCGCCCCCGCGTACCCCCCGATCAAGGCGTGCGAAGACGAGGTCGGCAGTCCGCCCCACCACGTAATCAGGTCCCACGCGATCGCGCCGAACAGCCCCGCGAGAATGACGAGCGGATCGACGATGGAGATGTCGATCAACCCCTTGCCGATGGTCTTGGCGACCGCCGTGCCGAGGCCGAATGCGGCGACGAAGTTGAAGAAGGCGGCCCAGATGACCGCCGTGCCGGGAGAGAGGACGCGGGTCGAAACGACCGTGGCGATCGAGTTCGCCGCGTCGTGGAATCCGTTGATGAAATCGAACGTCAGCGCGACCACGACGATCGCGAGGACGAACCAGACGGCGCCGGGCATCAGGCGTGCTTCAACGTGATGGACTCGAGCACGTTGGCGACGTCTTCGGATTGATCGAGAGTACGCTCGAGGTTGTCGTAGATCTCCTTCCACTTGATCACTTCGAGCGCGTCCCGCTCGGTCTCGAACATGCGACCGAGGGACTCGTGGTAAATCGCGTCGCCCTCTTCCTCCAGCTTTTTTGCCTCGATGCAATACTTCATCACGTCGTCGCCCTTCTTCAGGCGCCCGACCCCCTCGGCGAGCACACCCACCATCCGCTGGATGACTTCGGTAAGCTGCTTGACCCCATCCGGTGCGACCCCGAGGTGGAAGATCTGGGAACGACGGGCCGTCCCGTCGATCGCGTCCATCACGTCGTCCAGGTCGGACGCGAGCTGATGGATGTCTTCCCGGTCGAGCGGCGTGATGAACGTGCGGTCGAGGCGGTTCACGACCTCGTGCGTCACCTGGTCGGCTTCGTGCTCGAGCCGCTTGATCGCCTCCACGTGCGGCGTGCGACGCTCCGGCGTCGCCTCGAACAGCTCGCGTAGATGCTGCGCGGCTTCTTTGTTGCGCGTCGCGACCGCGGCGAACAGGTCGAAGAATTCTTCTTCCCTGGGCAACAGGCGCACGGTGGTCCTTTCGGGGAGTGGGAAAAATGACGGCCGACAACATAGCGGCTCCCGCCGGGAGCCACTAGGTTACCCGCTCCACCCCGGACCAACCGGAGTACACCGCATGGCGACCGCCCCCCTCCAGCAGCCGCAAACCGAGTTCGTCAAGGCGATCACCCGGCTCGATGCCACGGCGCTGGTCGTCGGCTCGATGATCGGATCGGGGATCTTCATTGTCTCGGCGGAGATCCTGCGCGAGGTCCATGCGCCCGGGCTCCTCCTGGTGGTCTGGGCTGCGTCCGGCCTAGTCACCCTGATGGGCGCCCTCACCTATGGTGAGCTGGCCGCGATGTTCCCCCGCGCGGGCGGGCAGTACGTGTATCTGCGGGAGGGGATCTCACCGCTCTTCGGCTATCTCTATGGCTGGACCCTGTTCGTGGTCATCCAGACCGGCACCATCGCTGCGGTAGCGGTCGCGTTCGCGCGCTTCACCGCGGTGTTCTGGCCCGGGCTCACACCGGACGTGTTCTTCGGCTCGACGCTCCACTTTCCCCAACCGATCGGGGACATCGCAGTAGGTCTGTCCCCGCAGCGCATCCTCGCGGTCATTTCGGTGGTAGTGCTGACCTGGATCAACGTGCGGGGGGTGCGCACCGCGGCGATCATCCAAACCACGCTCACCGCCATCAAGACGGGCGCCCTCGCGCTCCTGATCCTCCTCGGGCTCACTATAGGCCGACACGCCGAAGCGCTGTCGGCGAACTTCGGACCCAACTTCTGGGCGACGGGCGGCATCGCCGTCGGGTTGGGCGCGATCGGGGCCGCGATGGTCGGCTCGCTCTTCTCGATGGACGCGTGGAACAACGTCGGGTTCGCGGGCGGCGAGCTCAAGAACGCGGAGCGGGACCTGCCGATCGCGATGGGTCTGGGCGTCCTCATCGTCACCGTGTTGTATCTGCTCGCCAACGTCGCGTACCTGAGCGTGCTCCCCTCTGCCGCGATCGCGACCGCGCCGCAGGACCGGGTCGCCACGGCCGCGCTCGCAGCGATCCTTGGCGCGCCCGGCCTGAAGCTCATGGCCGCGGCGATCATGATCTCTACGTTCGGTTGCAACAACGGCCTCATCCTCTCGGGCGCGCGCGTCTACTACGCCATGGCCAAAGACGACCTGTTCTTCAAGTCGGCCGGCGTCCTGCATCCGCGCTACAAGACACCCGCGGCGGCGCTCATCGTACAGGCGGTGTGGACGAGCCTTCTCTGTCTCTCGGGGACGTATTCGCAGCTCCTCAACTTCGTGATCTTCGCGGCGCTCGTGTTTTACGGTCTGACAGCGGTCGGCTTGTTCGCGCTGCGCGTGAAACGACCGATGGCCCAGCGCCCGGTGCGCGCACCCGGATATCCCTGGTTTCCCGCCCTCTACGTGCTGGCGACCGCCGTCATCGCCGCGGACCTCCTGACCCAGGACGCGACACGGACGTACAGCCTGTTAGGCCTCCTCCTGGTCCTGATCGGAGTGCCTGTGTACTTCGCGTGGCGGGGCATGGTGAGGCGGGCGGGCGTATCAGTCCGACCATGAGCGAAATCCCAACAGTCACAGTCGGTTAGCGCTTCCTGACCTGGCTCTTGCTGTATCGGGGCGTGATGAGGCATAATTCCGCCAACCCGAACAAATACCGAAAATGCACGACCCTCACCCCTCGTCCAGCTCACGCCCTCCGACTCACACGTCCCCCTGCCCCGACTGCGGCGCCGGACTGGTGCGTCAATCCGGATGTCTCGTGTGCGTGCAGTGCGGATGGGCGAGATGCGGCTGAAAGCGCTGGAAGGTTGGACGGAGGGGAAGGTAGACGCCAAGCCGAACCAGCTCGCGTTCTCGATGTCCAACCTTCCAACCTTCCGTCCTTCCGTCCTTCCGATTCTCGACGAGCGCCTTCGCGGCACGAAATTCGTCGAACTCGAGCCTCGGTCCGTCCTCAACTCGCCCGAGCAAACCGGCGTTGATTTCTGGTCGCTCAACCCATACGTCGGATGCGAATTCGGGTGCACTTACTGCTACGCCCGTTACGCACACCGCTACGCGGTCGAGCGCGCGCACGATGCGGGGAAGCTGTCGGATGCGGAGTTTCGCGACTTTCGCGGGGAGCACGGGTGGGAGGCATTCGAGCGGCGCATCTTCGTCAAGGAGCGCGTGCTCAACGCGCTGGAATCGGATCTCCGGCGCTATTTCCGAGCAAACACCGGCGGACCCGAGTGCACCCCGATCGTGATCGGCACCGCCACCGACCCCTACCAGCCCGCCGAGCGCCGGTTCCAGATCACCCGCCGGGTGCTCGAGCGCCTCGCTCGCTGCGAAGGGATGAACGTCGGTATCATCACTAAGAGCCCGCTCGTCGCGCGCGATGTGGATGTCCTTCGGAAGATCCAGGAGCGGAGCGACCTCGAGGTGCACATCTCTCTCATCTCAGTCGACGCGGCGATCATCAAGCGGGTGGAGGCCCGTTCGCCGACGCCCGCGACGCGCTTGCGGGCGCTCGAGAAGCTGACGGCCGCCGGCGTGCGCGCCGGCCTGATCGTGGCGCCGGTTCTCCCGGGGATCACGGACGATGTACCACGTCTGGAGGCACTGTTCCAGGCCGCCCGCGACGCCGGCGCCCGCTTCGTGCACGCCGGTCCGCTCCGACTCTACCCCGCGGTGCGAGACCGCTTCCTGCCGATGCTCGAGGAGGGGTTTCCGGATCTCGTGGCGCGCTACCGGCGCGCGTATGCGGGCCGGAGCGGCGCGCCGCACGCGTATACGCGGAGGCTGGCCGCGCGCATCAAGAAGCTACAGGCTCGGTTCGGCTTCCCGGTCAACGACGGGATGACGGATCGCTATCGGCCTCGCCACACACCGGTGCAGGGATCGCTCGACCTTCAGGAAAGGCCGGATTAAGCGACTTCGGACTCGCTCTTGCGACCCCGCGGCCGATAGTGTCGCACCAGCTCGAGGACCCAACGGGGGGCGCCCTGCCGGCGTGCCTCGTACGCGCGCGCGAGCAAATCGGCGACGTCGCGACCGAGCTGCGCCGCCTGGCCCGGGGACAGCTCGGACGCGAGCTCGTTCAGCAGGCGAACGAGCTGACCGATGTGCGGCGGCCGACTACCTCGCCCGCGCGCGGCCAGCCAGCGCTCGAGCTTGCCGCGGGTAGCGGGATGGGGAACCGACCCCTTCAGGAAATTCCTGAGCCCGTTGGGGCTCACGGCGATCTCCGCCGCGGCCTTGCGCAGCGAAAGACCGACGGTCTCTCGCGCAACAGCGTCACGGAGGATGGGGATGGGCAGCGTCGGAACGCTTCGGCGACCAGCGTTCATTCGACGCCCCCGAGGCGTGCAATTTGTGCGGTTTGCCCGATGTTACACGGCCTACCCTACCATCACTTCTGGACTGGTGCAAGCACGCCTCAGACGAGCGCCGGACGTGGGGCCGTTCGAAGTGAAACGCTCGGGACGCCCCTAGACCATTTGCTCCTCTCCGCCTCCGCTTCCCTCCCCCCCTCCCATCGTCTCCACGAGCGCCCGAATCGTCCCCGGCGCGTTCCCCTCCAACCGATTGTTCACCAGAAGCAGCGCTTCCAGTCGTCTCCGCATCACCTCAACCACGACGTGCAGCAGGTCCTGGCGCACCTCCGGCTGGGGTTCGCGGATGCGATCGTACGGTTCGAACAGCTTCACGGCGTCGGCGTAGGCCCGGCCGGGCCGCAGGAGCGCGCGCGCCACCGTGAATCCGGCCGGGAACGTCCACGGCAGCTCGAGCTGCTCGCCTATCGGCGGCATCTCGTTCCATGAGTTGAAGACATGGGCAACGCCGTGTCGCGCCAGCACCGCGCCGTGCCCGTCGCTCAAGAGCTCCGGGTTCCGCAGCTCGACCGCGTACCGAAAGTCGCCCGGCAACTGTCGCAAAAAAACGTCGAGCTCCTCTGCCCATTGTGCCGGCCCGGGGAGATCCTTTCCTCGCATTGCCTGAAACTCGAACACGAACGCGCCGATGTGGTCCGAGAAGGCGCGCGCATACGGTCCCAGGACGGCGTCCTTGAACAGATCTGCGTTCAGAAAATCCGGGTTTCGCTGGCCGGCCAGGTTACCCCAACGCGCATCCTGGTTGAAGCGCCGGGCCGTGATCCGATCCCAGACCTTGCTGACGCAGGGAAAGCCGGGCGGCAAGGCGCGCGCATACGCCGTAAGGACGTCTTCTGTCGGCGGGTCGTAGAACGCGCTGTCGATCCCTACGGTGCGGAAGAGTGGATACCGCGCGTACTCCTCGAGCCGCCGGGCCGGCTGGGCTCCCCGGTACGCTCGGTGGTAGACCTCGCCTACCCAGCCGTCGTAGGTCCAGGTCGAGGTGCCGAATCTGACGTTCGCCGGGACGCGCCTGCCGAGTGTGACCAGGTCGGCGGGTGGTGGCGGCAGTGCAGCCGCGTCATCGAAGAGGCTCGGTTGTTTTCGCGCGCTCACTGAATCAAGTTAACTGGATACATCACATTAGCTTATCATCATCACCCTAAATCTTGCCATCCCTTCGATCTTCGGGGTATATTCGGGTCCCGTATTTGTGGCGATGATCGGATGCCCAGGTTGGTGAGCGACGCTGCCGCATGCTGTTGGACCCCCCTCTTCGCGCTGCGCTGTGAGGTGGACCGGATGGCTGGCGTGGCGTCTTCCACCCTCTCCTTCCCCATGGCGCTCCTCTCCCCCGACACGGGCCGCCGGCTCTGGCAGGTCAGTCCGGTCGCTCGACGCGTAGGGGTCAAGCCGGGGATGACGGTCAGCCAGGCGATCGGTCTGTGCCCCACCCTCAAGCTGTGTGAGCCGGACCCGGTTCATTACGACGAGCAGTTCTCTCGGCTCGTCGCCGCACTTACCGCCGTGAGCCCTGTGGTCGAACCGGCGGAACTGGGGAGGGTGTTCGTGGGGACGGATGGGCTCGAGGGGTTGCTGGGGAACGCCGAGCGGCAGATCGAGGTGATACGTCGGACAGTTGGACAGACCGTCCGACTGGGGTGGGGCCGCGGGAAGTTCGTTTCATGGGTCGCCGCAACGCGCGCAAAACCGGGAGATGCCGTGATCGTGCCGGTGGGGGAGGAGGCCGAGTTCCTCGCTTCCCAGCCGCTCGCCGTCCTGCCCCTCGACCCCGATTCGCATCGCCGGCTGCTGCAACTCGGTATCAAGACGCTCGGAGCGCTGGCCGCGCTTCCGGAAGAAGCGGTGGTGTCGCAGTTCGGCCGCGCCGGTCGCCGGATGTGGCGGCTCGCGGCGGGACGGATCGCGGAGCCGGTGGTGGGGCGCGTCGTGCCCGAGCCGATCATGGCGGCCCTCACGTTCTATTCCCCGGTCGGGGAGCGGGAGCTGCTCGCGCGAACGCTGGATACCCTCCTCGACCGCGCGCTCAAGAATCCACGACGTATCGGTTGGCGCGTGCACGTGGTGTGTGTCCGGGCCGAGCTCGAGCACGGCGCATCCTGGCGGGCGACGGCGACCTTGAAGGATCCGACCGCGGACCGGGAGCGGTTAGCCGCGCCTCTCAAAACGCAGCTCGAACAGACGCCTCCTGCCGGAGCGGTAGAGCGGCTGGTGGTCGAGCTCACCGCTTTCGCTCCGGGCACCGCCGAGCTGCAGCTGTTCGCGCGCGACGCGAATGCCGCGGCCCGTGCCGGGCGGCGACACGCACTCAAGGGCGCCGTCCGGGAGATCGAGCTCCGGATCAAGCGGCCGATGTTGTATCACGTCATCGAGGTGCAACCATGGTCCCGTCTTCCCGAGCGGCGGTACGCGCTGATCGACTTCGAGCCGTAAACGTACCACGACCGGCCACGGTGGAGCGAGACGCTTCCGGTGCCCCAGTGGCCATGAATGCGTCCGACAGTCGGACGGTCGGACAGTCGTATGGAAAAATCGGAGTCGAATTCGTGAACGAGGCCTGGCGAATCGACGACGAGTGGTGGCGTGTGCCGATCCATCGCCGCTACTTCGAGGTCGTGCTGGAGGACGGCAAGCGCGCAGTGTTGTTCGAGGATGTGAGCACCGGCGACTGGTTCACACAAAAGCCTTAACGATGTACGTCGAGCTCCACTGCCACTCCGCCTTTTCTTTCTTGGACGGCGCTTCGCTCCCCGAGCAGCTCGCGCTCACCGCTTCGCAGCTCGGGCTCCCCGCGCTCGCGCTCACCGACCACAATGGGCTGTACGGCTCGATGGCGTTCGCCCAGGAAGCGAAGCAGCTCGGCCTGCAGGCGATCACCGGCGCCGAGCTGACGTTGCTCGACGGCGCGCACGTGACGCTGCTCGCCGAGACGGCCGAAGGGTACGCGAACTTGTGCCGCCTGATCACGGAAGCGCACTTAGGAAGGGAAGACCGGCGCGATCCGCGGCTTGACTTCACCTCACTTGAGTCTCGTCACGGCGGGCTCATCGTGCTGTCTGGATGCCGAACGGGAGTGCTCCCCGGCGTCCTACGGCGTGATGGCCCGGCCGCAGCCCGCCGCTTCGCCGAGCGGTGCCGTTCGGTGTTCGGGGAGGAGCACTTCTTCGTCGAGTTGCAGCGGAACTACGTCCGCGGAGACCGCGCCCTCACGCGAGCGCTGAAAGACGTCGCCGATTCCGGACGACTTAGCGTCGTAGCGTCGGGGAACGTGCATTACCACGCTCGCCCCCGGCACCGCCTGCACGACGTGCTGGTGGCGATCCGGCACCGCACCACGCTGGACGGCTCGCACAACGTGCGCCGTGCAAACAGCGAGTTCTATCTGCGGCAGCCTGAAGAAGTCGATCAACTGTTTCGTGACTGTCCAGGTGCTGTCGCCAACACGTTGGCCCTTGCGGAGCGGTGCCGGTGCTTCGATCTCACGCGCGACCTGGGGTATCGCTTTCCCGATTTCCACGGCGCCGAGCGCGCCCCTGCGCCGCAGGCGCTCGCAGAGCTGTGCCGCGCGCGCCTCGACGAGCGCTACCCGGTGGGTTCCGTGCACCGCGACGAGGCGGAGCGGCGGCTTGCCGATGAGCTGCGGCTAGTCGAGCACCACGGGCTCAGCGGCTTCTTTCTCGTCTATCACGACCTGTTCGACCTGGCCCGAGAGGTCGCGGCCGACGTGCGGCACGGCTCACGGCGCGCTTCGGGCAATCTCTTGCCCGGGCGGGGACGCGGTTCGTCCGTCTCTTCCGTTGTGTGCTACCTGCTCGGCCTATCGCACATCGACCCGGTTGAGACGCGGCTCTTCATCGGACGGTTCTTGAACGAGACCCTCGCCTCGGTGCCCGATATCGACCTCGATTTCCCACGTGAAATCCGCGAAGAGCTGATCCGACGTGTGTACAAGCGCTACGGCGACGCGCACGTCGGGCTCGTCTGCTCGTTCCCCACGTATCGCCTGCGCTCGACGGTTCGCGAGATCGGCAAGGCGCTGGACCTGCCCATTGGGGAGATCGAGCAGGTCGCGAAATTGGCGGACCGGCGGTCGGGTGGACTGGCGGACGAGATCGAGCGGCTGCCAGGGTTCACGGGCCGGCGCAATGCCCCACTCTGGAAAGAGCTGTGCGAGCTGGCGGAGGAGATCGCCGGGCTACCGCGGCACATCTCCCAGCACGTCGGCGGGATGGTCATCTCAAGCCGGCCGCTGATCGAGATCGTGCCGCTCGAACGTGCCGCCATGAAGGACCGCGTGGTGTGCCAGTGGGACAAGGATTCCTGCGATGATGCGCGGTTCATCAAGATCGACTTCCTGGCGCTGGGGATGCTGTCGCTCGTAGAAGAGTGCGTCGAGCTGGTCGCGATGCGAGACGGGACGCCGCCCGATCTCTCCCGCATCGACTTCGAGGACACCGCCGTCTACGACCGCATCTGCCGGGGCGACACCGTCGGGTTGTTCCAGATCGAGAGCCGGGCGCAGATGCAGATGATCCGTCGCACCCGGCCAAAGAACCTCGAAGATCTGGCGGTCGAGGTCGCGATCGTGCGGCCCGGGCCAATCGTGGGCGGCGCGGTGAACCCGTATGTCCGGCGCCGGGAGGAGCAGCGCCGCGCCCGGGAAGCGGCCCGCCCCTATGAGCCGCCGCTCGAGCATCCCCTGCTAAAGGATGCGCTCGCCGAAACCCTGGGCGTGATTCTCTATCAAGATCAGGTGCTGCAGGTGTGCCAGGCGCTCGCGGGATTCACCGCCGGGCAAGCCGAGGCGTTGCGGCGGGCGATGAGCCGGCGGCGAAGCAGAGAGCTGATGGCGGGGTTCTGGGAGGAGTTCAAGGACGGCGCCGCGGCACGCGGCGTCCCGGAGCGGACCGCCGAACACGTCTTCACGCAAGTGATTGCGTTCTCCGAGTTCGGCTTCCCCAAGTCGCACGCGGCGGCGTTCGGTCTGCTCGCCTACCAGTCGGCGTGGCTGCGGCACTACTACCCCGCCGAGTATTACACCGCGCTCTTCAACAACCAGCCGATGGGATTCTATTCGCTCGACGTGCTGGGACGCGACGCCCTGCACAACGGCATTGACGTTCGGCTCCCTAACCTCAACGAGAGTGATGTCTGGTGCACGGTAGAGGGGAGAGTGGAGAGGAGAGAGGCTCGTACCGCTGGAGTGCGAGTTGGCTTGACGTTTATTCGAGATTGGAGCGAGGAAACGGCCACCGCCGTCGTCGCCGAGCGGCAGCGCGGGGGGTCCTTCCGCAGCATCGGCGACTTCGTGCGGCGCGCTCCCTCCAAGCTCAACCGCACGGCAATCGAGCATTTGGTGTGGGTGGGGGGCTGCGACGACTTCGGACTCACCCGGCGCGAGCTGCTGTGGCAGGTGGGACTGTGGCTCCCGCCCGAGGCGGAGCGCGGCAGCGACATCGGCGGACGGCGCCAGCTCGAGCTCGCGCTCAACCATCCGCATGAAGGCCTCCGGTTCGGCGGCCTCGAGGCGGCCGAGCGGCTGCTCGCCGAGTACGACGTCCTGGGGTTCGCGGCGAGCGGTCATCCCCTGTCCCTCTTGCGCGGGGTGCTGCCGCGCGGAGTGGTGCAGAGCGACGCGCTCTCTCGGCTCGAACACGACGCTCCGGTCGAGGTTGCAGGCCTGGTGGTCGCTCGCCAGCGTCCCGAAACTGCCAAAGGATTCGTATTCGTCCTCCTCGAGGACGAGGGGGGAATGACGAACGTGATCGTCCGGCCCGATGTGTACGAGCGGTACCGCTCCGCGATCCGTGGCGAGCCCTTGCTGTGGGTGCGCGGCAAGCTCGCCAAGGACGATGGGACGGTGAACGTGTTGGCGGAGGAAGCGAGAGGATTGCACCTCATGCACGGCTCAAGCTGCGACTCGGCATCTGCCTCTGAAGCGGCCGGTTTACCGGCAGACGCCGAGCCGCGAGTTCACTCGCGCACCCAGTCGCCCTACTCCTTCCTCAAGTCCATGCGCCGCGTGGCGCCGGAGTCGAAGGATTGGGGCTAACTTTCTAGCTGGACCCTAGGGAGGTGTTCGGATGCCGCAGCGCGAAACCGCGACGCTCGCCGGAGGCTGCTTCTGGTGCCTCGAGGCCGCCTTTCAGGACTTGAAGGGCGTCGAGAGCGTCCAATCGGGATATGCCGGTGGTCGGATCGCCAACCCCTCGTACGAGGACGTCTGCACCGGTACCACGGGCCACGCCGAAGTCGTCCAGATCACGTTCGATCCGCAGGTCGTAACGTTCGAGGACCTGCTCCACGTGTTCTTCACGATCCACGACCCTACCACTCCCAACCGGCAGGGCGCGGACGTCGGCACGCAGTATCGCTCGGCGATCCTCTACCAGAGTCCCGCGCAGAAAGCCACCGCCGAGCGGGTAATCGCGGAGCTTCAGGCGGAGAAGCTCTGGGATGAGCCGGTCGCGACCGAATTGAGGCCGCTCGACGCGTTTTACCCGGCCGAGGAGTACCACCGCGACTACTACCGCCGCAACCCGAACCAGGGCTACTGCCGGACGGTCATCGCGCCAAAAGTAGCAAAGGTCCGAAAACTCTACTTCGATCGGTTGAAGCAACCCGCCTAACATCCCGGAGGAGGGAGGCATGGTTCGCTGGTCCACACTCGGGGTGCTGCTCGCGGCGCCCGCGCTGGCGGTCGGGCAAGCGCCGCCCGCCGGCTCGACAGAGCCGTTCGTGGTCGAGTACTACTACAAGGCGCGCTGGGGTCACGCTGACGAGTTCATCCGGCTCTTCAAGAAGAACCACTTTCCCGTCCTAAAGCGTGAGATGGAGCTGGGGCGCATCCAGCAGGTCACCGTGGAGGCCCCCAGGTTTCACGGCACCGAGGACGGCCGCTGGGACTACCGCGTCACGATCGTGTGGAAGAACGCCGCGGCACCACACGAGCCATTCCCCGACGCGGAGCTCAAACGGCTGTTCCCCGACCAGGACACGTTCCGGCGCGAGGAGCAGCAGCGCTTCGAGATCCTCCTGGCACATTGGGACCTGCCGATCGTCACCGTGGATCTGACGCGGCCGTAGGCCGGCGGCCGCGGGCTAGCCGCGGCTCGCCGTGGGAGAGCCCGGGCGCCGGCCGGTCCTGCCCAGATAGGTTCTCACGAGTGGTGCCACGCGACGGCGGACGAGCGCCGACTTGAGTCGTTCCCGCTCGTCCGGTGTCGCCTGGATGAGGAACCTCTCCCCTCTCCCCTCTCCCTCTTTCAGAGCTACCGCAATTCCGTCCCGGTACAGCACCCGATTCGTCGCGAGTCCGGCCACGACGTCCCCCGGCGTGACGATCCCGAGCAGGTTGAGCGGGTCCGCCCCGCTCAACGCCACGAGCTCTCCGCTCGGCTCCTCACGCCGCACGCTGCGCAACGAGCCGATCGCCTCGGGCAGCGCGTACTGCTCACCCGAGAACCCGCCGACGAACCGCCCACCGCGGATTTCGCCCCGCGCCTCGAGCCGCCGGTACACGCGCAAGACGTCGCGCCATGGGGCGAGCAGGGTCTCCCGCGTCACGAGGCGCCGGAACACGACGCCGTAGCGCCGCAACAGCTGCCACGCCACGGCCTCCGCCACGACGTCGTCGGGGATCGGCGCTGAGGACTTGACGCGTGACCACCGGCCCGCGGTCTCGACGCCGAAGGGAGCGATCTTGCCGCGACGACGCAAGCCGACCGCTCCCAGCGGCCGTCGCCGATCTGAGGGAACGAGCAAAGCGCGCAGGCCCGCAAAGCTATCCGACGTGACGAGCCCCCACGCTACGAGCTCCCCAAGCCCCTTTTCCACCTCGGTACGTAACAGCCCGGTGGCGTTGACCAGATCGCCGAAGAACGAAGCGCCGCGCGCGTCGAGCGCCTCGAGTAGGGCCCGTCCGGGATGCGTGAGTTGAAGGACCGCGGGATCGGCTTGCGCCGCTAAGGACCGCCAGGCCGCTCCCCGCTCCCGCCTGAAGAGCGCGATCGGTGTCGTGCGGATGGGGCCGGACTTGTGCCCGTTGCCCGCCGCCACCGGGCTCAGACGCCCCCACGCGATCTCGCCGGAAAGGCATAGCCCGTCCAGCCACAGGGGATCGTATTCCCCCAGCCGGGCGGGGAGCACGTCCGCTTCCCACGCGCCTGCAGGCACCTCGTATCCGTCCAGCAGGTCGAGCACCGCGGCGAGTCCTTCAGGACCCTCTGCGCGCGTATCGGGCGTGACGCGTTGCCAGCGCAACAGGAACCGCATGAAATCCGCCGCCGAGACGGGCTCGATCTCGTGACGCAGGCGATCGAGGGTGTAGCGATGGATCCGGGCCAGGAGCCTTCGTTCGCACCACTCGAGCTCCGCGACGCCAGGCGAGAAGTGTCCGCGCAGGACGAACCCTTCGTGCTCGAGCACGCCAAGCGCGAAGTCTACGTCTGGGACCGGGACGCCGAGCGCCGTCGCGATGGCCGTCGCCGTGGTTGGCCCGATTACTTCGAGCCGCCCGCGCACCAGCTCGCGGAGCGCATCCTCCCGTTTCCAGGTCTTGGCGCGGTCCCTCTCCGGCACGATAACGGACGGCTCGCAGCGAGCTCCGGAAAACACAGCCTCGACGAGCGGCAGTCGTTCAGCGGCGATCCAGAGCTCCGGCTCGTGCGCGAGCGTCGTTGCACGCCTGGCCCCCAGCAGCTCTTCGAAATACCGTTTCCACTCTGCGTTCCGCGCTCCACATTCCCCACCCGAAAGGGCACCAACGACCAGCAGGGCGTCGTGTAGCTCGTCAGCGCTCGCAGCCTCCGGCCACGCCTCGTCCCGTACCCGGTCGATTGCCGCCTGGTCGAGCTTGCCGAGCTCCTCGGCGGTCTTCACGTCGAGACCGCGGCGCGTGATGACGGCCTGCGTCCGGCGCTCCTCGAGCGGAGCGTCGTCCAAGAAAGCATACGGCTTCGCGTTGATGACTTCGTGCGAGAGCGGTGAGGGCTCGGTCGTGTCCCGCGCCACCAGCTGCATGCCCCCTGCTTCCATCCCCTCGAGCAGTCGCTTCAAGCCGGGGAAATCCATCGCCTCGAGCAGGCAGTCGGCGATCGTCTGGTTAACGAGAGGGTGGTCGGGGATCTCGCGGTCGCCGACCAAGTTTTCCGGACAGGCGAGTTGGTCCGGGAAGACGGCGGCGACCAGGTCCTCCGCATCCATGCGCTGCAGCGGCGCCGGGACCTTCTTCCCGCCGCGCGCCCTGAGCACCGCGAGCGCCCGCGTCGCGTTCCAGCGCCAGCGGCTCCCGAACATCGGCGCATCGAGCATGGCCTGCACCAGCAGGTGCTCGGCGGTCTCGGGCTTCAGGTAGTGGAACACGTCCTCCAGGGGAAAGCTGTGCTGCGCGCCGAGCGATAGGACGATCGCGTCCTCGGTGGCGGCGGCTTGCAGCTCGAAGTTGAAGCTCCGACAGAAGCGCTTGCGCAACGCCAGCCCCCACGCGCGATTCAAGCGGCTCCCGAACGGCGCGTGCAAGACGAGCTGCATCCCACCCGCCTCATCGAAGAAGCGCTCGAGCACGAGCGTCTCCTGCGTCGGGATGACACCGAGGATCTTCTTGGACGCCGCCAGATACTCGACCACCTGGCGGGCGGCGGGCTCGGGCAACCCTGGGATCTCTTCGGCCAGCCATCCGATCGCCCCGCCCTGCTCCGGGTCCAGCCGGTCGGCGACGTCCCGCCGCAGGTGCGACACCTGCTCGGACAACTCGCTCGTGCGGCCCGGGGCCTCGCCAAGCCAGAAGGGGATGGAGGGCGGCTGGCCCTGCGCGTCCACGACGCGCACCTGGCCGGACTCGATCCTGTTGATCAGGTACGAAGTGTTGCCGAGTTGGAAGATGTCGCCCGGCATACTTTCGATCGCGAAGTCCTCGTTGAGCGTGCCGACGAACGTCTCGGTCGGCTCGAGGATCACCCGGTAGTCACCGATGTCGGGAATGGCTCCGCCCGACGTGAGGGCGGCGAGCCTGGCGCCGCGTCGAGAACGCAGCCGCCGGTTCACCCCGTCGTAATGCACGTAGGCGCCGCGTCGCCCCCGCCGCGTCGTGAAGCCCTCGGCGAGCATCTGCACAACGGCGTCGAAGTCCTTCCGCGCCAGGTCGCGGTACGGATAGGCGCCACGCAGCAGCTCGAACAGCTCGTCCTCCGCCCATTCCTCGCAGGCCACCGCCGCCACGATCTGCTGGGCGAGAATGTCCAGCGGATGCTCGGGGATGATCAGCCGGTCCAGCGTCCCGCCGCGCGCGGCTCGCACCAGCGCCGCGCATTCGATCAGCTCGTCACGCGACAGCGGGAACAGCCGGCCCTTGGGAATGGCGGCGAGGTGGTGGCCCGAGCGCCCAACCCGCTGCAGCAGCGTCGCGATCGAGCGCGTCGAGCCGATCTGACAGACCAGATCTACGGTCCCGATGTCGATTCCCAGCTCGAGGGACGCCGTGGCCACGAGGGCCTTGAGCCTTCCCTCCTTGAGTCTGGTTTCTGCGTCGAGCCGCTTTTCCTTCGACAAGCTGCCGTGATGTGATGTCACCTGGTCCGCCCCGAGTCGCTCGGAGAGGTGCAACGTCAGGCGCTCCGCCAGTCGCCGAGTGTTGACGAAGACGAGCGTCGTGCGGTGCTCCGAAATGAGCTGCACTAGGCGCTCGTAGATCTCCTCCCACACCTCTGCCGCCATCACCGCCTCGAGCGGCGAGGACGGAATCTCGATCGCCAGATCGAGGGCGCGGGCGTGACCAGAGTCGATGATGTCGGGCGTCGCGTGTCGGGTACCGGAGAGGAACGCCGCGATCTCTTCGATCGGCTTCTGCGTGGCCGAGAGACCGATCCGCTGGAGGCGGCGCCCCGTGAGGTGCTCCAGCCGCTCGAGCGACAAGGCGAGATGGCTGCCGCGCTTGTCGCGCGCCACCGCGTGGATCTCGTCCACGATCACGGTGCGCACGCTCCGGAGCATCTCGCGCGCGCGCTCGGACGTGAGGATGAGATACAGGGACTCCGGAGTGGTGACCAGGATGTGCGGTGGCCGACGCACCATCTCCTGGCGCTCCGCCCCCGGCGTGTCGCCCGTGCGCACCAGCGTGCGGATTTCCACTTCCGGCAGGCACGCCGTTTCGAGCGCCCGACGGATTTCCCCGAGGGGCTCCGCGAGGTTCTTCTGGACATCGTTCGACAGAGCCTTGAGCGGCGAGACGTACACGACCTGGGTCTCGTCGCCCAGTGTTCCGTCGAGCCCCTGGCGCAGGAGCGTGTCGATTGCGGCGAGGAAGGCGGCGAACGTCTTGCCGGAGCCCGTCGGGGCCGCTATCAGAGCGTTCTTACCGGCTCCGATGAGCGGCCAGGCTCTACGCTGTGGCTCTGTAGGCTCCCGGAAGCGGGACTCGAACCAGCGCGCGATGACCGGGTGAAAGCCCGACAGGGACATGGTCGAAATATGGCGAAGATTTCCCGAAGCCGCGACCTAGGCCGGCAACCCCTCCAGCACTAACCCTCTGGTCGCCGCAATCCGCTCCACGGTTTCGCCGATTTTGTTGTTCGGCGTCGACGCACCGGCGGTGATGCCGACTGTTACAGGCCCTTCCGGCAGCCATCCTTCCCGGCACTCCTCTCCCTTGCCGCCCACGGGACGGAAGCGGATCGCGCCCGCTTCCGGGTCGATGCAGGTCGCGTCTTCGATATGGTAGGTTGGCGCCTTCTCGTGACAGATGGCGGCAAGGTGCGTGGTGTTACTCGAGTTATACCCGCCGATCACGACCATGAGGTCGAGTGGCTCAGCGATCAGCTTCAACACCGCATCCTGGCGATCCTGTGTGGCCGAGCAGATTGTGTCGAACGTGCGGAAGTGCTCCGCCAGCGCCGCCTCACCGTAGCGCTTCGTCATGCTGCGCCGGATCTCGGCCGCGATGGCGAGGGACTCCCCCGAGAGCATGGTGGTCTGATTCGCGACCCCCACGCGCACCAGATCGCGATCCGAGTTGAACCCCGCGGACATCTTACCCTCGAAGAATGGCGCGAACCGCTCCTCGCTCCCCGCTCCTTCGATATACGCGCACACCTCGCGCGCTTCCGCCATGTCGCGCACCACCAGGTATTTCCCCCCTGGGTACTTGCTCACTTGGCTGGCCGTGGCCTTCGTCTCTTCGTGGTGGTACTTGCCGTGAATGACCGCGGTGAACCCGTCCTTCGCGTAGGAATCCACGCGCTTCCATACGTTCAGCACCGAGCCGCACGTCGTGTCGACCAGGACGCAGCCGACGGCCCGCAACCGCTCGAAATCCTGCACCGTAACGCCGAAGGCGGGGAGAATGACCGCGTCCGAGGGCGTGAGTTGAGCGAAGTCGAACTCCCCATCGTCGGGGCGTCGGAGGAACTCGACCCCCATGGCTTGCAGCTTTCTGTTGACGTGCGGGTTGTGGATGATCTCGCCGACGAGGAACACACGCCGATCGGGGAACTTCGTGCGGGTTTCGTAGGCGTACTCGACGGCGCGGTCCACACCGTAGCAGAACCCGAACTCACGGGCCAGCTTGAACGTCAGGTCACCGGTCGTGAGGACGTAGCCCCGCTCGCGGATGTGGTCCACCACTCTGCTGTGGTAGTCCGCCGCAAGGGCGCCTTCGATGTGCCCCTTGAGTCCGAAACCGCGTCGGAAGTAGGTCTGCTCCACGCGGTCAATCTAACCGCGCCCCCCCCCAAGCGCCCGCACGGCGTCCATCACCCGCTGCACGGCGAGCCCGTCGTGAAAGGTCGCCGGCTCGCCTGTGGCTGGCCGGCCGTCCAGGATACCCACGAGGTCGCGCATCAGCCGGACGAACGACCGAGCCCACATGTTGTTGGGGCTGGTCCGCTCCCACAGATCGTCGGGGACGCTGACGTCCTCGAGCTCCGCCGCCCGTCTGCCAATCTCGAGCTTCGTCTCGCCGGTGATCACGAGTGTGCCTTCGCTCCCCGTGATCTGCGCGAAGTGCCCGGGCCCGTGCGTCGCGACGGTTGAGAGTGTCACCGTCACGACGGCCCCCCCGCTGAGCCGGAGCACGAAGCTCGCGAAGTCGTCTGCGGTGACGGGTTGCGGGACGTGTTGCTCGTTGACGCGCTCCGCGACGAACGTGCTCACGCCGCCTTGCACGTCGACGACGTCCATGCCGGTCCAGTAGCGGCACAGGTCGATCAGGTGCGACCCGACGGCGCCCAGGATGCCGCCGCCGCGCGCCGCGTCGTACCACCAGCTCCAGGGCGCGTCGAGCGCCTGCGGCCGGCCGTCGCCCCGCAGATACGGCTTGAGGACGAACTCGATATGCCAAACCGAGCCGATCGCCCCCGCGCGAATCAGCTGTTGCGCTTTCCGGCGGTTCGGCTCGTATCGCAACTCGTGGTCCATACGGGCCAAGCCGCGGCTCTGCTTCGCGATCTCGATCATCCGTTTCGCCGCACGGACGTTCAAGGCCATCGGCTTCTCGCACAGCACGTGCTTTCCCGCTTCGAGCGCCGCGATGGAGTGGCGCGCATGGGCGTCCGGCGTCGAGGACACGATCACAAGGTCGACGTCGGGGGACTGCGCGAGCGCCTCACCGCTCCCGAAAGCGTGTGGGACGTCGAATTCGGCCGCCACCGCGCGAGCGCGCTCCAGGCTGCTGCTCGCCACCGCGGTGACGTGAGCGCCGGGGACGAGGCGCAGGGCGGGAAGCTGAACTCTGCGTCCGAAGCCGGTGCCGATCACGCCGATTCGGAGGGTCACGGCTGGGACCGGCAGGACACGGTATCCGCTCCGACGGGGACGGCGTCGAACGCGACCTCGGCCGCCACGCGCCCGGCAGCCGCAACGGCGAGCCCGGCGCCGCGCGCGACGAGCGTCACGGCGGGCCGGAGCACGGACACCGTGACCTCTCCCGAGTCCAGGGCCACCCCGTGCGCCACGTCCCCCACCATAAACCGGACGCCGACGGTCGCGCCGCGGGGTGACACCGTATCTCCGCGCTGTAACAGGGGCCAGGTGCCGGCCGCGAGGGTGTCGGGCGTGCGGAGCCAGAGGATCGCTCCGTTGCCACCGATCGATCCTCGAACGAGCAGGCCGCGCCCGGTGCCCCCGACGCACTGGCTTGCGATCGCCGGTGCCGTGAACCGGACCGTGTCCTTCGGTGGACGGGTGACGAGCGCCCGCACAACGGCGGCCGTCTGGTGGGCCGGTGCGCCTCCGCACGCGACGCTCAGTGCCGCGACCGCAACGATCGCGAGATGTCTCAGGAGGAGGCCGTCGCGGACAGGGGCACGACGCCGAGCTGGAGGCGCGCTTCGTCGCTCGTCAGGGTGTGCGGTGCGAGGGCGCGGACGAGCCCTTCCGGCAGCGGACGCGGCTTCAGCCTTTTGCGATCCACGCAAACGAGCACCATCCACCCTGCGGCGCCGAGGGTCGGCCGGTCGTCGCGTAACACGTCGAAGTTGAGCGTCATCGACTTGGTGCCGACACGGCCCACGTAGGTCCCTACGCGCAGCCGGTCGTCCAGCCGCGCGGGCCAGTAAAATTCGCTATGGACCGCCTTGCGGGGCAGAAAGATGTCGTAGCGGTCGAACACCTGCGCGTATGCGAGGCCGCAGGCGCGGAACAGCTCCGTCTCGGCGATTTCGAAAAATCGCACGTACGAGCCGTAGAAGATGATGCCCGCGAAGTCCACGTCGGACCAACGGACATATTCCTCGATGACGTACGGTGTTGCGGGCATCGCTTCCCGAGCGGTGGGGCCGGATCGGGAAGCTAGACGGCGTCAAACCTCGACGCCAGGACGGGAGTTAGGTATCAGTCGCGCGTCGAGCCGTGCCCTGAGCGGCCGTTGGGCCGCAGGCCATAGGCGCGGAGACGTCGCCAGAGCGTTGTCCGGCTGATGCCGAGTCGGCGCGCGGTCTCGGCGAGCTTGCCGTGTGTCGCCTCGAGCGTGTCGAGGATCGCCTGGCGCTCGCGCTCGGCCAGTGTGTGGTTGCCGTCGCCTTCCGGGAGGAACACTACTTCGCCCAGCTCCATCGAGCCGTGCTTCAGCGTGCGCGCACGACCGCCGAACGCGACCAGTCGGTCGCGAAGGCTTTCTCCACGACGGCTCGACGCATCGCCCAATGAGTCGAGTGTACGGCGCGCGCGCTGGTTGGCGTAGACGACGCGGCCGTAGGAGTCGAACACGACGACGCCTTCGCCCACCGTCTCCATTACGGCTTGACCGATGGGGGCGAACGTAAACGGCGCTGGCGGATTGGGGGATTTCTCTCTCGCAGCCATACGTCCTTGCATTGCTGGGTCCGCGGTGAGGGTTCCTGGTTGCACCACTATGGTAGAGACCCGCTCAGCCTGCGGAAGTCACAGCCCGTGTTAGCCCGTTCTTAGTGAGTTCTTAACGTCGCCGGCCCTTCCCGCGTCCACCCCGGCCACCGCGCCCGGCGCGCGCCAGCCGCTGCCGCTCCCCTCGCGAGAGTCCGCTCAACTGGCGCCGTAAGTCCTCGAGCGAGTCGACGCGGACGGCTTCACGCTTCCCACGAAGCACGGTGAACCGGATGGGACGATCGAGCGGGGGAAGGTCGCGGGGCTGCAGACGGCGCGCCTGCCCCTCCTTGAGCCGGAGCCGAACGACGCCCAGGCCTTGCTCCACTTCGTAGTCTACCGGCACGCGGTCGCCGTAGATGTGCACGGAATCGGGCAGCGCCTCGAGCGCATGACGCTCCACTTCGGGAATCGCTCCGTCGACGTCCAGGAGGAGCCGGTTGTTGATGAAGTCCTCCCAGGAGTTGACGTCCGCCACCTGCTCCCTGAGTTGGCTCATGGCGCGCTCGGTGGACGCCTGAGCTAAGCGCCCGCCGGCCCGGCGCCAGTAGAACTCGAATCGCTCGAGCGCACGTCGTACGCGCCCCTGGTCCGGGTGCGGCGTCTCGCCCGCGACGAGCGCTTGCACCAGCGCCTCCCGGGCCGCGTCTGCAAGCTCGGAGGGGAATGGGCTCTGGAGCGCCTCCACCTCGCGCTCCAGGACGAACCCGAAATAGCTCACCGTGCGCACGCGCATCAGGCCTTCACGGCGCCGCTGGCGTTCGAACACCACTGTCGCCGGGCCCCGCCGCGCGTAGCGACGGATCGCGCGTTCCGAAAGCTGCGTCCCCTCGATGCTCGCGCGGGGCACGCCGAACCGATCCGCGAAGTAGCGCAGGGTCCCGCCCACCGCTCCCCAGCTGCCGCACACCGAGCTACGACTGACGCGGGCCTCCCGCCCGTCGGCGGTCTCCTCGTCGATCACCAGGTCGAACGGCATGATCTTGGCCACGAGATCAGCGAAGGCCGCGACGGCCTTCTCCCCCGCATGGGGCAGCCGCTCCGGAAGGGGTAGCTCGAGCTGCCGGTACACCGAGGCGAGCCCGAGCGCCACGTCCTCGATCGCTTTCACCAGAACGCCACGGCCTTCGGCCCACAGATCGATGGTTTCCCGGAACAGGTGTCGCGGCAGACCATACACCTCCCCCACGAACCCGTGCTTGTTCACGGCCTCGGCGTACACGTTGTACGCCGTGAGATGATCGCTTCCGGGCGCGATCAACCCCCGCAGCTCCCGCTCCTCGCGCGTCATCCGATGGAGCGATTCGATGTTCGCGGCAACCGCCACGAGGGGCACGAGCTCGGCGTCGGCGTGGCAGAGGAGTTCCCCCCACGGACGCTCGACCGGCATCGCTTCCACGTCACGCCCGTAGCGCGTCAGCCGGCCGCGCTCGATCAGGCCGCGCTCGCTCAAGAGGTCGACCGCGTCGCGATACGCTTTGCGGTCGAGGGGTACCGGCAGGTCGAGATCGCGCGCGTCGACGCCCAGCGCCGCGCAGGTGATCGCCACGCGCTCAGCGTCGCCCGCCAGCTGGAATTCCGGCGGTGTAGGCTCGAGGTGCTCGAACACGAGGTCGCGGTCGCTCAGGATGTACACCTCGCCGCCCTGCACCCGACCGTGTACGCGGCCCGCCATCTGCAGGATCTCGTTCGCGCCGAGGTAGAGCCGCGTGAGCACGTTGCGGCCCCGCTGGACGACGTTTGCGTATCGTGCGTCGTAGATCACCACCGTGTCGAGACCGCGGATGTTCAGGGCAGACTGACCGGCGGCGGTCATGGCGAGCAGGAACGGCCGTCGCACCTGACCGTCGAGAAACGGCCGGATCACGCGGATAGGCTCCCCGCCATGGTAGAAGGCGGTGGGGAGTCCCTGCCACCGGTCGCCGAGCTCCTTCGCAATCTGCTCGACCTCCGCCCGCGTCGGTACGAACACGGCCACCCCACGCCGCTCGCGCAGTACGCGTTTCATGAAGCGCGCGTCCAGGAACTCGAGCGGCTGCTGCGGTAGTACGCGCACATCGGCGGCTCGCGCGGGATCGAATGCCCGGGTCTCGAGCACTTCGACGGATCCGAGGTAACGGGCGTAGAACGATGGATCGACGGTCGCGGAGAGCCAGATGAAACGGCACCCCGCGCGCTTCCCGAGCGCGAGGCACAGCTCGAGCTCGGCGGACGTCTGGTGGATCTCGTCCACCACCAAGGTGTCGCGCGCCGTGATGAGCCCGTCCTCAAACCAGCGACGCGCGATTCCCGTCGTGACGATAACGACGTTCCAGGTTGACGTCTCCGGCGTCGCCTCGCGTTCGCGGTTGACGACACCCACCCTCAGAGGCGCCTGCAGGATCGTCTCGGAAATCGGCCGGATAGCGAGCGTTTTCCCGGTGCCGGTGCCCGCCACGATCCCGAAGCCACGCCCGGCGGCCGCCAGGCGCTGGATATCCGTTCCATGCTCCCGCGCGAGCAACGTATCGATGTCCAAGCCCATGGCCAGCTCGATCGTCTCGCACGCCGCGCGGGTCGGGGCAATTACGACGACGCGTCCGGTCGCGGGCTCGGCGGCGAGGAAAGCGTTGGGGTCGGGGGGAAGGAAATGGTCTCGAGCAATGCGCACGATCGCAATATAGTGACGGCCGTGTGCGCAACCGGTCGCGCGCAAAGAGAAAACGGGAGGCGTGCGTGCGCGCCTCCCGCTTTACGACCGTACCTGCGGCACTGTCTAGGACGCCAGCCGCCGCATCCGGAACCTTCCGTTGCACGCCGTACTCCGGAGGTACGGCCGGTGCGTATCAGTCGTCGTCGTAGTCGTAGCGACAA
The DNA here is from genome assembly GCA_964465315.1 of uncultured Gemmatimonadaceae bacterium. GTDB lineage: Bacteria > Gemmatimonadota > Gemmatimonadetes > Gemmatimonadales > GWC2-71-9 > AG41. The sequence continues at coordinate 32,253 of CAYXIK010000006.1, read as the reverse complement.
TGGTGGCGGTGATGACGCCGAGCCACGTAAACGCGTTCTACGAAGAGCGGTGCCAGTCGATAGAACCTGGGCCGCGCACGATAGAATCCGTACGGCCTGCTGACGACCACGACGCCTGAGACGAACGGACGCGGCGCGGGGAAGCCGATCGCGACGCTGACGCGGGTCTGCGCGCTGACGGGTCGTGCCGCCAGGGCCAGTACGAGTCCGACTGCCATGATCACGTGTTTCATAGGTCACCTCCGGCGAGCACTCCTTGGAAGTGCCGTGCCAGAAGCGTGGAGGCGGCACAACGCGCTGCGGCGGAGAGGGTTACGGCAGATCGCTGGATCGGGTCGGAGGTGCGAGAGTGTCACTCCTGGCGGTCAGACTGTACCGGCGGGCCGTCAGTCTCCCAGGCTGATCCCCAGATCGCGCGCGGTCGCGATGGTGTCCGAATCGAGCGGCACGCGCTTCGGCATGGCGAGGGCTTCGGCGATTGGCACGGCCGCGATGGCCGGCGGCCGGAGGGCCACCATGCAGCCGAACCGTCCTTCGGCGATGAGGCGCACCGCCGCCGCCCCGAAGCGGAGGCCGAGCAGACGATCGAACGTGGTAGGGCTGCCGCCGCGCTGGAGGTGACCGAGGACGAGGGAGCGCGTCTCCTTGCCGGTCATCTCCTGAATGGAGTGTGCGACCTTGTCGCCCATTCCGCCGAACCGCTCGTGCGCGGGATCGACGAGGGATACCGTGCCGCCTCGCGGCGCCGCGCCTTCCGCGACGACTACGATGCTGAAGTGACGACCCTCCGCTTCGCGTCGCCGGATCTTGTCGCAGACACGGTCGAGGTCGAACGGGATTTCGGGGATGAGGATGACATCGGCCGAGCCCGCGATGCCCGAGTGCAACGCGATCCAGCCGGCGTGCCGGCCCATCACCTCCACCACCATCACGCGCTCATGGCTCTCGGCGGTGGAATGGAGCTTGTCGATCGCGTCGGTGGCGGTCTGCACCGCGGTATCGAATCCGAAGGTCGCCGCCGTGCCGCCCACGTCGTTGTCGATGGTCTTGGGCACCCCGACGATGGGGATGCCCTTCTCGCAGAGGCGCAGCGCGATCTTCAGCGAGCCGTCGCCCCCGATCGCGATCAAGGCGCCGAGCCCGAGCCCGCGAAATGCCGCGACGACCGCGTCCGAGCGGTCGTGCGTGACCCACGTGCCGTCCGGTCGCTGCTCGCGCCACGTAAAGGGATCGCCGGCGTTGGTCGTGCCGAGAATCGTGCCGCCGAGGTGCGTGATGCCCCGTACGGCCGCCGCGTCGAGCGGGATGATGCGATCCTCGCCCAGGAGGCCGCCATACCCGCGACGGATACCGACGCACTCCCAGCCCCGGTGCACGGCGGCGAGCACGGCACCGCGGATCACGGCGTTCAGACCCGGCGCGTCGCCGCCGCCGGTATTGATGGCGATCTTCAACGGGAAGGGGGTGGGGCCATCCGCTGCATCAGCCGCAGCACCTCTCCTGGCTCGGCGTGGCGCCCGACGGCCTTCTTGGAGAAGACCCGGCGCCCATCCACCTCGACCTCGAACACGCCGCCGGACGACTGGATAAGCTTCACGTCAGCGTGCGGGTAGGCCTTGCGGATCTCGGCCGCCAGACCGGCGGCCCGGGGCTCGTAGTTTCAGACGACGCAGTATTCGATCGTCACACGCATGGCGTGAACGATAGCCGCGCTTGACACACCGCGCCAAGGGTTCGACTTTGCTCTTGGCTCCCGGATGAGTTCCTTCTCCCGTCTCAAAGCGTCGCCGAGCCTGTTAGTCCGGATGCTCGTCGCGCTCGGCGCCGCGGCTGCAATCGCCGGAGCGGTGGTGGCCCTCGTCTCGGGTCAGGGGCCCCTCGGCGCCGACGCGCTCGAAGAGGCGCTGGCGCTCGCCGTCGTGGGCGCGCTCGCGCGCCGCTACGGCATCGCCCTCCCCGGAAACGGTTTTTCCTCCTACATCCTCGGTGTCATGGCGTACGCCACGCTCGATCGGGGCTGGCCATTCGGCGTGCTGGTCGCCCCCGCGGCGATGCTCGCGGGCGACCTGTCCGTCCGCCGCGTTCCCCTCGCCGCGGCAATCGACAGCGCGGCGCACCTCGCGGCCGGTGGAGCGGCAGCTGGTCTCGTGTATGCGCGCCTCGGTGGCGCGACAGGCGCTACGGCGCTGTCGTCGGGCAATCTTCTGCCCCTCGCCGCGTATCTCATTCTGCTTCCGTGCGTCACGAACGGCACGTTCTACCTCGAGCTCGGGCTCGGGCGCAGCCTGGCCTGGGTCGACGCCAGGCTGACGGCCCGATGGGAGGCGGCGATCTACGCGTGCTCCGTCGGGCTCGGCCTCGGCTGGCTCGCGATCGCACACTCGCAGCTCGATACGACCGGGTTCCTGGCGATCGGCGCCGTGCTGGTGGGAGCCGCCGTCGTGAGCCTCTCAGTACTGCGTCGAGGCGTGCGCGCCGACGAGCTGGCGCTCGTTCAGGGCCTATCGCAGGCCATCGCGGGAGACATCAGCCTGGCCCGCAGCTTTCCGCGGATTCAGGAGCTCGCACGCCGGCTGGTGAGGTGGGAGCATATGGGCTTCGCGCGCTACGATCCCTCGACCAACGAGATGGAGCTCGTGGCTGACACCGCGGCGGGCGGGCAAGGCTCCTTCCGGTTCGACGCGAACGCCGGACTGACCGGCGAGGCGGTGCGACTGCGACGCCCCGTCGTCGCGCGGGCCCTGGCCGCGGCGCAAGTCGTCGTCCCCGGTCGGGAGCGTCCCGGCTCGGAGGTCTTGGTGCCGCTGTACCACGCCCGGCAGCTCGTCGGGTTATGGAGCGTACGACACTCCGACCCCGCCATGTACCGGGACTCGGACGGCGACATGCTCGCGCTCCTGGCACCGCAGCTGGCACTGATGCTGGCGATCGAGGGCTCGGTGCAACCGGTCGTCGGCGCATCCGACCGTACGACCGCCTACATCCAGACGCTCACGGCCGCTACGGGACAGATCAATGCGTCGAGCGAGCAGGTGGCCGCCTCCGCCCGTCGCGCGAGCCAGGGCGCGGCACAGGCCGCGACGCTCGTAAGCGCCCTGAGCCGCGACTCGGCCCAACTCACACAGCATGCGGGTGAGGTCGCGGCGGCGGGGGATGAGACGCGCGATTCCGGCGCGGAGATGGAGAAGACCACCGAGAAGATCCGAGTCGCCACGCAAAGCGCGGTGCGCCGGCTGAGCGATCTCGGCCTGACCACGGAGGAGAGCGCTCGCGAAGTGCGTCGCTTGCGCGACGTCGCCGAACAAGTCGAAAAGTTCTCCGAGGCGATCGGTTTCATCGCCAACCAGACGAACCTGCTCGCGCTCAACGCCACGATCGAGGCGGCCCGCGCGGGCGTGCACGGCCGTGGCTTCGCCGTGGTCGCCGATGAGGTCCACAAGCTCGCGGAGGAGAGCGGCCGCGAGGCGCGCAACGTCGGCCGGTCGGCGCAGGAGACCAGGCGGGCCCTCGATCGGGCCGCGCAACTGCTCGAGCGCGTACGAGGAGACTTGGCGGACGTGGTCCAGAGCTCCACCGACTGGGTTCAGGACCTGGCACGCATCGCGGACACCGCCTCCGGCACCGCGCGCGCCGGGAAGCGGGTGGCGGATCTGGCACGCGGTATCTCGGCGCGCGCCGGCAGCATCACCCAGTCGCTCGACCAAGCGAAGGCGGGCGCCCATGCCTCGACGCAGGAGGCCGAGGCCGTCGCCGCCGCTGCTGCCGAGCAACTCCAGGCCATCCAAGGGCTCGCCCGGGGCGCCACGGAGCTAGGGGCCCTCGCCGACAACCTCGCCAAGGCCGTCCGGTTCGTTCGCGGCGAAAACGGGCGACAGCAAGGAGCGTGATCCGCATCACCATCTCGGCCGCCGGGGTTTCTAACCGGCGGCCGAATTATTACCGTAGGACGACACTCTGGACTGAGAGGCCGGTCGGTGCGGACACTCGTGGCGCTGGGAGCAGCGCTCGCGTGCGTGATCTCCAATCTCGGCGCGCAACGCGCGCACCAGTTCGAGTTCGGGGCGTTCGGCAGCTACACGCGCTTTGATCAGGCATTCGCCCTCGACAAGCAGTTCGGCGGCGGCGGGCGGCTCGGGTACTTCTTCACTGACGTCGTGAGCACCGAGCTCGAAGCCAGCTACCAGAGCCCGAATCCCACGATCGGCAGCGCTTCTCCTACGCTCACATCGGGCAGCGCCAGTCTCGTCCTCAACTTCGGAAGCGCCAAGAACCTCTTCTATCTATTAGGTGGCTACTCGCGCCTCGACTTCGAGAAAAACGCACCTTACCGCTTTACCGACAACGCCATCCACGGCGCGATCGGCGATCGTGTGTTCCTGGGCAACCGGGCCGCCCTCCGTTTCGAAGTGCGCGGTGTGTACGCCCCCAGCACAGGCTTCGGTAGTGGCAACTGGGCGGGCCACGTGGTCGGCTCGCTCGGCCTCTCGGTGTTCACCGGCGGGGGCCTGGCTCTGGATTCGGATCACGACGGTGTGCCCGACAAGCGGGACGCATGCCCTGGGACGCCGCTGGGCGCGACCGTTGACGCGCGCGGATGCCCGATGGATTCCGACCACGACGGTGTGTACGACGGGCTCGACCGCTGCCCTGGTACGCCAGCGGGTGCGCGCGTGGACGCAAACGGCTGTCCCACCGATGCCGACCACGACGGGGTGTACGACGGCCTCGACCAGTGCCCGGAGACGCCGGTCGGCGCTCATGTGGACGCCAAAGGCTGTCCCATCGATTCCGATCACGACGGTGTGCCCGATGGGATCGACCAATGTCCCAATACGCCGGTCGGCGCCCTGGTCGATGCGACCGGCTGCCCCCTGGACTCGGACAAGGACGGCGTACCCGACGGCCTGGACAAGTGCCCGAACACGCCACCCGGGGTGGAGGTGGACGACGTCGGCTGCCAGCGCTTCAAGGACTCGGATGGAGACGGCGTGGACGATTCGAAGGACAAGTGCCCCGGCACCGCGCCGGGCACGCGAGTCGACGCGGTCGGCTGCCCGATCCTGTTTACGCCCGAGCGCACGCCCGTAATCCTGCGCGGCGTCATCTTCGAAACCGGCAAGTCGGCGCTCAAGCCCGAGTCGTTCACAGTGCTGGACATCGTGGCGCAGTCGCTCAATGCGAACCCCGACATCCGGATCGAAGTAGCGGGTTACACCGACAACACCGGCGCTTCCTCGACGAACGTCAGGCTCTCGCAGGCGCGTGCGGACGCCGTGCGGACGTACCTCGCGAGCAAAGGGGTGGCTCCGGACCGTATGATCGCGAAGGGCTACGGAGCCGCGAATCCCATCGCGACGAACACAACGTCCGCCGGCCGTCAGCAGAACCGGCGAGTGGAGCTGCGCCAGCTGCCGTGAGCGCGCCGCGCGGGGGACTCCCTTCGGGATGGCTCGGGGTGCTGGCTCTCGTGTCGGCGCTCGGTGCCCAGACGCTCGCAGCGCAGCATGCCGGGCAGTTCGAGGTTGGGGCGTTCGGCTCCTACACGCGGTACGATCCGACCTTTGGGCTCTCCCGGAAGATCGGCGGCGGCGCCCGTCTTGGGTATTTCATCAGCAACGTGTTCGGCCTGGAAGGAGACCTCCTCCTCCAGCCTGAGTACACGGTGGTGCCTTCGAGCGGGACGCCCCAGTCGCTGGAGCCGCTGATCGGCAGCGCGTCGCTCGTGGTGAACGCGATTCACGCCGATCGCCTCATGGTTTACGTGCTGGGCGGCTATACCTTGCTCGATTTCGGAACACGAGCGCCGTACCGATTCACGGACAACGCAGCCCACGGCGGCGCCGGCGTCCGGTTGTTCCTGACGAATCGTATTGCGCTCCGGGTCGAGGGGCGCGCGATTTTCACGCCGAGCACCCATTACGCACTCATCGCCGGGAATCCCAGGCACTACGTCGGCACCGTCGGGCTCTCCGTGTTCCACCTCGGCGGCTCCGCCAAGGATTCGGACCACGATGGCGTGCCGGACGACAAAGACGCGTGCCCCAACACGCCCCTGGGGGCGGTCGTCGACAAGCGCGGATGCCCCATCGACTCGGATGGCGACGGCGTGCCCGATGGCATCGACCAGTGTCCCAACACACCTAAGGGTGCGACGGTGGACGCCAAGGGATGCCCCACCGACTCGGATGGTGACGGCGTACCCGACGGGATCGATCAATGCCCCAACACGCCGAAGGGCGCGATTGTGGACGCCAAGGGGTGCCCGATCGACTCCGACGGCGACGGGGTGCCTGACGGCATCGACCAGTGCCCCGGGACACCGCCCGGCACCACCGTGGACGAGAAAGGGTGCCCCATGGACTCGGACGGGGACGGGGTCCCGGACGGCCTCGATAAATGCCCTAACACGCCCAAGGGCGCGATAGTCGACGCGAACGGCTGCCCGCTCGATTCCGACCTCGACGGCGTGCCGGACGGCATCGACAAGTGTCCCAACACACCGACCGGCACCAAGGTTGATGCCGTGGGTTGCCCGCTCCCCGTCGAAGCGGTGACTCCGGCGCCCCCGCCACCGGCCGGAGCCGCCAAGTGCCCGCCGGCGCCGCCCGGAAGCAAGGTCGACGCCAACGGCTGTCTCATTCTGTTCGCGCCGGAGGCGGCGCGGTCCCCGACACCGGGCGCTCCGCCACGGCCTACCCTCATCTTGACGGGCGTGAATTTCGAGACGGGCAGGTCGGTCCTGACGCGCGATTCGTACCTGGTGCTCGACGCGGTCGCGGCTTCGCTGCTCGCGAACCCCGAGATCCGGATCGAAGTGGCCGGATACACCGACAGCACTGGTAGGAAGTACATCAACTACAGGCTCTCGCAGGCCCGCGCCGCCGCGGTGCGGTTCTACCTCGCGCGCAAAGGCGTGCCGCCCGCTCGCATGATGGCCAAGGGCTACGGCGCGTCGGGCTACATCGCCCCGAACAGTACTGCCGCAGGGCGCGCCCAGAACCGGCGCGTCGAGCTGCACAAGCTCCCGTAGTCGCGCCGCGAGACTGGGCTCGGTATTTTTCCCGTGCCCGTGTCCCGCGCGCTGATCATGCTCTTCGCGGCGGCCATCGCCGCCGCGCCAACCCCTGGCGTCCAGGGGCAGCAGCCTCCTCCCCGACGTTCGGCGCGCACGCATCGACCTCCGCCCGCTCCCGGTACCGTCGCGCAGCGTATCCCGACCCCGCGATCGGTCCTTGGCTTCGAGCCGGGTGACGATAGGAAGCTCGCCGATTGGCCGACCCTCCTCCGGTACTATCAGGCGCTCTCGAGCGCCAGCGACCGGATGCGCTACCGCGAGCTCGGGCGCACCACGCTCGGCGCACCGCTCGTCGCGCTGGCGATCTCGAGCCCACAAAACCTGCGGCGCCTGGACTACTATCGGGACCTGAACGCGCGCCTCGCCGACCCGCGCGCGTTCAAGACCCCAAAGGACGCGACGGCGGCACTGCGAGATGGAAAGACCGTGGTGCTCATCACGTCGGGAATCCATTCGAACGAGGTAGGCGGCCACCTGACGCCGGCGAACCTCGCCTACCGGCTCGCGACCGATACGAGCACCGCGACGCGAGCGATCCTCGACAACGTGATCCTGTGGCTCGTGCCGTCGCTCAACCCGGATGGCGTCACGATCGTGACACGCTGGTACAACCGCACGTTAGGGACCCCCGCGGAAGGCACCGATCCGCCGGAGCTGTACCACCATTACGCGGGGCACGACAACAACCGGGATTGGTACGCGTTCACGCAGGTCGAAACGCAGCTGGTTGTGGACTCGATCCATAACGTCTGGCACCCGCAGATCGTGCACGACATCCACCAGCAGGATACGGACGGCTCTCGACTGTTTCTCCCGCCGTACCTGGACCCGGTCGAGCCCAACGTCGATCCGCTGCTGATCGACGGCGTGAACGCCCTCGGTGCGGAGATGGCCTGGACGCTCGCGGGCGAAGGGAAAACCGGTATCGCCATCAACGCCGTCTACGACGCGTGGACGCCGGCGCGTGCCTATCAGCATTATCACGGTGGCGTGCGCATCCTTTCGGAGGCGGCGAGCGCGAACCTCGCGTCGCCGATCGACGTCCCCTTCGACCAGCTTGCGACGCGCGGGCGCGGTTTCAACCCACGCGAGCGCTCCTGGAACTTCACGAGCCCGTGGCCCGGCGGCCGGTGGACGCTTCGGGACATCGTGAGCTACCAGACCGACGGTGCGTACGCGCTGCTTGAGAACGCGGCGCGGTACCGGGATCGCTGGCTCGCAAACTTCCTCACGGTCGAAGGGCGGGCTCTGCGGGGATGGAAGGGCTGGCCGTACGCCTATGTCCTCCCACGCCAGCATCAGGACTCGGTGGGACTGGCCACCCTCCTCGGGATTCTGCATCGCGGCCAAGTCGAAATCCGTACGGCGCTCCACCCAATTACACTCGGTAGCCAGCGCTTCGCGGCGGGAAGCTACGTCGTGGTGCTACGGCAGCCCTACGCCGGGTTCGCGAAAGCGCTGCTCGAGCCTCAGCGGTACCCCGATCTGCGGCTCTATCCCGGCGGTCCACCGCTCCCGCCGTACGACGTCACCGCGCACACGCTCCCGCTCTTGATGGGAGTGACCGCGGCGCCGTCGCGCGACTCCCTACGGATCGGTCTCTCACCGCCGGTCGAGCCGCCGGTCGCGAACCCCGCGTATCCGGGCTTCACGGGGCCAGACGCGCCGCGGATCGGCCTGTATCGCTCCTACGTGGCGCCGATGGACGAAGGGTGGACGCGTTGGCTTTTCGACACGTGGAAGGTGCCCTACGTCTCGGTCGTCGATTCGGTGGTGCGCGCGGGAAAGCTGCGCGACAAGTTCGACGTCCTCGTCCTGCCCGATCAGTCACCGCACGAGCTGCTCGACGGGCTTCCTCACCAGTATCCCGCGCCATATGCGGGCGGGCTCGGCCAAGACGGCGTGAAAGCGTTGCGCCAGTTCGTGACCGATGGTGGCACGTTGGTCGCATTGAACGACGCCAGCCGCTTCGCCGTGGAGCAGCTGCTCCTTCCCGTGCGCAACGTGCTCGAGGGCGTGGCGGATGACGAGTTCTACGCCCCGGGCTCCATCTTTCGACTCGAGCTAGACTCGGGCGACCCGATTACGCGTGGCGTGCCTGCGCAGAGCGTCGCATGGTACGAGAGCGGTCCCGCGTTCGACGTGCTCGACTCGAGCGCCGTGCACGTCGTGGGGCGGTATCCCGCCGAAGCGGACAAAGTTCTCCTCTCGGGATGGGTGTTGCATCCCGAGCGCGTGGCCGGCCGGGCCGCGCTCGTCGAGGTGAAGGTGGGAACCGGGCGCGTGCTCTTATTCGGCTTCAGGCCGCAGTATCGAGGCCAGAGCATCGCCACTTACCCATTGCTATTCAACAGCTTACAGCTGACTCCCCGGTGAAGTGATCGCCGTCTCTTGTCCGATTTACGGGTGATTCCTATCGTGTAACCCCCTTTATGGCTGTGGTCCGGCAGGCATTCGCCCTCTTGCTGGCCGCGCTCCTCACGAGTCGCGGCCTTTTTGCGCAAGATGCCGCCGACTCGACGCCGCCTGCCTCCATCCCGATCCCGCCCGCCGGCGCCATTGAGAGCGCCCCGGTAGATCAACTGAAGGTGCTGCTGCGCCCCACCGAGATCCGCTACGTCCAGCAGGAGTCCGTGCTACTGCCGCCCAGCGCGAACATCAAGGGGCTCTATATCAACGCCTGGGCGTTCGGATCGCCGAAACTCTGGCAGCTCGTGCGCCTTGCCGACGAGACCGAGATCAACGCTTTCGTGATCGACGTGAAGGACGACACCGGGTGCCTGCTCTACCCGTCCACGGTCCCGACGGCGGAGCAAATCGGAGCGAACAACTGCGTGCGGGCGAAGGACGCCAAGGCCCGACTCGACACGCTCGCCGCGCACGGCATTTACACGATCGCGCGCATCGTGGTCGCGAAGGACCCACGCCTCGCCGAGCGTAAGCCGCGGTGGTCGGTGAAAGAACGGGGGACGGGGGGATTGTGGCGTGACCGGATCAATATCGCGTGGGTGGACGCATACAACGACTCGGTGTGGATCTATTCGGCCCAACTCGCCCAAGAGGCCGTGCGGATGGGATTCCAGGAGGTCCAGTTCGACTACGTCCGCTTCCCCGACGAGCCCCGTGAGCGGATGGCGACCGCGATCTTCCCGGCCCACAAGGCCGGACAGACGCAGCGCGAAGCTGTGCGCGAGCATGTCGCGTTGCTGAAGGATCGCCTAAGGCCGTACGGCGTGCCGGTCACGTTCGATATCTTCGGGCTCACCGCCTCAACCACGTCCGGCGATCTCGGGATCGGACAGGTGTGGGAGGACTTCGTGAGCGTCGCCGACGTCGTGCTCCCGATGGTGTATCCGAGCCACTACTATCGGGGCGCGTTCGGATTCGCGTGGCCGAATGGCCAGCCCTACCACATCGTGCGTTCCGCGCTCAAGGACGCCCTGCAGCGTTCCCGCCCCTTGCCGGGCTCAGCCGAGATCCGTCCGTTCCTGCAGGCGTTCACGCTGGGTCGCCGCCTGCCCCGTTACACACCGTTCGAGATCCGCGAGCAGATCCGCGCCGCGGAGGACGTCGGCATCACGTCATGGGTGCTGTGGAATCCACGCAGCGTTTATCAGCGCGGTGCCTTGCGCCCGAAGGGCGGCGGAGCGTCACCCGTGGAGCGAACCGCCTCGAACGCGAGCGGCGGTCGTTAGACTACGAGCCCGCGAGCACCCTCCCGGGCTCCCAGGTCGTGATGTAACCCGCGATGGCCGACGCGGCGACCGTGTAGGGATTGGCGAGGTATAGCTGCCCTGGCCCCGAGCGGCCGGGGAAGTTTCGGTTGATCGCGCTGATCGTCACCTCCTCGCGCGTCTTCGAGACACCGGGGCCGGCGTTGATGCACGCGCCACAGGACGGCTCGAGGAACGTCGCGCCTACTTTCCTGAACAGCTCGAGGTATCCGCGCTCTTCGCAGTAGTGTTTCACGTCCTGCGAGCCCGACTGGATGAAGAACCGCACCCACGGCGCCACGCGCTCGCCGCGCTCGGCGGCTTCCGCCAGGACCCGGGCGTACATATCCATGTCTTCCTTTTTTCCCGCGGTGCACGAGCCAGCATAGGCGATGTCCACCTTGATGCGCGCTGGCGTTTCCTCGATGTACTGCCCGTTTCCCGGGTCGCCCGGGAGGGCGATCATGGGCCGAATCGTGGAGGCATCGATTTCAATGACCTCGCAGTATTCGGCGCGGGGATCGCTGGCCAGGTCCCGGCACTGGCGCGTCGCGTCGCCGCGCGACATCCCGCGGTACTCCATCAGGTAGTCGGCGGTCTTCTCATCGGGGGCCACGTACCCGGTGAAGCCCCCGACTTCGGCCGTCATGTTTGTCATCGTCGCCCGTTCGTCGACCGAGAGCGACTCGACTGCATCGCCACAGTATTCCACCAGCTTCCCGATCGCCAGGCCGCTCTTCACGTACGGGTGCCGCAGAATCTCGAGCATGAAGTCTTTGGCGGTCACGTTGTCGGGCTTGGCTCCGCGGACCACGACTCTCACCGTTTCGGGCACCGTGAGGCGGACATCCTTCGTGATCCACGAGTTGAAAATGGCAGTCGTGCCCACGCCGAAGGCGATGCAGCCGACGGCACCCGCGTGCGGCGTGTGGGAATCGCTGCCGATGATCATCATCCCCGGCTCGGCGTGACCCTCGAGGATCTTCGAGTGGCAGATCGCCTCTGAGCCGTGGTGACCGAGGCGGAGCTCGCCGTACAGCTTGATCCCCTGCTTTTCCGCGAAGGCTCGCTGTTTTTTCTCGAGCTCGAGGGCCACGTCGAGCAGGCCGTCCTTGACCCGCTCGGGGGTCATGGCCTCGCCCAGGAACGTGAGGTGATCCCGGAACATTAGGATCGAGGCCGGGTCGTGTACCTTTTCGTCCACGCCCACGAGCTGCTCGAAGAAGATCGCCGCCATGGGCGTGACGTATTCGTGGCTGAAACGGATGTCGGTGACGACGAACCCCTCGTCCCCGGGCTTGACCGCGGGCACCCCGACCTTGCCTTGCGACGGGTCCACCACCCAGTGGCGGGCGATGATCTTCTCGCCGAGCGTCATCGGGCGTGGCGGCGTGCCCGGCGGCGTGAGGACGACGTTTCCCTGGAGTCGGGCGACGTTGAAGTTGAACAATCCGCCGTACTCAATGATGCCGCGGGTGATCTCGCCCTCGCCGGCGGTGAACGCGCTTAGCGGGATCGCCTCGCCGCGCCGTATCTTGTCGATAAAGGAGAAGTCGGTGGTGGCGAGCACGCCTAAGTTCTGGCAGTTCTCGCGATAGATGCGCTCGATGTTCTCAGCGATGACGAGCCTGATTCCGGCGCACATCTCAGCGTATGGAGACTGCTCGCGGGAGGAGCCTTTTCCTCGCCTCTTGCCGCTCACCGAAGCGACGAACCCACCGCGCTTGACGGATCCCCGGGGGATGGGGAATTCCTCCCCGCACTTGAGGCCCAGGTAGGGGAAGTCGCCCAGCGTATCGTCGTAGTAGTAGCAGATGTAGGCGGGAGTGATTTCGTCGGTCGAGATGTTGTCGCGCAGCCGGGTCTCGGGGCGCCAGTCCAGGTCCTGGCCTTCCAGCTGCCGGCGAACGAGGCCGGCGTCCTCGGTGAGGAACAGAATTCGCCCGCTAAGCAGGACCTGAGCGGGTAGCTTCTCTACGCGACGGCCGCGCAATGCTTGGAGCATGCGCCAAAGATACCGGATTTCATCATGGGAGGAACGCATCCGATGCGCATCGTCACCCTTCTTCTTGCCGCCGCAGCGTGCGGCCGCGCAACAACGCCCTCCTCCCAGCCCGCGCCTGCCTCACCATCAGGGGCGCTTCCCGCGGTGAGCACCGCGGCAATGGATGCGCATCTCAAGTATTTGGCCGACGATCTGCTCGAGGGCCGCGCCCCTGCAACGCGCGGCGGGGCGCTCGCCGCCACGTACGTCGCGGCCCAGTTCGAGGCCCTCGGTCTCGAGCCAGCAGGCCCCGACGGGTCGTACTTCCAGCCCGTGGCGCTCGTGGGCATGGTCCCGCACCCGTCGCTCGCGTGGGGCAAGGCCGGCGCGGCGCGAGCGCTCACGTATCGGGAGGATTTTGTGGCGTGGGCCGAGCGACCGGAGAATCACATCGTGACGGACGGGGAGGTGGTGTTCGTCGGCTACGGCGTACAGGCGGCGGAATGGCGGTGGGACGACTACAAGGACGTGGACGTCCGCGGCAAAGTACTCCTGATGCTGGTGAACGATCCCGGTCTCCAGGACTCGACGATCTTCAACGGGCGCGCGCTCACCTATTACGGCCGCTGGACCTACAAGCTCGAGGAAGCGGCGCGGCGTGGGGCGCTGGGCGCGATTCTCGTGCACACGACGGAAAGCGCCACGTACGGTTGGGAGGTGGTCCGGGGCTCCTGGTCGGTGGAGCAGTTCAAGCTGGACCGCCCGGCGGCGCAGAGCATTGCGTTCGCGGCATGGGTCACGCACGACGCCGCACAGGCCGCGCTCGCCCATGCCGGCTTGAGCCTCGACTCGCTCACGCGGGCCGCGGCGCACCGCGAGTTCCGTCCCGTGACGACGGGGCTGCACGTCAACGTGGACGTGAAGAGCGATCTCAGGCAAGCGCACTCCGCGAACGTCGTGGCCCGGCTTCCGGGAAGCGACCCGACCCTGGCCCGGCAGGCGGTGGTGTTCAGCGCGCACTGGGACCACAAGGGGATCGGTCCAGCCGTAAACGGCGACTCGATCTACAACGGTGCCGAAGACAACGCGTCGGGCGTCGCTGCGATGTTGGCAATCGCGCAGGCGGCCGCGCAGCTCCAGCCACGCCCTCGACGCACGCTGCTGTTCATCGCGACCACCGCGGAGGAGAGCGGGTTGCTCGGCAGCGAAGCGTATGTCCGCGAGCCGCTCGTCCCGCTGGCGCAGACCGCCGCCGTGCTCAACCTCGATGTCACGAACGTGCGTGGGCCCACCCGGGACATCGACGCGCTGGGGGTCGACCGATCGACCATCGGACCGATGTTCGAGGCCGCCGCGAGGGCCGAGTCACTGGCTGTAGTACACGAGCCCGATGTCCGAGGATCGTTCTATCGGTCCGACCACTTCCCTTTCGCCAAGGCGGGCGTACCGGCGGTGTCGATCGAACCCGGACTCAACTTTGTGGGCAAGCCCATGGGGTGGGGCCGGGAGCAGGCCGACCTGTATAACCGCACGCGATACCATCAGCCGAGCGACGAATACCGGTCCACCTTCACGTACGAGGGCATGGCTCAGGAAGCTCGCGTGGCGCTGCGTCTAGCCGTGGCGATCGCGAACGCGCCGGACATGCCCGAATGGCTGCCGAGGTCCGAGTTTCGCCGGCCGACCGGGTCATCATCGCAGTAAGTGCAATTGTTTGCAGTGCGGCTAATGCACGGCTATTCAATGACATAAGCTGCTACGGAGCGGCCGGCCCGGAGCGCCTCTGGCCTATTCCCCGGGACCCGGGTAAGTTTGCGCCCGTTTTGGGGTCGCCGTTTCCCGCACTTCGGAGCGCGCACCTGGAACTCCCTTCGTCGCATCGGCTGCCGCTTTCCTGGTTGGGCGAAGCGGCGAGCCCGCCGCTCATCTACCGCGCCTACGCTGAAGTCGTACCGGACGCGCAACGAGAGCCGGAACGGCTGGCGGCGTTGCGCCAGCAGGTGCTCGAGTACAAACCGGCATCGGCGGTCGTCCGCAAACAAAAAGCCAACGGGCTGTGGGGCGGCAATCTGCTGGCGCCAGAGCCTTCCAAATCGCACCGATGGAGCGAGGCCGGGACGGTTTACCAATATCGACGGCTGATCGAGCTCGGATGGCCACCGGGGGAGCGCCCATTCCGGGACGCCGACCGCTTCCTCTTCCAGCTGCTCTCGCGCATCGAGCCTGACGACCCCGACCGGGCAGTCGCCCAGCGGGCGCAGGAGCTGCTCGTAGAGTTCCAGAAGGTCGCGAAGGGAGACGTCGGGATGGGGCGGTGGGCCCGTCGCGTCGGCCGCGAGGCGGCGGCGTGCACACTGGCCCGGGGCGGGCACCCCGACGATCCGCGCGTGCGTGGGACCGCTCACACGATCGTGAGCAACATCTCCCAGTACTTGCGGAGCGAGCTGGCGGCGAAGCCGTTCAAGAAGACTCAGGGCAAGACGGTGCTGGACCCGCTCGCCTGCCCCCCGACCGTCTTTGCCGTGGAGATGCTGGCCTTTCTGCCGCCAGTTCAACGGGAGCGCGCAGGGTTCATCGAGCGGCTGGGAAATTACTTCTCGTCGCCCGCGCCGCGCCGGGCATTCTTTGTCCTCGCGGGCAAGAAACTCTTGAAGCCTTTGTTCGAGCTCCTGGGCGACCCCTTGCGATCCGACGCCCAGGGGCACGTTACGGATATTCCCTTCGCGCTGTACTGGCTTGAACTCCTCACCCGGCTCGGCCTGGTGCGCCAGATCCCGAGCGCCAGCCGCGTGCTCGCCCGGCTCTTCAGCGAGTGCGACGACCAGGGTATCTGGAGCCCCAAGAGCCTGCGCGCGATGCCGAAGCCGATCAGCCCGCTCACGGCGCACTACTTCCCGCTGGAGGGCCCCGGCAAGAGCCCCGCCCAACGGCAGACGGACGCGACGTTCCGTCTGGCACTCATCGCCCGGCTGATGGGACTTCCGATCGAAGTCGTTTGATCGGCCTTGCTCTTACGACGTCACAGTAGTAGTAATTGCTACTACGCAAATGCGCAGCTCGCTTGACCTCACCCCCTTCGGGTTCACTCCAACGGAGTCACGTGTGTACGCGGCCCTCCTGCGGCTCGGGCCGTCAACCGGCTATGCAGTCGCGCACGCGGCCCGACTCGCACGCGCCAATACGTACGGAGCGCTCGAAGGGCTCGTCGGTCGAACGGCGGCCGCCCGTCTCCCCGGCCGCCCTATACGCTACCGCGCGGCCGACCCGCGCGCGCTGATCGCACAGCTCGCGGCGCAGCAAGGCCAGGCACTCGACCGCCTGAGTGCGGAGCTCAGCACGGCGACCGACGCCGTCGAGCCCGATACGCGGAGCGTCGTTGGCGCCCGTGCGGCGGCCAACCTCATCCTGCACGTCGTCGCCCGCGCGGAACGACGAGCGGAGGGCGTGCTGGGGGCCGAGCTGCTCCGGCCGACGCTCCCGGCCTGGAGGCGGGCCAAAGACCGAGCCGCAGTCGAGCTTCGTGTCGCAGGGGAGGTGCCCGCCGAGACGCAGGGGCTGGTCACCGCGACCGTAGCCGCAGACGCGCCCACTGTATTGCTCATCGACGGCGCCCAGGCGGTGGTTGTGACCGGCAGCGGAGAGCTCGCGACGGGCCTCTGGAGTTCGCACCCCGCGATCATCGCGCTGGTGCGGGCCGCATTGGGGAACCGGGTATGAGACTCCTCGGACTCCTCCTCGTCGCCGCGTTGGGTTGTCGCGGCCCGGCGATCCCCCCGAGCCAACGGTTTCCGGCAGGAACCCCGTTCACCGCACGCGAGGTCCGGGTCGACGGAACGCGCATCCGCTATATCGACACGGGGCACGGGATTCCGGTGGTCCTGTTGCACGGCCTGGGCGCTTCTATGTATGCATGGCGCAAGAACCTCGGTCCGATCGCCGAAGCGGGGTTCCGCGTGATCGCCTTCGACAACCGGGGCTTCGGGTACTCGGACGAGCCCGCCACCGGCTACGACAACGAGAGTTACGTCCGGCTTACCGTCGCGCTCCTGGACTCCCTGCACATGCCGGACGCGGTGCTCGTCGGGCATTCCATGGGCGGAGCGATCGCGGCCCAGGTCGCAATCGAACATCCTGAGCGCGTGCGCGGGCTCGTCCTGATCGGGTCGGCGGGCCTCGGCGCTCGCGAGCCCATCGCGCTCCGCATCGCCGGTTGGCCTCTGGTGGGACGCGCGGCGCTCGCACTCCGCGGGCGTGGCATGACGGCACGCCTGCTCAAGGCGACCTATGCCGATCCGGAGAAAGTGACCGAGGCGGACGTCGACCAGTACTACGCACCGATGGTCCAATCAGGCTACGGGCGCGTGCTGCGGAGCGTGTTGCGGGAGTTCCGCTTCGACGGTCTGCAGGGCCGGCTTGAGCACGTGGCAGCGCCCACGCTCGTGCTTTGGGGCGAGCAGGACCGTCTCGTGCCGATGGGGCTGGGGCGTGCGATCGCGATCGGGATCCCCAAGGCGGCGTTTCTCTCGGTCGCTCATGCCGGCCATTCGGTGCAGGAAGAAGCACCGGACGAAGTGAACCGCCTGATCGTCAAGTTCTTGCGAGCGGGACTGCCGCTCGTCCCACGTGACCTAGCGCGAGCAGCGAGCAGGCGTATATTTCATCAACCATCTGGTTGAGAAATTGAACTTCTGAAACCTAAGCTAACTAACTCCAGCGCATTACGGATTGTCGCAGCGGCGCGCGAAGAGTTCTCGCGCCGCGGTTTCGAGGGTGCCCGCGTGGACCAGATCGCCCGGAAAGCGGGTGTGAATAAGCAGCTCCTCTTCTACTACTTCCACTCGAAGCGCGGCCTGTTCAACGCGGTACTCGCCAAAGGTGCCTCCCAGCTCGAGCAGGCGCTGGCCGGTCTTCCCGTCGCGGGCGGCCACGCCGACTCCGGCCCGTTGGATCGCATCAGGACCGCTTTGGCGGCGCAGTTCGACTTTCTGGCCAAACAACCGGAGCTCGTTGCCCTCCTCACGCAAGCCGGCCGATCCGACGCCCGGCCTTTCGCGCCGGCGATCAAACGGTTGGTAATCCTGCTCGCCGAAGGGCAGGGTCGCGGCCATGTACGTGACGATCTCGACCCGCACTTGGCGGCGGCGCAGGCCTTGGTCCTCATGGTCGCTTATCTCGGCCTCGAGTCGCTGATCGCGATGAGCGCGCCGCCCCTGGGCGCCGACGAGCCGGCGCTTCGCGAGCGGTGGAAGGAGGCTGCAGTGCGTCTCGTACTCGACGGCGTGGCAGCCCGCTGACGGCCGGCCGATGGCCGCGCCAAGGCGGCCACCGTATTTGCTCTCAGTTGAGCCAGTACGACGCCTTCACGATGAACGTGTTGTTGGGATGCAGATCGAACATGTCGCGGAAGTCCCCTTGGAGCGACCGCGTCCCCTCGAGGGGGATGTAGCCCGAGCGCCCCTGTGTCCACACGAGGAACAGCGTCGAGCCGGGTCGATATTCCCAGCGCAGCACGGTGGTCGAGTTGAACTCCTTGTCGTTGAAACCGCCCGGGTGGTTGGTGACCGATGTATCCGCGTAGGCCTTATACCGATTGACGAAGGCGGTGGCATTCGGGTCGGCGAGCTCGCGAACGTTCGAGTAACTGCCCTTGGTGACGAACGGCTGCACGTAGAGCTGTAAAGTAAGCGTAGTGGTGAGCGTGTAATCGACCCGGCCCGTAAGCGACACGGTCTTCTGGTCGAGATGCGCGATGCTGAAGTGCTGGGTCGTGGTGTTGTTCGTCGTGTCACGCGTAACGAAATTGCCGAACCACTGGATGTCATTCACGTTGTGCGTCGCGCTCAGGGTCAGGGAGGTATTGACCTGGGAGGCGATGCGGTACGTGACTTGGGTATTGCCGTTGAAAGACTCTGAGCGGGCCCCGTCACCGCGCCAGAAATTGAACCACATGTACGGGACGAGCGGAGGGCGTGCATCTCCGTCCACTTCCGCCCACGCCGAGAGATAGGGGTCGACGCGGACGGCCCGCCCACCCCGCGAGCAGTCGCGATCGCAGAACGTGGTGCCGAGCTGGCCGGCGGTGACCCCGCCCATCACGAACCACCCGTTGTGCAGCTGGACGTGCCCGTTGGTGTTGGCGGCGCGCTCCACCGGCGTGCCGGCGGCCGTCCAGTACTGCCACCAGTTGAAGTTCCACCACGCTTGCTGGTACAGCGCGCTCGGATGCAGCGCCTGCACGCCGAACCACGTGTTCCAGCTCTGCTGGTCCGCCTGTTTCAGGTAACCCAGGTCGTTCACTTCGAACCCCTGGGACCGGCGCAGGTAGCTCGTCTCGAACCGGGTGATCCCGCCGCCGACCTTGCCGAACAAGAGCTCCTGCGCGTTGCCCGTGAGCGACGTCCGAGTCGAGTCGTACGAGACGCCGGCGCCGGGCCGCTGATAATAGTGGACCGGACTGCGCTGCGTGGCCGCGATCGCGGAGTCCGTCCCCGCCACACGGCTAAAATCGAGGGATCCCTTGATCTGATAATGACTGCTCAAGAAGCGGTGCCGAAAATCGAACGCTCCGACGAACGCGCTGCGCCGCAGCGCATTCTCAGTCGACCCGTCCAGGGCCCGGTTGACGGCCGTCATCATGAGGCCGATACCGCTTTCGCTGTTACGGAAGTCTTGCTGCGCTCGCACCACCGCGTAGTTGGTCGTCGGCTCTAGGGTGTTGTTGAGGGGGTCCGAGGCGCGTTGCGTGACGGCGTCGAGCACGCCCACCGTTTGGCCGCCGGGAAGTCGGCCGGTCAGCTTCGCCGCGCCCAGGATTGTCGTCACCGTGGGCGAACCAGCGACGCCGTAGTCGAGCTCGGGTGCCCGCCCGATGCGGCGTGAGTAGAACAACCCCTCGTTGTTGCAGTTCACCTGGCTGCAATTCACGTCGAAGCGGAAGATCCCAGCTCCTTGCACGAAGAACGGTCGCCGCTCCTGAAAGAACGTCTCGAACGCGCTAAGGTTGAGCACCGCCGGATCCTGCTCGACTTGTCCGAAGTCCGGGTTGATGGTCCCGTCGAGCGTCAGGTTTGACGTCAGTCCGTACTTCAGGTCGGCGCCCGCCGTCAGCCTCTGTGAACGGTCAAAGCTGCCGCCGGTGGGCACAGACACGTTCTTCGTCAGCATGTAGGGCGCGATCTCCGGGCGGCGCGGCGAGGGCAGACCGACGAGGCCGGTCAGCTCACCCAGCTGGGACGAAATGCCCGTCTGCGAATTGCGGTACAGCGGCCAGCTGACCCGCTCGTTGTAACGCTGGATATCACGCCAGACCCCGAACCCGAACGTGTTCGTGTCCCGGGGCACGTATCGCAGCTGCGACAGAGGGATGCGGAACTCGGCGGTCCACCCAAGCGAATCGACGGTCGTGGCGACCTCCCACACGGCGTCCCACGCATCGTCTTCCTGTGTGTCGTTGTAGATCGCGTAATCGCGCTTCACGCCGGCCGGGTTCACGGCGAACTCGAAGCCCGAGCGCCGGTCGTGATAGGAATCGACCATGATCTTCAACTGGTCGGTGGCCGCCCGCACATCGCGGCGAGCGAGCAACTTGAGAATGCTGTCGGGATGCGGGTCGAACGCCCGGATGAATACGTAGAGGTTGTGATCGTCGTAGGCGACCTTGGCCTCGGTCCGAAACCGGGGGTCCCCGTTCTCCCGTGGCTGGAATTCGCGGAACTGCGTGATCGCGGGTGCGGTGCGCCAGACGTCGTCGTCGTCGCGACCGTCGATTATCACCGCGCGCGTTGCACGCGCCGCGGTAGCTCTCGTGGCGGTCGCGGGGGAAAGGCGGCCGCCGGTCGATTGCGGCAGGGATGCGGTCTGGACGGCGACGGCCAGGAAAACGGCGATCGACACGGTGGCAGCCTCGTGACGGGTCGGCTGATTAGACAGGGACTACGGGGAAAGGGTTGAATGCGCTTCCGTGTGCCCGGAAAGCGAGAGCCCCCGGGAATTCCCCAGGGGCCTCGGGAGCGCGAACTCGCGGGCTCAGTTGTGCTTCGCTACAAGGCTTGGCTCCGCCGGCGCCTCGCCATCGAACACCAGGTGACCAGCCTCGAAGCGAGCGCCGCGCAGGGCGAGTGTCAGGACCTCGTCAAGATCCTCCACCAGGTGCACCTCCAGGGACCGCCGCACCTCTTCCGGGAGGTCTTCGAGGTCCGGCCCGTTCTCTTTGGGCAGCAGGACGGTCCGGATCCCGGCACGCACAGCGCCTAGCACTTTCTCCTTCACGCCGCCGATCGGCAGCACCCGGCCGCGGAGCGTGATCTCACCGGTCATGGCGAGATCGTGACGCGCGGGCCGCCGCGACAGCGCGGACACCAGTGCGGTCGCCATGGTGACGCCGGCCGAGGGCCCGTCCTTCGGGATCGCTCCGGCGGGAACGTGGATGTGGAGATCCGTGCCCGCGAACGCCGCCTCCGCAATGCCTAACTGGTCGGCGTGCGATTTGGCATACGTGAGGGCCGCGCGGGCGGATTCCTTCATCACATCGCCCAGCTGACCCGTCAGCACGAGCTCGCCCTTCCCGCGCATCACGCTCGCTTCAACGAACATGATGTCTCCGCCGACGGGCGTGTAGTACATGCCCGTGGCCACGCCCGCCTGATCCTCGCCCGCCTTGCGCTCAGGATGGACCTTCGGGCGGCCGAGCAGGTCGTCAACGTCCTGAGCATCGACCGTGACGCGCTCGACATCGCCACCGGCGATGCGGCGCGCGACCTTGCGGCCCAGCTTGCCGATCTCCCGCTCCAGCTGCCGGACACCCGCCTCCCGCGTGTAGCTCGAGATGATCTCGCTCAAGGCAGCATCGGTAACCGCGAACTGCTCGGGAGTCAGTCCATTCTCCCACACCTGACGGGGCACAAGATACCGCTTCGCAATCTCGAGCTTTTCGCGCTCTGTGTAGCCCGCGAAGTTCACCGTCTCGAGCCGGTCGAGGAGTGGTCCCGGAATGCTCTGCAGGAAGTTGGCGGTCGCGACGAACAGCACCTCCGACAGATCGAACGGCACGCCGAGATAGTGATCAGTGAAAGAATCGTTCTGCGCGGGATCGAGCACCTCGAGGAGCGCCGCCGCAGGGTCGCCCTGGAAGGACACGCCCAGCTTGTCGACTTCATCGAGCAGGAACACCGGGTTCTTGGCCCCCGCCTGCTTCATGCCCTGGATGATGCGCCCGGGCATCGCCCCGACGTAGGTGCGACGATGTCCGCGAATGTCTGCCTCGTCGCGGGCGCCTCCAAGCGAGATGCGCACATAGGGCCGGCCCATGGCGCGCGCGATCGACTTGGCGATCGACGTTTTACCTACTCCAGGTGGACCGACAAACAGCAGAATCGAACCTCGGGTCTGCTCCTCATCCGGCTTGGTCTTGGGCGTGCCCTGAGGCGACCGCTGGCGCAGCTGCCGGACCGCCAGGAACTCGAGGACCTGATCCTTGACGTCCTGCAGGCCGTAATGGTCCTGCTCGAGGATTTCGGCGGCGCGCTTTAGATCGAGGGACTCCTCGGCCCGCTTGTTCCAGGGCAGCTCGGCCACGGTCTCCAGATAGGTACGGATGACCTGCGCCTCCATCGAGTCGTGGTTCGCCCGCTCCAGACGCTCGAGCTCGCGCGCGACCTCCTTCTTGGCCGCTTCGGGGAGATCGAGGGCCTCGAGCCGCTTGCGCAGCTGCTCTCCCTCGGTGGTCTCGTCCTCCTCCCCGAGCTCCTTGCGGATGGCCTTCATCTGCTCGCGAAGAAACATCTCGCGCTGCCGTTCGCCGAGCTCTTCCTGCACCTGGGACTTGATGTGCTCCTGTGCATCCAGCACACCGATCTGGCGCTGAACGTGCACGAGCACCCGGCGCAGCCGCTCTTCCACGGAGAGCGTCTCGAGCATGCCCTGGCGGTCGGCCGGCTTGATCTCGAGATAGCCGGCCACCAAGTCCGCCAAGCGCCCCGCATCCGACACACCTTCCAACACCTGACGGACTACGTCTTCGGGGAGCCCGGACTTCTCGCCCAGCTCGGCAGCCCGCTCGCGGGCTTCGCGATGCAGGCCGACAAATGCCGGGTCCTCGAGGCTCAGCGGGGGCAGATCCTGCACCTCCCGCACCACTGCTTCGAGGTAGCGTCCGTTATCGTTGTAGTGTAGGGCCGTACCGCGGTGTTCGCCGTGCAACAGGAGCTGGACGCCTCCCAGCCCGCGCTGGATCTGGCTAATTTTGGCGAGCGTGCCAGTGGTAAAGAGGATGCTCGGGGTGACGGTATCGACGTTCTCGCGCTGCGCGACGGCAAAAATGAGCCGCGAGTCGCTCTTCAGGGCGGCTTCGACGGCGCGTAGCGTTGCCGGACGTCCCGCGCCGATCGGCATCGAGACCCCCGGAAACAGCACGACGTCCCGGAGCGGGAGCACCGGAAGCGTCAATCGTTCAGACATACGCGTCCAACTCGTGTAAGAGAGATGTCAGCATCGTCCGGTGCCCTTTAGCATCGTCCGTGCCACACAAAAACGCTCCGCTGAGCACGCACGTTCCACCGATCAGCGGCCAATAAGGCAGGGGCTGCCTAATAGCCACCGCGCGACGCGCCATGGCGGCGGCAGGCGTAAGTCGAAAGCCGCTGGCCGGTTGCAGGCTCGCCGTCGCCCGGCTAATCTATCCGCGCGCCCCTCACGCGAACCCGGATGAACGAAGCGGACAAGTCACTCACCGGCCGGCTGACCCAGGCCCTTGGCAGCGCATACACGCTCGAGGGGGAGATCGGCCGGGGCGGAATGGGCGTTGTGTTCACCGCCCGCGACGAGCGTTTGAAGCGCCAGGTCGCGGTGAAAGTCTTGCCTCCGGAGCTCGCGTTCCGTGAGGAGATCCGGCTGCGCTTCCTGCGCGAAGCCGAGACAGCGGCTCGCCTTTCACACCCCCATATCGTCCCTATTCACTCCGTTGGCGAGGGGCCCGACGGCTTGGTGTACTTCGTGATGGCCTATGTGGACGGGGAGTCGCTCGCGGCCAAGCTCAAGCGGCGCGGTCGGCTGCCGCCCGACGAGGCGCGTCGCATCATGATAGAGACGGCGGACGCCCTGGGGGCCGCGCACGCACTCGGGATCATTCACCGCGACGTGAAGCCGGACAACATTCTCCTTGAAGGCAGCCGCGGTCGCGTCGTGGTGACGGACTTCGGGATCGCGAAGGCGCTTTCCTCCACCACGGGGGGAGCCACGCTCACCGGCACGGGCGTGGCGATCGGTACGCCGCATTACATGAGCCCGGAGCAGGCCGCGGGCGATCGCGAGATCGACGGCCGCTCAGACATCTACAGCCTCGGCGTGGTCGCCTATCAGATGTTGACCGGTGAGCTTCCCTTCCATGCGCCGACGGTTCCCGGTATTCTGTTGAAGCACATCACCGAGCAGGCGCCGCTGATCACGGACAAGCGCCGGGACGTACCCGACGACCTGGGCGCCTGCGTGATGCGGTCGCTCGAAAAGGATCCCGAAGATCGCTGGCCCACGGCCGACGCTCTGCGGCGCGCTCTGGAAGCACGGAGCGCGACCGCATATCAGCCGCGCCGCCCGACCGCACCGCGGGCGTCGCGCGAGGTGCGTCCGGAGCCGGTGGCGCGGCCGCGCTCCAATCCCGCGCGCGCGCTGGATCGCCAGGCGCGGCGCATCGACCGGACACGCGACCGGCCGCTGTTGGCGCCGAGCGGTGAGCCGGAAATTGTCCGTGAGCTCCGGAGCCGGTTCGTGACCTGGGCCGCCGTGTGCGGTTCACTGTTCGTGATCGACGTAGCCACCGGAAGCCACGGTCCGAGCTGGTCGCTGTTCGTCGCGGCCATCTGGGGCGGGGTCGGGCTCCTGCCCCGCTACGTCCGCCTATGGCACGCCGGGTATTCCTGGCGGGATGTGTTCGCCCGGCCGCCGGCGCCCGACGCGATCGAGGCACGGCTCGCCGCGGCCGGCCGTCGTCCGGTAGATCTGCCGCGTGCGACCACGGACGAGTTCGGCCGCCAGGTCGAGCCGATCCAGCAGGCGCGCGGCGATCGCAAGGCGATCTTACGGATCGTCGACCGCCTCCCCAAGTCGGAGCGGAAGCTGCTCCCCGATGTCGTGGCCACGGCGGACGCGCTGCTCGGACGTGCCGAGGAGCTCGCTCGGACGCTGCATGCGATGAGTGGAACCGTGGACGCGGGCGCGCTGGCCCGTCTCGAAGAGAAGATCGACGCCACCAAGCGGCAGGGGGAAAGCGCGGAGCGGGAGCGGCAGGTGGGTCTCCTCGCACGCCAGCGCCAGGCGCTCACGGACCTCCTGACTCGGCGCCAACTGGTGTCCGACCAACTGGAATCGTGCGTCTTGGCGATGCAGAACGTTCGGTTCGACCTGCTCCGCCTCCGGTCCGCCGGCGTCGCCGTGGCGCTCGATGATCTCACGCGTGCCACCCAGCAGGCCCGTGCTCTCTCGCGCGACGTAGACCACGTGATCGCGGCTGCCGGCGAGGTGAAGGCAGTTTTGGGGGAGCAAACCGGCGTCTAAGGGCTCGCACGCAGCCGACACTGGCTGACGAGCGCAGGTGCGTCAGCAGGCTCGATCCCAAAGTCCACGAGCTTCAAGAATTCCTCTGCAGCCATCTCGCAGCGACCCGTTCGCAGCGCCGTCACAGCGCGCAGCTCGTAGAGTCGGAACCAGCCGCCCCAGCCCGTCTGGGCGGTCGCGAGCACGCTATCCGCCACCCAGGGTGGCCCATGAAGGGCGAGCGGTGTCAAGGCGACCCACAACCAGTTCCTAGGGTAGGGATGGCGCAGCGTGTTTCGGGCCCTGCCGAGCGCCACGCGGACGTCGGCCGCCGACTCGGTCCAATGATTCGCGCGTGCCTCCAGCGCGCCGAGCGCGGCGCTCGCCTCGGCGGTGTCCGCCCCCGCGGCCAGGGCGCCCGCGAGGAGGATCCGGGCGCGCCGGTCCTGATTGCGCTGAGCGGCCACGGACCCGCTCAAGAGCCACGCCTCCGGATTACGGCCAGGGCGCAGTAGAGGTGGGAGCGCCGAATCGGCAAACGCCGCGTCACCCAAGTTGAGGTGGATCGCGGCCAGCGCGGTGGTCCAGGTGGGGTTGTCCGGCTGCGCGCGACGGGCCGCGGTCACGTACTGCAGACCGGTGGGGTCCCCCCGACGGGTCGTGAGCGCGCGTGCGAACGGCAGCGGCGCGGTCCCGTCCGCGGCCTGGGTCGCCGGCCGTATCGCCGCGAGGGAGTCGAACACCCCCCTTGTCCCGGACGGGTCGAGGAAACGCCGTGCCGCGACGAATTCGAGTTGCGGCCGATCGTCACGATGCACGATGGCAGGGCGCTCGATGAGCTTCGCCACGCCGGCTTCGCCGAGGAGTTGGTGACCGAAGTAATCCGCCGGCTGTTCCACGCCGAGGTACTCGCTCCCGAGCTCGCCTAGCGCTCCCTTCGGCCCCACCAATCGAGCAAGCCAGGCCTTGTCGTACGTGAGTGGTCGCATCGAGGCGACCACCATCACGTCGGCGGGCGCGCCGAACCAGAGGTGGACATGGGGGAACACCGCCTTGACGTTCCGCACCACCCCTGCGACCACCGGGAGCGGGACCTGGTAGAGCTGCACCCACTGACAGAACACGCCGCCGTCTGCCAGACGGCTACGGGCGATCCGGAAGAATTCCTCCGTGTAGAGTGTCGCGACGCCAGCGAGCCACGGGTTGCTGGGCTCCGAAACAATGACGTCATAGAGCGTCGGATCGAGCTGCAGGGCGCTACGGGCGTCGTCCGCGACGATCGAGACGGTCGGACGGAACGTGGCGCTGTCGCTGACGTGCAGGAAAAAGCGGCTCATCGAGAGAACCGCCGGCTCAATCTCGACGACCCGAACGTGCCGCATGCCAGGGACGCGGGCGAGCACCCCGGCGGTGACGCCGCTGCCATAACCCACCACGAACGCCGTCTTGGCGTCGGGCCGCGCGGCGACGGGTGCAAGGCCCGCGATGATCTGCGTATCCATGTCGCCGTAATCCGACGCGTCCGCTTTACCGTTCACCTTGAGAGAGCGTCCCGACACTCCCTCCCACACCGACACGGTGGCGTTCCAGCCTTCGCGATACGCCAGCTGGCGTGAGCCCCGATGCGCGAGGAAGGCCTCGACCCCGCGTGCGTCCATGCGGTCGCGCCCGTAGATGCTGGGGCCCAGATCGATCAAGCGGGTACTCCAACGGGGTGCAGCCACCGCGGCCACGAGCGCCACGGTCGCCAAGCTACCGGCGCCGAGCACCCGCCACCGGAGCGCACGGTGCTCGGCCGACCCTTCTGCCACACCGCGTGCGGCGAGCCATGCAAGGACAAGCGCCGCCCCGACATTGATGGCCGCGCCGAGGCGCAACGTGAGATCCGTGCCGAGTGTCACGACCAGAACGAACCCGGTGAGGACAGCCCCCGCGATGCTGCCGAGTGTGTTGAGCGCGTACGCCCGCCCGACATCGGCTCCGCGGGCGGTGTCAGGGGGAGCGACCAGCTGGGTGAGGAGGGGGAAGGTCATCCCCATGCCGACCGCCGGAACGAGCACCACCGCGCCCACCGCCAGTCCCATCGCCAGCAATCGCTCGGTGGCGTCGAGGGACTGCATTTGGAATATCGCGACGATATACCGCGGTAGCGCGCCGAAGATGACGAACAGGAGGCTGGCTCCGGCGGCCGTGATGGCCTGCGCCACCGCCGCGGAGGCAGCGGTCTGACCCGGGGCGAGGCCCCGGCGCGCGACGATCCGGCTCCCGATCCCGATGCCGAGCAGGAAGACGAGCAGCACGAGGGTGAACGCGTACGTGGAGCCGCCGACGATCATGACGAGAACGCGCGTCCACGCGATCTCGTCGAGCAGAGACGCGAACGCCGTCACGCCGAGGAGGATGAACCCGATGGTGCGTACCAAGTCTGGTGCCGTGGGTCGGGGGCCGCCGGTGGGGCCGTCGGCGCTCTGTGTCTGGGGGGCGGGCGTGAGCGGCTGGGCCAGCGCGAGTGCGCCGATGCCGAGGGCGAGGTTGACCGCGGCGGTTCCCCACAGGCTCGCCCGGATCCCGACGTGCTCGATCAGTACAAACCCCGCGAGCGCCGTACCCACGACGGCTCCGAGTGTGTTGAGCCCGTAGAGGAGGCCGACCGAGCGTTGCAGCTCGTCGCGATGGGTGCCGGTTAACGCGCGCGTGAGCACCGGGAGGGTGCCTCCCATCAACGTCGTCGGCACGAGCAGCACGAGCGCCGCCAGGCCGAAGCGCAGCGCGATGGTCGGGGCGCCGGTCAACTGTAGCGCGCCCGCCAGGCCGACATAGAGCCGATGCGCCAGGGCCAGCACCAGCGGCGAAACCGTCCCAAATGCCGCGATCGCGATCTCGAGCCACCCATACAGGGCGGCGGGTCGGGAATGGCGGTCCGCCCGGCGCCCGAGCAGCCAGGCCCCGAGCCCCAGACCGCCCATGTACGCGGCCACGACCGTCGTCACCGACTGGATGGTAGAGCCAAACGTCTGATAGAGGACCCGCACCCACAGCAGCTCGTACAGCAAACCCGTCGCCCCGGAGAGAAAGAACAGCAGGGCGTACGCGCGGGCCGCGCTAGAACGCATGCAGCTCGCGCATCGCGCGCGCGAGATCCTCCGTCTGCGGTAGGATGCAATCCTCGAGCCGAGGGGCGTAGCCGACGAAGGTGTCGGTCGCGCCCACGCGCTTCACCGGCGCGTCGAGCCACTGGAAGCACTCGTCCGCCGTCCTCGCGGCGATCTCCGCGCCGTACCCCCAGGACCGGGAGTCCTCGTACGCGACGAGCACCTTGTTGGTCTTCTGCACCGACGCGGCGATCGTCTGCCAGTCCACCGGGGAGAGGGTCCGCAGGTCGATCACTTCCACGCTGATCCCGTCCTGCTCCTCCAGCTCCCTCGCGGCGACGAGCGAGCGCTGCACTACCGCCCCGTATGTGACCACCGTCAAGTCCCGGCCCTCGCGTACCACCTTGGCTTTGCCGAAGGGGATCATGAAATTCGGCCCCGGGTTCGGCGCCTTGTTGTACGTCTGGCGATAGAGGTGCTTGTGCTCAAGAAACAAGACGGGGTCGTCGCAGCGGATCGCGGTGCGCAGGAGGCCGTTGGCGTCGAGCGCGGTGCTCGGACATACCACGCGGAGCCCCGGAACGGACGTAAACACGACCGCGCCAGTCTGCGAGTGATACACTGAGCCACCCTTGAGATACCCGCCGTACGTGACGCGCACCACGACGGGGCTCGCGAACGCGTTACTCGAGCGCCACCGCAGCGTGGCGAGCTCGTTTCGAAGCTGGTGATACGCGGGCCAGATGTAGTCGAAGAACTGGATCTCGACGACCGGCTTCAGACCCCGCGTCGCGAGCCCGATGGCCCGGCCCACGATGTTCGCCTCGGCCAGAGGCGAGTTGTAGACGCGATCGCTGCCAAAGCGCCGTTGCAGCCCACGGGTGACCGTGAACACGCCGCCCTTTCCCTTCACCTGCTCGAGGTACTGGTCGCGACTCACATCGGCCACGTCCTCCCCGAACACGAGGATCCGGGAGTCCCGGGCCATCTCGTCCTTCATGCACGCGTTCAGGAGGTCCACCATCGTGGTGGGATCGCCGACGAACTGCGGATCGTCCTCCGTGTCGAACTGCTCCGACGTCGGGTCCACGTCCGGCGAGTACACGTAGAGCAGCGCCGTCTCGGGCGCGGGTTGGGGCGAGGCGAGCGCCATGTCGGCGGCGACGCTCACGTCCTCGTCCACCTGACGCTTGATCGCCTCGATGTCCGCCTCGGTCGCGAAACCCTCCGACACGAGCCATCTGGGAAATACCGCGAGACAGTCGCGGCGTGCCTCCTCCTCGCGCTCCTTGGGCGGGCGGTACAGCCGTTCGTCGTCCGAAAGGGAGTGCGAGTACGGCCGGTGCACCTTGGCGTGGACTAGCGACGGTCCCTTGCCCTGACGCACGTACTCCGACGCGCGCAGCAGCACGTCGTAGGACGCCACCGGATCGCAGCCGTCCACCTCCTCGACGAACAGGCCGGGGAAGTTGCGAACGAGCTTCGAGACGGAGCCACCCGCGGTTTGGACCTCCACGGGGACCGAAATGGCGTAGCCATTGTCCTCGATGAGGAACAGCACCGGCAACCTCAGGTTGCTGGCGCTGTTCAGCGCTTCCCAAAACTCGCCTTCGCTCGTCGTGCCATCCCCGGCGGAGACGTACACCAGCTCGTCGTCGTGGATCGGCTTTTCCGACAGCCCCTCGATGCGCTCGTACTTCAGCCGAGCCTCGGCGCAGCCCACCGCCTGCAGCAGCTGGGTACCGGTCGGGCTCGACTGGCTCACGATGTTCAGGGCCTTGTGACCCCAGTGCGAGGGCATCTGGCGCCCGCCCGAGTTGGGGTCCTCGGCGGCGCCGACCGCGGACAGCAGCATCTCCGTCGGCGTCATGCCGAGGGCGAGGCAGAGGGCACGATCGCGATAGTAGGGATAGAACCAGTCGTACGCGGGGCGCAGGAGTTTGCCGGCGGCGACGAGCACGGCCTCGTGGCCGGCGCCGGAAATCTGGAAGAAAGTCTTGTTCTGGCTCTTGAGCTGAATCTCCTTGTCGTCGAGACGCCGCGACAGGAGCATGAGCCGGTACATGTCGAGCAGGTCGGCCTTGGACAGGGACTTGGCCGCCCGAGGCCGGGGTTGAGCGCGCGTCGCCATGGGACAAAGATAGTCTTACTTCGGCGCGCTCAGAAGCTGCTCGAGCTGGGGGAAGTAATCGAGCGCGGCGCGAACGTCGGGATCGTTGCGCACCAGGAATTCGTCGCGCGCGTCCGCTCCCCAGCGCACCTCGGCGACGCGGATCGCCAGGTTCCGCGCGATCCGCGCGGCCAGTGTAGAGTCCGGCTGCGCCGCGACGTGGAAGCGGCCGCGGACCCGCTCCACAAATGGTGCGACCAGCTTGGCTTGCCACTCCGCTCGAGCGGTCATCCAGGCCGCGCGGGCGGCGGGCGTCGCCGGCAGTGTCGAAGCGAAGCTGTCGGCGACGGCCGCGTCCAGGCCCGAGTCGGAAGCGGTGCTCCACCACACGGGCACCGCAGCCGGCCGAGGGAGCTCGACGTCGGGCGCGATGCCACCGCCGCCGCGCACCGGTCGGCCGTGGTCGGTCTGGAAGACCTCGAGGGTGTCCTCGCCGGCACCCCCGACCCCGCTGAACTCGCGGTACTCCTCGTATCGCAGACCTCGGTACCTCCGCTGGATGAAACGGCCGCTGGGAGTGATCACCCGGCCGATCGTGAGCCAGACGACGTCGCCCTGCGGGGTGAGGAAGCCGGTCTGGACGAGGGCCTTCCCGAAGCTGCGGCGGCCCATGAGCAGCGCCCGGTCGTGATCCTGCAGAGTGGCGGCCAGCGCTTCCGAGGCGCTCGCGCTCCCACCGTCGATCAGCACGATGAGCGGCACGGCGGCGAAATCACCGTCGTGCTTCGTCGTGTAGGTCGTATCGACGTCCTTCTTGCGACCGCGGGTCCGGAATACGACCGTATGCTTCGGGAAGAACTCCGAGGCGAGCTCTACCGCGGCGGTGACCACGCCGCCGGGGTTTCGACGGAGGTCCAGGATGAACCGAGCGGCCCCCTGGCCCCGGAGTCGCCGGATGGCGTCGTGCACCTCGGAGCCCGCCTTCTCGCCGAATTCCTCGAGACGGACATAGCCTGTTTGCGGGTCGGCAAGGCGCACGATCGATACAGACGGCGTCTTGATAAACTCCCGCTTCAGGGTGACCGAAAAAGTATCAGGCTCGAGACGGGAGCCGCGCTCGAAACGCAAACGCACTCTCGACCCCTTCTCCCCGGCGAGCCGGAGCTCGATGGCCTCCGGGTCCAATCCTGCGATGGTCGTGTCGTTGACCAGCGTGAGGCGGTCACCCGGCTGGATGCCCGCTTTGTCCGCCGGACTCTTCGCGAGGACCGCCAGGACGCTCGCGGCGCCGTCCACGTCCTCGAGTACCAGGCCGGTCACTGCCAGCTCGCCCCGCTCAAGCTTCCCCGCCTTGTCATGGTCGGCGTAGGACTCGAAGCGACTGTGCGGGTCGAGGGAGTGCAGCACGCCGTCGATCGCGGCACGCACGAGCTGCGCGTAGGTCACCGAATCGACGTAGTTCACGCGGATGTGATTCAGGACGCCCGAGAACGTCTGCAACTCCTCGTACGCGGAGCGTCCTTGCGAAGCAGGTTGTTGGGCGCTCAACGTCGCTGCGGATAGGACGGCGAGGAGTGCCACTGCACGGGTCGCGAATACAGACCAACGCCTCATCGCTGCGTAACTTCGCCGCCGCGCCCCTGTCCGGGAAGGGCGTTTTTGCGACAACATGGGGCGGAATTGCGGCATTGCAGGCGCTCCCGCAGACACATGCGCACTTGGCGCCGCGCGCCGACGCACGCCAATATTCACCG
>CAYXIK010000005.1:10520-106526 GCA_964465315.1 uncultured Gemmatimonadaceae bacterium | reverse complement strand
CTGGCCGCGTACGGCGGCGCGCTCTCGACCGCGAGCGGCATCGTGTTCTATGGCACGATGGAAGGCTGGCTCAAGGCCGTCGATGCGACCACCGGCACGCTGCTCTGGAAGTTCAAGTGCCCGTCGGGCATCATCGGGAACCCGATGACGTACCTCGGACCTGATGGCAAGCAGTACGTCGCCGTGCTCTCCGGAGTGGGCGGCTGGGCCGGCGCGGGCATCGCGCTCGGCATCGGCCCCGAGGATCCGACCGCCGCGTTGGGCGCGATCGGGGCCTTCGGCGATTACACCAACATCAGCAACGCGGGCGGCACGATGCTCGTGTTCGGGTTGTAGCAGGCGAACGGTAACACCAATCGCTGTAGGCAGTAGCGCAGGGCCCCCGGTGCCGGAGCGAACGCGCTCCGGCACCGGGTGTAGTATCGTGGGCACGTTGCGCATCTTCCGTCGGATTCCGCAGGGAGTTCTATGCATCGCACCGCAGGGAGGCTCACGGGGGCGTTGCTCGTCACCGCCGCCGCGGTCGCGCTTACGGCCAGCGCAGCGCGCGGTCCCCTTTCGGAGCTGCGGGTCTGCGTCGACCCGTACGACATGCCGTTCTCCAACAGCCAGGAGGAAGGGTTCGAGAACAAGATCGCCCATCTCGTGGCGCAGGATCTCAATGCCACGGTCATCAATTACTGGTGGCCCAGCCGCCGGGGCGTCCTCCGCAATTCGATCCTCGCGGGCTTCTGCGACGTCATGATACAGGCACCGGTCGGGTTCGACCCGGTCGCCACCACGAAGCCCTATTACCGGTCCACATACTTCCTCGTGTTCCGCCCCGGCCGCGGACACGATGTGCGCTCGCTCGACGACACGATCCTGAAGCACCTCCGGATCGGCGTGAACATCATCGGCTACGACTACACGAACACGCCGCCGGCGCACGCGCTGAGCGTGCGCGGCATCGTGGGATTGGTGGGGTTCGGCAACTTCCTGAACCCGGATCCGAACGCGGACCATCCCGAGGACATCGTCAACGCCGTGGCCAAGGACTCGATCGACCTCGCGATCGTGTGGGGACCCCTCGCGGGCTACTGGGTCAAGCGCGCGGCGGTGCCGCTGACGATGGTCGCGCTCCCCGACTCGGATCCCGTGTCGGGAATGCCGTTTGCCTTCGACATGGCGATGGCGGTGCGGCACCGCGACAAGGAGCTCAAGGCCCGGCTCGACTCGGTGATCGTCCGACGGCGCGCGGACATCACGCGGGTCCTCGATGACTTCAACGTGCCGATGACCCAGACGCACCCGTAGCGGCGTCAGGCCGCCGGCACTTTCACACAGGCATAGGGAGCGACGGGACGTGATCACCAAGCATGGCATGCGGGGCGGGTTGATCGGCGCGTTTTGCCTCACGGCTGCGGCGGTCGCGCTAGCGCCGCGCGGTGGACGGAGTGCGGCGGCCGTCGTCCCGTCGGCGCGCGACACCGTGCGAGACAGCCTCCTGGTGCCGGATTCCGTCTATCAGGGATGGAAATGGTGGCACGTCTACTGCTTCCGTTGTCACGGCGAGGATGCGATGCACCCCATCCTTCCGACCGCGCCGGACTTGCGTTGGGCCGTGAGCCCCACCGGCGCGAACTTCCCGCGCGACAGCTTCGTCTACACTGCGTGGAACGGCCGTCCCAACAAGGGCATGCCGGCGTGGAACGTGCTGCTCGATTCGGCCGCGATCCAGGAGATCTACCAGTACGTCAAGGCGCGGAGCGACGGCTGGCTCAAGCCTGGACGCCCGCATCGGCTGTCCGACCTGCGGAACAAAAGTAAGTGATCGGCAACGCCGGGAGATGGCCGGGGGTGCTCTTCGCCGTGCTCGCGGTGAACACCACTCCCGGGCCGGCGCCTGCCCAAGAACGGGTCACCCGCGACCAGGTGCTCGCGGCGCTCGCCCGGGCGACGCCCGAGCACCCCGCGGACTTCACGGGCCAGGACCTCTCCGGGCTCGACCTGTCGGGCATCGACTTCAAGCGCGCCAACCTCACGAAGTGTCGCTTGGTCCGGACCAAGTTCACCAACGGGAGACTCTTCTCCGCCACGCTCACGGACGCCGTCGCGACCGAAGCGGACTTCACGGGTGCGACGCTCGATCTCGCGGTCGGGTACCGCGTCGACCTGCGACAGGCCGTGCTCCGCGACGCCAAGCTCTTCGCGGTGATCTTGTACGACGCCGATCTCTCGGAGGCCGATTTGACCGGCGCACGGCTCATCGGGCCCGTGACCAACGCCAAGGCGGTGCGCGCGAAGCTCGTGAAGGCGGACCTGGGCGTGGACCCCGGGAACCAGTCGATGGGTATCATGCGGGTCGACGCGACGGGCGTCGACTTCAGCGGAGCCGATTTCACGGGCGCGAACCTTCGCAAGATGCTGCTCATCCGGGCCAACCTCACCGGTGCCGACCTGACCGACGCCGATGTCACGGGCGCCGACCTGGCCGGCGCAGTGCTCACGGACATCCGCGGACGCGATCGGATTCGCGGGCTCGGCCAGGCGCTCCACGTCGACCAAGCCCTCTTTCACGACTGACCAGGACGGTTCGATGACGCGTACCACTCCACGGCGGTGCACCGCCGCTCTGGCCGTCCCCCTCATCCTCGTGAGCGCGCTCGTGCCGGCGAGCCCCAAGGAGCCGTTGCTCTACGTGAGCAACGAAATCCCCAACACGGTCTCCGTCATCTCGCTCCGTACGAATGGCGTGGTGGCCACCATCCCGGTGGGAAAGCGGCCGCGGGGCATGGCCCTGAGCCCTGATCGGCGCACCGTGTACGTGGCGCTCGGGCAGGATGACGCGCTCGGCGTGGTCGACGTCGCCACCGCCAAGATGACGAAGACGATCCCCGCGAACCGCGACCCCGAGCTGGTGGTGCTCAGTCCCGACGGCAAGGTCGCGTACGTGTCGAACGAAGAGATCGCGCACGCCTCCGCCATCGACCTCGCGAGCGGAAAGGTGCTGTTTTCGACCCCGGTGGGCGTCGAGCCCGAGGGCGTCGGGCTCAGCCAGGATGGGGCGAAACTCTACGTCACCGCGGAGACGAACAACACCGTATCGGTTCTCGACGCTAAGACCGGCCGGGTCCTGCACACGCTGCATGTGGGCGAGAACCCCCGAACGGTGGCATTCACTCCCGACGGCACCCGTGCCTGGGTCTCCGCGGAGGCGGGCGGGAACGTCACGATCATCGACGTCCCCAAGGACAGCGTCCTCGGGCAGTTCTCGATCAGAGACGGCAAGACCAAGCCGGTCCGGATCGCTTTTTCTCCCGACGAACGTCTCGCGTACATCACGGAGGGCGCCGCCGCAAGCGTGAGCGTCGTGGATGTCGCGCGGCAAGCGGTGATCGACTCGATTCGGGTAGGTCGGCGGCCGTGGGGGATCGCGCTCTCGCCCGACGGCAAACGGCTCTACACCGCGGACGGACGGTCCAATACCGTGTCGGTGATCGACACCGAAGTGCGCAGAGTGATCATGGCGGTGACGGTCGGCGAGCGTCCGAACGATCTGCTGTACATCCCCTAACCCAACGGCAGCCTCGCGAGCCACGACGCCGGTCGGTGGGTGCGCGCCCATCCGTCCACGCCCCATACCCGTCCCGCGCGGGCGCCGAGGATCGCCACCAGGGCGGTGATCAGCATGTAGTGGAACCCCTGCTGCGCCGATCCCTGCCACTGCACGGCGAGCCCATAGTTGACGACGAGTACCAGCCCGATCACCGATGCGAGCGTCGTGAGGCAGCCGAAAACCAATCCCAATCCCACGGCCGCTTCACCGAACGCGGTGAGCTGCGCGAACAGGTGGGCATGCGTGACGACCGTGGTCTGGAGAAACTCCCGGAAGAAACCGACGGGATTACCGTCGGCGTACTTGCCAACCAGTGTGGGCATGACGTGGATCCACCGCTCGGACGCGGTCGGAACGGGCAGGAACCCCCAGGCCAGCGTGATCGTGAGTTTGGTGAAGATCGCTTTCGCGAACCACACCCCGACCGCGATCCGCACGATAGCAAGCCAGCGCTCGGGAAAGCGCATCGCAGGAACCGGTTGGGCGTGCTCGTCCATATCACGTCTCCTCTCGGTGGAATCCCTGCCCCTAGGCATACGGCGGAGACCGGTGCGGCGTTCGAGTGCTGTAAAAGTCAGAGCGGCGGTCCCCTCGGGCCGCCGCCCTTTCAATTAATCCGACTAAACCGATCTAGGCTACGCCGTCAGGGGATGGCGCCTACGGCACGAGCCACGTTCACGCGCCCGTGGCCATAAAACAAGCTCTGCCCGTTCTTATCGATATGGTCGGCCGTCTGCTCGATACGCGCCTTGATCTGGGCCGGATTGCGGCCCAGCATCGACACCAAGAGGGCCGCGGTGCCGGAGACGTGGGGGGCGGACATGCTTGTACCCTCTGCACCGACTATGAAGCGTGGCAGCGTGGAGCAGAGCCCCAGGCCCAATTGAGCCGCAAGCGGAGGATAGATTGTCTGGCTGCAGGCGGCCCAGACAAACGCGCCTCTGAAGGCCGGAAATGGTAGCGGGGGACCAGCGGACTGGTTTCCGCCCGGTGCGGCAACGTCGATCGCAGAGCCGAAATTGCTGTAGAACGCGGGCGCATCCACATCCGTCCAGGGTCCGGTAACGGTCGTGAACCCGGTCGCATCGATCGTCGGTCCCGTGGCTGAGACGCAAATCACGGCAGGTGTGTCGCAGAACGTCTGATAGGTGTTCCCGTTCTTGTTGAGGTTCGTCGCGGCGTTCCCCGCCGATACCACGATCGTCACGCCCTTGCTCCGGGCGAAGTTGAACACCTTCTGCAACAGCCCTACGAACCGCCCGTTCCCAGCCTTGGTGAACCCGCCACCGAGGCTCATGTTGACCACGTCGGCGCCGCTGTTGGCCGCGTAGATGATGCCGTTCAGGATGGAGCTGAGCGGGCACTGGTTGATGTAGCCGCAGACCTTCACGGCCACGAGCGTCGTGCCCGACGTGATACCTGCCGCCCGCACCGCATTGCTGCTCACCGTGGCGCCCGTGTGCGTGCCGTGGAAGAAGAGATCGGTGAATGCGAACCGCCCAGGGAAGTACGCCGCCACCGTGTCCGCCTCGGTGAACGACACGATGGTGCCGTTCTGCAGCTGCGTGTCGAACGTCCCGAGGAGGTCAACCGAGCGATTCAAGTCCACCCGGCCCACCAGGTCGAGATGCAGATAGTCGATGCCCGAATCCAGCATGAAGATCGACACGCTCGAGGAGCCGAGGAACCCGTGCGCCCAGGCCGCGTCCGCCTGCACCGCCAGCATGTTCCACTGGCGGGCGAAGCGAGCCGCGCCGGCCGGGTTGGCGTTGCTCGCCATACCATCTCTGTCCGCCACAGACTCCGTCGCGATCTGCGGAATGTCGAGCGAGATCGAGGCGTCAGCGTCCACCGCCTGGATGCCTTGCTTGCCGGCGAGCGTCGTGGGCGCAGTGCCCTTGAGGCCGCTCACCACTGCGAGTCCGCTGCCCGACGAAACCCACAGTACCTGACCGCCCAGCGCCGCCACCTGCGAGGCGAAGTCGGCGCGTACCGGCCCAGTGAAGGACACGATATGCCGACCAGTCGCGACGGCGGCGCCGCTCGAAGCGATGCCGCTGA
This sequence comes from uncultured Gemmatimonadaceae bacterium, assembly GCA_964465315.1. Classification (GTDB taxonomy): domain Bacteria; phylum Gemmatimonadota; class Gemmatimonadetes; order Gemmatimonadales; family GWC2-71-9; genus AG41. Next base: position 100,867 of record CAYXIK010000005.1, on the reverse strand, counting down.
CGGCCATGGCGGTGAGTTGCGGGGCTCGAGCCACTGCGGGCTCGGAGGGAACGCGCGCGTCGTGCACGCACGCGGCGGTCGCCACCACGGCCAGGGTGGCGAATCGCGGAATTGACCTGACAAGTGACACGGGGTGCCTCACGGAGAAGGGGACGGAAAACATGGCGCCGATTGTCAGGGTCAGCAAGTTGAAACGTCAGGGCTTTGTCAGGCTCCGCGATTCACTTCCCGACGCAAAAACTCGCGAACACGCGGTCGAGCACGTCGTCCGGCGTCACGACGCCGATCAAATCGTCGAGCGCACCCATCGCCGCCCGCAGGTGCGTCGCCGCCGCGGCCGCGTCCACGCCGCTCCGCCGCGCGACACGGAACGCCTCCACCTCCGCGAGCGCCCGCTCGAGCGCTGTCCGGTGGCGAGCCCGCGTCACCACCGGCTCGACGTCGCCAAGGGCGAGCAGCCGGCCGAACGCCGTCTCCGCCAGCCGGCGGCGCAGGTCGGCGAGGCCTTCCCCCGTCACCGCCGACACCCCAGGGCGGTCACGCGGTCGGGCGGTATCGCCGTCGGCGAGATCGATCTTGGTGACCACAACCAGAACGGGAGCGTTTACCTGTGCCAAGAACCGATCGCGCTCCTGATCGTACCGCTCCCCGCTCCCCGCTCCCTGGTCTTCACAAAACAGAACCAAATCCGCCGCCGTCAAATACTTTTGCGACACCTCGATGCCCATCTTCTCCACCCGATCGTCGCTCGCCCGCAGCCCCGCGGTGTCCACCAGCCGAAAAGGAAAACCCTCGAGGACCGCATACGCCTCAATGGCGTCCCGTGTGGTGCCCGCCACCTCGGTTACGATGGCGCGTTCCGCGCCGAGCAATGCGTTGAACAGAGACGACTTCCCGGCGTTAGGGCGACCGGCGATCACGAGAAGCGCGCCTTCCCGCAGCCGCTCCCCCTCGGGTGCCGTGGAGAGGAGCTGCCCTATCTGATCGCACACGGCTATCCAGGCGCCCTCCACGCGGTCGGGGGCTACGGGACCTTCGTCTTCTTCCGGGAAGTCGATGTCGTAGGCGATCAGCGCCTCGAGCTCGAGCAGGTCGGCCCGCAGCCGCTCGAGGCGGGTCGACAGCCCGCGGTCGAGCTGCTGCAGCGCCCGGCGCGCTTGGGCCGGGGATCCCGCGTCGATCAGATCGCCCGTGGCTTCGGCCTGCAGGAGGTCGAGCTTGCCGTTCAGCACCGCGCGCCGCGTGAACTCGCCCGGTGCGGCCGGACGCGCGCCCGCTGCGACGAGCGCCGCGACTGTGGCGGCCGGAGCCACGAGCCCGCCGTGCGTCGAGATCTCTACAAGGTCCTCGCCCGTGTACGAGCGTGGGCCGGGGAAGGACGCGGCGAGCCCTTCGTCCACGACCTCCCCGGTGGCTGGATGGAAGATCTGGACGCGATGCACCGCGCGAGCGGGCTCGGCCCGGAACGGGCGCAGCGCCCGCGCTGCGACGTCGAACACGCCGCGTCCCGAGAGGCGAATCAGGGCGAGCGCGGACCGACCGGGAGGGGTGGCGAGCGCGACGATCGGATCAGACAGCACCTGGTCCCTTTATTCCCTACGTTCGCTTGCCCTGCTCCCGGAGCCGGCGCTTGGCGATCAGATACTGCTGGGGGATACTGAAGAGGTTGCTCACCGCGTAATACAGGTTCAGCCCCGACGCGAAACGGAGGAACAGGACGGTCATGAACACCGGCATGAAGTACACCATCATCTTGGCCTGCGGGTTGGGCGGCACGCCGATCTGGCCGACCTTCGACAGGACGAACATCGAGAGCCCCATCACGATCGGAATGATGTAGTACGGATCCGCGCGCGAGAGGTCGGGGAGCCAGAGGAATGGCACGCCCCGGAACTCGATGGTGTTCGCGAAGACGAAGAACAGGGCGAAGAGCACGGGCATCGGCAAGAGCATCGGGAGGCATCCGCCTAACGGGTTGACGTTGTGCTCCTTGTACAGGCGCATCATCTCCCGTTGCAGGCGCTCGGGGTCGTTCTTGTGGCGGTCCTGCACCTGCTTCATGAGCGGCGCCACCGCTTGCATGCGGATGCTCGACTCCATGGCGCGCTGGTTAAGCGGCCACAGCAGCGCGCGCACCAGAACACCGAAGATGATGAGCACCCAGCCGTAGGCGAGGGACAGGCGGTCGTGCATCCAGATGAGGATGTTGACGACGAGCACCGACACCGGCTGGATGATCGGCCGGAGGACGCCCCCGTACGGATTGGCGTCGTCCAGATCGTGGCCGAGCCTGGCGAGGCGCCGGTATTCGAGCGGGCCGACATACAGATCGAAGCTGAAGTCGCCCGCGGGAGGTACCGGCAGGGTCAGCTCGAGCGCGGCGCGCGTCGCGACGGTCGAGCGACCGAACAGCGAGGACGCGGTTACTGTCCGCGGACCTCCCTCGACGATCGCCGCGCCGAAGCGAGGCGCGTTCTCCTCGAGCACGAGCGCAGCGCCAAAGAAGTACTTCGACTTGAGGCCGGCCCACTCGAACGGCCCGTCCAGGATCTTGCGCTCGCCCGGATTGAGGGACTGGAGCGCCAAGCTTTGCGTCTTGGCCGACTTGGTGATCGCGGCGAAGTGTCGGAAGTCGTCCATGGAATCGGCCTCGACCGATCGCAGGCCGTCTCCCATCCCGAGGAGCAGCGTTGCGCCGGTGGGCCCGAATCCATCCATGCGACCCCGGACTGAAACACGGTATTCGCCCGGAAGGAACCGGTACCCGAGCGCGACCTGCGCGCCGTCGTGATCGCCGCGGAACGTCAGAGTCGCGCCCTCCGGTCCGACGGAAACCTGCCTGGCGCTCGGGCTCAGGCTCCACGCGGAGAGCGCCGTGGTGTCGCCTCCGGCGGTCCGGCCGTACACCAGCATCGGCCGGCCCGGTGGCACGAGCTGCACGGGGCGCCCTGCATCGGCGGGTGCGAAGGACTTGGAGTCAAGGAGCTCCGCGCTCACGAGCGCGCCGCCCCGCGTGCTGAAGCCTAGACGGTAGAGTGGGGAGGTCACCCAAATGGTCTCCGCTGCCATCACGGACGGTCGGGCGGGTGGACGGGCGGACGGTTTGGCGGGGGCAGCCGACTCCGCGGGAGCCGGTGCTGCAGCCGCCGTGCTGTCCGACCGTCCGGCCGTCCGACCGTCCGACGCTTTCTTGGGCGGAAACAGGACGCTCGGCAGCACCGCCACGATGAGCATCAGTAGAATAGCAAGAATGACACGTCGTTCCATTGGCCTCTGAGCCTGTGCGTCTATGCGTCTACGCGTCTGTGTGTCTAGTAGTTACGGCACCGGATCGTAGCCGCCCGGATGCAGCGGGTGGCAGCGGAGGATTCGCTTGACACCGAGCCAGGAGCCTTTCACGGCGCCATACCGTTCGACGGCTTCGAAGGTGTAATGCGAGCACGACGGCATGAAGCGACACTGGGTAAACACGAGATGCGACAGCGTCAGCTGGTAGCCGCGGATGAGCGCCATGACAGCGAGTCGAGGCCAGCGGCGGACGTTCATGTGACGCGCGTCACGCTCTCGGTCAATTCGGCGCGCAGCGCGGCAAACGGGGCGGCGTAGGCGGTGCGCTTCGCGCGGACGACGAGGTCGACAGCGGCGAGGGACGCGAGTGGGTGGCGCCGGAGAATCTCTCTCAAGCGTCGGCGCAACCGATTGCGTGCTACGGCGGTGAATTGATAGCGAGGAACCACAATTGCCGTCCGCGGGTGTCCCACCGGGCTCGGGCGCCAGGCGAGGTCGAAATGCGGCGTGCGCATACGGCGGCCCTGCTCCCAGCACGCAGTGAGCTCCGGGCCGCGCGCGAGCCGCGCGCGCCGCGGGAACCGCTCTCCCGTTAGTGACTCCGGTGTTTGGACGGCAGGCGAACCGTGAGGCGCTTGCGCCCCTTCTTCCGCCGGCGGGACAAGATGGCGCGGCCCCATACGTCTTTCATCCGCGCGCGAAATCCATGCTTATTGATGCGCCGCCGATTGCGCGGGCGATACGTCGGACCCATACATTCCTCTCGTAAGGCCGGGAAACGTACACCGGCGTCGCTCCGCGGGTCAAGGTTGACTTTTCCACATGCGAGGCGTAGTTTCGGGCCGCCCTTGCTGGACGTCCCACCTTTTCGTCAATCGCGGATGGAGCAGTCTACCAGAGAAGCTTGGAAGCGCCTCCTCGATGAGGCGCGGCGTGAACTTCCCGACGCGACGGTGCGGACCTGGCTCGAGCCCGCTGTGCCGATTGCGTTGGACGACGGTCGCCTGATCGTCGGTGCCCCGGACCAATTCGCCGTCGAGTGGAACGAATCGAAGCACGCCACTGTCCTGGCGCGCGCGGCCGAGCGCGTGTTCGGCCGACCGACCTCGGTCGTCTTCCGTGTGCAGGAAGATCGCCAGCAGCGGCCCCAGATGGATTTCTTCGTGGCCCCGCGCGAGCCAGCCGCCGTCGACAGGGCCGGCGCGCCGACTACTCCGCTCAACGAGCGTTACACATTTCAGACGTTCGTGATCGGGAAGTCGAACGAACTCGCGGCCGCGGCCGCCCACGCCGTCGCCGAGGCCCCCGGCAAGACCTACAACCCGCTCTTCATCTACGGTGCGACAGGCCTCGGCAAGACGCACCTCATGCAGGCGGTGGCCCACGCAGTGCTCGCCAAGTATCCCGGCACCCGGGTGCACTACTTCGGCGCGGAGCAGTTCATCAACGAAGTGATCGAATCGATTCACGCGCGGACGATGTCCGAGTTCCGGCGCCGCTACCGGAATGACCTCGATCTCTTCCTGGTGGACGACGTCCATTTCCTCGAGGGCAAGGAAATGACGCAGGAGGAGTTTTTTCACACGTTCAACGCGCTCTTCGAGGCGCACAAGCAGATCGTGCTCACATCGGACCGCCCCCCCAAGGAGATTCCGGGACTCGAGGATCGACTCATCTCGCGCTTCGAGTGGGGGCTCGTGGCCGACATCGGGCACCCCGACCTCGAGCACCGCATCGCAATCCTGCGTAAGAAAGCCGAGCAGGACCACCTCGAGCTCACCATTCCGGACGACGTGCTGCGGTTCATCGCCGAGCACATCCGCTCGAGCGTGCGGGAGCTCGAAGGCTGTATCATCAAGCTGCTGCTGTTCGCCTCGCTCAAGAACCGCGAAGTCACCATTGAGCTCGCGCGCGAAGCGCTGTCGGACAAAATCCGGCAGGGCGAGGAGGGGACGAGCTACGGCCAGCCCACGCCGAGCATCGACCGGGTGCAGGAGGTCGTGGCGCGCCGCTGGGGTGTCACCCCCGAGGGGCTCCGGTCGAAGGCTCGGACGAAGACGCTGACGATCCCGCGACAGGTGGCCATGTACCTGGCGCGCGACATGCTGGGGATGCAGCTCGTGGAGATCGGGCAGGCGTTCGGCGGGCGGGACCACTCCACCGTGATTCACTCAGTCGACAAGGTCGAGCGTCAGATGATGCGGGACCGGACATTCAAGGAGCGCGTCGAGATGGCGCGCCAGGAGTTGTCCGCACTGTAGCCAACATGTGAGCGCGGGCGATGTGGGCGGGTGTGGGAAGAGCGGCGGCGCGTGGGGAAGTCGAGATTATACCAACAGTCCCAACAACCGGGTCAGATGACGGCGGGAGGCGAGCCCTCGCGGCGGAAGCGAGTTACGGAGATTCACCCACATTCCCCGCTCTCTACTACTACTACTAGTATTCTATCTTTAGTACAGCAGTAGGTACTTACTCCACAATCCAAGGATGCGACGCGACGGATGAAGTTCACGATCACCAGGGAGCAGCTGCAGGAAGGCTTGAGCGCGGTGGCCGCGGCGATCCCGGCCAAGACCACCCTGCCGGTGCTGGCCAACGTCCTGGTCGAAGCGACCAAACAGGGCCTCCGTCTTTCAGGAACGGACCTGGACATCGCCGTGACGACCACTGTGCCCGCCGAGGTGGACGCGGAGGGCGCCGTCACGCTGCCCGCCAAGAAGCTGATCGATATCGCTCGTGAGCTCCCGTCCGGTCCGGTCCGGTTCACGGCGGCGGGCGAGTCGCGCATGGGAATCGAGTGCGGCCGCTCAAAGTTCAAGCTGCTGGGCCTGCCGCGTGAGGAGTTTCCCTCGTTCCCGGCGGTCAAGTTCGACGGGTCGTGGAAGGCGGCGGCCGGAGTGGTGCACAAGCTCGTCGGACACGTCGCGTTCGCGGCCTCGACCGAGGAGAGTCGGCCGATTCTGAACGGCGTGCTGTGGGAGCTCAGGCCCGATCACATGCGGATGGTGGCGACGAACGGCCATCGGCTCGCCAAGATGGACGTGCCCGCGAAGGGAGGCTCGACGGCGGACCTGATCGTGCCGCCGAAGGCGCTCGAGCAGATCCGCCGCCTGTTCGGGGCGGAGGAGGCGCTCGACATCGCGCGCAGCGACAACCACATCGGCTTCCGCGCCGACGGCACCCTGGTCTTCTCGCGCCTGATCGAAGGCCCGTATCCGAACTACGAGCAGGTCATTCCCCGCGAGAACGACAAGTTCGCCACAGTCGACAAGGCGGCGATGGCGGCCGCGCTACGCCGCATGAGCGTCGTCGCGAGCGACCAGACCCATCGCATTCGGCTCGCGTTCTCCGGCGGGGCCGTCAAGTTCTCGGTGCAAACCCCCGACCTGGGCGAAGCCCAGGACGAGCTGGCGGTCACCTACGAAGGAGAGCCACTCGAGATCGGATTTAACGCGATGTACCTGCTCGAGATCCTCAAGTACATGCCGACCGACGAAGTTCGGCTCACCTTCAAGGCGCCGGAGCGCGCCGCCACCGTCGAGCCGGTGGGGTGGGACGACCCGGCGAGCTACATGGCGCTCGTCATGCCCTTGCGACTAGTCGATTAAAACGGGGGACCTGCACTCCAAGACGCACAGACGCACAGCGGTGAACAGATGGCAGTGATCAGGGCAGGCTATCCCGACCACTATCTGCTGCACTCACCTGTGCGTTTGTGGTGTCTGTGCGTCGAGCCGTGAGACTGTCCTGCGAGCCGTCTACAGGGGCAATACTGTCGATCTGAATGGAATCCACGGATGGCAGGGCGACGGTGGGCACCGGGATCGTATCCGTTTCCTCTTCCGTCGGGATGACCACGTCCACCCCCCGATAGCGAGCGAGAATGAGATTGCGTCGCGCCAGCATGAGCTCGGGGCGGAAGGTGGGATTGGAGCTTCGCGGATGCGGGAGCGTGGCGGCGAGCTCGGCAGCCTGTTCGTCGGAGAGCCGCGAAGGCGGCACACCGAAGTACGCACGGCTCGCAGCGTCGACGCCCCAGATCCCCGGCCCCCATTCCACGACGTTCAAGTACAGCTCGAGAATCCGCTCCTTCGGCAGGGCGGCCTCGAGGCGCAGCGCCGTCGCGGCCTCCTTCACCTTGCGGAGCGGGCTGCGGGAAGGCGACAGGTAGAGATTCTTGGCGAGCTGCTGGGTGAGCGTGCTCGCTCCACGCAGACGATCTCGGTGTCGCCAGGTTTCGCGCACCACGGGCCAGAGTCCGCGGGCGTCGCTCAGGTGAAGCGCGTCGGCGACCTCCGCGAGGTCGATCCCGTGGTGTGTCCAGAATCGGGAGTCCTCGGCGATGACGACCATGCGCTGGAGCGCTGGGGCGATGTCCTGTAGGGCGGTGGGGTGGACGGTTGGACGGTTGGAACGCTCCAACGCTTCCGCCTCTCGCATCATCGCCGTCTCTCGCGGCCAGTGATCGCGCCACCAGACGGGCGGAGGCCATACGCCGAGCAGCCACACGAGGGCTGCACCGGTCGTCCCTAGCGCCACGCGGCGCCCATTCCTAGGTTTCGCGTCCTCCATGTCGCTCGATCTCTCGTCGCTGCGTCGCCGCCTCCAGAAAGCGCTCGGGAACGAATTTACCGTGGGCGACGTCCTCGGCGAGGGCGGTTTCGCCGCCGTGTTTCGTGTACGCGAGAAGAAGCCGGATCGCGACGTCGCGGTGAAAGTGCTCGACCTAGGCCAGACGCCCTCCCCAGCGCTCGCCGAACGATTCGTGCGGGAAGCGCGCACCAGCGCCCAGCTCGTGCACCCGCACATCGTCCCGATCTATAAAGTAGGCGGCTACAAGAACGAAGTGCTCTACATCGTGATGCGCTGCGTCGATGGGCCGTCGCTTCGCCGCCTGCTCGAGCAGCATCAGCGGCTGTCCGTCCGGGACGCCGCGCGCATCGCGCGGCAGACGGCCGACGCCCTCGGCCACGCCCATCAGCTGGGCGTGGTCCACCGAGACGTGAAGCCCGACAACATCCTGCTCGATGCCGCCGGCCATGTGCTCGTCACCGACTTCGGCATCGCTAAAGCGGCCCAAGAAGCCGCGGTAAGCCAGCTCACGACCGAAGGGATGGTCGTGGGCACTCCACACTACATGAGCCCCGAGCAGGCGACGGGGGAGCGGGTGGATGCCCGATCCGATGTCTACTCGCTCGGTATCGTGCTGTATCAGATGCTCTCGGGCGCTCCGCCCTTCGACGGCGATTCGGCCCAGGCGATCCTCATGAAACAGGCCACCGCGACCCCGGTGCCGATTCGGCGTGTTCGCCGCGACGTGCCCGGCCCGCTTGCCGCAGTGGTCGATCGCACACTCGCGAAAGACCCCGCCGAGCGCTATCAGACCGCCGAAGAGTTGAGCCATGCCCTCGTGCAGGCTCTCCCAGCCGCCGCCAGCGACAGCGTGCGTGTGGGGTCGGCGTGGAAGCCGCTCTGGGGTCTGGGGCGTGCGGGATGTCTCGTGGGAGGCGCGCTCGCCGCCGGGGCATGCGTCCTCGCGCTGTCGATTCTCTCCAAGCCGCCACGAATCCAGGCGAGCTCACCTGTGCCCGACAGCCTGGCCCAAGCGCTCCGGCGCCAGGGCGCGCTAGCACCGGGCGATGTACCCCTCTATGTGTTCGGGCCCCGAGGTGCCGACGATACGACACTCCTGGTCGTTGCGCGCCGAACCGTGACGGTGCTCAGCCCGCACCGGGTCCGCGCGTACCCTCGCGACAGTGTGAGCGCGCGTTACGGCCTCCAACTCTCGGGGGGGCTCTCGTTTCGCATGATGCTGGTACTCCCTCCCGCGCGGTCTCGTCGCGACACAGTGTTCCGTCGCCTGTCCTTCCGAGACGTGTACGAGACCGCGCCCCGCCTGGGCAAGCTGCTCGGGGAGAGCGCCGTGCGGCCTTCGCGCTAAGGGGTGGGGAACCGATGCGAAGGGGAGGAGCGGCGCGTCGAGACGCCGTAGAGACTGAGCGCGTCGATGCGGCTGACGTCACCGGGCGTGGTGGTCACCACCCCGACTACGTCCGGGCCACCTACCGAGAAGCCGAGCGCGAACCCCGCGCGATGGAACGATCGGTCGGTATCGATTCGGGCCGAGAGCCCAACGGGGAGCGTCGTCGCTTGACGGAGCCGTGCGCGCAGACCGAAGGCGTAACCCAGGACACCGTCTGGCGTGATGCGGCCGAGTGCCGAGAGGGCGGCGCCGTGCCCGAACAGCTGGAGAGTCGCGCTCGGCACATACGTCACCGGAAGCAGAACGCCGCGCACGCGTGGCTCGCCGATGTTCCGGATCACGCCACCCACCGAGAGGTCCGGGGTCCACGCATAGAGAACACCGAGGTCCCACCCGGAGCTCGACGTCCCGCCACGGTAGAGCGCCAGGGTCGCCCCGCCGGCGAGTCCCTTATGGCCCGCCGCGGCCCCGATCCGCCACGTGCTCCCCCGCCCGCCGCCGTCGAAGAGATCGCGCTGAAAGCCGAATGACAGGCCCCGCGAGTTGACGCCCAGCGTGTACTGACGCAGCCGTCCCCTGGAGCCCGGATCGCCGACTGTGACGTCGAGATCGAGCGAGGCTTCCGGGAAGAGGCCGAGCCCCGCCGGATTCACCCACAGGGCGCGCGCGTCGGTCACTTCGGTTGGATGGAGATACAGAGTGGATCGGTTGGCGGCGACCTGGGTGACGGCGGTTGTGGCCGTCATCACGACCAGAATGGCCGCTCCGATCGCCGGACGATCCGGTCGCCCCACTACGGCAGTACGGCGACGGTCGTGTGCTTCAACTGCATGACCGGCACGGCGACACCCTGCACCGTGAGTCGGACTGTCAGTGCGGTGGAATCCTGGGCCTCGCCGCCCAGATATCGGCCGTCGATGGCAATGTAGGCGACGCTACTGCCCGTCCCCGCCCCCGACAGCTCGAACGGTTGACCCATGTTCTTACCGCTGCCCGCCACCCGGAACGTCTGCGTAGCCACGATGCGAAGGCTGCGTGCCCCCAGGTGGTCCTCCCACGCCGTCGCGGTGGCCTGTGCGATCGCGCGGCGCGAGACTTCCGAACCGCTCCCCTTCAGGGTGGTCTCGACGGTGTCGGTCCACGTGGCACCGAGCTTGAGTCCTTCGCTCGGCAGGCGGGGGAGAAAGTCACGAAAGCTCTCCAAGAGCTGCACGACCCCTTGCGCGAGGGCGCTGTCGGAGGGCACGGCGTTCACGAAATCGCCGCGCGGTGCCACGCGCCCCATGAACACCAGCTTCCGGATCTTGCTCATATTGTCCGCGATCGGCGCCGGCGCACCGGAATCGGCGACGATCGAATCCACGGCAAAGCTCGCCGGGTAGCCCACGCTGTCCGCCGGTCCTGTAATGGCGGCGACCACGTAGATCTTGGCGCCGATGTCCTGGGACTGGGTCTGGTCGCCCGCGAGGGCTTGCTGGATGTGGAGCCGCCGATGGATGACGTATCGCGTCGCGTTCGGTCTGTAGCGCACCGCTTCCGCCGTGTGCAGGGCCGGGGGCTCTGGGGTGGACGTGGTGGCCGGGGCGTAGGGAGGAGGCGTCGGGATCGTAGCCGGCGACGTGTCGACGCGCGAGCCGGCGCACGCGCCGGTCAGGACCACAGCGAGCAGCGTCAGCGACTCACGCGTCATGGGACTCGCGTTCGGCCTTGGTGCGTCCAAAGACAGCCACCATTTCAGCGCCCTCGCTGGCGACCCGCAGCAGCTTCCAGCCTCGCTTCCGCATGTCGGCACGCCACCCGATGAGCTTCTCCCATTCCTGGGCGGTCGTGCGGAACACCCGCAGGTCCGCCACCTGCTCCCAGTGCGCGGGATATGGCTTGGACGGTGAGGTCATCGAGGGGCGGGCGGTAGGGCCATAAGCCGAGTTCTGTTTACCCGCCGAGGCGGGCAGATGGTCATCTCTCTGGGATGGCTGTCGCCAGCCACCTCACGCGGCCTACCCGCAGCTCAGGCGACCCGGGCCGGGTCTCGCTGCTTACTTGGCCTTGCTCCGACTGGGGGTTACCGTGCCACGCCTGTTGCCAGGCGCGCGGTGGGCTCTTACCCCACCGTTTCACCCTTACCCTTGGATAAAGGGCGGTCTGTTTTCTGTGGCCCTTTCCGTCGCCTCGCGGCGCCCAGGCGTTACCTGGCAGTCTGCCCTGTGGAGCTCGGACTTTCCTCGACACGCCATTCCAACCGGCATGTCGCGACCATCGCACCCTACCACCACCCGGCAGGAAAGCTACCGGTCCCCGAAGGGTCGAGGCAAGCCTACCGGGCCAGCCGTCGCAGCAGGCGTCCCAGGCTGTCCGGAGGCAGCCGCCACCCCGGCCCCGCTCCGATGGGTTCCTCGGTGGAGACCCAGAAGCCGTCGCTCTCGGTGAAGACTAGGTGCTTGATGCTCGTCCCATCGCGCGCCCGCAGGGACGGCGGGGCGAGTGCCACCGCATGAGCCAGGTTCAGTCCGTCGGCGTGATAGAGGGCGAGGATTTCACGGGTGCGGACCTCTGAACTGAGCAACAGGATCGGGCGATCGGGGAGTCCGAAGCCGCGCAGCAGTCCGAGGCTGAACCAGTCCGCGGGCGGCTGCGCCAGTCGGAAGGCAAAGTAGAGATCGCGCCGCTGCTTGAGCACCCGGTCCCGCAGCACGGCGGCTCGCGCGGCGACCTCGTCTTCGAGCGCCCGGTAATATCGCGGGAGCAGGCCAGCGTCGCGGAGCGCCGGGTAGCGGGCCGCGTACGGCAATGTGTCGAGTCGCTCACCGCCCTGGCTGCTCCGGGTGAGCGCCGCCACCCCACGCCGCCACGCCGCGTCGCAGAACTCCTGGCCCATGGAGTAGCCGCGCGGGCCGCCGAGGTCCAGTCCGAGGGCAATTACCAGCGTGCGCTGGTCGGCGGCGAGCCGGCCCAGCGCGCCGTACGTAGACGCGAGCCCGTCCGCCCAGAGCGTCGAATCGAGGGCGCAGGGCATCGGCAGGGCTTCCCCCCGCGCGCCCCGCGAAGAGTCCGCCGGGGCGTGGCGGGCGTTCCCGAGCTCGAGCACCGGGATCCAGGCCACGCTCGTGGGCTGGAGCCGCTTCGCGGCGTCCGCCCAGGCGCGTCGCACGGCATCGCGCTCGTCCCAGCGGGTATGCACCGAGTCCATGCTTTCCGGTCCCGCGTCGCCGGCGAGAAGATTGAATCCTCCGGCATCGAGCAGCGAGATGAGGGAGTCGAGCGACGCGCTCGAGCGCAGCACGCGCCGCCCATCACGCGTCGCTAGCAGGGGCGCCCACAGCACTCGCATGCCCTGTTGTCGTAGCCAGTCGGGCACGTTCGTGGCGAGCGACAGCTTCAGATCGGCCGCGATGGGGAGAGACATCGTGTCCACGTCGCGCGGTGGCGCGCCCGGGGGCGCCGCGAGCTCGACCGGCACGGGGGCCTGGGTGAGGACGAGCGGCGCAGCATGCGCGGCCGGCGGAATGTGCGCCCACTCCGCTGGACGACGGGTCCAGCGCGCGAGTGCCGTGAGGAAGGCGCGCGTCCTGGAGAATGCCTCGAGCTGCAGCACCGGCGCCGTGCTGGGGCGGAACTGCGGTCCGAGGGCGCCGAGCGCGTGGCGGCTGGTGACGATCACCAACCCGTCGCCCACGCGCGCCGCGGCGGCGACCCCAGCGCGGCCGCGCGGAGCCGGCTTGCGCGAGGGCGCCCGCACGAACGCATGGCCGGACGTCACGGCAAGCACCTGGGCGGTATCCCGAGCGGTCACGACGTTGTTGCGCTCGAGCGGAAACGGGTCGTACACGGAGCCCAGCGGCTCGTCTCCCACCGCGCGGGCTACGGCCCACGGTTGTGGGTGGCCCGTTGTGGTCGGCGTGCGAGCCGTCGTGTCCTCGAGGAGGCGGTCGCCGATCGCGATCCCAGCCCCCACGAAATCGAGCCACCGATTCGCGGTCCAACGGTCGAGATACCCTTCCCCGTCTGCGTCGTAGCCGAGAACGACGACGCCGCCCCGCAGCACCCATTCCGTGAGCAGAGCGAGATCGCCGGTGTTCAGTGCGTCCGAGGGGGCTTCGGGCTCCCGGCCGAGGAGGACGACCAGCGTCCCATACCGCTCTAGGTCTGCGCGCGTGAGGTGCGGATAGAATCGGCGATACTCGACCCGGTAGCCCTCGTGCCGCCACGGTTGGGCGGTGCTGTTCAACAGGGCAGGCTCTGAAAGCGCGAGATCCAGGAGCAGTAGCCGCGTCGCCTGGGGCTGACAGGCGGACAAAAGAAAAACCAAGGCGACGGCAATATGGAAGGACGAAACGGAAAGGGCCGCTGGTCTCGCTTCCCCGTTCCGTCGTTCCCTCATTCCGTCGCCTTTCATTTCGGCTGCGATTCCTCCACCAGCCGTCGGAAGCGGGGATCGGCTCTCACCGCGTCGAAGTCCTGGGACCTGAGGTAATACCAGAGTCGTGCCCCGCGGGGGCGCACTTGCTCCAACAGGCGGAGAGCCCGTGCCGGCTCGCCAAGCGCGACGAAGGCACGGCCCACCCAGGCGGCGTCGGTCACGGTAGGCCCGCCGGTGCCGCCGATCTCTCCGGCCAGGCGCTCCAGGTGCGCCCGCGCGGCAACCGTGTCGCCAGCGGCGAGCTGGGTCAGAACGAGCACGGCCTCCCCCGGCACCCGGTATCCGGCTCTCAAGCGTACCCCCGTCTCGCCGTCTGCGCGGGCCTCTGTCGGCTCACCCAGCCTCAGATGCGCGAGCGCCCGCAGCACATACGCGTAATCGGCGGCAGGGTCGACCGTGAGGACGCTGTCGAGCCAGCGGATCGCCGGTCGGTATTCCCCGCGACGCATGCGCAGGCGCGCCAGGTTGAACAGCGTGATCGGACGCTCCGGATCCAGGATCAGCGCGCGGCGATACATGTCCGCCGCGGCTGAATCACGTCCCAGCCACAGCAAGGTCATGCCGTACTGGTGATACGCCTCCGCGCTCAACGGGTCCAGCGTGGTCGCGTGGCGGAACGCGTCTTCGACCCCGGCGAAGGTGCGTGGGTTCCGGAAGCTCAGCAGAAACCCGCGCGCCATCCAGGCATCGGCGGAGGCAGAGTCCCGTCGCAGCGCCCGGTCGGCCGCCGCGAAACCCCGGGCGAGCACTCCGGCGGGCGGGAGCCCCGGGTAGTCCCATCCCCAGTCGAGGAACAGGGCGTACCCCAGCGCGATACGCGCTGGCGCCGGGGCGAACCCGGAGTCGAGACGCTCGGCTGCCTCAAACTCACGGATCGCTCTTCCTACCGCGCGCGGCGTGCGCTCCGCGAGATAGTAGGTGCCGTGTAGGAAGTGGTCGTAAGTGGCCGGGTCGCGTGTGGCGCGTCCCGCGAGCGCGCTCTGCTCGGCGTGAGCGGGCTCGCCGGTGATGCGGGTGGCGATGGCGTTCGTGATTTCGGCCTCGATCGCCTGCAGAGCGGTGTCCCCCCGGTCATACTGCGCCCCCCACACGTGCACGCCGTTGCCCGCGCGCACCAACTCAGCGGTCACGTGAAGGCCGCTGGGCGTGCGCCGCACGCCTCCTGAGACGAGGAACGCGACGCCGAGCGCGCGTCCCACGCTGACGGGATCGTCCCCCGCGGCGCCGTGGAACCGGCGCACCGCGTTGCGCGACTTTACCGCCAGGCGGTCCACACGACCGAGGCGCGTGATGATCGCCTCGGTCAAGCCGACCGAAAGGTACGCGTCCGACGTGTCGGTGGATTGATTGTCGAAGTACAGCACCGCGACACTCGAGGGCGACGGCGCACCGGCAAGTTGCACGGCGACGTCACGGGCGCAGCGGAACCCCGTGTGCGCGAGCCAGGGGCGTCTGTCCGGCATCACGGCGCGAAACGACGCCGTCGCGTTTTCGGGCGGCGTGTCGAACGCCCCTCCCTTGATCACGTGCCCGACAACCCCCTGTGGGCCGACCCCGGCCGTCGCGGTCCACTCCCAGGCGTTCCCGATCATGTCCACCGCGCCCACCCACGACCTCCCGAGGATCGCTTCTCCCGCGGGGGCCAACGTGCCGTGCAGCGAATCGGCGTTTGCCCGGCCGGGCTCCCAGTGATCGCCCCAGGGGTACCGAAGTCCCTTGGGCCCGCGAGCCGCGGCCTCCCACTCGTTTTCCGTCGGCAGCCGGCCCCCGCGCTGCCGCGCCGCGCAATAGGCCGACGCCTCCGACCACAGGACGCCGGTCGCGGGCCATGCGTCCGGTGGCTTGGTGGTCACGGGCGGTGCCCCCGCTCCAGGGGAGGCGAGGCTCCGCGCGAATGCGGCGACGGTCACCTCGGTCGAGTCGATGAAGAACGAATCCAAGCGGACGACGGTCGAGTCGCGCCAGGGGCGGCCGCCAACCGGGTACGCGCCACCGGCGACGAGAACCATTCCGGCGGGCGCGCGCACAATCCGCGAGGGCCAGAGCGCCCAGCCGAGGGCCACCGCGGCGGCCAGGCCCCCGACCGACAGCCAGACGCGCTGCCGTCTCGACAGCCGGGGCTGGGCCGGCGGGCCGCCGAGCATCTCGATGAACGCCCGCGACGTGGGCGGCCGGTCCCCCGGCCGCTTGGCGAGCGCACGAGTGAGCGCTTGCTCGAGATGCTCGGGAATGGCCGGTCGGAGGGCGCGGATCGGCCGCGGCGCCTCGCCGAGCACGCGAGCGACCACCGCCTGGACGCTGTCTCCGGTAAACGGTGGCTCCCCGGCCAGCATTTCGTACAACACGGCGGCGAGCCCGTACACGTCACTCCGAGCGTCGACGCGCTTGTCCCCGCTCGCCTGCTCCGGGCTCATGTACTCCGCCGTTCCGACAGCGACGCCATGGCCCGTGAGTGACGACCGCTCCGCGCCGCTCCGCTCTTCCACGAGCTTCGCGATGCCGAAGTCGCTCACCACCGCATGGCCGCGAGACAGCAGGATATTCGCGGGCTTGATGTCGCGATGGATCACGCCGCTGTCGTGAGCGTATTGCAGGGCGTCGCCCACCTCGGTGGCGAGTCGTATCGCTTCTTCCACCGGGAGAGGCCCCTTTCGACTGATCCGGTCCTGCAGCGACTCGCCTTCGACGTACTCCATGATGTAGAAGAGAAGGCCGTCCGCCTCGTCGGCCTCGAACAATGGCACGATATGGGGATGGGAGAGCTGAGCGGCGAGGAGCACTTCACGCTGGAATCGATCGCTGCCCAAGAAGGCGCGAGTCGCGGGCGCCAGCACTTTGATCGCGACCCGGCGCCCGAGCTTTTGATCGGTGCCGAGGTACACGGTCGCCATGCCGCCCTGCCCCAGTTCGCGAATCAGGCTGTAGCGACCGGCGAGGGCGTGGGCCAGGCGGTCAAACAGCGGATCGGCGGCCATGAGCTGGTAAGTGGCTACCACTATGCCAGTTGGGTCACCCCGCCGCAAGCGAGGCCCGAGCCACCCCTACTCCTTAATACAGCAGGCGCTCCGCGAGCATGTGCTCCATTGGGATCCCCAACGCGCGATAGACTGGCGCCACTCGTAGGGATGGTGATCGGTGAACTTCAAGTCGGCCGGGAGGCGGGTCCGTAGGCTGTCGGACAAAAACACCGACCGCCAGGTCGTGTCACCAGGCGGGCCGTGCTTGTCGACCCACCACCACGTCCACCAGGGTCCGTAGCCCGTTGCCGTGTGCACGGAGGTCGTCCAGATCCGGGCGATGATCATGCCCTGCGCGAGATCGCTCAGTGTGACGTTCCACGTTCCCTCCTCGGGCTCGATCCGGGCTGAATCACCGAGCGAGTCGACCTTGCTCTTTCCCGTCGAATCGAACTTGACGCGCCTGACATCCGCCGTGAACAGCACGGTGTCAAATTGAAGCGTGTGAGCGTAAGCCCGAATGCTGTCGAACGGGACCGAATCCAAGTTCGTGTACGTGAAGTGCTGCGGCCGGGGGGTCGTGTAGTAGTACTGGCAGGCCGCCGCGAGCGTGACGCCCGCTACCCCTATTGCGATGCCGCGCAGACGCATTGTGGCCCGCTGCATGTAGCCTCCTCGAAAGGAAGTGCCCTCATTTCGTCATCTGTGCGGTCCGCTTCATCCGCGTCACGACGGGCTGAAGGGCGGGCTCCGCTCCCGACCAGAGCGTTACCACGGAGCTGGCCCAGCTGCGCGCCGTGCGCACGTCGCCCTGCGCGGCGGCAAGCTCCGCGCGCAGCACCATCATGCGAACGAGGCATCCGGCGAGCGGGAAAAATTTCAAGGTCGCTGTATGGAGTGCCGCGAGGCTGTCGAGCGGCGCATCGAGCGTGCGGATGGCGGTGGCGCTATCGCCCACTGCGAGGAGCAGGTGGGCGTGGATATAGGCCATCTCGGGCGTCGATTCGCCTGTGGCGAGGCTCCCGCCCCCTGCCCGTGACAGCGAGTCGAGACTCGCTCGCACGAGCGTCGTGTCGCCGTGGGCGAGACTCAACTGGAGCAGCATCTCTCGATCCGGACCGGGCGGCTCCGCTCGGTGGGCGGGACGCAGCCCGAGCGCGTCGAACACGAGCTCGGCCGGCCGATCGAGGAGCGCGCTCCGCGTGGCGGGCCGGCGGGACGCCGGGAGGCCCGCCAGTCGGTCCTCTGTCCGGCGTTCGTACGCCACGATGCTGTCCGCCGGCGCGCCGGCCGACGCATACGCCAGCAACACGAGTCCTGCCTGCGCAGCATCCAGGGGGAAGATGACCGGTTGGTTGTCGGCGCTTCCGAACAACCATGCAGTGTCGGCCGTTGCAAGCAGGCGGCGGGCGAGCGTCGGTCGACCGAAGAGCACCGCGAGACCCGCCACCCCCTCGGTCGGCTTCGGAGCAACGCGCAAAACCGAGTCGCCCAGGCGGCGTGCGCCGCCGAAGTCGTCGGCTTTCAGGAGGACGCGCACGCGATCGACGGCAGTGCGCAGGGCTAGCTCGGGCTGTCGCTCCAACCGCTGAGCTTGGGCAAGCTCGGCGACTGCGGAACGGGGCTCCCCGGCTTCGGGCACGAGTTTTCCGACCGCCTCGAGGGCTCGCGCCAGCGTGCGATGGGCAGCCGGCTCGTCGTGCAACGCGTCCGCGAACGAGGTGGCGACCTCCATCAGGATGCGCCGATTGCGTGCCACGGCCGCCAGATGTCCCTTCGGCTCGATATCCCCGCGCGCCGCTACCGCTCCCGGCACTGCATAAAACGCCATCGTATCCGCTTCCAGCTCGGGGAACGCGTAGTACGCCGAGCCGTCCACGAATCCTTCCCGCCAATACCAGCGCTCGCTGAACAACAGGTGGGGGAGACGGTCGATGACCCGACGCTCGAACGTGAGGTTGAACGCCGGAGCGAGGAGTAGCGCCCGTCGATACGCTTGAACGGCGGTCTCGTAGCTGCCGCGGAAGGTAAAGCGGGTCGTGTCGCCCGGGTACCGGATCACGATACGGTCGTTGGCATTGCACTCGCCGAGACCGTACCACGCGGCGAAGCTCGTCGAGTCGGCAGCGAGGATCTCGCGATATCTGGCGCAGGCGTCGGACCAACGCCGATCGAACATCGCCTGCTGCGCCAGCAGGAGCGCCCCATTCGCACCCCCGAGTTTGTCGACCAGGGCGCCGGCTCGACGAGCGATGGTCGCGCGGTCGCGCGCGGCATCCGAGGCGGAATCGGCCGCCCACAGGAGCGCCTGTCCGAGCCCGAGGTACGCGTGAGCGAATTGGGAATCGGCCGCGACGGCCGCCCGGAACTCGCGCGCGGCGCCGACCAAGTCCCACGCCCGCATGGCCCGCTCCCCCAGTGCATAGGCACGCAAGGCGCGCAGGGACCGCGTCTGCTCGGCGCCGGCGCCCCGCGCGGCACCAGGGTCGGCTCCGAGCAGCGAATCGGCGAGCGCGTTGAACACGGATCCCATCGCGCCGTCGTTCGTCGGGACGCGCGCCGTGACCTCTCGCAACGGGGCTCCTCCGCGGATCGCGTCGTACAGGCCGGCCGTCAGGCGCAGCGTATCCCCGAAGCTCCACAGGTGCCCCATGACGAGCCTGCCCGCGCCGAGTTGGCGCGCGATGGCGAGGCCCGTGTCGAAGGGGATACGGAAGGGCACGCGCGCACCGTGCCGCGCCAGGGCGTCGTAAATCCGCGTCTTGTCCGCGAGTCGGATTTCGGCCCATCGGGCGAAGGCCTCCGCGAGCAGCTCCGCGCAGCCCGCCCCGTCGAGCGTCGTGGCCTGGCCGCCTTCGCGATGCGCGAATGGCAGGATCAGGTACCGCGTGGTGTCGAGGGGCACGCCGCGCCGCATGCACGGCGGCGGGGAGCCGTCCGGACACTGGGCGCGCAGGTGGAGCGGGGCGAGCGCCCCGACCACGAGCGCCAGAACGAGCGCACGCGCGCCGGTCACAGGTTTCCCGGTGTCGCTGCCACGAGCGCCGCGCGCATCTCGCCGGCCGTCTGCCACCGATCGGCGCGAGCTTTGGCGAGGGCGCGCGACACGACCGCGGCCAACGGCTTCGGCACGTCCCGCCGCAGGTCGCGAACGTTGGGCGCGGGCTGGTGCTGGTGCATGTCCAAAACCGCCGCCGCGCTCGGCGACGAGAACGGAGGCCGGCCCGCGAGGGACTCGAACAGCACCACGCCGAGCGAATACAGGTCCGTGCGACCGTCCACGTCAGGCAGGCCCTGGGCCTGCTCGGGACTCATGTACTCCTCGGTCCCGACCACGAAGCCGCTCCGGGTGACGCGATCGTCGCCGGAGGTCGCGATAGCGCGGGCGATACCCAGATCGACGAGCACCGCTCCCTGGGCCGAGAGGACGATGTTGTCCGGTTTGATGTCCCGGTGCGCGATGCCGTGCGCGTGCGCGTGCCCGAGAGCGTCGAGCACCTGCGCCGCAATCGTGCTGGCGCGGAGAATCGCGAGGCGGGGCTCCCGGCGCAGCGTCTGCCGCAGGCTGTCTCCCGCGAGGTAGGGCATCACGTACCAGAGGAGGTAATCCGTCTCACCGCTGTCGATCAGGCGCGCGATATGTGGGTGGTCGAGCTGCGAGGCGTAGCGGATTTCGCGGAGGAACCGGTCGGCCGCGACCGAGACGGCGAGCTCCGGGTGGAGCACCTTGATCGCGACGTCGGAGCCGTCCGGCCGGTGGGCGCCGAAGATGGACGCATTCCCACCTCGACCCACCGGAGTGATGTCGGTGTAGCGGCTCCCAAGGGCCTTGCGGACCCGGTCGATCAGGTCGCGTCCCGGCATAGCGTGCCGTCCGGTGGACCGACGCCCACGGGACCGCATAACGATACGGGACGGTACCTGGGGTGGCTACTCCGTTCGGCGGGCGCCGTTCGGCCCGCCGCGCCTGCGCTATCGGGGCACGGTATCGCCGACGCCGAGACGGGTGAGCCCCGCGCGCGCCGCCGCGACGTACGGTTCCAGCCCGACCCCTCCTCCCTGGGCCACGGCCATGACGAACCGGTATGTCGTCACCGCCGTGGCCCGGTCGCCAGCGCGCTCCGCATCGTTCGCCCGCTGCAGCAGTTTCTCGAGCGTCGCGGGATCGCGGTAGACCAGCGCCGGGTCTCGCTGCACGTGGGACGCGTACTGCGTGAACCAGAGCGCGCCGCCCGCCGCGACCAGGAGGGTCGCGCCGAGCAGGAGCAGGGCCACCCGTCGCGCGCGTCGGGCCGAGGCAATCGGATCGTCAGGTTGCATTGGCCAGCCGCGCGACCGCGCCCGCGGTCGCCTCTGTGACCTGCGCCATGAATGCAAAGTCAAGCGTGGCGCTGGTATCCGTCGAACGGTGGTAGTGCGGATTACGAAGGAAGGCGGTATCCGTGAGCATCAGCGCTGGGTAGCCCTGGTCCCAGAACGATGCATTGTCCGACAGACGCGTGAGTGGGAGGAGCCAGCCGCGCAAACGGGTGCGGTATGGGACGAGAGGCAGCTCAGGCGTCGCGGTCTGGGCCCCGGCGACGAATTCCTCCAGCAGATGCTTCGACCGCGTGTCACCGACGGCCGCGAGGAAGTCGCCCGTGCGTGGCACGTCGATGCCGAGGAAGGGCGGCACGACTTGGGTCCCCGGCGTCAAAGCGCGGTAGCCGACCATCTCGAGGACGAGCGCGCCGGCGATCGGCTCGCGCCGTAAGCGCCGCTCACGCGCCAGCGCGTGGCTTCCCACGCGGTAACGGCCGGTGACGGTCTGCAGCTCTTCGAGGTCGAATCCGACGAATTCGATTGCCGCCTCCGGCCGCCGGGTTGCCACGAGCCGAGCGCACTCGAGCAGCGCCGCGACGCCGCTCGCGTTGTCGTCGGCACCCGGCGTATGCGCCGTCGAGTCGAAGTGCGCGCCGACGAGTAGGCGCGGGCGTCGCGCGTCCCGCCCGGGCAGGAGGGAGACGATGTTGTAGTAGGTGCCTCCACGGAACGAGAACGGCGAGAGCTGGACGTCCAGTCCGAGTGCCCCGAGCTCGGCGGCGATATAGTCTCGCGCGGCGCGGTGTCGCTCGGGCGTCGCCGTCGGATGGCGGACGCCTTCGAGCGCGGCCACGTGACGGCGTAGCCGTTGCGCGAGCTCGACCGGTTGACCGGGGGTTGAAGTGGTAGGTGCCCCCCGCGGGTGGTCGGGGCCCGGCCCCGGACGACTTTGAGCGGGCATTGATGGGGCCACCTTAGCCTTCGTCCCGCATGGTGACCGTCTGCACGGTCTTGCCGCCGCCCGAGCGCTCGCGTCTCGACGCCGCGGGTGACGGCTGCTTCCTCACGCTCCACGCCACGTCGTTCCGCGACGCGATGCGCGCCGCCCGCCGCCGGCGCGTGGACGCCCTCGTGCTTTCCGTCCACGCGTGCCGCGGTGAGGAGCTGCCAGCGGTCGCGCGCTTCGTGCGCGAGTTCCCCGCCATCCCGGCCGTGGCTCTAGTCTCGCGCCACGACCACGACGCGACCGAAACCCTCTTGAAGCTCGGCGCCACCGGCGTGCGCTCCGCCGTCGACTGCACTGAGCCCGCGGGCTGGCGGCGCCTTCGAGACCTGGTGGGCAACCCGGCGTCGCCCGTGGCCGTCCGCATCCTCGCGCGCTTGGTGCCGAGCCTCGGCCCGGCCACCGGAGACGTGCGCGCGTTCTTCGAGGCCGTCGCGCGGCTCGCGGCCGTGCTTAGCACGGTCCGTGGCCTCGCGCGGCACCTGCGCATCTGTTCGAGCACACTCATGTCCCGGTTCTATCGGGCCGGCCTGCCGTCCCCAAAGACGTACCTCGCCGGTATGCGTCTGCTGCACGCGGCGTACCTGTTCGCCAATCCAGGACTCTCGGTGGCGGACGTGGCGTACCGCCTGGACTACTCCTCGCCCCAGAGCTTCGGGCGCCATCTGAAGGCGATGCTCGGAGTCACCGCCGGGGAATTCCGCCGCCGCTTCCCCTTCGAGGTGTCCCTCGAGCGCTATATCGATCTGCTCATCACCCCGTACCGGGAGACGCTGCGCGCGTTTCGCCCACTCAACGCGGGACTGTGGGACCAAGGACCGAGCGCGAGCCGAGTTTCCCGGTCGGGGTGATCAATCCGCGGCGGCCCGCGCCATCGGTTGCTCACGGGTATCCTGCTCCTGGCGCAGCACCGAGAAGCGGGCGATACTCGCCCGCAGGCGTTCGGCCAGCTGCGCGAGCTGTTGGGAGGTTGCGGTGAGGTCGCCCATCGACGTAATCTCGGCCTGGGTGGCCGCGGCGGCGCCATCGGCGCTCTGCGAGGAGGAGCTTGAGATCGCGGCTACCTGTTGCAGCGACTGCGCCAGCTCCGCGAGGCGCTTCGCCTGGCTGCGCGACACTTCCGCAGTGGCGTCGACCAGGTCCCCGACCAGCTCGATTCCCTGATGGAGCTCCTGCAGCGCGCCGTCGGCTTCGGCCGCCACGGCACCGATGTCGCGGACCTTGGTTTCCCCCGATTGCATCGCCCGCCCCGCCGCGTCGATACCGGCACGGAGATCGGAAACGAGCTCGGCCACTTCGCGGGCCGACTTGCCGGCCTCGGCCGCCAGTGCGCGCACTTCGTCGGCGACGACTGCGAACCCCTCGCCGTGCTGCTCCGCCCGGGCCGCTTCAATAGCGGCGTTGAGCGCGAGCAGGTGGGTCTGCCGCGCGATGCGGGCAATGGTCTGGGCGAACACGCCGATTCGCTCCGACATGCCCGAGAGCCCCGCCACGGTCGAGGCCGTGGAGCGCACCTCCTCGCCCACCGCCCGCAGCGTCTGGCTGGCGCGGGCCACGCGCTCTCGGCCCCGCTCCGCCGCGGAGACCAGCCGTGCGGCGTCGACCTGCATGAGTTCCGCGCGGGCGCGCAGGGCTTCCGCCTGCTCGGACGCCTTGGCGCTCTCGCCCCGGGCGCCTTCCGCCATCCCGCGCTGTGTGCCGAGGTCCACCGCGAGTCGCTGGGCGGTATGCGTGACGGTCTCGGACGTGGCGTGCAGCTCCTGGGCCGACGCGGCGAGCTCTTCCGCGAAAGCCGCTACCTCGTCAGCCTCGTGCTGCACCGTCGAAATCGTCCCGCCGATCCCCTCGATCATTTTGTTAAAGCTTCGCTCGAGGAACCCGAGCTCGTCCGATTCACCGGCGGGCGCGCGCACCGCGAGGTAGCCCCGCTCGGCCTCGCCCATCACGCTGCGAGCATGGCGGATCCGCGCGATCAGGGTCGCCGGGATTCGCTTCAGGGACATCGCGACCAAGATGAAGACCAGGGTCTCGAGACCAGCGCCGGTGAGGCTCGCGTGCGGGTCGTACAGCGCGTCGTGCAGATAGCTCGCACCGAGATAGGCGAGCGCTGCGGTGAGGACGAGGAAATTGCCCACCGCATGACCTTGGTCGAACGCGTACGGCAACACCGCGATGAAGAATGCGGCCACGAGGCCACCGTGCCCGAACCAGACAATGAGGACGGCCACGAGGAGGACGTCGAGGAGAGAGAGCGCGTACACGAACCACCAGCGGTACCACCCGCGCTCATTGATGAGGCCTAGCAGCTCGTTCAGGATGGCGGCCCCACCTGCGACGAGCACGATGGTCTTGGGGTCGGTCTTCACCGCGGACGACACGTACCCAATGAGACCCAACAAGAGCCCGGCACCGACCATGAGGCGGCGGAGCCGGTGACTCCGCGCGATGGTCTCGAGGTCCTTGAGCCGCTGCTCGAGGCCGGTGGCGTCGTCTTTCCAGCCTCGCACGCGCGAGGCCAGCGACGCCCGGAACGGGGACGATGGAGGTGTGCTCACCCGGGGCTCATCATACACCTCAGGTGATCAGAGCGGCAATCGCGGGGGGGTCTTAGCGCACGCCCAGCTCAGTGGCCGTGACCAACACCTCGACCGCGTGGCCCGCTCCCTCCAAGGCCGCCCGGCCGCCTTGCTCCCGATCCACGACCGCGAGCACGCCGAGTACTCGTCCTCCCTCCACCGTAACGGCGGCGATGGCCTCCGCCGCGGACTGCCCGGTGGTGATCACGTCTTCCACCACCACGACGGCGGCGCCAGCCCGGAAGCAGCCTTCGATGCGTTTGCCGGTCCCGTGTGCCTTGGCCTGTTTCCGAACCGTGAACGCATCGAGCGGCCAGCTTGCGGCGCGCGCGGCCGCGGCGATGGCGTACGCGATCGGATCGGCTCCGAGCGTCATCCCGCCGACGAGGTCGGGGACCCAGCCGCGGGCGGTAAGGCGCGTCAGACCAAGGGCGCCAATCACGGCGAGCCCCTCCCCCGACATCGTGGTGCGGCGCGCATCGATGTAGAAGGTGGAATGCTGTCCCGACGCGAGCGTGAAGTCGCCGCGAATGACCGATCGCTCGCGCAGGAGGTCGCGGAGGCGTCGCTCTAGGTGTGCGGTCGAGCTCACGAATGTGGCGATAGTAGTAGTAATAACTACTACTATTGCTCCTGCCGCCCGATCGCGCGCTTGAGCCGGTCGAGCAAGCCCGCCTTGGGGGCTGGGCCGCCGGACAGAGCC
Source organism: uncultured Gemmatimonadaceae bacterium (assembly GCA_964465315.1). Classification (GTDB taxonomy): domain Bacteria; phylum Gemmatimonadota; class Gemmatimonadetes; order Gemmatimonadales; family GWC2-71-9; genus AG41. Next base: position 75,638 of record CAYXIK010000005.1, on the reverse strand, counting down.
GCCGTGATCTCGTCGGCGAACGCCGAGACGGTCGGCTGCCGCCGGCTTGGGTCGCGCGCGAGTGCCCGCATCACGGCGGCTTCGAGCGGCGCGGGGAAGCGCCGCCCGGGCACCGCCTGGTTCAGGGGCAGTGGCGCCTGGGTGAGGAGCTGCTGGAACAGCTCCCGTGGGCTGCGGCCTACGTACGGATGCCTGCCCGTGAGGAGCCAATACGTGATCGTCGCGAGGCTGTAGATGTCTGCCCGACCATCCACGAGCTCCCCTGAAAGCGCTTCTGGCGCGACGTACTTGAGCGTCCCGACGAAGAATCCCGTCCGCGTGAGCCGCTCCTCGGGCGGCAGCTCGGCGTCGCGCGCGATGCCAAAGTCGAGCAGCTTCACGCGCTGGCTCACGGGATCGTAGGTGATGTTCTCGGGCTTCAAGTCTCGGTGGATGATGCCCGCCTGGTGCGCCGCAGCTAGCGCGTCCGCCAGCTGGCGGACCACGGTACCCACCACCGCCGGAGCCAGGGGGCCGACGCGGTGTACGTAGTCGGCGAGGGACTTCCCCTCGGCCCACTCGAGCGCGAGGTAGTAGAGGCCGTCCGCTTCCCCGTAGTCGTAGGTGCGCACGACTCCAGGGTGTTGGACGCGAGAGCCATATCCCGCCTCTCGCAGGAAGCGCTTGACCGCCGTGGGGTCGCTCGCGAGCCGCGACCGCAATACCTTGAACGCACACAGCCCGCGCTCGGGATGCTCGGCGCGGTACACTTCCGCCGTGCCTCCCTCGCCGACGCGCTCGAGGAGGCGGTAGCCGGCGATGGTCCGACCGGCCAGGTTCTCGTTGGGCATGGGAACGCGCGAAACTAACGCCCGGATTTGAGGTTGAGCAAGTGAGACGACTGGCGGCACTGGCGCTCCTCGCCCTCGCGCAGACTCGCTGCGCGCCCGCACGACCGACCGGTTCGGGCCCCGGCCCCCGCCCCGACCCGGGCGCGGCGGTGTCCACACTGTTCGACGCCGCCGCGGTGTATGGGTCCATGGGCCTGATCGTCTCGGGACCGCCCCTGCCGTTCGTGGCGACGGTCCATTACTTAGCCGACGCCACCAGCGACTCGACGCTCGCGGTATTCGGCCTGTCACTCGCCAATCACTCCCTGAGCTTTCAACGCGACGGGCCCGGGTACATGGCGCAGTACCACGTCGAGGTAGCATTCCGCTCCGATAGCGGGCCGATGCGGCAGTTCGCGACGGACGAGACTGTGCGCGTCAAGGCCTTCCAAGAGACGCAACGCTCCGACGAGAGCGTCATCTACCAGCAGTTCATCGGTGTGCCACCCGGCGTCTACCACGTCGCCGTCACTGTGCGCGACCGGAACAGTCCGTCCGTCGGGCACCGTGAGCGCACGGACACGGTTCCACGGTTGGCTCGGCAGGCCATGGGCGAACCCCTCGCCGTGTACCAGGGGCCCGGGCGGAGCCGCGTCTCCGAGGTGCCGAACCTGCTGGTGAACCCGCGGTCCACCGTATCCTACGGGGCGGACTCGCTGCGGTTCTATGTGGAAGTGTACGGTGCCCGGCCCGGTGCCCGGCTCGCGGTGCGCGCTCTCGATCAAGGCGGCCAGGAGATGTGGCGCGATACGGTGGCGCTCACGGGGAGCGACAATTTCGCCGTGGCGCTCGTTACGCTGCGGCCCGGAGCGCTGCCGGTGGGCGAAGGGCGCTTCGAGGTGCAGCCGCTCGGTCAGAGCGGCCTCTCGAGCCGCACCGCGCGCTTCCTTGTGAGCTTCTCCGATCAGTGGGCGATCACCAATTACGATCAAATGATCAGCCTGCTGCGGTATTTCGAGCGTCAGGACTGGGTGGACAAGCTGCGCCAGGCTCCTCCGGACCAGCGGCCCGCGGTGTGGCGCGAATTCTATAAGGCGACCGATCCGGTGCCGGTCACGCCGGAGAACGAGGCACTCGAGGCGTACTTCAGACGCATTCAATTCGCCAACCAGCGGTTTCGCGAGTCGGGGGAGCCGGGTTGGCTGACCGACCGGGGCGAGGTGTACATCTCCCTGGGCGAGCCGGACGACGTGTTCGACTTCTCGACGGACGCTTCGCGCGCGGGCGTGCGGGGGGTCCGCTGGACGTACAATTCGCTGCGCTTGACCCTGTTCTTCCAGGATCAAACGGGGTTTGGGCGCTTCCGCTTGACTCCCCTGTCTCGGGGGGAATTCCAGCGCGTCCTCGCTCAGGTGCGCCGTCCCAAGTGACGACTCGGACCACCGCCTTGCTCATGCTCGTCGGGCTCGCGGGCCTGTGCCGCGCTGCGATGGCGCAGGGCGTGCCTGCGGACATCATGGCCCAACGGGCTGAATCACTGCGCGTCGCCGGTCGACCGTGGCACGCGGCCGAAACCCTGCTGGCCGTCGCCACGCGGGAGCCACATCTCAACGCGACCTTCGTCGTCGAGGGCGCCAAGGCCGAGCTTCACGCGCGCCGGTACGACCGCGCACGGGGTCTCCTGGTCGGGCAGCCCTGGCTCGACGACTACAACGACGGCGAGGCGTTGAGCGTGTTGGCCGAAGCGGAGGCGAGACTGGGGCAAGCGAGCACTGCCGCCCTCCACTACGCCGGAGCGCGCGCTCGTGCCAAGGGGTCTCGTGCGGCGTTGCTCGCGGTTCGCGAGGGGCTGGCCTGGGAAGGGTCGGGGCAACCCGATTCGGCGGCTGCGTCGTTTGGGGCGGCGCGGGCGGCGGGCCTGCCGGCGATCGACCCGTGGCTGCGGCTCCGCCTGGCCCGGGTCACACGTGACACGGCGGCCGCGTTCCGCCTCCTCGCGGACCTGCCGGCACCGGCGGGGCGAGAGGCGGGTGCGGCCCGTGCCCAGGCCTTGCTCGCCGCAGGCGATTCCGCCGCGGCGCTCGAAGCGCTCGCCCAGGTGGGCCGGTCGCTCGACGTCGCGCGGCTCGCACTCGCGCTCGGAGACTCGAGCCGGGCGCGCGACGCCTTGTACGGACTTATGGCGCGGACGCCCGAGTCGGACGATGGCGGCGCGGCGGTCGGCGTGGCGCTCGCCGCATTGTGGCCGCGGTCGCCGCCCGAGCGCGTCGCCTTGGCGCGCGCGATGAAGTTTCATGGCGCCGCGGCGGACGCGAAGCTCGAAGTTGAGCGGGCGCTGCGGCAGGGCGACTCGACCGCGTCGACCCTGGTGCTGGCCGGCGAGTTGTTCGCCGCGAGCGGCCGTTACCGCGAGGCCGAGCGGGCCTACCGGGCCGCGACCCGGGACCCGGCACTCGGGTCCCTCGCGATCTACCGCCGCGCGCGAGTCCTCGTGCGCCTTGGGGACGCTGGCGCGCAAGAAGCCCTGTCCGGTTTTGCGCAGTCGTACCCGTCCGATACCGCGGCGCCGACTGCGCTCTACATGCTCGGCGACATGCTCGTGGACCGCGGGGACTGGAGCGGCGCCCAGCGATGGTTCGGCGACCTCATCGCGCGCTACCCCGCGGATGTGCGTGCGTCGGTCGCGCGCTTCCGGCTCGCCGCTCAGGCAATGCGAGAAGGTTTGAGCGACAGCGCCGCCGGGCTGTTCGAGAGCGAGATCGAAGCCGGCGCACCGCAGCGCTTGAGCGCGCGCTTCTGGCTCGGGAAGCTCGAGCGCCTCGGCGGCGATTCGGGGGCCGCCCGGACCACCTGGCTCGCCCTGGCGCGTGAGGACTCGATCGGATACTACGGGCTCCGGGCGCGGCGCGAGCTCGGGCTGCCGCCGATCCGTATCCCCGCGGCCACGCTGCCGGCGCCGACTGCGGCCATCGCGGCGGCGCTCGGTCGAATCGACACCCTCCTGCTCGCAGGGCTCGACACGGCGGCGCAGGCGGAAGTGCGCGCCGTCCTCGGGCGCGCCCCGCAGGTCGATCTCGACGGTCTCCTCGCGTGGAGCGCCGGCCTCGCGGCTCGCGGCTTCGGTCCCGCCGCCGTCCGTCTCGGGTGGCAAGCGGCGCTCAAGGCGCCGAATGATCCGCGCGTTTTACGCGCCATCTTCCCGTGGCCGAATCGCCGGGCGGTGGAAGCCGAGGCCGCCGAATTCGGCGTGGACCCGCTGCTGCTCGTCGCCATCGTGCGCCAGGAAAGCGTCTTCGACGCGCAGGCGCTGTCGCCCGCGGGCGCGCGGGGCCTGGCGCAGCTCCTGCCAGGCACCGCCGCCCTCACCGCGCGGGGACTCGACGTCACCTTCTATCCCGAATGGATCACGGTTCCGGACCTGAATCTCCACCTCGGTGCCGCCCACCTGCAGGAGCTCCTCCAGCGCTTCGAGAGTCGCGTGGAAGTCGCGGCCGCCGCGTACAACGCGGGCGGTGCCGCGGTGGCGCGTTGGCTCACGCGTCCGGGAGCCTCCGACCCCGACGAATTCATTGAGCTCATTCCGTTTCAGGAGACGCGTGGCTACGTACGCGCAGTGTTGCGCAATCGGGAGTTGTACCGGGCGCTGTACTTCGGCCCAACCAATTGATCGTCCGGCAGTTACACATTGGCTGCGCAGCGGTGTGCAGGTTTCTTGACAACCCATCCGCTGCACGTCATTTCTATCGCGCCCGACATGGTGCCGGGCTGGGTGCTCTGCGCCCCATCTGTGACTTTGCAGGAGGCGGACCGAATGGCCAAGGGAAAGGTGAAGTGGTTCAATGACGCCAAGGGCTACGGCTTCATTGAACAGGAGGGCGGCGAGGACGTGTTCGTACACTTCTCGGCGATCCAGATGGACGGTTTCAAGACGCTGGCCGAGGGCCAGCAGGTGGAGTTCGAGGTGAAGACCGGGGACAAAGGGCTGCACGCCGAGAACGTCGTTCGGGTGTAACCGGCCTCCGCGCCATTCGTTTCCCCGCCCCGCCCGCGCCATCGGGCGGGGTTTTTGATTCCTTCCCGCGTTATTCTTCGGCCCATGCCCGAAGCCCGCGCCACCCTGTATCTGGTCGACGGGTACGCGCTCATCTACCGCGCCTTCTTCGCGATGATCGCGCGTCCCCTCACGACGCGACGGGGCGAGAATACATCGGCGGCGTGGGGGGTTACCAACTTCCTGCTGCGACTGTTCGAGCGACGACGGCCTGACTATTTCGCCTGGGTGCACGACATGGGCGAGTCGTTCCGGCACCAGACCTACCCCGAGTACAAGGCGACGCGGGAGAAGCTCACGCGGGAGCTGCAACAGGACTTCGACCGCTCCGTGGAGCGAATCGAGCAGATCCTCGACGCCTTCCACCTGCCGCTGATCGGCGTGGAGGGGTACGAGGCGGACGACGTGATCGGGACCCTGGCGACTCGAGCGGCGACGCGTGGGCTCCAGGTGGTGATCGTGTCGGGCGACAAGGATTTTTATCAGCTCATCGCACCCGGCATCGCGCTGCTGAACCCGGGACGCGGGGGCCCGGCCGGCGTGGAAGAGCACTGGGTCGACCAGTCGAACGCCAGCGAGCGCCTGGGCGTCCCACCGGAGCGGGTGGCCGACTACCTGGCGCTGGTCGGGGACACCTCCGACAACGTGCCGGGCGTGAAGGGCGTGGGAGAGAAAACCGCGCTCGACTTGCTCAAGACATACGGCGACCTGGACACCGTCCTGGCCGCCGCGGAACGGATCCCGGGGAAACGCGCGCGGGAAGCCCTGCAGCAGCACGCCGACCTCGCCAGGCTTTCGCGCGACCTCGTCACGATCCGGCGGGACGTGCCGCTCGCGCTCGATCTGGAGCGGCTGCGTGTCCGGCCGCCCGACGTCGCGCGACTCACCGAGCTGTTCACCGAGCTCGAATTCCGGTCACTCGTCTCAAAGCTTTCGTCCATCGACGTCGCCGCCGAACCGGCGCCCACGGCCGGACCGGCGGCGTCGGTGACTGGCCCGCTCGCGCCCCCCACGCTGGTCGTGGCGCACGCCGAGCCGACGATCCTCGATGATCCGACGGGTGTCGCATCTGCCGTCGCCGAGTGGCGCCGTGCACCGCTCATTGCCCTCGATACCGAAACGACGTCTCTCAACGCCATGCGCGCGGAACTCGTGGGGATGTCGCTGGCGGTGGCGCCGGGGCGTTCGTGGTATCTCCCGTTCGCCCACGTCCCCCCGGATGGCGAGCTCGCCGGAGGAACGCCGCCCCGCAACCTGCCCCCGCTGGCGAGCGATGCCCTCGCACCCTTGCGGGTGTTGCTGGAGGACGCCCGCGTACCGAAGGCCGGGCACGACGTGAAGTTCGAGTCGTTGGTGCTGCGCCGGGCAGGGGTGGAGCTGGCGGGGGTGAGGTACGACTCAATGCTCGCGAGCTTCGTGCTCGACCCCGGGCGCCGCTCGCATGCGATCGACGATCTCGCCCGCGAGCGACTATCGGTCGGCATGCGGACCTACGCAGAGGTCGTGGGGCGGGGCAAGGCCGAGCGCCCGTTCGCCGCAGTGCCATTGGTCGAGGCCGCGCGGTACAGCGCCGTGGAGAGCGAGACCGTGCTCGGGCTGCACACGGCGTTCCAGCCCGAGCTCGAAGATCACCAGCTCCTCCGCTTGCTCGACACCGTGGAGATGCCGCTCATCGCGGTCCTTGCTGACATTGAGTGGCAGGGGGTGCGAGTCGATCTCGAGCGCCTGGGAGATATCTCGCGGACATTTGCCCGCGAGCTCAGCGACCTGGAGCGCGCGATCTATCTCGCGGCGGGAACGGACTTCAACATCAACTCCACCCTACAGCTCCGGCACGTCCTCTTCGAAAAACACCAGCTCCCGATTCTCAAGAAGACCAAGACCGGTCCGTCGACGGACTACGAAGTCCTGGAGCAGCTGGCCGTGATGGGGCACGAGGTGCCCAAGCTGCTGATCGAGTACCGCGAGCTGTCGAAGCTCAAGTCCACGTATGTGGACGCGCTGCCCGGATTCATCAACCCTCGGACCGGGCGCATCCACACCAGTTTCAACCAGGCGGGCGCCGCGACCGGCAGGCTCTCGTCCTCGGACCCCAACCTGCAGAACATCCCGGTCCGCACGCCGCGCGGCGAAGCTATTCGGCGTGCGTTCGTTGCTTCGCCGGGTGCGGTGCTGCTGACCGCGGATTATTCCCAAATCGAGCTGCGCCTGCTGGCCCATCTCGCCGGCGACCCGGCCTTCGTGGAGGCGTTCGAGCGGGGAGGGGATATCCACCGCCAGACCGCGGCCGTCATCTTCGGCGTGCCCCAGGAGCAAGTCACGTCGGAGATGCGGGCGCAGGCCAAGACCATCAATTTCGCCACGATTTACGGTCAAGGGCCCTTTGCTCTCTCCCGCCAGCTCGGCATCACCTTGGACGAGGCCAAGCGGTTCATCGATCATTACTTCACCCGCTTCGCCGGCGTGCGGGCGTGGCTCGACCGCACGGTAGCGGAGGCACGCGGGAAGGGCTACGTCGAGACGTTGTTCGGCCGGCGGCGCTACATCCCCGAGCTCAAGGACAAGAACTTCAACATTCGCGCGTTCGGTGAGCGCACGGCGACGAACTCCCCGCTGCAGGGATCCGCGGCGGACTTGATCAAGATCGCCATGATCGGCATCGCCAAGGCGCTGCGCGAGCGCGGACTTGCGTCCCGGATGATCCTGCAAGTGCATGATGAGCTTGTGTTTGAGGTTCCTCACGACGAGCGGGACACCGCAACGGAGCTGGTAAAAAGCCATATGGAGGGGGCTGTGGAGCTCCGGGTCCCACTCGTGGTAAGTATCGGCGTTGGAACGAATTGGGTCGATGCGAAGGGGTAAGCATAGCTCTTGCAGGAATGAACGTCGGCGCTAACTATTCGTGGCGTCGGGCCTGGCCGTGCGCGGGCGCGACGCCCTTTCGCGCCCGGAGGGTACGCGGTGGGTTCTCGACGCGGCTTCACGCTGATCGAGTTGCTGATTGTGGTGGTGATCATCGGGCTGTTGGCGACCATCGCCATCCCGAAGTTCTCCAACACGAAGGAAAAGGCGTACGTGGCCGCGATGAAGTCCGACCTCCGGAACCTCGCGACGGCAGAGGAAGCCTTCTTCTATGACAGCGCGAAGTACACGACCAATTTCGCGCTCATGAACAACTTCACTCCGTCGACGGGCGTCGTGTTGGCCATCAACCAGGCGACGGGGTCGGGGTGGGCGGCGACCACGACGAGCCTCTACGCGCCCGGCCGTCAATGCGCCCTGTTCTCCGGCACGGCAAACCCGGTCGCCCCTGCGACCATCGAGGGCCGCATCACCTGCCAGTAAGTCCGCTCTATCGGGAGTTCGAGCGCCGCCGCGAGGGGATGTGCTTCGCCCTCGACGGCGGCGTCTGGCTTCATCGCCACAAGATCCGCGACCAGCCGATGGTCCACCTCGTCAGCGCCGACAAGGAACGGCTGCTCGCGCTCGGCGGCGAGCTGGAGCTGCGGCCCGAGTGGCTACAGTACAAGCCGCTCAAAGATCCGAGGACCGGGGTCAGGGTGCCGGCGTGGCATTGGGATGTGTGGGGGACGCGGCTCAAACAGCTGGAAGCGGGAACTGCGACGACTAGACGCACAGACGCGCAGCGGTGACCACGTGTCCGGTGTCGGGAAGAGCTCTTCCTGATCGCTACAATCCGTTGCCCGCTGCTCGTCTGTGCGCCTAGCGTTGGCCCGTTCTGTGTGCTAGTCGCTGTTCTCTATTTCCAGTCTGGGTGCGCGAACCCCCGGCCACCAGTTCCATCGCCCCGCGATGTGCATGATCGCGGGGACCAGCACCATGCGGATCAGCGTGGCATCGAGCAGCACGGCGGCGGCCAACCCGAAGCCGATGAACTGCACGGCCAGCACGCGCGTAAACGCGAACGTCCCGAACACGAGGATCATGATCAGCGCCGCGCTCGTAATTGTAGATGCCGTCGCTGAGAGCCCTTCCATGGTCGCGTGGTCGTTGCGGCCGGTCTTGTCGAACACCTCCTTTACGCGCGTGAGCAGGAACACTTCGTAGTCCATTGAGAGGCCGAATACGATGGCGAAGACCAGCACCGGCACCACCGACCAGATCGCCTGGGTCGGTCCCGCGAGCCCGAACAGCCGGCCGCCGTACCCGTGCTGGAACACGAGGACGGTGAGCCCGAATGCCGCCCCCACCGACAGCAGGTTCAAAAGCACCGCCTTGATGGGCACGAGCAGAGACCGGAAGGCGACGAACAACATGATCGCGGTGATGCCGAGGACCAGGCCGACCGTCTCCGGGAACCGCTTCATGAGCTCCTGTTGCGTATCCACGTTCGACGCGGCGAACCCCGCCACCAGGACCTCCGCACCCGTGAGTCCGCGCACGCCGTGGGACGCGATCGCGCGTACCCGCCGGACCACGTCCATGAGGCCCGTGAGCGAGACGGTGTCGGCCGGTATCACGTCGAGCAGCGTCACCCGGTTGTCGGCGCTCAGATAGGCGTCGAAGAACTTTGGGTTCTTCGCCCGCACCGCGTCGGCGTCGCTGTAATAGATGGCGAGTTGCAACGTCGACATGCCCGTCTTGATGGTCGCGACGCCGCGGACCTCTTTCACGCGCGGATCCTTGCGGATCGAGTCCGTGAGGGCCTTGAGGCCCGGAAGGCGTCGTCCGGAAATCGCCGACTCACCTTCCGGCAGTTGGACGACGACCCGGACCGGCTGGATCACTCCGCTCGCCCCCATTTCGCGGAGCGCTTCGAGTCCCTGGCCCGACTCCGACTCGGGTGGAAACCAGTTGGTGGCCGGGAGGCCGAGCCGGATTTGGCTGACGGGAAACGTGAGCAACGCCACGGCCAACCCCCCCACCGCGACGGCGCGCCAGGGGCGGTGGCCCAGCCATCGCGCCCAGCGTTCCCATCCGGTGGGCGCATGAAACCGGGCCAGCGGGCGCGCGAGCCATTTCGGGCGGTCGATGTTCCGCCCCAGGAAGGCCAGGATGGCGGGCAGAAACGTGGTGGCGAGCAGCACCGCCACCGCCACTACCAACAATCCCCCGATGCCCACCGAGCGCGTGTCCGAGAGCGGGGTCGTGACGAGCGCCGCGAACCCGACCACGACCGTCAGCCCGGACGTCACCACCGCCGACCCGGCCGTCTCGACGGTGCGGATGGCCGCATCGGCGGCGGAGAGCCCGCGGTTGAGCTCTTCCCGAAAGCGCGTGACGATCAGGAGGGAATAGTCGATGCCGACGCCCAGGCCCACCATGGTCGTGATGTTCAAAACGAACACGGACATGGGCGTGTAGTGGGCGGCGATGGTCACGAGGCCGAGCGCGATCGTGATCGCGAGCACCCCGACGATCACGGGGAGGGCCGCAGCGACGAGTGCCCCGAAGGCGACGATGAGCACGAGCAGCGTGAGTGGCAGCGCCCGCTGCTCGCCGCGCTCGGTGTCCTCGGCGCTGATCGTGCGCACGTCGTGGTCCAGAGCGGGGAAGCCGGTGACCTTCACGTCAAATCCGGCGGCGCCGGGGACCCGTGCCAGAGCGTCGCGGATGGCCGCGCGCAGGTCCGGGACAAAGCTCGCGCTCAGATCGCGCGTGGACTCGGGCGTCAGCGCCGCGATCAGGAACGTGGTCCGTCGGTCCTCGCTGACGAAAGTCGACTCGCCGATGGAGCGGAGAGAGATCACTTGACCGACGTACGGCCGCCGCTCGGCCGCTGCCTTCAAGGTGTCGAGCAGCGTCTCGAACCGCGGATTGGTCCAGCGCACGGGCCCGTGGACCACGATCGCCACGTAATCGGCGAACGGCGTCGGAAAGGCTTTCTTGAGGAGCTCCGTCGCGCGGTTGGCTTCCGTGGTCTCGCTGCCGCTGCCCCGCAGCGCGAGCGCCTGCTGGACATGACAGGCGCGCGGCCCGAACAAGAGCGCGAGGGCCGCCCACGCCGCGATGACCCACCCGCGCAGGCGGATGATGGGTGCTGCGGGTAACGCGATCACTTATTGGCCAAGCATAGGCAGGCCACAATCATAGAGACGGCGGAAGACCAAAGCTAGCGGCGCGAGCGCGCTCGCTCCCATATTGCGCGCATGCTCGAACGACGCATCCTGATCCTCGTGTCCGCGCTCGTCGTCTTCCTCGCATCGGCAGCGCTCTGGAATGCTTTTGTGCGGCGACCGCCGCGTGGCGCGGACGCGCCGCCCGTCGCCTCGGCCGATAGTGTGACGACGTCTGGCGCACCGCCCAGCAATCCGCCGACGGCATCGTCCGCTCCCGTCGCCCGTGCGGCGCCTCAGGCTTCGCCGCCCCCGACGGACGGCGGCGGTCCGAGCTACATCGTCCTGCTGGCGCGCTCCGAGATCCGTCGCCGCATCCGCGCGAGCGCGGGGCTCACCTACATGAACGAGATCGTCGCGGAGAGTGCGGACTCGGAGATCCATCGGTGGGATGGGCGGGTCGGGTCGCCCGTGCGCGTGCTGCTCACGCCTGCGACAACCGCGAACTTCCAGCCCGCGTTCCTCGACCAGGTGCGCGCCGCGTTCCAGCGCTGGGTCGAGGTCGGCGTACCGGTGCGGTTCACCTTCGACACGGACTCGTCCTCCGCTGAGGTGAGATTCTTGTGGCGCATCCAGTTCGAGGGTGAGCGATCGGGGCAGACCGACCTGCTATGGGACGACGATGGCCACTTGACGGCGGGAACAGTCACGCTCGCGACCTTCGATCCCAAGGGGCAGCCGCTCGGCCCAGACGACGTGCGGGTAATCGCCATGCATGAGATCGGACACCTGCTCGGGCTCGACCATTCGCACGACCCGGGCGACATCATGTACGCCCAACCGAAGGTCCGCGATCTCTCGCCTCACGATATCGCCACCGTACAGCTGCTCTATGATCTCGCGCCGGGCTCGCTGCGCGGGCGTTGAGCCGCGGACCCCGGCGCTATATTGAGGAAGGGCGGTCGGCAGGTCTCATGGCGCATCGCAGCATCGTCTCCTTTCTCAAGCACGAAACGCCGGATGGCGGGGCGGCCAGCCTCGCCCAGGCCCTGGACGCGAGGGTGCGCGAGGGGGGGGAAGCCCTCGTCGAGAAGCTGCCCGACGGCGCGGTGCGCTGCTTCGCATGCGGACATCGGTGTCTGGTAAAGCCCGGTCGCCGCGGGATCTGCAAGGTGCGCTTCAATAAAGACGGTACTCTGCGCGTCCCCGCCGGGTACGTAGCCGCCCTGCAATGCGACCCCACCGAGAAGAAGCCCTTTTTCCATGCGTTGCCCGGGTCGGACACGCTCACCTTCGGCATGCTGGGATGTGACTTCCACTGCGGCTACTGCCAGAACTGGCTCACCAGCCAGGCGTTGCGCGACGAGGCCGCCGGCGTCCTCCCGACCGACGTGACGCCCGACGGCTTGGTGCGGCTGGCGTTGCGACAGGGAGCGCGGCTGGTCGGCTCGTCGTACAACGAGCCCCTGATCACGGCCGAGTGGGCAGTCGAGGTGTTCAAGGCGGCCCGGGCAGCGGGGCTCAAGACCGCGTTCATCTCCAATGGCAACGCGACCCCCGAGGTCCTCGACTTCATCCGCCCCTGGACCGACTGCTACAAGATCGACTTCAAAGCGATGGATGATCGGCGCTATCGCGAGCTCGGAGGCGTGCTGCAGCACGTGCTCGACGCCATCCGCATGGTGTACGAGCGCGGGTTCTGGCTCGAGCTCGTGACCCTCGTGGTCCCGGGGTTCAACGACGACGACGCCCAGCTACGCCGGGCGGCGGAGTACGTGGCCTCAGTGAGCCCCGAAATCCCTTGGCACGTCACCGCGTTTCACAAAGACTACCGGATGACCGACCCCGACGACACCTCTGCGGAGACGTTGCTGCGCGCGTGCGAGATCGGGGCGGCCGCGGGCCTGAAGTTCATCTACGCCGGCAACCTCCCCGGTCGAGTCGGCCGCTGGGAGCACACGTGGTGCCCCGACTGCGGGCAGCTCCTGATCGAGCGCTACGGCTACACGATTCGGCAGCAGCGGATCGGCGGCGATGGCCGCTGCGGCGCGTGCGGTCGGCGGATCCCCGGCATATGGTGTTGACGGCGCTTCTCGTCGTGCTGCAGACCGGATCGGCGACGGTGGGTGGATCCCTCCCGTCCCACCCCCCGACGGCCGCGTTCGACGCCTCCACGTTCGACGCGCTGGTGCTCGAGGGTATCCGCGCCGGCGCCTATCCCGGCGCGGCGCTGATCGTCGGTCGGCGAGACACCGTGCTGTTCGCCAAGGGCTATGGTCGTCTGACGTGGGCCGGTACGAGCCCGGCGTCCGATCCCGAAAGCACGCTCTACGATCTGGCATCGCTCACGAAGGTCATCGCGACGACGACCGCGCTCATGTTGCTCGTGGAGCGAGGGCAGGTCCGACTGGATGCGCCGGTGGCGACGTACCTCCCCTCCTTCAATGCCGCCGGCACATCGGCCATCACCGTCCGCCAGCTCCTGACGCATACGTCGGGGCTCCGGGCCGACATCCCGGACGCGGAGCTCAAGGCGATCCCCGACAGCGCGAGGCTCATGGCGCGCGTTCTGCGCGAGTCGCCGTGCGTCGCACCGGGCTCCCGCGTGATCTACAGTGACCTGAACGCGATCCTGCTCGGGGAGGTCGTGCAGCACGTGACCCGCGAGCCGCTCGATGCCTTCGCCGCGCGCGAGATCTTCGAGCCTCTGGGGCTCCGCGAGACCATGTTCCGGCCCCCGGGGCGCCTGCGACCCCGCATCGCGCCCACCGGCGTGTGGCACGGGCACTCAATCGCGGGCGTCGTGAACGACGGCAGCGCGTTCAAGCTGCGCGGTGTGTCGGGCAACGCGGGTCTGTTCGCCCCGGCGCTCGACGTGGCCCGGTTCGCGCAGTTTGTGATGCGGGGCGGGACGCTCCCCGACGGCCGTCGCCTGCTGCGGGCTGAGACCGTGAGATCGTTCACCTCCAAGGCGACTGACTTTGGGCCCAAAGGCGAAGCCCGGGCGCTCGGGTGGCAGGCGATACCGACCGGGGAAAGCGTGTCCAGCGCTGGCACCCTGTTCGGCCCGCACAGTTACGGTCATACCGGATGGACCGGGACCTCGGTGTGGATCGATCCCGATCGCGATCTGTTCGTCGTGCTCCTCACGAACCGGGCGTACGCGCCGCGCGCCCGCCGGCCGTTTACGGTGCTCAAGCAGGTCCGCGGCGCCGTCGCCGATGCCGCGGCGCGGGCGTCCGATGCGTCCTGAGCACCCCACCCTCATCTACGACGGAGAGTGCGGGTTCTGTCGGCAATGCGTCGACGCAGTGCGCCGGTGGGACCGGGAACAGCGGCTCGTGACGATTCCGTTCCAGGATCAGGCCCGCGTGGCGGCGTTCGGGATTCCGCTCCCCGCGCTCGCCGCGGCGATGCACCTCGTCCGTCCGGATGGACGGGTGTTCGCGGGCGCGGACGCGGCGCCGGAGGTCCTGCGCCTGCTGCCGGGAAAGCGTTGGCTGGCCTGGGGATTTCGCATCCCGGGGGTCCTGCCGATCGCACGACGGCTGTACGCTCGCGTCGCGCGGCAGCGACGCTGTCTGGTGCGAGGCTACGCGGCTAACTAGGTTCGGAAGGTGAGGACGAGGACACTGAAGGGGAGTGGTCGATGACGGTGCCTGTGACACTCAACGACGAAGCCGTCCGCAAGGCGCTCCGAGAGGTGAAGGATCCGGAGCTGGACATGAACATTATGGATCTCGGGCTCGTGTACGACGTCGAGATCGTCGACGGCGAGGTGCGCGTAAAGATGACGCTCACGTCGCCGGGCTGCCCGGCGGGCCCGATGATCACCAACGACGCCTACCGGGTGTTGCGGGCGCTCGACGGCGTGAAGGACGTGGATATCGAGATCGTCTGGGAGCCCTACTGGACTCCTGAGCGCATGGATCCCAAGGTGCGCGCCTTGATGGGACTTTAGTGCAGCGCGCCGAGTAACGCGTTTCCGAGTGCCTCGATTTGCCAGCGCCGGAGCTCGCCCCCGCGGGCGAGCCCGGCGCGATCGTTTGGTAGGGGTTGGGCGCGGGCAACCGCTTCGAGCGTCGAGCGCCCGGCCAGAACCCCCGGCTCGAGCCCGAGCTCGGCGGCGACCCGGTTGCGGGCGGCC
The DNA here is from genome assembly GCA_964465315.1 of uncultured Gemmatimonadaceae bacterium. Classification (GTDB taxonomy): domain Bacteria; phylum Gemmatimonadota; class Gemmatimonadetes; order Gemmatimonadales; family GWC2-71-9; genus AG41. Next base: position 60,614 of record CAYXIK010000005.1, on the reverse strand, counting down.
TTGAGGCGCTCCAAACGGGCCGCGAGCGCCGGATCACGCCGCTGGCGCGGCGCTCGCTCGATGCGTGGTACCTCCTGCTCGGGCAGTACCAGCGCCCGTCGCACCGCACCGAGCAGGGCGGCCCCGTGCCGTGTGGCCAGGGAGTCGGGCAGCCCCGCGATGCCCGCGAGGTCCGCAGATGCCCGGGGCAGCGCTCGGGCTACGGCCAGGAGCGCCTCGTTGCCGATGATGCGGAACGTGGCCCGGTCTTGTTCCGCCGCGACCGTCTCGCGCCAGCAGTACAGCTCCCGCAGGGCGGCCAGTTGGCGCGGCGGCAGCGCCTTGGCGCCCTTGATGCGCAGAAACGCGTCCGCTCCCTCCGGCGCGCCGGTCCAGCGCAGATCCTCGAGCCGGGTGAACTCTTCCTCGGCCCACGCGAGCCGGCCCAGCGCGGCGAGCCGCGCCCGCAAGGCCTCGCGCAGCGCCGGTAGATGCGCCGTGTCCGCGGCCGCGTAGGCGAGCATCGCCGCGGGGAGCGGGCGGCGCGACCAATCGGCCTTCTGGTGTTCCTTGGCGAGCTTGACGCCCACGTACTTTTCGAGCAGCGCCGCCAGGCCGATCGCCGGCTCCCCGGCGAGCTGCGCCGCGATCCGGGTGTCGAAGAGACGGCGGGCCCGAAAGCCGTAATCGCGATCGAGAGTCCGCAGGTCATAATCGGCATCGTGGAAGATCTTCTCGACGGCGGCATTCGAGAGGAGGGCGCCCACCGGGGAAAGATCGGTGAGCGTGAGCGGGTCAATGATGTCGGTGCGGGACGGGCTGGCGAGCTGAATCAGGTAGATCCGGTCGCGATGACGGTGAAAGCTGGCCGCTTCCGTGTCGGCTGCGATCAGCGGCTCCTTTGACAGCACCGCGATCGCCTCGGCCAGCGCCTGAGGCGTTTTGATGTAATTCACTCTTCCTTGCCGAGCTGTTCCAGGCCCGCCGCAATCTCCTCGAGCGCCTTGGCGAGGGTCTTGTAGAATTCTGGGTCCGGTGCCTGGGGCGCGCCGCCGAGCGGGTCGCCGGCGCATTTACGGGCGGCGCGCGCCGCGTGACGGATGTAATCTGTGGCAACCCGCATCGTGTCCTCGGGATCGGGGTGTCGGTGTCTGATCCGGTGCAGCTGATCCAAAAGATACGCGCGGCGCTCGTGCCCCGGAGCCTGGGTGATTGGCCCACGCCGCTCGAGCCCGCGGCGGCGCTCGCCGGCGCCGTGGGCGTCGCCGAGCTCTCGCTCAAGCGCGAGGACCGCTCGTCCGCCCGATACGGCGGCAATAAGGTGCGTGGGCTCGAATTCCTGCTCGCCGGCGCGACCCCAGGCACAGCGTTCGTCACCATTGGCGGGACCGGTTCGACGCATTGCCTCGCGACCGCCGTGCACGCCGCCGCCGTTGGGGGCCGCGCCGTCATCGCGCACTTTCCCCAGCCCGAGACGCCGGTGAGCCGAGCGGTGGCCGCCGCGTGCGCTGCGGGCGCTGCGCTCGTCGTACGCGCGCGGGCGCGTGGGACACTTCCCCTGGCGATGATCGAGGCGTGGCAGCGGGCGCGTTCGTTGGGCCCGCGTCGCTGGATTCCCGGAGGCGGCGCCCATCCGAGCGCCGTCGTCGGCCACCTCATCGCCGGCCTTGAGCTGGCCCAGCAGGTGGCCGCGCACCCCGACGAGGTCGTCCTCCCGCTCGGCACGGGCGGCACCGCGGCGGGCGTCGCCCTCGCGGTCGCTGCACTCGGCTGGCCGACGCGCGTGGTGGGCGTACGCGTCGCCCCTTCGCTCGTCGCCAATCGCTGGCGGACCCTGTGGCTCGCCCACCGCGCGCGGCAGCTCCTCGCGCGCCGGGGGATACCGCTCCCCGCTCCCCGCTCCCTTGCGATAGTAGATGGCATCGGCCGGGGCTACGGCTGGCCGACCGTCGATGGCGAAGCCGCCGCTCGGTTGGCCGGGCGGCACGGTCTCGTCCTCGACCCCACGTACAGTGCCAAGGCGTTTGCTTTTCTCCTGCAACGCGCGACGTGCGACGTGCGGCGGGTGATTTTTTGGCATACGTTTGCCGTTCCCGGTCCCACGGTGAAGCCCGCAGCGTGACGCCCTTCGCGCCCATCGAGCTGACGGTTTACGCGTACGATTGCGACGCGTTTGGTCACCTGAACCAGGCGGCCCTGCTCACGCTGCTCGAGCGGGCGCGATGGGACGCGCTCGCGCGCGGTCCCGGCATGGACCTGTTCGACCGCAACGGCGTCTGGCCCGCCGTGCGCAAAGCCACGATCGAGTACAAAGCGCCGGTCTACGCGCGCGAAGTGCTGCGTGTCGAGACCGCGGTGGCCCATCGCGGCACGACTAGCATGACGCTGCGTCACGTGGTCCGGCGCATCTCGGACGAGGCGCAGGTCGCAGAAGCCGAGATGGTTTTCGTCTGTATCAACAGGCTCGGACGCGCCACGCCGATCCCCGACGAAATCGCGCGCTTCCTTGGTCCTTCTCCCGCTCCTCGCCCGGGCGGTGGGCACCAGCCGCACCGCGTGTCCACAGGGGGCGTGGAGCTCGCGGTCGATGTGCGCGGCGACGGCTTGCCGGTGCTGTTCGTGCACGGCTTCCCGTTCGACCGTACCGTGTGGCGCCACCAGCTCGCGGCACTCTCCCGCGTCCGGCGCATCGCGCCGGACTTCCGGGGCGTGGGCGGATCAGGCGCGCCGGCCGCCGCCGACGGGTACTCGCTCCCCCGCTACGCGGACGACCTGGTGTCCGTGCTGGACGCGGTGGGGGTCCGCGATGCGGTGTGCTGCGGGTTGTCCATGGGCGGGTATGTGATCTTCGAGCTGCTGCGGCGCCATCCGGAGCGGATCAAAGGGCTGATCCTGGTTGATACCAAGACGGCGCCGGATTCAGCCGAGGCGAAAGGCGATCGCGACGAGCTCGCCGCGTTGGTCGAGCGGCAGGGCGTCGATGCCGTGGTGGAACGGCTCCTCCCGCGCCTCCTCGCCCCCGCGACTCAGACGACACAGCCGGAGGTGGTCGGTCAGGTACGGGAGATGGCGCGACGCTGGTCGGTCCCCGCCTTCATCGGTGCTTTGCGGACGTTGCGCGATCGACCCGATTCGTCGGACACCCTGCGCGGTGCGCGCGTGCCCACACTCGTACTGGTGGGCCACGATGATGCGATCGCGCCTCCCGCCGCCGCGCTGGCGATGGCGAAGCTGCTTCCCGACGCTGAGTGCCACGTGGTGCCCGCCGCCGGCCACCTGGCCCCCCTCGAGCAGCCGCTCGCCACCAGCAGGCTCCTGGCGGATTTCCTGGGTGCCATCCCCTAAAAAAGAAGCGCCGGAGAACCCGGGGCGTCTTTCACGATCCCTTACGCTGTGGCTTGCCTGGAGGCGTGGCGCTTTGGAACACGTCACGATTCTTGGCGATGTACGACTTCCACTGCGGCGGCGTGTCTTCTTCCGGGAAGATGGCGGTGACTGGGCACTCCGGCTCGCACGCACCGCAATCGATGCACTCATCCGGGTGGATGTAGAGCTGGTCCTCCCCCTCGTAGATGCAGTCCACCGGACAGACATCCACGCAGGAGCGGTCCTTCAGGTTGATGCACGGCTCGGCGATGATGTACGGCATGCAAACTCCAGAGAGTTCTACGGGCTCGGGGGTGTAAACCGAGCCGGATCGCAAACATAGAATCGGTGCCACCCGAGTCAAGTCCCGGGCGCGCCGCCACTTGTCTTCAAGGGGTCGCGCCCGGGACGACGATTCGGGTCAGCGCCGCCAGCACCACGACGAGCGAAGCATACTCGAGGAGCGCCGCCTGGTCCGGCTCCTCGGCAGCAGGGGAGAGTGCGGCACTCACGGCCGCTGCGAGGGCGATCAGAATGAGTAGTCCCTCTCCGGTCACGAGCCACATGCAAGCCGCCACTGCCGCCGCCAGGCCGCGTTGCAGCCGAGTGAGCGCACGGAAGCCACGGCCGCCGTCGAGTTGCCACACCGGGAGCAGGTTGAAGAGGTTCACCCACGCGCCGAAATGTCCGATGGCTCCCCACACGCCGACGTGTGTCGCCCGGTACACAGCATACGCCGCGAGTGAGGCCCCCAATCCCCAGAGCGGTCCGGCGAGACCGACTCGCGCGTCTTCGCGAGGCGTGGCCGGGTATTGCTTGAGCCGGATGACGGCCCCGACACCGGGGATGAACATCGGCGCCGTCGCCTTGATGCCGTAGCGCTGGAGCGCCTGCACGTGCCCCATCTCGTGTACGTAGATGGAGAGCACGACGCCGATCGCGAATTTCCAGCCCCAAATGGTCCAGTACACACCTGCCGAGAGGAGCATGCTGAAAAGCGTACCGGCCTTGGTCAGACCGAACAGCAGCAGCTTCGCTTTGGTCAGTAAGAACACGATGGCGAACTTGAACTTTGCGAACAGCGCGCCGAGAGCGCCGACACCGGCCGCGCCCTTGCCCCAGCGGGAGCCGTGCTTGCCGGTGGCCGGCTGGCTGTCGACGGCTCGACTGAGGGCGACGATGCGCGCGGAGATCACCTGATGTTGGGTCGAGTCTTTCGGGAGGAGCTCGAGGGCTTGGCGCCATGCAGCCAGGGCGGCGCTCGGGTCTCCGCTTTGCCCGGCGCGCTCCGCGTCGGTCGCCAGTCGCTTCAGGTCCTCGGCATGGACCAGACGCTGACAGGACGGGCATGCGAGCAGCGCTCGCGCGACATGCGTGCCACACTGCGGGCAGACGGATGCCGCCTGCGCGAGCGGTGCATCACTCATCGAGCGCCGTTACGCCGCAACGGGCGAAGCGGACGCCTGGTGAGGACCCGTCACGCGGAGAGCCGCACCTCTGTTCAGCTTCCACGCCTCGTAGAGGGCGATCCCCGCGATGACAAAGTGCAGCGGGCTGTTTACACCGATCAAAATCGGCGCGGCATAGGCGAGTGCCAGCAGCACCGTGAGCCCGAGGGCAACCATCAGCGGACCGGGGTGCGGCGCCTTCCGTGTTCCGCTGCTGTCGGCTGGAAGGACGATTCCCGCTGGCGTACCAGGGGCGGTAGACGCGACTCCTGCCTTGATAGAGTCTGCGCGGGCTCGAAACTGCTTGGTCATCTCTCGCGCGATGAGCGACGAATCGGTCGCAACGATGGCACTGTACGTGAGGAACATCGCGAGCGCCTGGTAGCGCCAGCCGCCGCGACCGCTCGATCCTTTGCGCACCGCGCCACCTACGAGCAGGCCCACGACGATCGCCACGAGCCCGAACTCGTATCCCGTTAAAGCCTCGATGCCGAAATACACACCCGCCCCGACTGCCGCAGCGACCGCGCCCAGGCCGAGTGCCTTTGCGAACCGCCTGCCGGGTGAGCCCTTGTTCCAGGCAGCCAGGATCTGTCCCCGGCAGCGCTGGCAGGCCACCTGCCCGTTGACCTCGTAGTAGCTCGAGGAAATCGGCTGCTTGCAGAACGCGCAGGCCGCGCCACCGCTTGGAGCGGCGCGCTCGGCCCGTTCGAACTGGAGACCGGCGTCACTCACAGAGTCCTCCTTGGACGAACTAGATGGGCTGGGCGCGGCCCCATCGTTGTGAGTGGTTTATCGCCGCGCAATGAAACGGGACACACGTCACTTGAAGCGCGCTTGGCGGTCCTAGTTGGGATACCTACGGGTATCCCAAAGTCACCCCAGGCAGTTCTTGTTGCGCTGGAAGATTCTGATAGGTATCATAGATACTTGTGGGTATCATCCGGCAGAGACGGAAGGCAGAGACTCGGGCCTTGCTCCTTCAAGCGGGCTTGGCTGTCTTTGCTGAGCGTGGGATCGAGCTCGCCACGCTCGACGAGGTCGCCGAGGCCGCGGGCTTCACGAAGGGCGCTATCTACCGGCAATTCCCCTCGAAGGGTGCCTTTCTGCTGGCCTTGTTCGAGCAGTACGCGGCGGTGGCTCGAGCCGGGTCGGGGGCCCGACAGGCCACGTGGTTCATCCCGCTCACGCTCCAGTTTGCGGCTCACGCCATGCGAGATCCCCTTCTGAAGCGACGGTTCGCGGTGGTCCTGACCGAGGCACCTGATGGCGGCGCACCAGAGGGGCAGCTGCTCAAGGCGCTCGCGCGGGTCCTGCCTCCCCTGCCCCCTGTCTCGCCGCCCGTGGCGAGCCATCGGGAGGCGCCGTGAACACCCTCGCGCTCTGGGTGCTCGTGCTCCCCCTCCCCAATTGGCTCGGTCCCATCGTGATCTGGTTGAACCAGAAGTGCAGCGTGCACCCGCACTTCGAGCCATTCGACGCCACGCGTCACCCGTTCGACGAGGACGTCGCCGCGACGTTCTGGCAGACCCGGGACGCGCTCGTGGCCCACGGGTTCACGATGGTGGCCGACCTGGTGTTCACGCAGCGCCGTGTGCGCACGCGCGTCGCGTTGCTCGAGGATCGAGCGAAAGGAGACTTGGCGCTCGCAATCGCCGTACGCGGGCGAGGAGCGCGTGGCGTTCGACCATCAGGACGACCCGGCGCGTTTTTCTCTCCGACGCCATGGTGCGGGAGCTGGTCGAGCAGGTCGAGGCGGGGACGTGGTGGCGCGACGACGTCGGGCAAGTATTTCGCCCCACGTTTGTGGGCGCTTGGCTCGGCACGTGGGGGCAACTCCCCCCGTTCGTCACCGTCCGACGCGTGCGCATGCGTCGCCGTGCGGCAGCCATCCTCAAGGAGTTGGGACTAGACGGTGGAGACGCGCATCCGATCCCCTCGCTTGGCGCGCGCGACTCGTTCGCATGGCCGGCCTTCGTCCTCGCGGCTGTCCTGCTCTTCTACATCGGTGGCCCCATGGTGACTTCGTGCCCGCGATGGCCGTCGGTCGATCGCGTGGTTGTGCCGGCGGAGTTCGCCGTGCACAATTCCTCGATCGAGGGTTCTTTCTGTTTCGCTCCGAGCAGCACTTCGGTATCAGGAACCAGCTCGATCGCGTCGCCCTGTTCCCGCGTCCTGACCCGTACCAGATCTTGCGACTCATGGGCACGAACGGCGCCAACTACGGCATCGGCCGGACAGCATCGTCGCGTGGCTGCGTGCGCTCGAGCGTGATCAGCCGTTCGTGTTGACGGGGATCGGATTCGACTGGCTCGAGGGTCGATTCACGACGGCCATTCGCGACCCGGAGGCGTTGGCCCGTCGGTTCTACGCGTTCTGTCCCGACATGGTGGAGCAAGGAACCGAAACGGTCGCCGCGCTCGAGGACGAATTGCGGCGATCGCTGCATCTGTACTGCTGGTGGGACTGATGCCCCGACGACTAGTGGACCTGAGTCACGAGATCGAGCACGGCATGGTCACCTACCCCGGTCTTCCCGCGCCCGTGATCAGCGACTGGCTCGCCCGCAGCGCCTCTACCGCGCGGTACGCGCCCGGAACGACGTTCCAGATGGCGAAGATCGAGATGGTCGCCAACACCGGCACGTACATCGACGCGCCGTTCCATCGGTACGAGGGCGGCGCGGACGTCGCCGGCTATGCGCTCGAAACGGTCGCCGCCGTTCCGGGTCTGGTCGTTCGGGCCACGCAGCGCGGAAGCCGTGCACTCGACGCGGACATGTTCCGCCGCCGCGACGTGCGCGGCAGGGCGGTGCTCGTGCACACCGGATGGGACGCGTATTGGCGCACGGACCAGTATGGCACGGGGCACCCGTTCATCACACGGGCGGCCGCCGCGGCCCTCGTGGCGGCGGGGGCAGCGCTCGTAGGGATCGATTCGCTCAACATCGACGATTCGGCGGATGGAACCCGGCCCGCGCACTCCCTCCTCCTCGCGGCCGGGATACCGATCGTCGAGCACCTGTGTCGGCTGGGCGAGGTGCCTGACGAGGGCTTCGACTTCTACGCGGTTCCGCCCTGCGTGCGCGGCATGGGGAGCTTTCCGGTGCGCGCTTTCGCCGTCATCGATGAGCGACAGTAAGCAGACAGCATCACGTCAGGCGATTCGCCTCGCCGTGCCTCTACCGTAGATAATCCTCCAGTTGCGTGACCGAATCCGTCTTCTCGTCCCGATACTTCACGATCACCGGTGCGTACAGCGATAACCCCCACTCCGAACCCACTCCGTCTCGCAGGGCGCGAGCACCCGGCACGACGACCGCACCGGCCGGCACCTCGAGGACCCCACCTGCGGCGCGGCGGTAGGTCTGTCCGCGCACTAGGTCGTACACGGGCGTCGAGCCCGTGAGGATCGTGCCGGCGGCGAGCACGGCTCGCTCCCGTACGATTGCGCCTTCGTACACGCCGCATCCGCCGCCAACGAGCACATCATCCTCGATGATTACCGGGACGGCGCCGACCGGCTCCAGCACGCCGCCCACCTGGGCGGCCGCGGACAGATGGACCCGCTTGCCGATCTGCGCGCACGAGCCGACAAGGGCGTGGCTGTCGATCATCGTGCCTTCGTCGATATAAGCACCGACGTTGACGTACGCGGGCGGCATGCAGACGACCCCGGGCGCCACGTAGCTCCCGTCCCGGATGCTGGAGCCGCCGGGGACGATGCGGACACGTTCCACCAGCGCGGTGGGGCGTACGGGATAGGTGTCCTTGTCGAAAAAACGCAGTGTCGAATCGACTGACATGTCGGTCAGGACGCCCATCCGGAAGCCGAGCAGGATGCCGTGCTTCACCCAGGTGTTCGCCCGCCAGGCTCCTGTTGGTGTGCGCTCCGCGGCCCGCACCTCGCCTCGCCGGAGAGCGGCGCGAAACTCGGCAAACAGTGACCGGTCGGCATCGCTGTAGGTCGTGCGGTCCGCCGCGGCGAGGGATTCGAGACGCTCACGCAACGACATGCGCTGCGCCGCCTAGCACGCCGAGCCCGTGAAGGAGCTCCCGTAGCCGGGTTCGCGTCTTCTCCTGGACGGGGACGAGCGGCAGTCGGAACCGTTCCTCGAGGAGGCCCATCAGGGCCATCGCCGCCTTGACTGGCCCAGGGTTCGACTCGAGGAAGTTCGCTTCCATCAGCGGAAGCAGACGATAGTGCAGCGCCCGAGCCCTATCCCAGTCACCCTGTGCAGCCAAGTCCGCGAGTCGCGACATCAGATCGGGCACTTCGTTAGAGGCGACCGAGATGATTCCCTCTCCCCCCAACACCATGACCGGGAGCGTCAGCGCATCGTCCCCGGAGAGAATGTGGAATCCCTCGGGCCGCTCGCGCAAAATCGCCATGATTTGGGCGAGATTCCCGGACGCCTCCTTCACTGCGACGATGTTCTCCGACTCGCGCGCCAAAGCGACCGCCGTCGGCGCCTCAATGTTCGATCCCGTCCGTCCGGGGACATTGTAAAGAACGACCGGAAGCCCGCGTACTGCTTCAGCAACCGCTTGGAAGTGTGCGATTAACCCCGCCTGGGTTGGCTTGTTGTAGTAGGGAGCGACGACGAGGACGCCGTCGACACCGACTGAGCGGGCCGCCTGGGCGCGCTCGACGACCGCCGACGTCGCGTTCCCGCCCGCGCCGGCGAGCACTCGCGCGCGGCCGTGCGCTACCTCTACCGTAACCGCGATCACGCGCTGTTGTTCGTCAGGGCTGAGGGTCGCGCTCTCGCCGGTCGTGCCGCACGGCACGAGGACACGCACGCCGCCCGAGATCTGGCGCTCCACCAGCGCCCGCAAGCGAGCTTCGTCCACGGCTCCACCCGCTTCGAAGGGCGTTACCAAGGCCGTGGCGCAGCCGCGAAGCCAGTCTACCCGCATGCTGGTGCTCCTTCCTCGCCTCTCAACGCCGCGCGCTCGCAAGGAGGTCGTTGACCACGTCGTCGAAGGTGAACACGCCCCGCCGGCCGGGGATCCAGCCCGCCGAGAGTAGCGCCCCCGCGGCAAAACCCTCCCGCGACCGAGCGGTGTGCTCGAGCGTGATCTGATCGGCAGGGGAGTCGAACCCCACCCGGTGCGTGCCCGGAATGTGTCCGGCACGAGTGCTCGTGACGGAGATCGTCCGGCCTGACTTGCGGGTGATGAAGTCCCGGAGACGGATGGCGGTGCCCGAGGGCTTGTCACGCTTCCGCGCATGGTGGGCTTCCTCGATGAACGGCTCGTACTCCGCGAACACCTGGAACAGCGCCGCCGCGTCCGTCACGATGCGATAGAACAGGTTCGCTCCGATCGAGAAATTCGCCCCGTACACCATGGCGCCCCCACCGGCCGTTACCGCGCCCCGCACGTCCGCCTCACGGTCCTGCCAGCCGGTCGTTCCTTCCACGAGCGGTACGCCCGCGCGGACGCAGGCGGTGGCGTGAGGCTCGACCGCATCGCCGATCGAGAAGTCAATCGCGACGTCGTGGCCACGCAGCAGGCTCGCCAAGTCACCCTCGTCCCGGCTGGCGTCTCGCGAGTCGAATACCCTCCCGACCTCGTGTCCGGCCGCGTGTGCGCGCTCCGCGAGCACGCGTCCCATTCCACCGCGACCGAAGACCGCCAGCCTCACGCTCGGGCTCCGGCCGCGGCGCGCGGCTGGTCGGCGGCGAGGCCTGCGAGAAGTGACCGGACCAGCTTGAAGTACAGCTCGACACCGCGGGCGAGCTCGGCCTTCGCGATGCGCTCGTGGGCGGTGTGCGCTTCGAGAATAGAGCCGGGGCCCAGCAGGAGCGGTGTGCCCCAATGACCGAGGTGCGCGGTGTCGGTCGTGAACCCGACCACGCACTGTTCAAAGCCGCTCATGGCCATCAGCCGCACCGGCGGCGTCACACTCAAGTACTCGATCTCCGCGCGACCGGCCACCGTGTCCTGGAGTCGTTGACGAACCGTGTCGACTTCAGTCACCAGACGGAAATGGAGATCAGCGCGGGCGTCGGTAGCCAGCACGTTCGTTCGCGTGCCCCCGGCGATGATGCCAACGTTGACGGTGGTGTCGCCGAAGAATGCATCGACCGGCCAGGCGACCGCACGGAGGTCCGCCAAGATGGGTAAGAGTCCGTCGATCGCCGACGTGCCGCGCTCGGGATACGCTGAGTGGCCGCCCGTGCCGCTTGTGCGAAGCGCCACCCGTAGCGAACCCTTGCATCCCACGGCCAGCTTGTTATCTGTGGGCTCGCCCACGATGACATAGCGGCACTCACGCGCCCGCGGGTGCGCGTTCGCGGCACGTGCACCGAGACTCCCCATCTCTTCGTCGACGACGTACAACAGGCCTACCTCGGCGAGCCCGTCCGACCGGAGGCGTTCGGCGGCGACGATCTGTGCCGCGAGGATGCCCTTGGAATCGCACGCCCCTCGGCCGAAGATGAACTCTCCGTCGTCGTGAGAACCCATGAAGGGGGGCACAGTGTCGAGGTGCGTGCACAGCACCACTCGCGGCGCGGCTCCTGTCGTGGCGAACAGGTTCGGCCGCCCGGGGGCGGCATCGGTCAGGGCCACGCGGTAGCCGAGGGCGGCCAAGTAATCGGCCAGGAAGCGCGCGATGCCAGCCTCCTCCCCTGAGATCGACGGGATGTCGATCAATTGGCGCGCCAGCGCGTACACGTCGGGCGGCGCTCCAGCCCGCGGCCGGGCCGCCGGCGTCGGCACGGCCCCCACCGTACCCTCGCGCTGCAGCAGCGCGGCGTGCAGCCGGCTGACGACTTCGCCGACCTCCGCTTCGTCCACGACAAACGTCAGGTTCACTTGCGAGGCGCCTTGCGAGACGAGCATGACGTTGATGTCGCGGATCGCCTCGAACACGCGTGCCGCGATGCCGGGCGTGCCTCGCAGGCCCTCGCCCACGATGCATACCACGGCCCGGTGCGGCTCCACCTCTACCTCGCCCAGGCGGCGCAAGTCCGCGACGATCTGTGGAAGCGCGGCCGTCTCTTCTACCGAGAGGGAGACGCTCACCTCGGATGTAGCGACGATGTCGACGGAGGTGCCGTGGCGGTCGAAGACCTCGAACACGGCGCGTAAGAACCCGTACGCACCGAGCTTCCGAGCGGAGGCGACTTGAACGATCGTGATTCCCTGCTTGTGTGCTATCGCTTTGACCGTCTCCGGCCAGATGTCGGCCTCGGCGGTGACGAGAGTCCCCGGGTCGTCCGGAGCGTGCGAGTTGCAGATCCGCACTGGGATTTGCTCAGCCATCGCCGGCTGAATGGTCCTCGGGTGGAGGACCTTGGCGCCGAAGTAGGCAAGCTCAGCGGCTTCGGCGTAGGAGAGCCGAGGGACCGTCCGCGCTCCGCGTACCGTTCGAGGGTCGGCTGTGAGCACGCCGCTCACGTCAGTCCAAATCTGGATCTCCGCGGCGCGCAGCGCTGCTCCAATCAGCGTCGCCGAATAGTCCGAGCCGCCCCGCCCGAGGGTGGTGGTCACGCCGTTCGCGGCGGCCGCGACATAACCCCCTAGGACCGGCATCTCGCCGCGGTCGAGCAGCGGGCCGAGCTCGCCGCGCGTCCGCGTCCACGTCTCCGGGACCAACGGAACGGCGCCGGGATGCTCCTCGGTCGTCACGATGCACCGCCGAGCATCGACGTAGCGGGCGCGGAAGCCGCGGGCCTCGAGGACGGCCGAGAGGAGGGAGGCTGCAAGACGCTCTCCGTGGGCGGCGAGATCGTCCTGAAGCGTGGCACGGGCACCTCCGTGCCGCGCGATGCGCCCCAACAGATCGCTCAACTCGCGGGTCACGGCCTCGAGCTCGGTACACCACGTGTTGGCGGCGGCGGGGGAGAGCAGCCGCTGGGCCACCTCGCGGTGACGCTCGATGAGGGGCTTGAGGGTGGCGAGGGCCGCCGTCGGGTCGCCAGGCGCGGCGGCCGCGGCCGCGATCAACGCGTCGGTCATCCCGCTCATAGCGGAGACGACGACGACCGGGTGGGCGCCACCGTGCGAGCGCACGATACTTCCGACGCGCTCGAACGCGGCGGCATCCTGGACCGATGTGCCCCCGAACTTCAGGACGGTGGGTGATGCCATGAGTGGGGAATGCTGCCCTGGTCAGTCGGCGGGTGTCAAGTTGAACCGCGCCGTCAGTCCGCGGGCACCGCGTTCCTCGTCCCGAGCTTCCGCTCGATCTCCCGCGTGATGTGCATCGAGCAGAACTTGGGCCCGCACATCGCACAGAATTCCGCGCTCTTGAAATATTCAGCGGGGAGCGATTCGTCGTGCAGCTCGCGCGCCCGAGCAGGGTCGAGCGACAACCGGAACTGCTCGTTCCAGTCGAAAGCGTAGCGCGCGCGCGACAGGGCGTCGTCGCGATCGCGTGCGCTGGGCCGTCCGCGCGCTACGTCAGCGGCGTGCGCGGCGATCTTGTACGCGATCACGCCCTCGCGCACCTCCTCGGCGTTCGGCAGGCCGAGGTGCTCCTTGCGCGTCACGTAGCACAACATGTCAGCGCCGTACCACCCGATCATCGCCGCGCCGATCGCCGACGTGATGTGGTCGTAGCCGGGCGCGATATCCGTTACGAGCGGTCCCAGCGTGTAGAACGGCGCTTCGTGACAGATCGCCTTCTCCTTCCGGACGTTCTCCTCGATCAGGTGCATCGGGATGTGGCCCGGTCCCTCGATCATGACTTGCACGTCCTGTGCCCACGCGCGTGCCGTGAGCTCCCCCAACGTCTCGAGCTCGGCGAATTGCGCGCGGTCGTTCGCATCCGCGAGCGAGCCCGGTCGGAGCGCGTCCCCCAGTGAGAGCGTGACGTCGTATTTGCGGGCAATGTCGAGGATCCGGTCGAAATGCGTGTAGAACGGGTTCTGTCGGTTGTGGTGCATCATCCAGTAGGCGTGGAGTGAGCCGCCCCGCGACACGATCCCCGTCACGCGACCGAGCGCGAGCCCGACGTATTCGCGCAGGATCCCGCAGTGCACCGTCACGTAGTCGACCCCCTGTTGGGCCTGGTGCTCGACCATGCCGAGCAGATCGTCCGCGGTGAGGTCTTCGACCCGCTTCACCTCGGTCACCGCCTGGTAGATGGGCACGGTGCCGATCGGCACCGGGGAAGCGTCGAGGATCGCCTGGCGGATGGCGTCGATGTCGCCGCCGGTCGAGAGGTCCATCACCGTGTCCGCACCGTAGTGCACAGCGTGGTGCAGCTTCTCGAGTTCCTGGTCGATATTCGATTCCACCGCCGAGTTGCCGATGTTGGCGTTGATCTTGACGCGAGAAACCTTGCCGATGGCCATGGGATCGAGGCGCTTGGCGAGGTGATTCACGTTCGCGGGAATGATGAGCCGCCCGCGGGCGACCTCGTCGCGAACGGGCTCGACCGCGAGCTCCTCTCGATCCGCGACGCGTTGCATTTGGGGAGTGATCGTGCCCTGACGGGCGAAATGCATCTGGGTGCGGCAGGTCATTCGCGACTCCCTTCGCCGGTGCGAGCCGGATCAGGTTCAAAGGGTGTGATCTCAGCCCGCCGCTCGGGCGGCGGGCACCCCTGTCTCCGATCAATCTAACTTGGTGTCACTCTGCGTCACACCTCCCGCGGCTTGGGTGAGCCATACCGCTCCTCTGGCTGGTGCTGCTTCTCCCACTCTACGCGAAATGCGAACGGGTCCACTCCGGTGGGACGATCGAGCGCGAGAATGCCGTCCAAATGGTCGATCTCGTGCTGCAACAGCTCGGCCATCGGTCCCTCGGCCTCCATCGTGTGCTGCTTGCCCTTCAAGTCGGTGTAGCTGACGGTCACCGCGTGCGCCCGCGTGACCCGGACCAGGAGCTCGGGGAACGAAAAGCAATCGTCCCAGACCAGGAAGTCGTTCGGCCCTACGTCGGTGATCTCCGGGTTGATCATCGTCCAGCGCTGTTTGTCCATCTGAACGAACACGATCCGGACCGGGGCGCCGATCTGGGGCGCCGCGAGGGCCCGGCCCATCTTGTATTTCTTTTTGGCAGCCGCGAGTGAGTCCCGTAAATCGTCCGCGACGAGTCGCGTCGCGGCCGACTTCGGGTTCTGGACCCGCTCACAGCGGACCCTCAGGATCGGATCGCCAAGTTGGCGGATGTGCCGTACGGCCATGCGCCGCCAATTTGGGGGTTTGGCGGCGACGTGCAACTCGCGGTAACGTAGCGGTATGGGTGTCGCCGGCGTGGTGCTCGCGGCGGGGGCCTCGGAGCGGATGGGTAGGTCCAAGGCGCTGCTGGACTTCCGGGGCCTGCCATTCGTCGTACGCATTCTGGAGGCGCTCGAGGCGCTGGACATGAAGCCCCGCCTGGTGGTGCTCGGGCCCGACGCACCCCGGATCCGGCCTTCTCTCGCCACGCACGAGTGCGTCATCGTCGAGCAGCCCGACGTCGCGGCGGGCGAGATCGGCTCGCTCCGCGCCGCGCTCGCCACCCTCGAGCCCGTACGTCCTGCCGGGATCCTAGCGTGGCCCGTAGACCTCCCTCATGTCCGCGTCGCCACGATCGAGCGGCTGCTGGAGCGCCACCGCGTCGCCCCCGCCCCGGCCGTCGTCCCGTCGTTCGCCGAGCGGCGCGGGCACCCGGTGCTCTGGGACCGGAGCCTGTTCGCGGAGCTGTCAGAGAGCGCCGCCGCGACCCGGCACGGGTCCCGGGCTGTGCTCCTGGCGCACGAAGATGATCTCGCCACCGTCCCCGTTGACGACCCCGCCGTGATCGATGATCTGAACACCCCGGAGGACTACGAACGGCTAGTGAGAGAGGTGAACCGGGACATCTACTGAGCCCTGCCCGTTGATTGACAATCCCGAGTAAATCCCTTAGGATTCGGTCTCGCCATGGTCACATCATTGCAACCCCCGACGCACAAAGGACTTCGGACAGAGGAGTCGTGGTGAGCAGCGGCATCGAAGCCCAGGTCCTCCAGCCGTACAAGTACGGCTTCGTCACCGATATCGAGGCGGAGGTCGTCCCCCCTGGCCTGAACGAGGGCGTCATCCGGCTCATCTCCCAGAAAAAGGGCGAGCCGGAGTGGATGCTCGAGTGGCGTCTGCGAGCGTACCGCAACTGGCTGAAGATGCCCGAGCCGCACTGGGCGAACGTCCGCTACGGGCCCGTCGACTACCAAGCGATCAGTTACTACGCAGCTCCCAAGCAGCGGCCGAAACTGGACAGCCTCGACCAGGTCGACCCCAAGCTGCTGGAGACGTTCGAGAAGCTCGGGATCCCGATCGAGGAGCGGAAGCGGCTCGCGGGCGTCGCGGTGGATGCCGTGTTCGACTCGGTGTCGGTCGCCACGACGTTCCGGGAGGAGCTCAAGAAGCACGGGGTGATTTTCTGCGCCATCTCGGAGGCGATCCGCGAGTACCCCGAACTGGTGCGGGAGTACCTCGGCTCCGTGGTCCCGTACAACGACAACTTCTTCGCCGCGCTCAACTCGGCCGTGTTCACGGACGGCTCGTTCGTGTACGTGCCGAAGGGCGTGCGCTGCCCGCTCGAGCTCTCGACCTACTTCCGGATCAACGCGGAGTCGACCGGTCAGTTCGAGCGCACGCTCATCATCGCGGACGAGGGGAGCTACGTCAGCTACCTCGAGGGCTGCTCCGCGCCCGTCCGGGACGAGAATCAGCTGCACGCCGCGGTGGTCGAGCTGGTCGCGCTCGATCGCGCCACGATCAAGTACTCGACGATCCAGAACTGGTACCCGGGCGACGAAGAGGGGCGCGGTGGGATCTTCAACTTCGTCACAAAGCGCGGCGCGTGTCGCGGCCGGGGGTCGAAGATCTCGTGGACCCAGGTCGAGACGGGCTCGGCCATCACCTGGAAGTACCCGGGCTGCATCCTCCAAGGCGACGACTCGATCGGGGAATTCTACTCGGTGGCGGTAACCAACCACCGGCAGCAGGCGGACACCGGCACCAAGATGATCCACATGGGCAAGAACACCCGATCCACCATCGTGTCGAAGGGCATCTCGGCGGGGCGGGGGCAGAACACCTACCGCGGCCTCGTGAAGATCCTGAAGGGCGCCGAACACGCGCGCAATTACTCGCAGTGTGACTCGATGCTCATCGGGGACAAGTGCGGTGCGCACACGTTCCCCTACATCGACGTGCGCAACAGTACGGCCACCATGGAGCACGAAGCGTCCACGTCCAAGATCGGTGAGGACCAGATCTTCTACGCGAAGCAGCGCGGCCTGTCGGCCGAGGACGCCGTGTCGATGATCGTGAACGGCTTCTGCAAAGAAGTCTTCAAGGAGCTCCCGATGGAGTTCGCGGTCGAGGCGCAGCGGCTGCTCGGCATCAGTCTCGAAGGGAGCGTCGGGTGACGGGACGCAGGAAACAGGAAACGGGAAAAGTGTTGCTCGAGGTTCGGGGCCTCCACGCGTCCGTCGAGGGACGCGAGATCCTGAGCGGCGTCGATCTGACTGTGAGCACCGGCGAGGTGCACGCGATCATGGGGCCGAACGGGTCGGGGAAGAGCACGCTAGCTCAGGTGCTCGCCGGCCATCCCGCGTACGCCGTCACCGCCGGGCAAGTGCTGTACGAAGGCAAGGACCTGCTCGCGATGACCCCCGAAGAGCGGGCCCGCGAGGGCGTGTTCCTGGCGTTCCAGTACCCCGTCGCGATTCGCGGTATCACGAACGCCTACTTCCTCCGCGCCGCCGTGAACGCGATCCGCAAGCATAAGGGAATCGAAGAGCTCGGGCCGGTCGAATTCATGGACGCGCTCGAGGAGAAGCTCAAGGTGATCGGTTGGGACTCGAGCTACCTGAGCCGACCGGTGAACGAGGGTTTTTCGGGGGGAGAGAAGAAGCGCAACGAGATCCTCCAGCTCGCCGTGCTCGATCCAAGGCTCGCGATTCTGGACGAGACCGACTCCGGGCTCGACATCGACGCGGTCAAGACCGTGGCGCAGACGGTGGTCAAGCTGCGGCGACCGGACAATGCCTCGGTGCTCATCACCCACTACTACCGGATCCTCACGCACATCGCGCCCGACGTCGTACACGTCCTGGCGGGCGGACGGATCGTCAAGTCGGGCGGCAAGGATCTCGCACTCGAGCTGGAAGAGAAGGGCTACGACTGGCTGCGCGAAGAGGCAACCGTGGCATGACCGCCATCGCCGACCGTTACCTCGCGCAGTTCAAGGCGTTCTCCGGTAACGGCGCGGGGTCCGCCCCGGCGTGGCTGAAGGAGCTCCGCGAAGGTGCAATCGCGCGGTTCGCGGAGCTGGGCTTCCCCACCACGAAGCAGGAAGAGTGGCGCTTCACGAGCGTCGCGCCCATCGCCGAAGCGGAATTCACGATCGCGCATGCTCCCCGCTCCCTGCTCCCCGCTCCCTCAGACATCGAGCGCCTGTGCGTCGGTGTGGGTCCGCGCGTGGTCTTTGTAGACGGCCGCTACGTGACGCAACTGTCTACGGCGACGAGCCTCGCCTCCCCCGCGGGCGTCCGGGCCGGGAGTCTCGCCGGCGCGCTCACGGCGGGCCCGCCCGGTGACCTCGTGCGCCGGCACCTGGCACGTCACGCTGGCTGGCAAGAGAGCGCGTTCACGGCCCTTAATACGGCCTTCGTCGCGGATGGCGCGTTCGTACACGTGGCGGCCGGCGCTTTGCTCGATCGGCCGCTCGAGGTTGTCTATCTCTCGACCGGCCAGGCAGGCAGCGACGGGCCCGCGGTATCCCACCCCCGCACATTGATCGTGCTGGACCCGGACGTGCAGGCCACGGTCGTCGAGACCTACGCCGCACTCCAGGAGGGCGTGTACTGGACGAACGCGGTCACGGAGGCGGTGGTGGGACCTGGCGCTCGTCTCGAGCTGTTCCGCGTGCAGCGCGAGGGCCCGGAAAGCTTCCAGGTAGCAACGACACATTCACGACAGGAACGTGACAGCTTCCTCGCACTCCACGTCGTCACGCTGGGCGGATCGCTTGCTCGGCACGACATCAGCACCCTGCTGGACGGCGCCGGCGCCGAGTTGATCCTCAATGGCCTCTACCTCCTGAGCGGTGCACAACACGCCGATCATCACACCGTCATCGAGCATGCCCAGCCCCACTGCGCGAGCCACGAGTTCTTCAACGGTGTGTTGGCCGAGCGAGCCCACGGCGTCTTCAACGGGCGCATCGTCGTCCGGCCCGGCGCTCAGCGCACGGATTCGAAGCAGACCAACAACAACCTCCTGCTCTCGACCGAAGCCCGCGCCGACAGCCAGCCGCAGCTCGAGATCTACGCGGACGACGTGAAGTGCACGCACGGTTCCACGGTGGGTCCGATCGACCAGACCCAGCTGTACTATCTCCGGAGCCGCGGCCTGTCTCCCAAGGCGGCCCGGAGTCTCCTCACCTACGGGTTCGGCGCCGAGATCCTGGACCGCATGCGGCATCCGGACGTGCGCGCGCGGCTCGATCAGCTGGTTCGAGAGCGGCTAGGCGGGGGCTGGGGGGGCTGATGCTCGACGTCGCTCGGATCCGCGCTGACTTCCCGCTGCTGGCACAGCGGGAGAACGGGCACCGGCTGGTCTATCTCGACAACGCGGCGACCACGCAGAAGCCGCGGGCGGTGCTCGACGCGATCGTCGACTACTACCGCACCACGAACGCCAACGTCCATCGCGGGGCGTACGACCTCGCCATCCGCGCCACCGAGACGTATGAGGCTGCGCGGGCCAGCGTAGCCGCGTTCGTCAATGCGTGGGCTCCCGAGGGCGTAGTCTTCACCCGCGGGACGACCGAAGCGATCAACCTGGTGGCAGGGTCCTACGGGCGCATGACGCTCGAGGCCGGGGACTCGGTGGTGGTCACCGGCATGGACCATCATTCGAACCTTGTACCGTGGCAGATCCTGTGTCAGGAGAAGGGCGCCACGCTGTGCATGGTCGAGATCACCGAGGACGGACGCATCGACGTTTCTGATTTCGGCCGCGCGCTCGAACGCCGGCCCAAGATCGTCGCCTTCCCGTACGTGTCCAACGCCCTCGGAACGGTCAACCCGGCGGCGCAGCTCGTGAAGCTCGCCCACGCCGTCGGCGCCGTCGTCGTGGTTGATGGCGCGCAGTCCACGCCGCACCTCAAGGTCGACGTGCGGGCGCTCGATTGCGACTTCTACGCGCTCTCCGGGCACAAGATGCTCGGGCCGATGGGCTCGGGAGCCCTGGTCGCGAAGCCGGAGTTGCTCGAGGCGATGCCGCCCTATCAAGGCGGCGGCGAAATGATCTCCCGCGTGTGGGACGACCACTCCACGTATAACACGATTCCGCACAAGTTCGAGGCCGGCACGCCGAACGTGGAAGGGGCCGTGGGCCTCGCGGCGGCGATCGGATATCTCGAGGGCATCGGACTCGATCGCATCGCTGACCACGAGCAGGCGCTCGCCGCGGCGGCGATCGAGAAGCTCACGCAGATCGAGGGCGTGACGGTGTTCGGCCCTCGCGCACGAGGCCATCGCGCGGGCGTCGTGTCGTTCACGTACGGTGACATCCATCCCCACGACATCGCGACCATTCTCGACCAGGATGGGATCTGCATCCGAGCCGGTCACCACTGCACGCAGCCGCTGATGCGACGGTTGAACGTGGCGGCGACGGCCCGAGCGTCGTTCTATCTGTACAACGGGCCGGACGACGTGGACGCCCTCGCCGGCGCGCTGGTCAAGGCGGGAGCCCTCTTTGGATACGTCCCGGCCTGAGCCACAGCTCAGCGCCCTCTACCAGGAATTGATCCTCGACCATTACCGGCGCCCCCGCAACAAGGGGACGCTCGAGGATGCGACGCACTCGGTATCGCTGAACAATCCCCTCTGCGGGGACGAGATCGACCTGCAGCTACGCGTCGACGTCGATACCATAAAGGAAGCGCGCTTCGTGGGGCGGGGATGCTCCATTAGCCAGGCTTCGGCCTCGATGATGACGCAGCTTCTCAAGGGTCGCACCGTCCCCCAAGCGATCGCCCTCGCCGAGCGGATGTCCGCCATGATGCAGGGCGACGACGGTGCGGCTCGCGACAAGGCGCTTGGCGATCTGCGGGCACTGGCGGGCGTGTCCAAGTTCCCGGTGCGCATCAAGTGCGCCCTCCTGCCTTGGAATGCACTAACAGACGCGGTGAAGGCCGGACGGGGCTAGATTAGCCTCGTCCCCATGACGTCCCCTGCCCCTCTCCTAGTCCTCGATCGCGTCAGTAAGCGCTTCGCGGGCCACACCGCCGTCGACGGGCTCTCGCTGTCGGTTCCGGCGGGCGTGGTGTACGGCTTGCTCGGTCCGAATGGCGCCGGCAAGACGACCACCATCCGTATGATCATGGACATCCTCCAGCCGGACGCCGGCGCGGTCCGCCTGTTCGGCCAGCCGCCAGGAGGCCGCGCGCACACGGAGCGGATAGGGTACCTGCCTGAGGAGCGGGGCCTCTACCGAAAGATGCGCGTCCTCGACGTACTAGTGTTCCTCGCGGAAATAAAAGGACTGGACCGGCGTCTCGCCCGGGACCGCGCCGCCGAGTGGCTCGAGCGACTCGGCCTCGCGCCGTGGGGACCGCGCCGCATCGACGAGCTGTCCAAAGGGATGCAGCAGAAGGTGCAGTTCATCTCAACGGTGCTTCATGACCCGGACCTGGTCGTCCTGGACGAGCCGTTCTCGGGGCTCGATCCGGTCAATACGCAGACGATGAAAGACATCGTGCTGGACCTTCACCGCCGCGGCAAGACGATCCTGTTCTCCACCCACATCATGGAACAAGCCGAGAAGCTGTGCGATCAGCTCTGCATCATCGCCCGGGGACGCAAGCTCGTGGATGGTGCGCTTGGCGACATCAAGCGGACACATGGTGGACACCACCTCGTGATCGGATTCGACGGCAACATCGGCGGTGCGGCGCAAGTCTTTTCAGACAGAGGACTTGTCAGCAAAGTCGACAACTACGGTCAGTACGCCGAGCTCGAGCTCGCAGCCGGGGCCGACGCACAGCGGATTCTCGCGGCGCTGGTCGGGTCGGGAGCACGACTCTCACGCTTCGAGCTGCAGGAGGCCTCGCTGCACAAGATCTTCATCGACCTGGTCGGCCCGGATGCCGCGCGGGCACGGGCGGGGCGGGCGTCCGATGCGTAAGATCTGGGCCGTGGTGCGACGGGAGTTCGTCGAGCGGGTGCGCAGCCGCTGGTTCTGGATCATGGCGCTCGTTGGTCCGTTGTTTTTCGGTGCCGTGTTCGTTTTGCCCGCGGTGCTCGCAGGCGGCGGCGTGAGAGACATCGCGGTCGTCGATGCCACGAAGGGTTCGCTCGGGGAGCGGATCACCGACTCACTCAATGCGAGCCACTCATTCGAGGCCGTGCGCGTCTCCGCCGGCGGTGGCGTGATCGACTCGCTCACCGCTCAAGTGGAGCACAAGCGGCTCAGCGGGTTTCTCATTCTCACGGACGCGGCGGTGGACTCGGGGAAAGCGGAATACCGGGGGTCGACCGTCTCGGGGTTTGGGACCATCGCCGCGCTCGAGCGGATGGTCGGGGAGGCGGTGAGCGCGGCGCGGCTGGAGCGTGCCGGTGTGGATCCCCGCGTGGTCGCGCAGGCGCGCAAGCCCATCCTTCTCGCGACCCGGAGGATCGGCGGTGGCAGCGCCGCGGGCGAGACCGCGGCGCAGTCGTTCTCGCTCGCCTATTTCATGGGGATCATTCTCTACACGGCGATCCTCTTGTACGGGATCAATGTGATGAGCTCCGTACTGGAGGAGAAGACGACACGCATCGTAGAGGTCCTGGTCTCATCCCTGCGTCCGTTCCAGCTCATGTCGGGCAAGGTCCTGGGCGTGGGCGCGGTGTCGATCCTCCAGTTCCTGATCTGGGGCGCAGGCGCGCGCGTGCTGCTCCCGCGCCGCACCGCCCCGCTCGCGACAGGCCACGCCGCAGACGAGCTGTTCCAGGTGCCGCACGTGAGCGCTGCGACGCTTGCCGTCTTCATGGCGTATTTCCTCGGTGGGTTTTTCCTCTACTCCTCCATGTTCGCCGCCGTCGGCGCCATGTCGTCGACCGAGCAGGAAGCGCGCCAGGCTCAGCAGCCCGTCGCGTGGCTGCTTGTGCTGTCGTTCATCAGCATGTTCGCCATGCTCAACGACCCGAACTCGACGCTGGCAGTGACGTTGTCGCTCGTGCCACTCAGCTCGCCGATCGCGATGCCGGTGCGGTGGGCGGCGGGGAGCATTCCGGCATACGAGATCGCCCTGTCGCTCCTCATTCTCGTCGCGTCGATCGTGGTGGTCACGTGGATCGCGGCGAGGATATACCGCGTGGGAATCTTGATGACGGGCAAGCGGCCGAACGTCAAAGAGCTAGTTCGTTGGATTCGTACCGCGTAGGATCGGGATAGACTAAACGCACCGCCACCTAGCTTTGGCCGGTCCTGCCGGGCTAGTTTCCTCTGCATGTCTGTTGATTATGACGTGATCATCGTCGGCGCCGGCCACGCCGGCACGGAAGCGGCCGCCATGGCTGCCCGCTTAGGCGCCAAGACTCTCCTGCTCACCTCCAACCTCGACACGATCGGCCAGATGTCCTGCAATCCCGCCATCGGCGGGATCGCGAAGGGCACCGTTGTGCGCGAGGTCGACGCCCTCGGCGGCATCATGGGACGGGCCACCGATCGCGCGACGATCCAATTCCGCATGCTCAACCGCTCCAAGGGGCCGGCGGTGTGGGCCCCGCGCGCGCAGTGCGACCGGACGCTGTACCGGCGCGCGGTGCGAGCCCTGCTCGAGACGTACCCCAACATCGAGCTGGCGCAGGGCATGGTCACGAGGCTCGTCCTCGACGGCCCTGGCGTCGCGGGCGTCATCACCGGCGACGGGCGGACGCTCCGCTCGCGCGCCGTGGTCATTACAGCCGGCACTTTCCTGCGTGGGCGCATTCACCTCGGCACCGCCACCCAGATCCCGGCCGGACGCGCGGGCGATCAGCCGGCAGTGGATATCGCCCAACACATTGATACACTTGGACTTACGACATCACGCTTCAAGACCGGGACTCCTCCGCGGGTCGATGGACGGAGCGTAGAGTGGTCGAAGGTCGAGCGCCAGGACGGAGATCAAGAGGGCTATCGCTTCTCGTTCTACGAGCGTGTCGAACGTCCCCGACAGCTGCCTTGCTGGATCACCTGGGCCGGCGAGGAGGTCAAGGAGATCATCAGGACGCACCTCCGGGAGTCCGCTCTGTATGGCGGCGCGATCAGCGGGCGTGGACCGCGCTACTGCCCGTCGGTTGAGGACAAGATCGTCAAGTTTCCTGATGCCAAGCGCCACCAGGTCTTTCTCGAGCCGGAAGGGCTCGACACGTCCGAGCTGTATGTCAACGGGCTCTCCACTTCCCTGCCCGTCTCCGTCCAGCTCGAGTTCCTGCATGCTGTACCCGGGCTCGAGCGGGCCAGGATGACGCGGCCCGGCTATGCGATCGAGTACGACTACTATCCCCCGACGCAGCTGACGCCCTGGCTCGAAACGAAGGCAGTCGAGCACCTCTTCTTCGCGGGTCAGATCAACGGCACGACCGGGTACGAAGAGGCGGCGGGTCAGGGAGTAGTCGCGGGGATCAACGCCGTGCGCCGCATTCGGGGCGCCGAGCCCGTGGTCCTGGGGCGCGACGACGCGTATATCGGCGTGCTCGTTGACGACCTGGTGACGCGAGGAGTGGACGAACCGTATCGCCTGTTTACGTCGCGCTCGGAGTTTCGGCTGCTACTCCGACAGGACAATGCGCTGCGGCGGCTGGTGCCCCTGGCGGAGCGGTTGGGACTCCTCACGGCGACGGAGCTCCGCCGAGCGGAGCGCCGCCTGCGGGAGGAGGAGGACCTTCTTGCGATAGCGCGAGAGACGACGATCACGCCGAGTGCCGCCGCGCCCGTGCTCGCGGCGACGGGCACACGCCTCGAGGAGCCCGAGCGTGTGGCGGCGGTGGCCCGGCGGCCGGGCGTATCGCTTCGGGCAGTGCTTGAAGCCGCAGGTGTACTCGTAGCTGCAGACGAAGCGGCGGTCGCGAGCGCGGGCATCGAGCTCAAGTACGATGGCTATCTCGCACGGGAGCGGGATGCGGCGGCGCGGCTGGCGGAGCTGGCTTCGTTCGCCCTTCAGTCCGACCTCCCATACCTCGACTTCAGGAGTCTCTCGACGGAAGCGCGTCAAAAGCTTGAGCGCGTCCGGCCAGCGACGCTCGCCCAGGCGGCGCGGATACCCGGGGTGTCCCCGAGCGATCTTCACAACCTGGTCGTCGAGACTATGCGTTGGCGTCGGCGCGTCGCTTGATCTTCCGCAAGTAAGGGCGTCCATCGACGCAGGAGGGGGCTGTTTCACGTGAAACTGTTAGGGTCGTTTCACGTGAAACCCAGCCTTTACGCCAGGTGTACCAAGCCCTATATTGAGGCGCTGTTAGCATCGTAGCAACATAACTTATTGTTATACCACATCTTACACGATGTCCCGCGTAATCGCGATCGCAAACCAAAAGGGCGGCGTCGGAAAAACGACAACCGCCGTGAACCTCGCAGCGTCGCTCGCGACTGCTGAGCGCAAGACGTTGCTCGTTGACGCCGATCCCCAGGGCAATTCCACGAGCGGCGTGGGCATCGAGCGTGATCGCATTCGATACTCGCTGTACGACGCGCTGCTCGACGGCCGGCCGCTCGCGGACGCGCGCTTCGCACACGTCCACTTCCCCTATCTGGACGTCGTCCCGGCCACACAAGATCTCGTCGGCGCCGAGCTGGAGCTCGTGAACAAGCAGGGGCGCGAGACGATGATGCGTCGCGCCCTCGGAGACCTGCGCGGGCAATACCAGTATATCGTGATCGACTGCCCGCCATCGCTCGGGCTGCTCACGCTGAACATGCTGACCGCCGCCGACAGTCTGCTCATTCCCATCCAATGCGAGTACTACGCCCTGGAGGGGCTCTCACAGCTGTTGAACACCGTCAAGCTCGTGCAGCGCAACTTCAACGCCGCGCTCGCGATCGACGGCGTCCTCCTGACGATGTACGACGCGCGGCTGAACCTCTCGAAGCAGGTTGCGGACGAGGCGAAGGAATACTTCGGGTCGCAGATGTTCAGCATGACGATCCCGCGGAACGTCCGCCTGGCCGAAGCGCCCAGCTTCGGGAAACCGATTCTGTTGTACGACGTGCAGTCGGTCGGGGCGAAGAGCTACCTGGCCGTCGCGCAGGAGTTGATCCACCGCGTCGAACGCGGCGGCTCGGCCCCCGCCTCCCCTACCCCACCCGCCGCTGAACCGCTGCCGGAGGTGCCCGCATGACGGAAACGCTTGCTGGTCGCCGTCGTCTCGGTCGAGGCCTCGAAGCCCTCCTGGGACCTACGCGTGAGGAGGCCGAGCGCGAAGGCAGTCTCGTCGAGTTGGCGATCGCCGACATTCGCCCCAATCCGTACCAACCGCGTCGCGACGTGGACCCTGCGGCGCTCGAAGAGCTCAAAGCGTCGATTCGCAAAGCCGGTCTGCTGCAGCCGGTGGTCGTGCGCCCTGCCCCAACGGCGACGGGTAACGGCGCGTTCGAGCTGATCGCCGGCGAGCGACGGCTGCGCGCCTGCCAAGCGCTCGGCTGGGAGAAGATTCCCGCGGTGAAGCGTGAAGTGGACGATCGCACAGTGCTCACACTCGCGCTCGTGGAGAATCTGCAGCGGGACGACCTCTCGCCTGTCGACGAGGCGCGCGGCTACGAACGCCTGATCGCCGAGTTCAGTCTCACCCAGCAGGATGTCGCGGACGCCGTCGGGCGCGATCGGTCGACGGTGGCGAACGCGCTCCGCCTGCTCAAGCTCCCGCCAGCGGTGCTCGCGCTGCTGCACGAGGGCCGGCTCTCCGTCGGCCATGCGCGCGCGTTGCTCGCGCTCGAGGACCCGCGACTCGCCACCGCACTTGCCAAGGAGGCGGTCGACCTTGGACTCTCGGTGCGTGACGTTGAGGACCGTGTGCGTGGTGGTCGGGCGCCGGTCCGTCGCCCGAGACTCAAGAAGGGTGTCGGACAGGCGCCCGAGGTGCGCCGCATCGAGGATGCCCTCCGTCGCCGCCTGGGCACCGACGTGCGAGTCACGCTCCGCGCGAAGGGCAAGGGACAGATCCACGTCAACTTTTACTCGAACGACGACCTCGCGCGTCTCCTGGAGCTCATCCTCGGCACACCGTTCGACGGATGAAGAAGAAGCTCAAGGACCGCCGCGTGACCATCGTCGTGCACACCGACGGCGAGCTGGCCTCCCGGCAGTATCGCGTCCCGCTGTGGGCGTTCGAGGCAGGGAAGTGGGGTGCGCTGATCGTCGGACTCCTGGTCGTCCTGTTCTTTGCGTTCGCCGGACCGATCAGTCGCGCGGCGGCGCGCGTTCCGGGTCTCGAGCGCGAAGTGGCGCGGCTCGAAGAAGAGAACGGGCGCGTGCAGCAGCTCGCCGCGGCGCTGAATCGGGCGGAGGTGAATTATCAGGAGCTGCGGGCCATGCTCGGGGTGAAAGCAGAGCGCGAGAAGGCCGCCCCGACCACGGACCTGATGCGCGCCACGCCCGTTCGGGGACGCCCCCCATCGGCTCCGCTCCGATTCCTCCCGGGGCCGTCGGAACCCGTCCACTGGCCCCTCGACGTCCTCGGGTTCGTCACGCGCGGTCAGGTCCGGCCGGGGGATCCGGCCGAGTCACATCCGGGTATCGACATCGCCGTGCCGGCCGGGACGCCCGTGCGCGCCGCGGGCGGCGGCATGGTCGAGGCCGCAGGCACCGACCCGGCATACGGCCTGTTTGTCCTCTTGCGTCACTCGGGCGGATATGAAACCATGTATGGGCACGCGTCGCGGGTCTTGGTGCGCGACGGGGACTCGATTCAAGCGGGGCAGGTGATCGCCCTGTCGGGAAATTCGGGGCGTTCCACGGCGCCCCACCTCCATTTCGAAATCCGCCGCGAGGGGAAGTCGATCGATCCTCTCACGGTCGTCAAACAGGAGAACTGATATGGCGATGTTCACCGAAAAGGGGCAGGGCGGGCCGGAGTCCGAGGCCGGACTCTCGATCATCGGGACCGGCATGCGGGTGGTAGGTGACATTACCGCCGACGGCGTCGTGAAGATCGAAGGGACGGTCGTAGGCACCGTGCGCGCCGCGCGCCAAGTCCTGGTAGGGAAGGGGGGCGAGGTCGAAGGAGACGTGATATCCCGCGAAGCAATCATCGGTGGGGAGGTGCGCGGCAGCATCCGCGCCGACGAGCGCATCGAGATCCAATCCACTAGCGTCGTCCACGGCGACGTCGTGGCCAAGCGGCTACTCGTCCAGGAGGGAGGCGAGATCAACGGCGTGGTGCGAATGGGGGAAACCGCACTTGAGGGGGAGGCGGTCGAGGCCGCCGTTGTCGAGCAGCGCACGTACTAAGCACCGTTAGATATCCACACACCACGAACGGTCAGTGTGGATTCTTCATCCTTATTGCTAGTATCACCTTACACCAGCTCGTGATGTGGGAATCCCGAATCAGTGTCGATAACCTGGTGAAATAATGTCGCCTCACTGTCGGCGATGACAGCCCCGGTCCAGCTCGCCGCGGTAGTGGCGTACCTGAACGGCTACCTGCGAATCGCCGATATCCCAGACGCTCCGCACGCCCTCAATGGACTCCAGGTATCGAACGCAGGCACTGTGACCCGGGTGGCGGCAGCGGTTGATCTGTGCGAGGCCACCGTGCGCCTGGCGGCGGAGCAGGGCGCCGACCTGATGCTCGTTCATCACGGCCTTTTTTGGGGCGGGCTGGAGGCGCTGACCGACCGGCGGTACCGGCGGGTGGCGGGCCTCGTGAAACACGACATCGCCCTCTACAGCGCGCATTTGCCCCTCGACCTGCACCCGGACGTCGGCAATAACGCGGTGCTCGCGCGCCAGCTCGGCGTCGCGTTACGGGGGGCGTTCGGCGAGGAGTACGGCGTTCCCATCGGGGTGTGGGGAGAGATCGACGAACCCCGCGCGGCGCTCAAGCAACGGCTCGCCGGCCTCCTCGGGAGTGCGCCGCGCCTGCTCGGCTTCGGCCCGGACCGCGTGCATCGCGTGGGAATCGTGACCGGAGCGGCAGGCTCGCTGACCGGTCAAGCCGCGGCCGCCGGTCTTGACACCTACATCACGGGCGAGGGTCCTCATCACACGTTTTTCGACGCGGAAGAGCTTGAGTTGAACGTGTTCTACGCGGGACACTACGCCACCGAGACGGTCGGCGTGAAAGCGCTCGCCGAGCATCTCCGGACACGCTTCGAACTGCCCTGGACGTTTTTGGACCATCCCACCGGCTTGTGAGCCCGCGCCGCGTGTTGGCCGTGCTCGCTCTGGCTGAGCTCCTCGCCATGGAGCCGTGGTTCTCGGCGTCGGCGGTGGCGCCTGTACTGTCGAGTCTATGGCGTCTTGATGCCGCCAGTTCCGCGTGGCTGACAATCTCGGTGCAGCTGGGGTTCGTCGTCGGTGCGCTCATATCGGCCGCACTCACGCTGGCCGATCGCTGGTCGGCCCGTCGGCTGGTTGCGGGGTGCGCGCTGCTCGCGGGTTTCGCGACCGTCGGTGTTGCCTTTGCGCGCACACCGGTCCAAGCGATCGCACTCCGTGTGCTCACCGGCGCCGCGCTCGCCGGTGTCTATCCACCTGGCATGAAACTCGTCGCGGGCTGGTACCGGGAGAGTCGAGGCTTGGCGATCGGCGTGCTCGTGGGCGCGCTGACGATTGGCTCGGCATTCCCCCATCTAGTGCGGTGGGTCGTATCACCCGAGCATTGGCGGGCAGTGCTCGAGGTAGCCGCGGCCTCGGCCCTCGCGGGCGGCGTCTTGGTGCTGCTGGTACCGAATGACGGCCCGTTTGCCGCACCGGCGCCGGCGTTCACGTGGCGCGCGACACCCGGCTTGTTCGCGAACCGCGGCGTGTCACTCGCCAACCTGGGATACCTCGGACACATGTGGGAGCTTTACGCGATGTGGACCTGGCTCGCGGCGTTCGTCGCGGCGAGCGAGAGCGCGCGCCTAGGTGGCGATCCCCCGGGCGGGAGTGTGCCGGCCCTCGTGACGTTCGCCGTCGTGGCGAGCGGGGCCCTGGGGTGCTGGCTCGGCGGGAAATACGCTGATCGATGGGGTCGCACGGTAGTCACCAGCGCTGCCATGACTGTGTCGGGATGCTGCGCGCTGGCCGTGGGCCTGGTCTTCGCACGGCCGCTCGTGGTCTTGGTTCCGCTGCTCTTACTGTGGGGCATCGCGGTGGTCGCGGACTCGGCGCAGTTCTCCGCGGCGGTGAGTGAGCTGGCGCCGCGCGAGCTCGTGGGGACGGCGCTCACCCTGCAGACGAGCCTCGGCTTTCTGCTTACCTGCCTTACCATCTATCTCGTGCCGTCGCTTGCCGAGCGCGTCGGGTGGCAGTGGAGCATGGGCGTGCTGGCTCTGGGCCCGGCCGCGGGCGTGTGGGCGATGGTGACGCTGCGCCGGCGCCCCGAAGCGACGGCGCTTGCCGCAGGCCGTCGCTAGGGCACGGCGACGATCCCGACCTCGCCTCCGAACTCGTCGGCGGCGCGAGTGGTCCCTGCCGGCGCGAGCCACCTTCCGCCATCGATGCGCACGTTGAGGCGGTGCACGCCACGCGCCACGTGCAGAACGAGTGTCCAGACCCCTTCACCGACCCGCTCCAGCGCCGTGGGGTGCCAGTCCGTGAAGTCGGCGGCCAGCTCTACGCTCGACGCGGCGGGCGCGCGCAGCAGGAGCCGAACGTCGCCGTCACTGACGGTCTCGATCTCGAGCTGCGGCGCGGAGGAGGCATCGCCATCGGCTGCCGCGGGGGGGCGACCGAGTGGCACTGGATCTGTCCTGGCCGGGCGGCGCGGGATAACGTTTCGCAACCGGACGCCGGCGGTCAGGTATCGTCCGGCCACGCTTCCGTTGACGGGATCGGTCGGGTATCGGCCCCCGGACAAGAACAGCGCGATACGCTCGCTCAGCGTCAGCGTGGCCCCTCCTTCACCGTACACGCCATGCCCGCCGCCACGACTCGAGATCCGAGCGCCGAATGACCCGGTGAGCAACCAGGCGCCAGCGCTGAATTCGGCGGTCGACACGACGTCCGAGTACGCCGTATCACCTATAAAGGATCGGCCGGCGGACACCGCGAGCGTCAACCATCCCCGCCGCGCCCATCCCCCGAACCCGGCGACCGCGACCGGGCGCGGTGCGCTCCCGTAGGACGTGCGGCCTGCCGTCGCACCCGCCCAAGCCCCGTGGCCGGATGCCACGAGATGCAGGCGGGCCTCGGCCGTGGCGTGCCAGAAGCTCGCGAAGGCGGCGTAACTGCTCCCGCCACCCGAAACCGCGAGCTCGCCGCGCCAGCCGCGGGGAAGAAGGGTGGGGGGCGTGAACAGCGAGGCATTGACGAGCCCCTGGAGGCTCCGGTGGCCGCTCTCGAACCGCAGGTAACTGCCGCGTACCGAGAGAGCGGCGCCCGGCCGCTCCCACTTCACGGCGGGAGTGACCGAGGCCGCTCCGGAAGCGAGGAAGCCATCATACCGCACGGTGGAGAGACCAACGTCCACGGTGGCGCCGGTCTGGGCGGCGACGGCCCGCCCCGCGGCGAGCGACCAGGCCGTGGCGAGCAGTGCAGCCCGGGAGGTCGTCCCGGGCGTCACCGGACGGGCACTACGGTCGACCCGGGCGCGCTTCGCGAGCCGCGGCGTTGACGCGGATGGACGCGGCGGCGGCGGGCGGCGCACCGATAGCGATGTCGCGCTCCACGGCACGCCGGAACTCCACCAGATCTTCGTCGCGGGCCGCCGCGGCGAGCGTGAGCACGGCATTGGCGGCCGTGTCGACCGGGACCCCCCGAGCCACGAGATCCGTCAAAACCGCGAGCGCCATCGCCACCGATTGGTGGCCGCGGACACGGCGCATCCGGTTGAGCACCTCCGGACCCGCGCCCGCGCGGAGCGCCGCGGCGCCGGCGTACAGTTCGGACTCGGAGGCGCGTGGCCCGAGCGCTTGTCGAGCCCGACCGAGGTCGCCCGCCAGTCGACGGACCGCGCTCGCGATGATCTCACCCGGCGCTCCCTTGGTGGCACCCTCGAGCGCCCGTTCCACCAGCGGGTTGACGGGAAGCCCGGCGTCCCGCGCGGAGTCGACGAGCGCGATGATAACCGGACGCGTCGTCTGATCGAGCCGCTCGAAGCGCGGATCCGTCCCCTGGGCGGCGGCGCGGGCGACGAGCAGCGAGCCGGAAGCCAACGCGAGGATGGCGCAGTCGATGGCGTGCTTCACGAGCCCCCCCTTCCCACGGTCACCACGGAGCTCGGAGCGCCATAGTCGTCGTCGCGGACCGTGGGAGCGGCCGGGTCGGCGAGCCAGCGGCGACCGTCGACGAGATAGGCGTAGCGGTAACGTCCGGGCTCGAGCGATATGACGGCACTCCAAAGGCCGTCGCCCGACGTCCGGTGCAGCGGTGTGCGCGTCGCGTCCCAGTCGTTGAAGTCACCAACCAATGACACATTTGCCGCACGCGGCTCGACGAGGACGAACTGAAAACCGCGCCGCTCAGATTCGGCGGGCGCTGGCGACGGCGTCGCGCTCATCCGCCACAGGCCGACGATCGCAGCCGCGAGGGCGGCGGCCACGCTCAAGGCGCCCAGGGGCGTGAGCGTGAGCTGCCTACGGCCGGTCAGCCAGCGCCACACGCCGCGCGGCGACGCGGCGGGCCGGGTGGGCAGCGTCGCGATCTCCTGCATCACTCGCTCGTCGAGGTCGGGATCGATCGGTACGAGACGACGCAGATGTCTCACCACGCGCTCGACCGCATCGTCGGAGTGATCAAACATGCTCAGCCTCCCTGAGGATCGCCTGGAGCTGCTCGCGGGCACGTTTCACGCGCATCTTCAACGCCGAGATCCCCGCGCCCGTGAGCTGGGCGATGTCCTCGTACTCGAGCTCCTCCACGTGCTTGAGGAGGAACGCCTCGCGCGACTCCGGTGCGAGGCGCGCCAACGCCCAGCGGACGACGTCGTCCCACTCGGTCTGGTCCGTCGGTCCTGGGAGCGGTGTGGTCTCGAGGGCCGCGGGATCGTGCACGAAGCGGCGAGCCCGCCGGGCGGCACGCGCGCCGGTCGTACGGCACCGGTTGACGAGGATGCCGTACAGCCACGCGCCGAACCGCTTGGGATCGTCGCACCGCGCGAGCGAGCGGTAGGCGCGGACGAACGCGTCCTGCAACGCTTCCTCCGCGTCCTCGCGATTCCCGAGCATGTGCAGCGCGTAGCGGCCCAGGCGGTCGCGGTACCGCGCGACGAGACCCGCGTAGGCGGCGGTGTCGCCGGCCCGGACACGGCGCACCAGCGCGGCGTCGCTCGTCCCCACGCCCCCTATACCCTCCCACCCTCGCGCCGCGTCACAGGGAGCCGCCGGTGACATGTGACTCCGCCCCAGTCGCCGGAGGTATCTGTTGACGGACGTCTGTTGCTGCCATCCGCATGGAGGGTCCTCACGATGCTCAAGCGCGTACTGTCGGCGCTCCTCGCAGCCACGCTGCTCGTTCCGGGCGCCTGCTACCAAGATGACACATCGACCACGGGCAATGGCAAGCCGGTGGCGCGCGTGCTCCTGACGGATGCACCGTTTCCGTACGATTCCGTGCAGCACGTCAACATCTATGTCGATCGGATCGAGGCCAACACGTCAGCGGACACGAGCGGCGGCGGGGCGTGGGTCTTGATAGCCCAGCCGCGCCAAGCGTTCGACCTGCTCACCCTGCAGCAGGGTGGTACCGCTTTCCTGGGCGAGCACGAGCTGGCCGCGGGTCAGTACAGCTCCATCCGCATGGTCATCAGGGCCGATCTCTCGGCCATCCTGTGGAGTGACGGCGCCCCGGCGCACATCCAATGGCCGGCTCCCGGCACCGGCGAGATCGCGCTGTACGCCCTTGTCGAGGCGCCGCTGGCGGTCTCGAGCTCCGGCGCCGTGATCGTGATCGACTTCGACCTGGGACGGAGCTTCTTGTACAACTACTACGGCACCAAGGAATTCACGCTCGTGCCGTGGCTCCGCGCGGTGAACTCCGCGGCGACCGGGACGATCGAAGGTACGGTCACGAGCAGTTACACCGGGCAGAGCCAGCCGATCCCAAATGCGAATGTTACGCTCTACGTCGGCGATCCGAACGCGTTCCCATCCTCCTGGTACGTGGCGGTGACGGGTCGCAGCGACGTGAGTGGCCACTACAAGATCGCGTTCGTGCGCGCCGGCACGTACATCGTCCGCGTGGAGCAACCTGTCTATCCGTCCCTGGCGCCCTCGATCACGCCGTCCGTTGAGATCGCCGCCGGTGGCACGACGACCCTCCCGGTGGTCCTCACCCAGGCCGGCGGCGGTGGTGCGTACATCCACATCACCGGACCCACGAGCGTTGGCATCGGCGGGAGTATTGCGTTGTTCGCCGCGGTGGGCGACAAAAACGGAAACCCCGTGCCCAATCCGTCGGTGTCGTGGACGAGCCGGGTTCCGGCGGTCGCGGATGTGCTGGGGATCGGTGACACGGCGTCGGTCACCGGACGCCAGTCGGGCTCCACCACGATCGTCGCTACGAGCGGCTCGCAGAGCGACTCGATAACGGTCCAGGTGACGGGATCACCGGCTTCGGTGGCGAGCGTGACGGTGCAACCTGCGAGCGCGACTCTCGCGGTGGGCGATAGCGCGGGGTTCACGGGTGTGCTGCGCGATTCCGTGGGGAACGTGCTCACGGGGCGGCCGGTTTCGTGGTTCTCGACCGACTCCGCGTTCGTGATCGAAAGCGCGTTCGGGACATCCGCCGTGGGACGGGCGTTCCGGGCGGGGAGTGCGTTGCTGCAAGCCACGAGCCAAGGAAAAACGGGCCAGGCGAGCATCACGGTGCATTGAGCTTTCGGGCGGGGGCCGGTAGTTTGCCGGTTCCCGCTCCCGTCCGGAGGCACGCGTGCGCGTGCTGTCGGTCTTGGCACTCGTCGTATGGGCCGGCTGCGCCCGGCACCCCCGCGCGGGTGTCCCGCCACAGCCGGGTCTGGTCGGCCCGTCCTCCCAGCCCGTCCTCCTCCCTCCGCGCGAACTCGTCCCCGACGTTCCGCGCACCGATGCGCAGTGGCGCGTGGTTGGCCGGGAAGCTGCTGGATTGCTGTCCCAATACATCGCGATCAATACTACGAACCCGCCGGGGAACGAGCTGCAAACCGCCACCTGGCTGAAGGCCGTTCTCGCCCGCGAGGGGATCGAGTCCCAGATCTTCGAGCCCAGGCCGGGGAAGGCCAACCTGTACGCACGCCTCCGCGGCGACGGAAGCGCGCGACCGTTCGTCCTGCTCAATCACATGGACGTTGTGCTCGCCACTCCGGAGTACTGGAAGGTCGATCCCTTCCGGGGCGTGGTGCAGGACGGCTACGTCTGGGGGCGCGGGGCGCTCGACATGAAAGGCGAGGCCATCGCGCAGCTGATGGCCCTGCTCACACTCAAGCGCGCCGCCGTTCCGTTGAAGCGCGACGTGATCTTCCTGGCCACGGCCGACGAGGAGATCGGGGGCGGGGTGGGGGCGGGCTGGATGGTCGAGAACCATCACGAGCTCGTGCAGGACGCCGAGTTCCTTCTTAATGAAGGGGGCATCATCCGCGCCGACCCAACCGGGCGGATCGAGTATTACGGCGTCGGGACCACGGAGAAGTCGCCGTTCTGGCTGGACGTCACGGCGCGTGGGACGGCAGGCCACGGCTCGCGCCCCACGCCCGACAATCCCGTCCATCGCCTGGTCCGGGCGCTGAACCGGATCGCCTCATACCAAACGCCGTTGGTCCCGACGCCGGCGGTCGAGCGCTACTTGCGCGACCTCTCGACCATCGAGCCCGACGCCACACGTCGCTGGTGGCTCGCGGACGTGCGGGCGGCGCTACGCGACAGCGCGGCCGTCCGGTTTCTCACCGGCGATCTCACCTACAACGCGCTGCTCCGGAACACCATCTCGATCACGGGTCTGGCCGGCAGTGACAAAACGAACGTGATTCCGCCCGTCGCGCGCGCGGCGCTCGACGTCCGCCTGCTTCCGGGGCAGGACCCGCAGGCGTTTCTGGCGAACCTCGTGCGCGTCGTGGACGATTCGGGGGTCGCGATCACGCCGCAGGGGCCGAACTGGCCGGCGACGGAGAGCCCGACCGAGACGGATCTGTTCCGGGCCATCGTGGACGCGGCGCACCAGCGCACGCCCAACGCGCTCGTGACGACTCCACCCCTCACCGGCTTCACCGACAGCCACTACTTCCGACGTTTGGGCATCGTGAGCTACGGGTTGTCGCCCTTCCCGCTCAACCAGGCCGAGTCGCGGGGCGTGCACGGCAACGACGAGCGAGTGAGCCTCGAAAATCTCACTTTTGGGGTGCATTTCGTATACGACGTGGTGTCGCGCGTCGTCGCGAAGTGATCGGGCCGTTCTTCTACCCGCGCCGCCGGCCGCCTTCTCGGGAGCGGCGGTCGCCTCGCTGGGAACGTCTCACGAAGGGCTCGCTCGGGTGGCTGGTGGAGCGGCTCGCGGCCCGTTTCAACCGGTGGGATGACGCCCGACTGCTGACCCCCGAGGTGCCGGTGCCGGTTCGGCGCCTCGCGCCCGAGCTCGTGGGCTACCGCATCGCGCTCGTCACCGATATGCATCACGGCCCGGCGGTCCCCGCGCGCTGGCTCTCCTACGTCGCCCGCCGCGTGGCCGAGCTTGGCCCAGACCTGGTGGTCTTGGGCGGCGACTTCGTCAGCCACGCCCGGAGCGACCTCATCGGGCTGGAGGGCGTGATCGCGCAGTTCACGGCTCGAGACGGCGCCGTGGCCGTGCTCGGGAATCACGATCACTGGGTGGATCCTGATGCCGTGGGGGCCGCTGTCGAGCGCGGAGGGGCGACGCTCCTCACGAACCGGCATCTGCTGGTTCGCCGGGGAAGGGGAGGAGTGCTCGCCATCGCCGGTGTCGACGATTTCACCCACGGCGCGGTGCGGCTCGACGAAGCCTTCGCCGGCATCGCGCCGGACGTTCCCCGCGTGCTCGCGTCCCACAACCCCGACCTGATCGAGTATCTGCCCGCCGGCCTGCGCATCGACGTCACCCTGTCAGGGCACACGCACAACGGCCAGGCGCAGCTGCCATTGATCGGGCCGATCACCGTGCCCTCACAGTTCGGCGGCCGTTACCTGCACGGCCTGAAGCAGGTGGGGGACACGTGGCTGTACGTTTCGGCGGGGATCGGAACGGCGGCGATTCCGCGGTGGCGCAATCCGCCCGAGCTGCCGGTGATCCGTCTCGTCGGCGACTAGGCGGGTCCCAACGAGACCACAAACCGGACCGTCACGGTTTCCGCCGTCTGCGGCGCCACAGTGCAGAAACACTCGGCACCGATCAGACGCTTGACGCCCAGCACCTCCGCTTCAGCAATCCCGGGCACGTCTCTATACGTGATCTCCAGCGTCGTGCCGTCCACGATCCGATAGGTCACCGGACGCCCCAACAGCCGATGGTGCGGGTCGATCTTGGCAAGCCCATCGCGGAGCCGGTGCTGGATGACGCTGGCCTGTACGCCCGGCGACGTCGGCGTGTCGGTCATCGGCTGGAGGGGGGGGCCGTGCGGTTCGCGAGGACGGCCGCCGCGTTGCGCCGCATCCCCGCGACGCGTGGCCGCTCGAAGGGCGTGTCGCCGAAGCGACGGTCGAACGTCTCGGGATCGCCCTCGAGCAGCGTCTCGAGCTCGGGTTCTGCCACGTCCGGGCGGACGTCGAGCTCAGCATCAAGGGTGGGGTGCGCGAACTTGACGTTCCACGGGCACACGTCCTGGCACACGTCGCATCCGAACAACCAATCGCCCACGAGCGCCCGCTCCGATTCGCTGAACTCGCCGCGGCGCTCGATCGTCAGGTACGAGATACAGCGGCGGGCATCGAGGACGTGGGGGGAGACGAACGCGGCGGTCGGGCAAGCATCGAGGCAGGCGCGGCAGCTGCCGCACCGATCCGCCTCGAACGGCAGGTCGGCATCGAGGGGAGCGTCGGTAAAGACGACCCCGATGAAGGTGAACGACCCGATCTCCGGGCGGATGAGCATCGTGTTCTTGCCGAGCCAGCCAAGCCCGGCCCGCTGCGCGAGCTCCCGCTCGGGAACAGGTCCCGCGTCCACGTAGCAACGGCTCGTGGCACCAGGTACGATCTCCCGCAGGGCGGTGGCGAGCTGCTCGAGGCGGCGGCCCAGAACGACATGGTAGTCGGTGGACCACGCGTATTGGGCAACCCTTCCGGGCGGGGTCGGTGAAGTGAAGCCGTGGAAGTAATTCGTGAGTGTGACGATGGCGACGCGTGCGTCGGGGACGATACGGGCCGGATGCGTCCGTCGCTCCGCCTGGCGGTGCAGATACGTCATGTCGCCCGCGTATCCCGATGCCAGCCACTCCGCGAATGCGTCGGAGTAGGCGCTGGGCTCGAGGGTCGTGATTCCCACCGCGTTGAACCCCAGTTCGAGCGCCCGCCGCTTCACCGCGGCGGTTCGGCGCGACGACTCGACATCCGTCACAAGTGCATCGTCTCACGCCGCCATCTGGCGAAGCGCACGACGTCCTCGAGTGGTGGCACTGCGCGCTCGTCGCCGTAGGCGGTGAACATCCGCCATCGCAGGTAGTCAGCCGGCGGCAGCGGGAGGAACGGCGCACGGCGGTACCAGTCGCGAGCGCGGAAGCTCCAGGTGAGGCGGAGGAGGTCGAGGGCGAGCCGCGGGTTCACGAGCGCCCGCAGGGTGAGCCGCGCGACGAGCGCCGGCCAGCCGTTGGGTGGCTCCATATCACTGAATGTAGTCGCGAGGCGTGCCGCGTGTGCTCGTCCGCCTGTATATTCACGACCTATGACGCTCGCCAGTGAGCTCGACGTCGGTGCGCACGCCGGGGCGCACCCGCTTGCCCGCTATCGCAACGAGTTCCCAATTTTTCGGGACAAGATCTATCTCAACACGTGCTCGCTGGGCGCGCTGGGCGACCGCACGCGCCGCCGTCTCGAGGAGTTCCTCGACGTGTGGCAGGCGCGTGGGGCGTCGGCCTGGTACGACGTGTGGTGGAGCGCGTTGAGCGAGCTACGAGAGCGGTACGCGCGCACGGTCCGGGCCCGTCCCGACGAAATCGCCCTCGCGCCCAGCATCTCGGTCGCCATCTCGGCAATCGCGGAGGCCCTGGATTATCGTTCCCGTCCCCGCGTAGTTGTCACGTCACTCGATTTTCCGACGGTCGCGTACCAATGGCTCGCGAAACGGTCGCGCGGCGTCGAGCTGACCGTCGTCGAAAGCCCCGATAGGATTTCCGTGCCGGTGGAGGCGATCGCGCGCGCGGTAGATGAGCGGACCGCCCTCGTGGCGACGTCGCACGTCTATTTCACGAGCGGTGCGATTCAGGATATCCGCGCGGTCGCCGCCGCGGCCCACGCGAAGGGCGCCCTCTGCCTGATCGATGCGTACCAGTCGGTCGGCCAGGTACCGGTCGACGCGGCGGCGAGCGGTGTGGATTTTCTCACCGCCGGCGGCCTCAAATGGCTGCTCGGCGGGCCTGGGGTGGTGTTCCTCTACGTCCGGGCCGAGCTCGCGCGGCGCCTCGCTCCGACCATCGCGGGGTGGTTCGGGCATCGCGATCAATTTGCGTTCGATCCGCGCGCGCTTTCCTTGCACGACGATGCGCGTCGCTTCGAGCTGGGCACACCCTCGCTCGCCGCGGTGTACGCCCAGCTCGGGGGACTCGATTACATCGATGAGATCGGCGTCCCGGCGATCCGTCGCGTGACCGCAGCCCTCACGGAAGACCTGATCACTAAAGCGCGGGAGCGGGGGTTCCGACCGGAGGTGGCCTCCCGCGCCGACGAACGCTCGGCCATCGTCACGCTACCCGCGGCCGACCCCGCAGCCGCGGTCCGGCATCTCGCGTCTGGCGGCATCATCGCCGACGCGCGTCCGGGCCACGTTCGCCTCTCTCCTTTCTTCTATAACGTGCAGGACGACTATGTCGCAGCGCTCGAGCGGCTCGCCACACACGTCGATCACTGAGGACGAACAACTCCTCGCGCAGGGCCCCCGCGAGCGACGGGCGTTCGTCAAAACGGATTCCTGGCGCGTCCTCCGCATCATGGGGGAGTTCGTCGAGGGCTTCGACACGCTGTCGGACGTCTACAACGCCGTCACGGTGTTCGGCTCGGCCCGCACCAAGTCCGAGGACCCTTACTACGAGAAAGCGGTGGAAACCGCGCGCATGCTCGCCAAGGAAGGGTTCCCGATCATCACGGGCGGGGGTCCCGGCATCATGGAGGCCTCGAATCGGGGGGCGCAGGAAGGAAACGGCCTGTCGATCGGTTGTAACATCGAGCTGCCGTTCGAGCAGGGGCTCAACCCATACGTGGAGCGCGCAATCAACTTCCGCTACTTTTTCGTGCGCAAGACGATGTTCGTGAAGTACTCGACCGCGTTCGTGGTCTTCCCCGGCGGTTACGGTACCATGGACGAGCTGTTCGAGGCGCTCACGCTGATCCAGACCGGAAAGGTCAAGAACTTTCCCGTCATCCTGTTCGGCGAAGCGTACTGGCGCGGGCTGGCGGACTGGCTGCGCGACCGGGTCGCCGGAGAAGGCAAGATCGCCGCGACCGATCTGACATTGTTCACCATCACCGAGAGTCCCCGGGAG
The DNA here is from genome assembly GCA_964465315.1 of uncultured Gemmatimonadaceae bacterium. Lineage (GTDB taxonomy): Bacteria > Gemmatimonadota > Gemmatimonadetes > Gemmatimonadales > GWC2-71-9 > AG41. The sequence continues at coordinate 20,097 of CAYXIK010000005.1, read as the reverse complement.
GCCGTCACGATCATCCGCAAGGCCCGTGAGCAACGCAGCAGGGCGTACCCGCTCGAGGCCCAGCGCGACTAGGCGGAGGGGAGGGGTCCATGACGACTCGCAAGGAGCTACTGCGCGGCGCGCGCATCGATCCCAAGCCGGTCAGCGGCCGGGAGACCGTCGCCGAGCTGGTGGACAACGCGTTCCTCGCCTACAACGCTGGCCGCCTCGCCGAGGGATGCCGGCTCTACAGCGAGCTCATGCTCGCGGACGATGTCACGCTCGGGATGAGCCTCACCGGCGCGATGACCCCCGCCGGCCTGGGCATGTCCACGATCATCCCCCTGCTCGAGGCAGGCTTCATCGATTGGATCGTCTCGACCGGCGCCAACATGTATCACGACGCTCATTTTGGTCTGGGGTTGGCCATGCACCGCGGGACGCCGTTCGCGGACGACGTCGCGCTGCGCGAAGAGGGCGTCGTCCGCATCTACGACATCTTCTTCGACTACGAAGTGCTGTTGTCGACGGACGCCTACATTCGCCAGGTCTCGGCGGGCCCGGAATTCCAGCGCCCGATGAGCACCGCGGAATACCACTACCTGCTGGGGGGCTACATCCTCGGGCGCGAGCAGGCGCTCGGCATCTCGCGCAAGTCGGTGCTCGGCGTCGCGCATCAGTGCGGCGTGCCCGTCTACACATCCTCCCCAGGGGATTCGTCGATCGGAATGAACGTGGCGGAGCAGGCGCTCACCGGGTCGCGGTTGCGGTTCGACACGAGCGCGGACGTGAACGAGACGTCGGCGATCGTGTTCGATGCCAAGACGCACGGCGGGAAGAGCGGCGTTCTCATCATCGGCGGCGGAAGCCCCAAGAACTTCGTGCTCCAAACCGAGCCGCAGATCCAGGAGGTCTTGGGGATTAGTGAAAAGGGTCACGATTACTACCTGCAGCTCACGGACGCGCGTCCCGACACGGGTGGCCTCTCGGGCGCCACGCCCGCCGAGGCGGTGAGCTGGGGGAAGGTGGACCCCGACAAGTTGCCGGGCACCGTGGTGTGCTACCTCGACAACACGGTCGGCTTCCCCGTCCTCGCCGCGTACGCGCTCGCCAAGCGCAAGAAGCGGCCGCTGAAGCGCCTCTACGACCGGCGCGAGGAAATGATGCGACAGCTCACGGAGGCGTACCGGGAGGCGAAGGCGGACCGCGACGCCCGCGCGGAGGCGACGACTGTCGGACGCCAGCCCTAGCGGCGTCGCTTCGGCTGCCCCGTCCAGAGCGTATGCGGCCTACGCCCTCGGGCTGCTTACGCTCATTAATCTCCTCAATTACATCGACCGAAACATTGTTTTCGCCCTGTTCGAGCCGATCAAACGGGCGCTGGCGCTGTCGGATCAGCAGCTCGGCTGGCTCGGCTCGTCCTACGTCATCGTGCTCTCGCTCGCGGCGCTGCCGCTCGGCGTGATCGGCGACTTGAAGTCCCGACGCGCAGTCATCGCGGTCGGGGTCGCCCTGTGGAGCACGTTTACGGCGCTGAGCTCGACCGTGAGCCGATTCTGGCAGCTGCTGATGTGTCGCTCGATGGTGGGGGTCGGGGAGGCGGGATACGGGCCCGCGGCGCAGGCGCTGATCGCCGAGTTCTTCCGCGGCCGGCGCCGCGCGTTCGCGCTCGGGGTCTACTCGGTGGGCATGGCGTTCGGCGGCGTCCTCGGCATCTGGGTCGGCGGCGTGCTCGCCGAGCGGTATGGCTGGCGGGCGGCCTTCGTCGCGCTTGGGATCCCCGGCTTTGCGCTCGCGATGCTCGCGTCGCGGCTCAAGGAGCCGCGCGGGCGGCCCCCGTCGAGCATCCGAGCGACCGTGACGGCGTGGTACGCGCGCGGCCGCCACGGCGTGACGCAAGGCTTGGTGCTGGGCGCGCCACTGATCTGGCTCACGGTGGTCGGGGCGGCGTTGGCCGGAGCGCTTCAGCTCTTCAGGCGGCTGCCCGAGGGCATCGACGCGGCCGTGTTCGGCGTGTGCGTGAGTATCGGAATTATCTGGACCGTCGTTCGGCTGGTACCGGTGGCGCTCCGGGGCACCACAGAGGCGAGCGAGGTCGCGGCCACGGCGTACGGCGACTTCCTCGAGGCGGCGCGAACTGTGCTCCGCACGCCCACGCTCGTCTGGATGTTCGTGGGCGGCGCGCTCGTCACGTTCGCCGTCAACGGGTTGATCGCGTGGGCGCCGAGCTTCATGCAGCGCACGCACGGCCTGTCGGTCGCCACGGTGGGGCGGGACTTCGGGGTTTGGGGGCTCGCGGGGGGAGCCCTGGGCGCTCTCGTCGGAGGCCGCACGGGGGACTGGCTGCTCACCCGCTGGAGTGGGGGCCGCGTAGTCGTGTCGGGAGCGGGATTCGTGCTCGGGGGTCCGGTGTGCGCCGCGCTTCTCCTCATTGACGAGCTCCGTCTCTTCGTACCGCTCCTGTTCGCGACGTTCTTTCTTTACTCGTGGTACAACGGACCGTTATCGGCGGTGATCCTCGACGTGGTGCCGTCCGCCGTGCGGGCGTCGGTTCTCGGGGCGTTCGTCCTGTACTCGCACCTCGCCGGGGACGCGATCGCACCGCCGCTGATCGGCTATCTCTCCGACCGGTTCGGGCTGCGGCCGGCGATGCTGCTGTTGCCGACGGCGGGCGCGGTCGGGGGACTGGTCATCCTTATTGCGCTCACCACCGTGGCGAAAGACATGCACAGGGTTCGGGAGGCGCGGTGAAGGTCGCCGTCGTCTTCGACACGCTGCACCCCGAATGGGAGGACGCCGACTACAAGAAGGAAGTCGACGCCAAGGTCGAAGAGGCCGAGTATGACGTGGCCCGGGCGCTCATCGGCAAGGGGCACGACGTCCTCCTCGTGGGCGTGGCCGAGCAGCTCGGGTGGATGCTCGAGCACCTCGCCGGGTTCGAGCCAAAGGTCGTGTTCAACGGTTGCGAGTCGTTCCGCGGTCACGCGCGGCACGAATACGCGATCGCCACGGTGCTCGAGATGCACGGCTATCGATACACGGGCTCCTCTCCGACCGGGCTGCTGGTCGCGCGCAACAAGTCGCTCACCAAGAAGATCCTCGCACACCACGACATCCGTGTGCCCGCGTTCGCCGAGTTCCGCCCGGGAGACAAGCCCGTCCACCCCTCGGAGCTGCGGTTCCCGCTGATCGTGAAGCCCCTGCTCGAGGACGCGTCGGTCGGGATTTCCCAGGCATCGGTGGTGGACAACGACGACGATCTCGGGGCTCGCGTAAAGTTCATCCACGAGAAGTACCGGCAGGCGGCGATCGTCGAGGAGCTGATCGAGGGCCGCGAGCTCTACGTAGGCCTGATTGGGAACGATCCCGTGCAGGTGCTCCCGGTCGTCGAGTTGACGTTCGGCGACGCGAACGGCGATCACCGCATCGCCACCTACAAAGCGAAATGGGATGAAGAATATCGCAAGCGCAAGAAGATCAAGAACATCTTCGCCAAGGGGTTGTCGGAGGACGTCGCGACAAAGATCGCGGACACGTGCAGCACGGCGTTTCACGCCCTGTGGCTGCAGGATTACGGGCGCGTCGACCTGCGGCTCGCGCACGATGAGGAAGTGTACGTCCTCGAGGTGAACCCCAACCCGTTCGTCGCGCGCGAGAACGAAATGGCGGACGCCGCAGAAAAGGCGGGGATGGGCTATCCGGACTTCATCGAGCGGATCGTGGACGAGGCGCTGGCCCGTGACCCGGCGTAGGGAAATCCCAACGCCCGAGCTGCGCTGCCCGACCTGTGCGGCGGAGGTCGAGCGGTTTTGGGCGCATTGCTCGAACTGCGGTCGGCGCCTCGAATGGCGGGACACCACCAAAGAGACCGGGGCCGAATGTTACTACTGCGGCTGGGTGGTCTCGGACAGCTTTTCGTTCTGCCCCTGGTGTGGGCGCGATATCGCCGACCGGGACTCGAGCCCCGAGCCGCTCAAGGCGCCAAAGGGGTTCCGCTACGACCGCCGCTGCCGATGGGGCTGCGGAGGCGGCGTCATGTACCCGATGCGCAACTGCCCATGGTGCGGCCGCGGGCAGAAGTGGCGCTACGACGATTACCAGAACATCTGCCCGCACTGCAGCAAGGGCGTGAACGACTGGATGGACGTGTGTCCCTGGTGCGGGCACGATGCGACCGGTCGCGACCTCATCCGCCGGGCGTTGCGCCGGGTCCGGCAACTGCTGGTCGTGTCGCGTCTGAAAGGCTGGAACTACCGCGTGCTGCTGCGCCCCGGGGTCTCGGGCGTGACGCACCGGTCGCCCAAGGTGATCGAGATCGAACGACGCTACGTGACGGGGAAACGGAGTCGCGACGAGATCTCGTGGAACATGCTCACCGGCCTCATACTCCACGAGCTCGGCCACTCGTTCCTCTATCATAACTGGTCGTTCACCCGTACGGGACGCTTTCGTCGCGCCTTCGGCGAGGTGCGCAAGGCGTACCGAGTCTCCGACTCGAAGTGGGTGGACTTCGAGCGGCGGGGCGTGACCACTACGCTCGCCAACTACGTCACCGCCTACGCCGCCACGCACCCGCAGGAGGACTTCGCGGAGACATTCCGCTTCTACGTTACGCGGCGGGGGCGCCTGCGCGAGCTGTTCGCCGAGTTCGGCCGCAAGCGCAAGGGCGTTCCGGTATTCGAGAAGTTCCTCGTGCTGGGCGACCAGATCCGGAGTCTCAGGGGATGGGGATGATCCGCGGCGGCGACTACATCGGCGTGGGCGTAGGTGCAATCATCGCGGGCAAACAGGGTCGGCTGTTCCTCGCCCGATGTGCCACGCGAGCTGACGGTCATCAGCCGAAAGAATCTCGACAATTACATTAGATTCATTGCCCGTACTTCATTGAAGGTGGAACCATGGCCGTGATGCGCACTTCCAATCCAGCACTCAACGCCAAGACGTTCGCCGACGTACGGCGCGACCCCAACGCCCCGCCGATGACGCTCGAGGGGACGGTGAACAAGACGGCGTTCCTGCTGTTCCTCGTCGTCGTCCCGGCGGCCTGGGTCTGGTCGCAGGTACGGTTGGATCCGGCGGTTGCGACCCAGTGGATCCTGATCGGGGCGCTCGGCGGGTTCGTCGTAGCCTTGGCCACGATCCTCAAGAAAGAGTGGTCTCCCGTTACCGCGCCGATCTACGCGGCGCTCGAGGGGCTCGCACTCGGCGGGCTTTCAGCCGTGCTCGAGGTGAAGTACCCGGGAATCGCCATGCAGTCGGTGGCCCTGACGTTCGCAACCTTGGCGGCGATGCTTGTAGCCTATCGCTCGGGGCTCATCAAGGCGACCGAGAAGTTCAAGCTCGGCGTGGTCGTGGCCACAGGGGCGATTGCGCTCTATTACGTGGTCGGGTTCGTCATGTCGCTCTTCGGCGCCGCGATGCCGTTTCTGCAGGGCAATAGTACAGCAAGCATCGTGGTGAGCGGCGTAATCGTCGTGATCGCTGCGCTGAACCTCATACTCGACTTCGACTTCATCCAGACCGGCGTGCAGGGCGGCGCCCCAAAATACCTCGAGTGGTATGGCGCGTTCGGTCTGATGGTCACGCTCATCTGGCTATATCTCGAGATCCTGCGACTCCTCGCAAAGGCGCGTAGCCGCAGGTAGCAGACCGGGCACATCAGGCGGGGGGGCGGGCACCGACCCCCTGCAACGTTTCCACCGTTCCCGCCCATCCCAGCAGTATCTCCATCCCTCGAGGCACGATGGGCCGCTGGTGCGTTCTCACGGTCACGACGGTCGCGCTCGCCGCCGTCCCCGGCGTGGCAGCGGCGCAGGCGCGGCTCGACTCCGCCCGGGCGGCCTATCTTCTGGCGGCGCTCGCCACCTCCGATTCCACCGTGTGCCAGCTCGCGGGCCAGGCCCTGGCGAATAACCTCGGGTGGGGATGGGAGCCCAGGCTCTTCCCGATGCCCACGCCAATGCCGATGCCCACGCCGATGCCGATGGGTGAGCATTTCGACTTCGGCAGTCACGGCCTCGCTCCCCGTATTCACGTTCACGGGGGCGGGGGCGACTGGCACGGCTACGAGCTCGATGCAGCGACCCTCGGGGCATTCCGTGCCGTGCTAGGACGGGAGAACGCGTGCGTGCGCGACATCGCGGCGCGTGTGCTTGGACGCGCCAACCCACCCGGCACTTACGAGTTGTTCGCGAGCCTGCTCAAGGACCAGAATCCCGGTCGGCGTGCGACCGGTGCCCTGGGCTTGGGCCAATTAGAGGACCCTCGCGGCCGTCGGCCGCTCGCCGACGCCCTCGGCGATCCCGCCATGCCCGTCCGACGGGCCGCGGCCTGGGCGCTGGGCGAGCTTGAGGATCCCCGCGCGATCGACGCCCTCACCACGGCGTTGCGGGACCGAGCCGCGGAGGTAAGGGAGACGGCGGCGTGGGCTCTGGGAGAGCTCGAGAGTGCGCGCGCAGTGGGGCCACTGCGCGCCGCGCTCCGGGATCCGATCCCCTCCGTCCGGCGCGCGGCAGCGTGGGCGATGGGAGAAATTGAGGACTCGGCGGGCGTCGACGCGCTCCTGCCCGTGCTCCGTGACGGTGATCCAGCCACTCGGGCGGCGGCCGCGCACGCGCTCGGAGAGATCTCGAGCCCGAGTGCCGTCGCGGGACTGGGCGCGCTCGTCGGCGACGAGTCGGTCGACGCGCGGTTGGCGGCCATCTGGGCATTGGGAGAAATCGAAGACGTCACAGCAATCGATGCGCTGGCCCGTGCACTGAAGCACTCGGACGCGGACACCCGGCGGCTGGCGGCGTGGGCCCTGGGCGAAATTGAAAGCCCGCGCGCGGTCGACGTTCTGGTTTCCGCTTTGAGAGACCGTGAACCTGCCGTGCGCGTCGCGGCCGCCTGGGCCCTGGGAGAGATCGAGAGCCCACGGGCCGGGGACGCGCTGAAAGCCGCTCAAGACGACGAGTCCGATGAGGTGCGGCACGCCGTGCGGTGGGCGCTCCGTCAGCTGGGCGAAAACGAGCCGCGGCCGCGCCTGCAGGCGCGGCCGCGGGTAAGGAATAGGATCTGAGCCTTCAGCCGGCGAAGCAGTACGCGCAGCCCTTCTCCTGAGAGCGGTTGACGGCGATCACGCCCGACGGCACCACGACGATGCCGGGCAACAGGCTGGCCATCCATTCTTTCTTGATGGTCTCGGCCGGCGTGCCCATCTCCTTCGCCATGTTCATGCTGTAGAAGGTTAGGGCGACGTTGCAGACGCCCATCAGTACGCCCTTCGCGAGCAACTCATCCGTGGCCATGCCTGGGATCGGGAGGTCACCGGCCTTCGCATGGATGAGTGGGTGCCGGATTGCGGGGCCCTTCGTAGCCGGATCGTTGATCTTGAACGCTTGGCCGAACTTGTACTTCGCCCACATCGCGCTTTCCATCGCGAACGGGATCCCGGCGTGACGCAGCACGATCACCGCCGAGTTGTCGGCGTCCGTGGTGCCGTAGCTCTCGTTGGTCGTGTTGAGGAACACCCGCGCCCATGCAAACACAAAGCCGTCGTTCGGTTCCGGCACGTCGAAGACCATCTTGTGTTTGCCGGTGATCTTGTTGAGCCACGCCTCGAACTCTGGATTAGCACCGGCGGCACGCGGTGTCCGAACCAGCTGCGCCGCACCCTCGACGGGTGCGACGAGGCTGCCCAGACCCATCGCGGCGGCGCCCGCGGCGAGGCGACCCAGGAATCCGCGGCGACCGCTCGTGAGCTCTGACATGCTGAACCTCCTGTCGAAAGTGGAATTGGTGGTCATCGGGGTTGCCCGTTCCGAGGTCTTGCGTGCGTCGGATAGGCGACGTCGGGCGGCGCATCGCCGTTCGGCCAGTCGTGGATTTTGTCAGGGAAGTCCGGGCGCGGCTGCACGTTGACGAACGCCGCCGCGTCGATCGCCTGTTGATCGGTGAGGCTGCCCGGCTGGTCGAAAGGCATGTTCTCACTGATGAATGCCGCCGCCGTGCGCAGGCGGCTCATCCCAGCGCCGAGGTTGTACGATTGCGGCCCCCAGAGCGGGGGCGCGACCGCCGTGCCGTTACCCGCCGGCCCGTGACACCGGGCGCATGTGGCCGCGTACACGCGAGCCCCGGCCGTGGTGTCCGGCACGAGCGCGGCCCACTTGGCCAGGCGACTCGAGGCGGGAGGCACGGGAGCGACTGGCATGTCGCGGGCCAGGAACCAGAAGTACGTGACGATGTCCCGCATGTCGGGACCGTCGCTCGCGATCGGAGCGCCGTTCATGCTGCGCCGGAAACAGTCGTTCACACGGTATTCTATGGTCTCGACCGTCGCGCTGCGCGACCGGTACTGCGGGTAGCGCACGTACACGCCGACCCAGGAGCCGCCGCTCTGTCGGCGCCCGTTATCCAGGTGACAGCTCACGCACCGAAGTTTGTTGCCGACGTGCGCGGGGAGGCTGTCGCCAGTGGCGGCGAGCAGGGCGCGGCCCCGGCGGATCGATGCGCCGAGCGGCCCATCGGGAATGAGGGAATCGGCGGGCCCGCGGAGCACGATCCGCTGCGCTACGGCTGGGCTCGCTTCCGGACGGCTACAAGCCAGGGCGAGCACGGCTGCGGCCGGACCGAGCGCGCGGGCGAAAGCCCAAGGATGACAGATCAAGACAGGAGATAGTATCAGGGTTTCCCGAGCGTCGCCACTTCCCGGGCAAACGCGCGGGATCGCTTCACCAGCTGCAGGTAGGCCGCGAGCTCCTCGGCGCGCCGCGCCCCGTCCCAGCCGAGCGCTTGGGCGAGGCGATCTGCGACCGCGCTCGTGGCGGGAACGGCCTGATCGCGCGTCTTGTAGAACAGATGGAGTCGCCGGACCAGCACGTCCGAGAGCCGGACTGCCATCTCGCGCTCGACCGCGTGCTCCACCTCGGCCCACAGCTCCGGTCGACCCGCCACGATGCGTCCGCCGAGGGCGCGGTCCCGGTCCACCAGATTGAGCACCGCGGCTGCCTCGCTCCCGTACGCGCCGACCAGATGGCGGGCCGTGGCCTCGGATGCGCCCCGCTCCACGGCCGCCTTGGTGAGCCCCTCCAGATCCGCGGTCTCTCCGCCGGGGAGCGGCAGGCGGTGCGTCGCTGGGCGGGGAGCGCGGGGCCGCCCGTCCAGCGCACGCAGCCGGGCCGCGACCAGATCGACGAGCTCCTGCGCCATGACACGATGGGTGGTGAGCTTGCCGCCGGCGATCGTGAGCAGCCCGCTGGCGCCCTCGGTAATGCGATGCTCGCGGGAGACCTGGGACGGAGCGACGTTTCGCTCCGGGCGGAGCAGGGCGCGCAGCCCGGCCCACGTCGCGACGACGTCGTTCGGCGACAGGCGCGCCTGCGGAAAGAAGGCGTTCGCCGAGCGCAGCAGGTAGATCACGTCCTCGGCGGTCGCGCGGACGTCGTCGGGCGACACGGCCTCGTCGGTGTCCGTCGTGCCGATGTAGCTCTGCTCTGCGTCGCCCCACGGAAGAACGAACATCACACGCCCGTCGATCGGTGAGGTCAGGGTAATCGCGTGGGTGTTACCGAGCCGCTTCCGCGGGACGGCGACGTGCGCTCCCTTAGTGAGCCGCAGC
>CAYXIK010000005.1:0-10420 GCA_964465315.1 uncultured Gemmatimonadaceae bacterium | reverse complement strand
GCCGCAGCCCGTCCACCCACGGACCGGAGGCGTTCACCACGATCAAGGCTCGTATGGCATGCGTCTCGTCGTTCAGCAGATCGCGCACCGTGGCGCCCCGCACACGACCGTCCGGCTTGAGGAGGGAGACCGCTTCGGCATAGTTGGCCACCAGCGCGCCCGCCTGCGCGGCGCTCCGCATGGTGGCGAGCACGAGGCGCGCGTCGTCGGTCTGTGCGTCGTAATAGAGTCCCGCCGCCCCGAGACCCCTTTCGCGCAGCCCGGGCTCTAGCCGCAGGGTCGCTTTCCGGCTGAGCCACCGGTGGACGCGCACGTTCCGAAATGCGGCGAGCAGGTCGTACAGCCAGAGACCGCATCGAAGCTTCCACGCTGGGACCCGGGCGCCGCGATACTGGGGAAAGAGAAAGGGGAGCGGGTGGACCAGGTGTGGGGCGATCCGCAGCAGCACCCGACGCTCGCGGCTCGCCTCGAGGACCAGATGAAAGTCGTACTGTTCGAGGTACCGAAGGCCACCGTGAATGAGCCGCGACGAGGCCGAGGACGTTCCGCTCCCGAAGTCCCCCTTCTCGACGACGGCCGTGCGAAAGCCACGCAGCGCCGCATCACGCGCGATCGCGGCACCGGTGATCCCGCCCCCGATGACGAGGACGTCCACGGGCTCGGTCGCCATCGCTTCGAGTGCGGCGGCGCGCGTGCGATGAGAAAACGGCGCTTCGCTCGTCGGCGTTCTCCCGCTTGGCCCGGCGGCCGGCCCCGTGATAGGTTTCGTGTCTGACTGACGGGAGGGGAATGTAATGCCGGTTGGTAACGGGCGGCGCGTGGCGGTCGTGGCCGGGTATCGCACGCCGTTCTGCAAGTCCGGGACGTCCCTCAAGGACGCGCGGGCCGTGGACCTGGCGCGGTTCGTGGCCCGCGAGCTGCTCGAGCGCACCAATCTGGACGGCGCTGATGTGAACGCCGTCATTTTCGGTCAGGTCGTCCCTTCGGCGCTCGTACCCAACGTCGCCCGCGAAGTGAGCCTGCTCCCCCAGTTTCCCAAGGAGATCCCCGCCTATTCCCTCAATCGGGCATGCGCTTCCTCGGGGCAGGCGGTGGCGAACGCCTACGATGAGATCACGCTCGGGGCGGCCGACGTCGTGATAGCCGGGGGCGTCGAGTCCCTGTCCGACATCCCGATCCTCGCCTCCCGCCGGCTCGCCGACATCCTCGTTGAAGCGAGCAAGGCGAGGTCCCTCAGCGCCAGGCTCAGGAGCTTCAGCCGAATCCGACCCCGCGATCTCGTCCCCGTCTCCCCTGCGATCGCCGAGCCGTCCACCGGAGAGTCCATGGGCCAGTCCGCCGAAAAGATGGCGAAGGAAAACCACATCACCCGCGAAGCGCAGGACCGCTGGGCCCTACGGAGCCACACGCTCGCCGCCAAGGGAACGGATGATGGGCGCATCGCGGCCGAAGTCGTCCCGTGGCTTCCCGAGCGCTCCGGGGAGCCGGTGGTCACGGGCGATAACGGGATACGGCGGGACACGTCGCTCGAGCAGATGGCGAAACTCAAGCCGGTATTCGACCGGCGCTACGGAAGCGTCACCGCGGCGAACTCGTCGCCGCTCACGGACGGCGCGTCGGCCGTGCTGCTGATGAGCGACGCCGCGGCTCGCGCCCTCGGCTACACACCGCTCACCTATATCCGCTCCTACGCGGTCGCCGCCGTCGATCCGGGCTGGCAGCTCCTGCAGGCACCGATCTTCGCGGTCCCGAAGGCCCTCGAGCGGGCGGGCATCGAGTGGAAGAACTTGGGGGTTATCGAGGTTCACGAAGCATTCGCGTCCCAGGTACTCTCGAACCTGCAAGGCTGGGCCGCCAAGGGCTGGGAGATCAACGAGGACATCATCAACGTGATGGGCGGCTCGATCGCCATCGGCCACCCTTTTGGCGCCACCGGCACCCGGCTCGTCACTACACTCTCGAACGAGATGGTCCGCCGCGACGCGCAGTTCGGCCTCCTGTCCATCTGCGCACAGGGGGGCATGGGGTTCGCCATGGTGCTGGAGCGAAACTGATGGCATCTGGCGCCGCCTTGACCTGGGAGCTGGCGGATGGCGGCGTCGCTGTCGTCACGTTCGACCTGAACGGCGAGCCGGTCAACAAGATTTCCCGTGCCGTCAAGCAGGACGTACAGGCCACGTTCGAGGCGCTCGAGCAGGACGCGACCGTCAAGGCGATCGCGTTCTTCTCCGGCAAGCCCGACGCCTTTATCGCCGGCGCCGACATCGAGGAGTTTGTCGCGCTCACCACCGCCGCCGAAGCCGAGCGGCTGTCGGCAGAGGGCCAGGAGCTGTTGGAACGCGTGGCGCGGTTCCCCAAACCTGTGGCGGTCGGGATCCATGGCGCGTGTCTTGGAGGCGGACTGGAGTTCGCGCTCGCGTGCCGGTATCGCGTCGCATCCGATCACCCCCGCACACAACTCGGCCTCCCGGAGGTCCAACTCGGCATCCTCCCGGGCGCGGGCGGTTGCCAGCGCCTGCCGCGCCTGATCGGCGCGAGAGCCGCCCTCGACATGATTCTGGCGGGGAAGACGGAGCGGGCGCAGAAAGCATTCCGGGTGGGCATCGTCGACGAGCTGGTGCCTCATGCCATCCTCAGGGACGTCACGATCGCGGCGGCGAAGCGCATGGCGGGCGGCTGGCGACCTCGACGGCGGCGTCCCGGCGGCTTTAAGGGGTGGCTGCTCGACGGCAATCCGCTCGGCCGGCGGCTGGTGTTCGGCGCGGCGCGGAAGCAGGTGCTAGCGCAGACCCGAGGCAATTATCCCGCTCCGCTCGCCGCGCTCGAAGCCGTCGAGCACGGACTGCGGCACGGCATGGCCGCGGGTTTGAAGCGTGAGGCGGCATTGTTCGGCCAGCTCGCGGTCACGGACGTGTCGCGCAAGCTCGTGCAGATCTTCTTTGCGACCACGGCCCTGAAGAAGGATTTCGGCATCGCCGATCCGCCACCCCCCGCGACCGTGCATCGCCTGGGCGTCGTCGGGGCCGGCTTCATGGGCGCTGGGATCGCGGGCACGGCCATCGTTCAGGGGAACGTGGACGTGCGCATGAAGGACGCCGACCTCGTACGCGTCGCCAAGGGGCTCGCGGCGGCGCGCGACATCTTGGACGACCGTCTCAAGCGTCGCCGCATCACCAAGTACGAGCACGCGCGGCTGGTCGCGCTGCTTTCCGGAAGCGATACGTACGCGGGGTTCGGACGAGCGGAGCTCGTGATCGAAGCGGTGTTCGAGGAGCTGCAGGTCAAGCAGCTGGTGCTGCGTGAGGTCGAGGCAGCAACGCGCGAGGATACCGTGTTCGCGTCGAACACCTCGACCATCCCGATCCATCGGATCGCCGAGGCCGCCGGGCGGCCCGACCATGTGATCGGCATGCATTTTTTTTCCCCGGTCGCCCGCATGCCGCTCGTCGAGGTGATCCCGTCGGCGCGCACGCTTCCGGCCGTCGTGAGCACTTCGGTCGCCTTCGGTCGCCGGATGGGCAAGACGCCGATCGTCGTCAAGGACAGCCCCGGGTTCTGGATCAACCGGATCCTGACGCCCTACATGAACGAGGCTGGACATCTCCTCGTGGAAGGCGTGGCGATCGAAGAGCTCGACCGTCTCATGGTGGAGTTCGGGTTCCCCGTCGGCCCGATCACGCTGCTCGATGAAGTAGGGATGGACGTGGGGGAGAAGGTCGTGGGCGTGATGCACGAGGCGTTCGGCGAGCGATTCGCTCCTGTACCGGCGTTCGCCGGCATGGTCAAGGCCGGCCGGCTCGGTCGGAAAGCGGGCAAGGGGTTTTACAGGTACGCGGGCGGGAAGAAGGGCGGTGTAGATCCGGCTGTCTACGAGCTGATCGGCGCACACCCCAACGGCGGCCCGCGACCGGCCGAAGTCATCCAGCGCCTCGTGCTCGCGATGTTGAACGAGGCGGCGAGCGCCGTGGGAGAGGGGATCGTGCGCACGCCGCGGGACGGCGACGTCGGCGCCATCTTCGGCTTTGGATTCCCGCCGTTTCGCGGCGGCCCGCTCCGGCACGCGGACGACCTGGGCGCCACGCGGATCGTGGGAGAGCTCGCGCGGCTCGCCGATCGGTACGGCGCGCGCTTCGCTCCGAGCGACGCCTTGCGCGATCAGGCGCAGCGGAACGCCAAGTTCTATCCCTGACGCCCGGCTCCTGACGCTCATCACCTGATGGTCCGCGCCGGCCTGCTGTGGCTCAGCGAGCAACCTCGCATCTTCCGATTCATCCGCGGCAACGGGCTGGCCCGCCGGTTCGCCGCCCGGTTCGTGGCCGGAGAGACGGTCGACTCCGGCGTGGCCGCCTTGAAGGCTCTGAACGCGGCCGGCATCACCGCCAGTCTCGACGTGCTGGGCGAGTCCGTGCGCACCGCCGACGAGGCACACGCCGCGCGCGACAGCTATCTCGAAACGCTCGATCGTATCAAGGCCGCCCGGGCCGATGCCAACGTCTCCGTCAAGCTCACACAGACGGGCCTCGACATCGATGAAGCGTTGTGCGCCGAGAACATGCGCGCGATCATCGCCCGGGCGAAGACGCACGACTCGTTCGTCCGCATCGATATGGAGCAGTCGGAATACACCGAACGCACGCTCCAGCTCTTCAAGCGCACGTTCCAGCCCGAATTCGGGAACGCGGTTGGAGTGGTGCTGCAATCCTACCTGCGCCGCACCGAGCAGGACGTCGAGCAGATGATCGCGCTCTGCGCCAGGGTGCGGCTGTGCAAGGGCGCCTACCAGGAGCCCGCCACGGTCGCGTTCCCGGACAAGCGCGATGTGGACGCCACGTACGTCCGTTGCATGGAGCGGCTCATGCTCCGCGGCCACTACCCCGGCATCGCGACGCACGATGCGCGCATCATCAACCACGCGAAGGCGTTCGCGCGCGACAAGGGCATCCAGCCCGCGCGCTACGAGTTCCAGATGCTCTACGGCGTGCGGCGCGACCTCCAGCTCGCGCTGCGTCGCGAGGGGTACAACGTGCGAGTCTACGTCCCCTTCGGCACGCAGTGGTACCCCTACCTGATGCGCCGCCTCGCGGAGCGGCCGGCCAACGTCGCCTTTCTGCTCGGCAACGTCCTGCGGGAGTCTCTACGGAGAACCTGACCGACGGCACGCTCGGCGGTTACCAGCGGGTGCACGAGCGCGCCCCCGCGTTCACCGGGAGCGACGGGCTTGCGTACTCGGTGGGGACGTTCGTGGACGAGGCCCCGGATCCCCAGGGCCGCTACGGCGCGGCGCTCCTGTTCGTCCGCTGGTCCCACGCCGGCGACCGGCCGGTCGGCCACGTCGAAACGGACTACCTGTCCTGGGGCGCGACGCCGGCGGAGGCGCTCGCTCCGCTGCTGGCGCTCAGCCTCGAGGCGGTGAAGCAACAGCTCGACGCGTGCATCGCGCGGCAGGAGCGGGCGTGACGACGGGCGTAGTGCTGGCCCGCACGGGCGCCACGTACCGGGTGCATACGGAGACCGGCGAGGTGACCGCCGTGCTCCGGGGGAAGCTGAAGCACCGGGATGACGACCGGGTGGTGGCCGGTGACGTTGTCGACCTCGACGTCCAGTCGGACGGCCGTGCCATGATCTCCGGCGTGCGGCGTCGCAAGAGCGTGCTCGCGCGCCGTGCGGCCGGCGAGCGGAGCCCACGGGCCCAGCCGATCGCCGCGAATGTGGACCAAGTGGTGGTCGTCGCATCGGTGCGGAGCCCCGAGCCCAGTCCACGGCTGCTCGATCGGTTTCTCGTGATAGCGTCGGCGAACCGGATTCCCGCCGTTATCGTCCTCAACAAGGTCGACCTCGATCGGACGGCCCTCGAGCGCCTGCTCGAGCGGTATGCGCCGGCGGGATACCAGGTGCTGGCCACCTCGGTTCGGACGCTGGAAGGCCTCGCGGCGCTCCGCGACCTCGTGCGTGGACGGGAATCGGTGCTCGCGGGTCGGTCGGGCGTCGGGAAGTCGAGTCTGTTGAACGCCCTCGACCCGGGTTTGAACCTCCGCATCGGCGAGATCAGCGCCAAGTGGGACACGGGGAAGCACACCACCCGCGCCGCTCTGGTCGTGCCGCTCGCGGGTGGAGGCTACGTGGTGGACACGCCCGGGCTACGCGAATTCGGCACCTGGGGCATCGACCCTGAGCTCCTGGCCGTCTGTTTTCCGGAGTTTCGCCGGTTTCTCGATCAATGCCGGTTCGACAACTGCCGCCATCTAGCGGAGCCGGGTTGCGCCGTGCGGCAGGCGGCGGAACAGCGTGCCTTCGACGCTGATCGCCTCGTCTCCTACCAGCGCCTGTACGAGGAGGTCAGCGTGCCTTCCTGGTCCAGCGATCGGCGTCGCGGGAGGTGACTTTTTGCATCATCTGCGCGAACGCTTGGTCGAGATCGATCCCTTGTGAGTTCGCGAGGCAAATGACGACGAACAGGATGTCGGCGAGCTCCAGCGCGATCGAGCCCTCCGCCTCCTCGGGCTTCTTGGTCTTCTCGCCGAATCGGTGGTTGAGCTCACGCGCGAGCTCGCCCACTTCTTCCGTGAGGCGCGCCAGATTCGTGAGCGGCGGGAAGTACCCTTCCTTATATTGGCCGATCCAGCGATCGACCACCTGCTGCGCTTCGCGCAGAGACACGGGAGACTCCGGGCAATCGTGAACGCCGAGCTGCCGTCGCTCGTCGCACCGTTTCGGGGCGAGCGTTACGCCGCCGGGAAGCGATTGAGCGCGCTCCTCGCCCCCCCGTACGACGTGGTTACTCCCGAGGATCGCGCACGCTACGCGGCGCGTGACCCTCACAATATCGTGCACCTCATCTTGCCGGAAGCGCCGCCGGGCGGCGGGGATCGCTACGCGAGCGCCGCGACGCTGCTCGCCGCATGGCGTGAGACGGGCGTGCTGCGGCCTGATCCAGGGGAATCGGTGTACGTCGTGGCGCAGGACTACACGCTCCCCTCGGGAGAGCGGCGAACGCGGATCGGAATGCTCGCGGCCGTGCGCGCCGAGCCGTTCGCGTCCCGGCGCGTGCGACCGCACGAGCAGACCCATTCGGCGCCCAAGGCGGATCGCCTGGCGCTGCTGCAACAAACGCGGACGAACCTCGAGTCGATCTTCCTGCTCGCGCCCGACCCCGATCGCGCCTTGGCGCGGGCTCTCGCGAAGGTCGCCTCTGGGGTGCCGGCGGCCCGCGCGGAGCTCGATGGTGTCGGGCTGCGGCAGTGGGTGGTGTCGGGCGCGTCCGCGAGGGATCTCGCCGCGCTCGCGAGTCGGGCGCAACTGTACATCGCCGACGGGCACCACCGCTACGAAACGGCGGTTGCCTACGGACGGGAGCATCCCGAGGCCGATCGCGTGTTGTCATTCGTCGTGTCGGCGGCCGATCCCGGGCTCACCATTCTCCCCACACACCGCATCATCTTTGGTCGGGGATGTGACCCGGGCAAGCTCGTCACCGCGTGGCGCGAGTGGTTCGAGGTGGGGCGGGTGGCTCCCTGCATGGATCGGGTCGAGCGGCTGGCCGAGCTGGGGCGCGAGCGGACGGCGTGCATCGTCGCGTTCCCGGAAGCTTACGATGTCAGCCTCGTGCTCAAGGCTGATGCGTCGCTGGACGGGGTGCCCGGCCTCGGGCGGACCCCCCCGGTCCGGTCGCTGGACGTGGCACGCGTCGAAGCGCTGGTGGTGCAGCACATCTTCGGTGCTGGCACCGCGACGCCGTCGCTCGCCTATACGCCCGATCCGCACGCCGCCTTCGAGGCCGTGCGCGGAGGCCGGGCGGCCGCTGCGGTTCTCCTCAATCCCACCAAGGTGGAACAGGTGTTCGCCGTTGCGGACGCGGGTGACGTGATGCCACCCAAGTCGACGTACTTCGTGCCGAAGGTACCGAGTGGGCTGGTGGTGAGACGTGTGGATGGTGAAGCGACGGAGAGCGGATCGCGTTAACAGGTCATATCTTTTCTCCTAGAATGAGCCCCCGTCCGCGCGACCGCATCCTCGCCAACCTCGAGTCCATATACCGTGAGGCCTACGACCGCGCGAAGGCCGCCAACGATCCGACGCGCATGGCCGACGTCGACGCCGTCTACCAGCGCGAACAACTCCTCCTCGAGGTGCTGCTCGATATCCGAGACACACTCGCGTCGCAGCAGGCCGCGACCGGCGTGGCACCGGAGAAGAGCTCCACGTCGGACCCTATCACCGCGCTCGAGACCATCCGCCGCATCACCAAACTCCGTTGAGGTGCCGATGAGCCCACGCCTGTTCGCCGGGGTGCTGTGCCTCGTCTCCGCCGCGTGTGCGCGCAAGGCGGATCTCGTCATCAGTGGCGGCACGGTGTGGACCGGGCTCTCGACCGGGGCGCCCCACGTCGGCAACGTGGCGATCGCCGACGGCAAGATCCTCGCGATCGAGGACGACGCGGGAATCGCCCGCTACGTGGGTCCGCGGACCGAGCGGATCCGGGCGAACGGCGGGCTCGTGATGCCCGGTTTCACGGACGGGCACACGCACTTCGTGGACGGCGGCTTTCAGCTCGCCTCGGTCGATCTCCGGAACGCCGCCACGCCCGCCGAGTTTATTCGGCGCATTAAGCAGTACGCCACGACCTTGAAGCCCGGTGAATGGATCCTCGGCGGGGACTGGGATCACACCTTGTGGCCGGGCCAGCCGCTGCCGCGCCACGACTGGATCGACTCGGTCACACCGAACAATCCCGTGTTTGTGAATCGCGTGGACGGTCACGAGGCACTGGCTAACGCCGCCGCGTTGCGAGCGGCCGGCGTGACGAAAGACACGCCCACACCCGCCGGCGGCGAAATCTTACGGGACGCCCGGACTGGCGAGCCGCTGGGCATCTTCAAAGACCGCGCCCTCGATGTGATCGACCGCGTCGTGCCGGAGCCGTCGCCTGAGCGGCGGGATTCCGCCCTGGCCCGGGCCCTCGCCCACGCGGCCTCGCTCGGCGTTACCGCCACCGCCCACATGTCCGCGTCGTGGGCCGACCTGGCGAGTTACCGGCGGCTCGAGCGAGCGGCCCGGCTCACCTTACGAGCAGCGCTCTACCTGCCGCTCGACGACTGGCGCACCGTCGCGGAGAGCGCGAGTCACGGCGCCCGTGGCGACTCCTGGGTGAAGATCGGGGGGTTGAAGGGGTACATGGATGGCTCCGCAGGGTCGCGCACGGCGTACTTCTTCGAGCCCTACAGCGATTCGGCGGGCTACCGCGGGTTGCTCCGGCACCCGGAGGCGGATATGCGTCGCTGGATCGGGAACGCGGACTCGGCCGGACTGCAGATCGCCGTCCACGCGATCGGCGATCGCGCAAACGCCATCCTTCTTTCGATCTACGACAGCGTGACGAGGGCGCACGGCCCGCGCGACCGCCGCTTCCGCATCGAGCACGCCCAGCATCTGCGCCCGCAGGACATTCCGGCATTCGGCAGGCTGGGCGTGATCGCGTCCATGCAGCCCTATCACGCCATAGACGATGGTCGCTGGGTCGAGCGACGGATCGGGCCGGTACGGATCAAGACGACGTACGCGTTCCGCAGCCTGCTCGACACCGGCGCGCGGCTTGCGTTTGGCTCCGACTGGACCGTCGCGCCGCTCGACCCGATCCTCGGCGTCTACGCTGCGGTGACGCGCCGCACGCTCGACGGCAAAAACCCGGGCGGTTGGGTGCCCGAACAGAAAGTCTCGGTCGGAGAGGCGTTGCGGGCGTACACCGCGGGGAACGCCTACGCGACGTTCGACAACGCCACACGGGGCACGCTCACCCCCGGCTACGATGCGGACGTCGTGGTGCTGGATCGGAACCTCTTCACCATGCCGCCCGATTCGCTCGACCAGGCCCGGGTCCGCTACACCATCGCCGGCGGCAAGGTCGTCTACCGACGTTAGCGGGAGTACGTGAAGCCCGCGTTGTCGAGCGTGAGCGGTTTGGCGCCGTCGCGCTCGACTCCGGCCTCGACCACTTCGCCGAGGACGATCGTGTGATCTCCGCCCGGCAGTGTCGCGACGACGCGACACTCGACCCAGCCGAGTGCGTCGGCCACGACCGGTACGCCCGACGCCGGCGCCGGTTTGGTCTTGATCCCCTTGAGCTTCTGCGAGGTGCCGGCCGACGGTCGCCCCAGCTTTTCCGCGATCTCCCGCTGTCCCTCGTGCAGGATACTGACGGCAAAATGGTGGGCGTCGCGGATCATGCCGATGGTTTTGGACGTGTTCTCGATCGCCGCAGCGACCATTGGGGGATGGAAAGAGGCCTGCGTCACCCAGGACGCGGTGCTGGCGTGCTCGTCCCCCTCGTGCTTGACGGTGATGGCGTACAACCCGTACGGAAACAGGCGGAGCGCGGCTAGCGCGGTGGCTTCGTCCATGCGGTGAATATTGGCGTGCGTCGGCG
>CAYXIK010000004.1:0-113234 GCA_964465315.1 uncultured Gemmatimonadaceae bacterium | reverse complement strand
CCGCCGCCTGCGCCGTCGCAGGCTTCTGTTCGCTGCCGCAGGCGATGGCGCCGAACGCGACGAGCGTCGTGAGCAAGGTCAACCGCATTGCAGACTCCTCCTCCATTACGATGACGGGCGCATGCTTGTGAACGCGTTCACAATATACCCGCGCGCTTCCAAAACGGGAGCCCTGCGGGTTCGCTTCGGGCGTTGCGTTTTCGCACCACGCCGACGACACTCCTAGCCGATGTCAGACCCCGCCGTGCCGCACATCCCCGCGCCCGAGCTCGCGCGCCGCCTCGACCACGGAGAGCGGGTCCAGCTGCTCGACGTCCGAGCGCCCGAGCGCGTCGCGCAAGGGCGAGTCACCTTGGGCGCAACGCTCGACTTCCGCGCGGTGCCGGCGTCGGACATGTACCGGTTCTCCACACTTGAGCCCCTGCGCCTCGACCCTCGCACCCCCGTCGCTGTGATCTGCGGGCACGGCAACTCGAGCAAACAGGCGACGCAGTTCTTGCGGCAGCACGGATTCGAAGCGTACTCGGTAGCGGGCGGCATGGCCGCTTGGGAGACGGTATACCTGCCGCGCAGGCTGTCCCCTACGCCGACGCTCGAGCGTGTGATCCAAATCGATCGGGTCGGCAAGGGCGCGCTCTCGTACATTCTCGTGAGCGATGGAGACGCCGTCGTCGTGGATCCGGGCCGACATCTCGAGGCGTACGACGCCCTGCTTGAGGAGTCGGGTGCCGCGGCCGCAGCGGTGGTCGATACGCACATGCACGCCGACTACTTGAGCGGCTCCCGCGTGGCCGCCGAGCGATGGCGGGTTCCCTACTTCCTCCATCCGGACGACGCTCGGTCGCCTTACGACGGGACCGAAGGTCGCCTCGCGTACCAGCCGTTGAACGACGGCGATACGGTCGCCTTCGGACGGGCGACGCTCCGCGCCGTGCACGTCCCCGGCCACACGCTCGGTAGCCTCACACTCGTCGCCGACGAATCTCTGGCGCTCACCGGAGACTTCCTGTTCGTGCACTCGGTCGGCCGACCCGACCTCGGCGGCCAGCGCGACGCCTGGGCGGCGCGCCTGTGGCGGAGTTTGGAGCGCGTACGGTCCGAGTGGCCTGGAGATCTTGTGGTGCTACCGGCACACTACGCGGGCGAGCGCGAACGCCGCGCGGACCGGACTATCGGTGCGCGCTTCGACGTCATCGCGGCGACCAACGAGGCCGTCTCGATCCAGGATCCTGAGACGTTTCGGACCTGGGTGGCGGCGCACACCACCACGCCGCCGGACAGCTACCAGACCATCAAGTTGGCGAATCTGGGCCTGACGAGCGTCTCGGACGCCGACGCGGAGATACTGGAGTTCGGGCCGAACCAATGCGCGGTAGCTTGACCATGGGTCACACGGCGGGTGCCTGTAACAGAACATACACCCAGTCGGTCCCGCCCAGGGTTTGCATCCCGTATGGTACACCAGCCGGGATGTGCACCAGATCGTTCGCCGACACCTCGACGCGATCGCCGTCGAGCGACATGATGCCACGCCCGGCGAGCGTGAAGATCAGAATCCCTGCTTCGTCTTCCACCGAGACCGATGCGACCGCGCCAGGTGCCATCACGTTGTGCTCGAAGCTCAGGCCGTGCAGCATGCCGGGGAGATTGAGTACCGTGTGGCGGCGGAGCTCGTCGGCGGTGCTCGGCAGCTTCGTGAGACGGCGGTAGGTGTAGCGCGGCACGACTCCCCGTCCGGTAGAGCGCGGTAACCTTACGCCGCTGGCGCTGCGGCGCACCCAAGATGGGCACACTCCCGCACCCACCGCAACCCCTTCGCACGCCGTGACGTAACGGGCGGACCGCCCGCTCCGCTCCTAGCGTGTGCAAGCGCCCGCCGGCCGAGCGTCTCTCATCACGTCTCTCACGGGAGTCGTTCGCCATGGCTTCGCCGCGTCACGTCCTCGGGGTGCTCTCCATCCTTACACTGCCGCTCGCTCCGTTCGCTCGCGCGGCCGCGCAAGGGTGGATCGAGCCCGGTCGGCCCCTTCCACCGTCGCCCGTGCCCCGCGGCGGCATCGTCAAGATCCGCAGCGCGGTACAGGTCGCGGTCACGGGCCGCGTGGCGCGCGTCAGCGTTGAAGAATGGTTCCGGAACGACGGCGCGCTGCTCGACGAGGCGAGCTACCTGTATCCGCTTCCGGGCGAGGCCACGTTCAGCGATTTCTCGTTGTGGCAAGGAGACCGCGAGCTCAAAGGTGAGCCCATGGACGCCACTCAGGCCCGGTCGATCTACGAGGAGATCGTGCGTCGCAAGCGCGATCCCGCCTTGATCGAGCTGGCCGGGCACGGGCTCGTGCGGGCGCGAGTCTTCCCGATCGCCGCGGGTGAGACGCGGAAGATCACCCTGCGCTACACGCAGATGCTCGACCGGGTGGGCGACGCGTGGCGGTTCCGGTACGTCGCCGGCGCGGGCCCCGGTGCGGCGGCCCCGCGCGGCTTCCGGATCGCCGTGGACAGCGCCGGCCGGTTCGGCGATCCATACTCACCCACCCACCGGGTCACCTCGAGACACGACGGCGATCGGCTCGAGCTCACGCTTGCCGACACGGCGGCCAGGGGGGACTTTGAGCTGTTTCTGCCTCTTGCGCGCGGGCTGGTGGGAATGTCGCTCGTCACGAATCAGCCCGTCGGCGAGGACGGCTTCTTCATGATGCTGCTTGCGCCCGGCGTCGGGGCCACCGTCACGCCGTCTGTGTCACGGGACCTCGTCGCAGTACTCGACGTGTCGGGCTCGATGTCGGGCGAGAAGCTCGATCAGGCGCGGGCGGCCCTGGTGCAGCTGCTCGGCGGCCTGCGATCGGGCGACCGCTTCCGCGTAATCAGTTTCGGGAGCGGCGTGCGTCGCTACGCGACCGGGTGGACGCCGGCGGGTTCGGACAGTGTGCGCGCAGCTCAGGACTGGGTGCGTCGTCTCGACACTGACGGCGGGACCAACATCGCAGGCGCACTCGCCGAGGCGTTTGCGGAGCCGCCCCGTGAGAGCGCGCTCGGGGTAATAGTCTTTCTCACGGACGGCCTGCCCACGGTCGGCGAGACGGACCCCGAGCATATCGCCGAGCAGGCCGAGCGCGGTCGGGGGCCGTTTCGTGTCTTTGCCTTCGGGATCGGATATGACGTGAACACCTATCTTCTGGACCGGCTGACGGAGCGCGCCCGCGGCGTGACGGAATACATCCAGCCCGGCGGAGACATCGAGCAGGCGGTCGGGGCGCTCGCGGCCAAGGTCTCGTCTCCCGTCCTCACCGATCTCGCGCTCCGAGCGGATGGCGTCGAGCTCTACGACCTACAACCGCAAAGTCTACCAGACCTGTTCGCCGGCGATGAGCTGGTGGCGTTTGGACGCTACCGGGGAGAGGGGAGAGGGGAGCGGTCCGTAACGGTTACGGGACGGAGGAACGGTCGCGAGGAGCGGTTCACCACCACGGCACGTTTCGGTGATGAGCAGCCGGGTGGGGATTACGTCCAGCAGTTGTGGGCAGCCCGGAAAGCGGGCGCGCTCTCACGCGAAATCCGGCTGCACGGATCCAACCCAGAGATCGTGAACGAGCTGAAGCGGCTCGCTCTTCGGTACGGCATCCTGACGGAGTACACGTCCTATTTGGTCCAAGAGCCGAATGCCGTCGTGATCAGACCGATGCTCAACGCGCGGCCGGCGCCGCAAGACCAGGCCGGAGCGGGCGCCGTGCAGCGGTCCCGGGCGGAGAAGGCGTTGTCGGGCTCACTGCAGCTTGAGGCTGTCGTCGTCTCCGGCGCGGCGGACTCGATCAGCACGCGTGGCGCCGCGAAGGAGAACCGGACAGTCCGGGTGGCGGGTCGCATGTTCGTATGGCGCGATAGCACCTGGATGGACCTCGCGCACGGCGACTCGTTGCAGGTCGTCAGGGTCGCGCCATTCAGCGATGCCTACTTTGTGCTCCTCCGCGCTCTCCCTGAGCTGCGGCAAGCGGCCACGCTCGAGCCGGCAGTACTCGTAGCGGGACGTCGCGTCAGCATCGAGATCGCAGTCGGCGGCAAGACGACCTGGGTGGAAGGGGAAGTCGCCCGGCTCGTGAGTGACTTCCGATGACACGCGTGGGTTGATGCCGGGCGACCTGGCGGAGACTTATCGCACCACCTACCGCGCGCTCGTGCGGTTCCTGTACCGCAAGGTATGGGACGCCGAGCGGGCGGAGGACCTCGCCCAGGAGGCGTTCGCGCGGGCGGTGGTCCACAAACCGGAGAACGCGCGGGGGTGGCTCTTCATCGTGGCGGCGAACATGGCGCGGGATGAGGCGCGGCGCGCAGCCCGAGAGCGACGCCACCTGACGCTCCTCACGGCCGAGGCGCAAGACAGCGCGCCCGCGATCGATGAGGCGCTACATGCCGAGAACGAGCGCGCACAGGTGCGGGCCGCGCTCGACCAGCTCACGCCGCGCGACCGGGAAGTGCTGCTCCTGTGGGACTCGGGGTTATCCTACGATGAGATTGCCGCCCACACCGGCCTCGCGCGGGGTGCCGTGGGCACGACGCTGGCGCGGGCGCGCCGGCGCCTGGTCGAAGCACACGAGGCCGGAGAAAAGGGTGAACATGTCGCACGCGGATGACGGAACGTTGCACGCCTACTTGGACGGCGAGCTGTCGCCGCCCGAAGCGCAGAGCGTCGTGGCCCACCTGGCCCAGTGCCCGGCCTGTAGGACACGCCTCGAGGAGGAGCGCGCACTCATCACGCGCGCGGGAGAGCTGCTCGCGCGGGCCACACCCCCGGACCGCGAGCTACCGGTATTCCGGCCTGGCGACGTGAAGCCTCCCGTGCGCCTGTGGTGGCAGGTACGCCTGCCGCTCGCGTGGGCGGCGACGATCGCGCTGGCGCTCGGGATCGGGACTTATCTTGGCGAACAGAGCAGCACACCATTCGGGCGCACCCTACCCGAGCGGCCGTCAGACCTCGCGAACCGAGTTGCGAAGAACGCTCCCCCAGTTGCCCCTGCCCCGGCGCGCGACCGCCTCGCCGCACCGGACCGGCAGAGACGATCCGAGCCGCGCGCCCGGTCGTCGCAGCCTTCCGCCCCTCCAGCCGTGGGCATGCTCGCCGACGAAACCAAGCCGCAGCCCGCCCAACCGATGGCAGTCTCCAAATCGAGGGCTGATTCGATCGCGTATCGCGAAGTCGGACGGCGCAACGCGCAAGAAGTGGCATCCGCTGGAGCCGACAGGCGCGTCGCTGCGAAGTCCGTCGCGCCTACCCTACGCCCGGAGATGGTGAGCCTCGGCGAGCGCGCGTACGTCTCGAAGGGCGAGCCAATCGGGGCCGACACGGCCCGTCTGCTACTCGGCAGGGACCCGCTGGTAGTGGCGGATTTGCCGATCCGCGGGATCTACCGCGCGCGAATGATCGGGTACTCCGGCATGGTGATCATCGAGCAGGCGCTCGATTCAACGACGGTGATCGAGGTGATCAATGGACAGCCCTCACCGTTCCAGCTCGAAGCGGTCGTCACCAGCGCGGCCGTGGCTCGACCAGATACGGAGAGTCCCGGCGCTCGGGCGCTGCTCGAGCGGCGCGTCGATTCGGCCCGGCCAGCGCCGCGTGCGCCGCCGCCCAGCGCGGCAGCGCCTCCTGCGCCGACGGAAAAAGCCAGGCGGGCCGCGTCTGATTTCTTCGTGGACGTGCGTGGGCCGCTTTCGACGGACTCCCTCGCGGCCCTGCGCCGCCTGCTCCGCCCGCTGCGGCCTTAACGCGCTTACTCGGCCTGAAAAAGCAAGCTCCCAGAACGAGCGTGCTCCAGGAGCTTCTGAACGGATAGGTCATACCGGTGGCTACTGAACGCTGATCGTTCCGGACATTCCGTTAGGGGGATTGCCGTCCGTCCCGTGGTTCTGGCAATAGTAGTGGTACGTTCCCGCGGTGTTGAAGGTGTGCGAATACGTCCCTCCACCTCCTAGCTGACCGCTGTTGAAGGACTCCGTCGAGGTCGAGGAACTCGTAGCCGTGTGTTGAATCGCATCCCCGTTCGACCACGTAACGGTTGTCCCGTGGGTGATCGTCAGGGTCGTCGGATTAAAGCTCGTGTTCACCATACAAACCTTCGTCGCGGTGGGCATGCAGCTACCGCCTCCACCGTACGACGTCGAACTGTTACACGAGGCGAGGATGAGACCCACCGCCGTCGCTCCCACAGCCAAGCCAGTCAACCCCGATCGCATAGAACTCTCCCCCTGCCTCCGCGAAGGCTACTGGACAACGATTACGCCGGTCATCCCCGCGTGAACCTCGCAGTGGTAGTGATAGGTTCCGGTTTGCAGGGCTGCCACGTACGTCCCGGATGTCATAATCCCCGTGTTCGCGGGGAGGGTGCCCGGGCCACTGTCCCACGAGACGGTGTGTCCGTTCGAAGGGGTCGTCCAGCTGAAGGTCACGTTGCCAGCAGGCACGGTGTCCGGCGTCGGTCTGAAGTTATTGTTGTTGACGTTGATGGTCGTCGAATGTCCCCCGGTGCCGCCACCACCTCCGCCACCGCCACCTCCACCCGCCGGCGCAGTCGAGCTGCCGCACGCGGCAAGGACTACGAGACCCGCTGCAAAGCCCATGAGCTTCAACGGCATAAAACCTCCAAGTCTGTTGCTCCGAGGGACGGCCACGGACCGGCTTGGTTCGACGGATTCCTACCCTCTGGAACGTCAAAGGGGCCGCGCATGGATTCTGCCCGGCCACCGCCGGCGTGCGCAGTAATGTCAGGAAACGATGAACCACAACGCTTTAGTAGTGCTCGCGCTCCAGCGTGTCGGCGGCGAGACGAGGCGACACCATCGGATAGCGCGCGCCGAACCATCCGAACGAGAGCAGGAACAGGCCGCAGAAGAGGAGCGTCACACCCAGCTCGGGCAGACCGATGGCCGGACCCGCCCCGCCGTTGACGGATGCGACGATCTCCAGGTACCGCTCGAGCCAGATGCCGGCGAGACTGACGAGCGCGAACAGGGCGAGCGTCGGTGCGTGCTTCTTCGGCCGTACGCCCAGGAGCCCGATGAACGGTGCGAGGAAGACAAGCATGAAGACCGCGACACCGACCGGTTTCCACGGACCGATGAGCCGGTAGAAGATGAAGAAGGTCTCCTCCGGCAGGTTGCCGTACCAGATCACCAGGAACTGCGCCCACATCAGATACGCCCAGAAGACCGTGAAGCCGAAGCAGAGCTTGCCCAGGTCGTGCTGCTGCTTGGCGGAGAAGAGGCTCTCGAGGCCCATGCGACGGCGCAGGACGACCGCGAAGACGGCAAGCGCCATCAAAGCGGCAAGAAAGCTCCCCATGAAGTAGAAGACGCCGAACAGACTGCTCACCCACTTATGCGCGAGCGACATCATGAGGTCGAACGCGAGCAAACTGTACCCGAAGGCGTAGCCGAGCACGAGGAAGGCCGCTTCGCGTGAAATGACGTCCCGGCCTTCCAGTCGATCGGCGGGCCGACCGCCGGCCAGCTCTCCGATGTCCGGCGCCATGTCGTGGCGCACGAACCGCCACGACAGCCGGGTGAGCAGCGCGTAGATGGCCCAGTTACGAACGAAGAAGAACTGAGCCCTGAGCCACCAACCGAGATCCTGCCGCGGTTCGTGAATCCAGCTGAAGATGTGCCCGCGGCCCACCACGAGCCCCAGGTACAGGAGGAGCGACACGACCAGGAACGCCACCCCCGCTTCGGCAAACCGGATAATGACGCCGGACCAGTGCCCCTTGGCGAGCTTCTGCGTCGCGGCGAACACCACCAGCCCCTGGGCCATGCCGGTCCAGAACATGAAGTTGACGTGCCACGCCTGCCACACTCGCGCCGCGCGCCCTTCCCCTATCAGCACCCAGAGGAACAGTACGGCGCCCGCGACGGCCAGCAGCGTGCCCAACAGCATGAAGGTCCGCGCCGGGAACTGGCGCGCCTTTTCGACCAGTCCCTGGCGGGAAACGGCCGTGGTCGTGCTCATCGCCGACCAGCCGCGGCCTTGGCCTCGGCCTGCAGCGTGCGGACGTAGTTCACGAGGTCCCAGCGATCCGTGCCGCGGACCTTGTCCCCGTAGACAGGCATCAGCCCGCGGCCCATCACCTGGCCGCTCACGATTACGGCGTAGATGTATCCGTCGCTACGACGCGCGATGGTGTCGTTCACGAGCGAGCGCACGCCGAAGAACGGTCCTCCCGCCGCCGACGAGACCGGACCGTCGCCGTGTCCCGCAGGTCCGTGGCACACGAGGCAGTAGGTCTCGTAGACAAATCGGCCGCGGTTGATGGACTCCGATGTGCGGGTGCGGGGATTCACCAGCCGGTCAGCCGTCTGAAGGCTCATGAGGGGCTCCGCGCCGGTGATCGGCACGGTACCGGGGACGGGAGGAATCGGGCGCGCGTACGGCTTGATGCTCGGCTGGTGCCGCATGGTGGCGAACCACCCGATCTGGTGCACCACGTCGTCCGGGTTACAACCAAGGGCGGCAAGGGCGGCAAGGGCGGCAAGGACGGCCCCCGGTCTACGCACGGCGCACCTCCTCAGCCCCCGCACCGCGGAGGAGCGATTCGACCTGGCCGGCTCGCGCCGCCTCGCTCGGCACGAAGATGCCGAACTTGTCGTTCGTGAAGCGCGGGTCGTACGCGACCGTACCGAGCCGGCGCGCAGCGAACAACGCGTTGAAGAGGATGCCGAGGATGGTCGACAACGCGCCGAACAGAATCGTCATCTCGAACATGATGACGACGTACGGCGGAATCGAGCCAATCGGCTTTCCGCCCAGCACGATCGGCCAATCGTACGACATGTAGAGCGTGAGCCACGCGCCGATGGCGCAGCCCGCAATC
This sequence comes from uncultured Gemmatimonadaceae bacterium, assembly GCA_964465315.1. GTDB lineage: Bacteria > Gemmatimonadota > Gemmatimonadetes > Gemmatimonadales > GWC2-71-9 > AG41. Next base: position 104,379 of record CAYXIK010000004.1, on the reverse strand, counting down.
CCGCCGATCAGGGTGAACATCCGAACCGGGCTCACGGGCTGGTCGAGCGCGTCTTCGATCTCGTGCCGCGGAATCGGCGAATACACGGTGAAATCCGTGTGCCCGGCGGCCCGGAGCCGGCCGATCGCGTCCACCGTGGCATCCAGGTGGCCGAACACCGCCAGCACACCCGGCGTGGGCGGGGGGTGGAAGATCGCGGTCAGCGGGTTCACGAGCTTCACGAGGCGGCCACCTTCGCGCGCCGCGGCGGCGCCAGGACTTCCTTGACCTCCGAGATCGAGACCGCCGGGAAGGTCTTCACGAACAGCAGGAACCACATGAAGAACCACCCGAAGCTCCCGGCCATGATGCCCCAGTCGGCCCACGTCGGATTGTAGGTGGCGTTCCCGAACCGCTCGAACGGCTCACCCGCGAGCGACACGACGATGATCACGAACCGCTCGAACCACATCCCGATGTTGACGAAGATCGACACCACGAACAATCCGAGGATGTTGGTTCGGACTTTCTTGGACCAGAGCAGCCACGGCAGAAGTCCATTGCAGATGTTCATCGTCCAGCTGGCCCACCAGAACGGTCCGAACGCGCGATACCAGAACGCGGCACGCTCGTGCGGGTTGCCGCTGAACCACGCGACGAAATTCTCGGTGAAATAGGACATGCTCACGATCAGTCCCGTCAACAAACAGAGCTTCGCGAGATTCTCGAAGTGGCTGACGGTGATGAGATCTTCGAGGTGGAACAGCTTCCGGATCGGCACGAGCAGCGTGATGACCATCGCGACGCCCGAGTAGATAGCGCCCGCGACGAAGTACGGGGCGAAGAGCGTGGCGTGCCAGCCCGGCACGAGTGCCATGGCGAAATCCCAGGAGACCACGCTGTGGACCGACAGCACCAGGGGCGTCGCCAGCGCCGCCAGATACAGGTACCCGCGCGTGAAGTGCCGCCACTGCTCGTTGGTGCCGCGCCACCCGAGCGCGCAAATCGCGTAGAGCTTCTTGCGCCAGCCGGTCGCCACGTCGCGCACGGCCGCGATGTCCGGGATCAGACCGGTGATCAGGAACACCGTCGAAACGGTGAAGTACGTGCCGATCGCGAACTCGTCCCAGATGAGCGGCGACTTGAAGTTCGGCCACAGGCCCCGCTCGTTGGGATACGGGATCAGCCAGTAGAAGTACCACTGGCGGCCGATATGAATCAGCGGGAACAGACCCGCCGTCATTACCGCGAAGACCGTCATGGCTTCCGCGGTCCGGTACACGGCGGTGCGCCATCCCGACCGGAACAAGAAGAGGATCGCCGAGATCAGCGTGCCCGAGTGCGCAATGCCGACCCAGAACACGAAGCAGGTGATGAAGACGGCCCAATACACCGGGTGGGAGTAGCCCGCCAGTCCCAGCCCGTACCGGATCAGCAGGCACAGGGTGACGATGCCGACGCCGAGCAGGACGACCGCCGCGGTGAGCAGCGCGAAATACCCCTTGCCCGGCGCCTCGAGCGTGCGCGCGATGGCACGCGTGACGAAATCGTAGGTGACGCGCGAGCCCGACCGGTCAGCCATCGTTCCGGGCCTCCGCCACCGCGCCGTGCACGACCTTCGCGAGATAGGTGATCGCCGGCTGGGTGTTGAGTCCCGCGAGTACGTGATAGCCGCGCGGATCCTGCGCGAGCGCCGCGACGCGGGAGGTCTTGTCGTGCAGGTCCCCGAACACGATCGCCTCGGACGGGCAGGCCTGCGCGCACGCGGGCGTGATGTCGCCGTCCTGCACGTTGCGATCCTCGAGTCGCGCCCGATTCTGGGCACCGCGGATCCGCTGCACGCAGAAGGTGCACTTCTCCATCACACCCTTCTCGCGCACCGTGACGTCGGGATTCAGCAGCATGTTGAGCGGGTCGGGCCAGCTCTCCCACTCTCCGCCGTGCTCCGCGTAGTTGTACCAGTTGAAGTACCGGACCTTGTACGGACAGTTGTTGGCGCAATACCGCGTGCCCACGCACCGATTGTAGACTTGGCCGTTCAGACCGTCCGGCGTGTGGTAGGCGGCGTACACGGGGCACACCGGCTCACAGGGCGCGTTGCCGCACTGCTGGCACAGCATCGGCGTCACGACGGCGCCAACCCGACCCTCGTCCCCACCGGAGTAGTAGCGCTCGATCCGGAGCCAGCTCATCTGGCGCCGGCGCGTCACCAGCTCCTCGCCCACCGTCGCGAGGTTGTTCTCCGCGTAGCACGCCGTCACGCACGCGGAGCACCCAGTACACTTCGCGAGGTCGATCGCCATCGCCCAGCGCGGGTGCTCCCCCGCGTAGTTGCCGATCGACGCCTTCTTGTGCTGCGCCTCGGCCCAATCCTGTAATGCCTTTTCGGCGTACGCAGGCGTCTCGCGCTCCGCGAACGGGTGCTGTCCCCGCCTGAGCGCCCGCGCTTTGTCGAGCGCCAGCACTTCGATCACCCCCCGACCTTGCTCGCGCGCGTCGCCCTCGATCGTGGCGAGGCGACGATGGTCGGTGGTCTTGCTGACGGTCACCCCGACGACGAACGCCCGGCCACCGAAGGCGGCTGGGTCGGGACTCAGGAGCTCGAAGGCGTTGAACGAGCGGTCCCTCGCGTACCGCCCGTAGGCTTTGTGCCCCTGTCCCGTGGGGACCGCGAGCACGTCGGGGCGGACACCCGGCGTGATCCAGACAGGCGCGCGCACCGCGCCGTGCGGGGACTTGAGGAGCACGATGTCGCCGTTTGCGAGCTGCCACTTCGCCGCGGTCTCCGGATGGACCTCTACCCAGCCGTGCCACGCGATCTTGGAGACCGGATCGGGCAGTTCCTGGAGCCAGGGCTTGTTCGCGCCACGGCCGTCGTGGAGGGCGACCGACGGGAAGACGATCAGCGTTGTCAGCCGCTGCGACGTCCCGGCGGCGCCGGCCGCGAGCCGCTCGACATCGGGGCCCAGGCGCACCGCCTGCGTGGGAACGTCCGAGTAGAGCCCGCCGTGCTGCAACGCGTCGCTCCAGAACTCCTCGAAGCCGCGACCACGACCGTATCGCGCGTGCAGCGTCCGCCAGCGGCTCTGCAGATAGTCCTTGAATCCGCCCGACTTTCCCGCCGCCTGCAGGAGGACGTCCCCGGCGTGACGGGTGTTCGGGAACACGGGCTCCATCACCGGCTGCTGCAACGCGTACACGCCGGCTCGGGGGCGCGAGTCGTTCCACTGCTCGAGCGGGTGGAAGTCGGGGAGGACCAGGTCGGCCGCCGTGGCGGTCTCGTCCCAGAACGCCGCGAAGCTGACCTTGTAGCCGACATGCCCGAGCGCCTCTGAGAACGCGGCCGGCAGCGAGTGGCCCGGATTCGCGCCGTGCACCATCAAGAGACCGACCTTCTCGGCCCGCATGTCGGCGACCAGGTCGGCGAGCTCCTGGTACGAGCCGGCGCCTTCGAGCGCGTGATTGGGTCCGAACTTCAGCGTCTTCCCGACCTGACCCGCGACGTAGTTGAGAATATTCGCCGCCGCGACGAGCAAGGCGCCGCCGCCGTACTGCGCAGCGATTCCTCCCGCCACCGCCAAGCCACCCTTCGACCCAGCGAATTCACGCGCCAGTTGGCGGATCTCCTTGACCTCGATTCCGACGAATCGGGCGACCTGTTCTGGCGCCGGCAGCAACCGCTCCAGCGGACGCGCGTCGGCTGGGGCAGGCGTCAGCCGCTCGTTGAGGATGACCTGCGCCATCGCGAGCGCCAGCATGAACTCGGTCGCGGGCTCGGCAGCGATCCATTCGTCCGCGCTCATCCCCGTCAGTGACAACCGCGGGCCGATGTAGACGAACTTCGCCATCGACCCGTCCCGGCTCGCGTCGAACGCATGCGCGCGCGTAAAGGCGTTTTGGTAGCCGACCGGCGACAGCCACGTCTCCATGAAATCGGCGCCAAACGACAGGATATAGCGCGCGTTGGCGAAGTCGTAGGACGGGATGGCCGTCGTGCCAAAGGCGATCCGGTTGCCTTCACGCAGTGCCTCGAACGCGAAGGGCTCGTAGGTGATGTGCCGCCCGCCGATCTCCTTCATCCAGGCGTCCACCAGCTCTCCGAACGACCCACTCTCGAGTCCAGTGACGAACGCGATGCCCTTGCCGCGCGCCTGTTTCACGCGCGCCTGCAGGCGACCGATTGCGTCTTCCCAGGTGAGCTTCTCCCACTGCCCGTTCGCGCCCCGCGCCATCGGATCGGTCACGCGGTCGGGATTATAGAGTCCCTGCAGCGCGGCCTGACCCCGCGAGCAGAGCCGGCCCTGGTTGATCGGTGATTCGGGGTTCCCTTCGAGCTTGATCACGCGACCCTCGCGCACCGTGGCATGCAGGCCGCATCCGGCCGCACATTCGCGACACGTGGTGGCGTAGTAGGTCGCGATCCCCGGCACCTGGTTCTCGGGCGGCACCACGTACGGAACGAGGTGCTCGGTGGGCTCCGGGCCGATGTCGCACGCCGACGCCGCAGCCGCGGCGCCGCCGGTCGCTCCCAACACGGTCAAAAACCGTCTGCGATCCATCGGGGCCTCAATAGTGACACAGCGTGCAGTCGCGCGAGACATTGCGCTGCACGTGGCAGTTGACGCACCAGCCCATCCTGAGCGTGGCGAACTGATATACCTGCGGCATACTGCGCACGTCGCCGTGGCACATGACGCAGGCATCGGCGCCCAGAATCTTGATGTGGCGCTGATGCGGAAAGCGTACGAACCCGGGCAAGGCGTGCACGCGGACCCACTCGGGCGCCTTCTTGGTGAGGAACGCCTCGCGGACCTTCTTGATCTCCGCCTGATGCGTCGGCGTCGACCCGCCGATCATCTGGTGACACCCGAAGCACGTCTGGAGTGCCGGGATTCCGGGCTCGCTCGAGATCGCCACCGTGTTGTGACAATACAGGCAGGGGATCTGATCCTGACCGGCGTGGATGTCGTGACGGAAGAAGATCGGCTGGCGGGGACCCTTGAGCCGCCCCGTGTCGCTGATGACGGGAGCCTTGTAGCCTGGAGCGGATTGACCCGTTTGTGCCGCGGCCGGGAGGGCGATCAGCAAGGCGATCGCGACGCCGGCCCCGACGCTACCACTCCTCTTCGTCATCCAAAGGCACCGATGGCGAATGTATCGGACTGTGTGGTGAAGCGGCTTCGGGGCGCCGGAATGTAGCGCCGCCGATAAATGGCGCACAAGTCCCGCCCGCGGTCACTCGGGCCGCGCCAAGAGCTGATGCTTCAGACGAATGACTTCGACGAACGCGTCGACGGTTTCAAAATCCGGAAACGGCATCCAACACCAGCGTACGCCGCCGGACATGCGACCGTCCCGAATCGCATGCCGGGACGTGCGCGCCAGCCCGTCGGTGACGGCGAGCTCCCGCTCTTCCTCCTCGGTGATGATGAACGTACCGGAAAGACCGGTCTCCATCGGATGGAGGTATCCGAGCTTTCGCCCACCGACTTCGTACATCCAGACCCACTTCCACGCAGTGCCCATGAACACGACCTGCTCCGTCACGTGCCGGAGGGCCCGGATGCCCTCGCGCGCGCGCTTGAAGCGTTGCGCGGCCCGCGGTGGCAGGTCCTTCAGGGGCGCGTCCGACTTGGGGCGCTTGCGCGGCGTCGCGTACAAATTCGTGGCCCAATAGCCAGCCGGCTGGTGTTCGATCGGAATCATGATGGTCTATTGTAAGCCGCGCGTGAGCGAACGGAAGCGCCCGACGAGCGCCCGCGCCCGTGCTTCGAGCACGGTGACCCGTCGCGCCACCTCCCGCGCCTGCTGCTCGGCCTGCTGCGTGGGAGCGGCGTCCGCTCCCTCGACGATGCCGTACAGGTCCCCAAGCTGGCCGTTGAGGCGAGTCAGGCCTGGGGACGCCGGGTGCCCGCCTGCTCGTGCGGGGGGCGGCGGTGGCGGGGGGGTGCCGCTTTCGAGCTCCGTCGCCGCCCGGTCGAGCGAATCGAGCGTGGCGGTGTGCGCCCCCGCCCCCGCACCTGCCAGCGCGCTCGCAATCTCCCCTCGCAACCCACGGACGAGCTCCAACGCCACGGAGTCGCGCCGCAGCGCGTCCACGATGCGCGACGCTAGCGCCAGCTGACGCGCCAGGGCTCCCGCGGCGAGCGGGACGCGTGGGTCCATGCGCACGATGAGAGGCTGCGTGTACGCCCGCCCATCCACGGTCAGCCGCACCACGTAGCGGCCGGGAAGCACCCAGGGCCCACGGGGCTCGCGCGGCGTGTCATGCAGGATCGCCGCGATGGGATAGTCGTGCCGCAGCACGGGGGGCGGAGGCCCGTGCAGGTCCCACACGAAGCGATGCATCCCCGAGTCGGCGCCGGGACGCTGCTGGCGCCGGATCCACCACGGGGGGATGTTGAGACCAGAATCCGGCGGCTCCGGTACATCGTCGCTCGAGAACCGCCGCACGACGGCACCCGCGCGATCGATGATCTCGAGGAGGACCTGCCCAGCCGCGGGGCGCGAGAGATAGTAGTCCAGCACCGCGCCATCGGGAGGGTTGGGGCCTGCAGGCTCGTCGATCGGGAGCGGCGTGTCCGTATTCTCGTTCCAGCGCGCCCGCACGGCACCCACCGGACGGTAGAGGTACGCGCCCGCGCCGGCGGCCGCCGCCTGAGACAGCTCGCGGAGCGGCGCGATGTCGTCCAAGATCCAAAACGACCGACCGTGGGTGGCCACGACCAGATCGCTGTCGTGCACCACCAGGTCGCGCACCGCGGTGGCAGGCAGGTTGAGCCGCAGCGATTGCCAGTGGTCGCCGTCGTCCCATGACGCGTACACGCCATGCTCCGTGCCGGCATACAGCAGTCCTCGACGCACCGGGTCCTCCCGTACTGCGTTCACCACCTCGCTGGATGGGATGCCCGCGACGACTTCCGTCCATGTCGCTCCACCGTCCGTCGTACGGTACACGTGCGGACGGAGGTCATCGAGGCGGAAGCGATTCACCGTCGCGTAGGCGGCTAGCGTGTCGAAACGCGAGGCCTCGATCAACGAGACCTTGCTCCACGGCGTGATGGTCGCCGGCGTGACGTTGCTCCAGGTCTTCCCGCCGTCGTGCGTCACGTGGATAAGCCCGTCGTCGGTGCCGACCCACAGAAGGCCGGCCCTGCGAGCGGAGGGCGCGATCGTGTAGATCACGCCGCGATGCCTGCCCTGCTCGGGGTCGAGCGCGGCGAACGCGCCGAGGGTCGCGGGCACGTCGTATGTCGCACGCGTCAGGTCCGGACTGAGCGTCTCCCAGCTTTGGCCGCCCGTGGTCGTACGAAACAGCACGTTGGCGCCGAAGTAGAGGACGCGGGGATCGACCGGCGAAAACAGCAAGGGCATGGTCCGGACCCAGCGGTACGTGCCCATCCGCACCGCCTCGGGCGACACGTCCTGGACTTCACCCGTGTTCCAGTCGAAGCGAGTGACGCGACCACCGTACACCAAATTGGGGTGGACGGGATCGGGCGCGACGTACCCATACTCCTCGACGCCCACGGGATGCCATTCGCGAAAGGTGATTTGGCCGTCGTTGCCGCGGCTCACGATCCCCGCCGACCCGCTCTCCTGCTGGCCGCCGTACACCCAGTACGGGTAACGCCGATCGATGGCGACGTGATAGAACTGCGCGGTGGGCTGATTGTACCAGGAACTCCACGTCTCGCCCCCGTTCACGGTCACGACCGCACCCTGATCGCCCGCGAGCAGAATGATCTTGGGATCGCGCGGATCGATCCAAAACCGATGATAGTCATCACCGCCGGGAGCGCCACGCAGCTCCGCGAACGTCGCTCCGCCGTCGGTGGACTTCCAGGCGACGATGTTCGCGACATACAGGACTTCAGGGTTCAGCGGATCGACCTTCACTTCGTTGAAGTCGCCGTCCCGGCCCCACAGCCGCGCGTCCGCGTTCGCCAGTCGCCAGTGCTCGCCGCCGTCGTCGGATCGGTACACACCTGCGTCCTTGGCTGCGCCTACGACCGCGTACATGCGCGCGGGGGCGCTGGGAGCGACGGCGAGGCCGATGCGCCCGAGTCCCTCCGCCGCACCGGGGAGGCCCGTGGTGATGTGTCGCCACGTGCTCCCGCCGTCGGCCGACTTGTACAGCCCGTTATTCGCCGACAGGGTCCACGAGCTCCCGATCTCCCACGGCGCCTGTCGTGCCGCCCAGAGCGCGGCGAATATCGTTTCCGGATTGCCGGGATCGACGGCGAGGTCCACCGCACCGGTGTTCTGGTCCTTGTAGAGCACCTTCTGCCACGTCTCACCGCCGTCCGTCGAGCGAAACACGCCACGCTCTTCGTTCGGGCCGTACGGATGCCCGAGCACCGCGACGAATACGCGGCGGGGATCGCGCGGGTCGACGAGGAGGGCCGGGATCTGTTCACTATCCGCCAGGCCGCGATGGCTCCACGTGGCTCCGCCGTCCGTGGACCGGTAAACGCCGTCCCCGACCGACAGATCTGGCCGCTGCAATCCCTCACCCGTCCCGACGTAGAGCGTTAGCGGATCGGACGGCGCGACGGCGATCGCGCCGATCGAGCCCGTGGCCTGGCCGTCGAAGATCGGCGTCCAAGTACGCCCGTAGTCCCGACTCCTCCACACGCCGCCGTTGTTCACACCGATGTAGAGCACGTCCGGAGCCCCCGGCACGCCGACAGCCGCCACCGTGCGGCCCCCGCGAAAGGGCCCGATCATGCGCCACCGGAGCGCCGAGTAGAGGGCCGGGTCGTATTGTTGCGCGCGCGCCGGCAGTGGCGCGGCGCCGGCGATGAGCACGACGAACAGCGACGGACGGAGCAGTCGAGGCACGTTCAACCCCCTTGTTCGAGCGGATGGGCGGCGGCGCGAAAGCGCGCCCTGTCGATCAATCGTGCGACCGACACGCCCGGCACCGACATGCGACCCTCACGACTCATGATCAACTTGATGACGTCCACATCGCGGCCGAACCATCGAACACTGGGCTCCAAGTCCGATGGAAAGGCACACCCCGGCAGGGCGGCGATCGCGAGACCGGCTTGGGATCCGATTCCCGACTCGGGCATGGTGCCGGCCCACACGCTGGCCCCGCACTCCGCCGCGGCCCGATAGATCCGGCACGCCTCAGTGAGGCCGCCGACCCGATGCACTTTGATGTTCCACACCATCGGACCATCCAGCGCCACGATCTGCCGCGCCGTTCCGGCGTCGCGCAGCGTCTCATCGAGGCAAACCGGCGTCTTGAGGGTTTGCGCGAGGCGGGCGTGCCCCACAAGCTCCTCAGGTGCCAGCGGCTGCTCGATGTACAGCAGGCCCGCGTCGTCCAACGCGCGCAACGCCCGCTCGTGCTCGGGCCAGATGTATGCACCGTTGGCGTCCACCGTGAGAGGGAGGTCGCTTCCGGCCATTCCGGCGCGGGCGGCCCGCACCGCCTCCACGTCCCAGCCGGGCCCGACTTTGATCTTCACGCGTCGATAGCCGTGTTGCAGAGCTTCATAGACCCGCCGCGTGAGCGTCTCCGGGCGGCGATCCTCCGGGATCCCCAGCGCCACGCCGCACTCGAAGCTCACGCCGGCCGGGACACCAAGCCGGCCCGCGACGAGCTGCGCCACACCCGTGCCCTGCGCGTTCGCCTCCAGATCCCATGCGGCGGTCTCGACGCCCGCCCGCGCGAACGGATTCCCTCGCACGTGCTCGCGGAGCGCGGCATCCACCGCTTCCGGGGCGTCGAACTCGCGCCCGGCGACGCGGGGCACCAGGACGCGCGGGATGAGATCGCGCGCGCTGCCCAGCGTCTCCTCCGAGTAGAACGGCAGCTCATCGGGGGCCGCCTCGCCGTACCCGACGTGCCCCTGATCGTCGTGCAGCACCACAACCACGGATCGCCGCGCATCGATGCGTCCGCCCGAGATGATGAAAGGCTCGGCGAACGGGAGCTCGAGGCTGTAGAGCTCAACCTGGGCGATGCGCATGGCGTGCCACGTCGAGGAAGTGGAGCTCGCCGTCCCGTCGCTCCACCTCACCGCGCGACTCGAGCTCCAGCATCGCAGCGATCAACCCGTCCTGCGGGTGGAACATGAGCGCGTGCAGCACGCGCGCCGTGCGGGAGCCGTCCGTCGCGGCGTACTCGGACAGGGGAAGCTGGAAGAGCGTATGGAGCTGGACGCTTGCGCATCCGCGTCGGGCGTACTCGAGAATCATCCGGCCCGACGAGACGTTGCCGGTGCCGCACAGGGCCAGGTCGCCCACCGACTCCGCGCGCAGGCGCGAGGATCCAAGCACCCGGAGATTCCGGTCGCTCAGGTCCCACCCTCCATACGCCACGCCGCGCGCAGGGTCAAACAGTCGGTTGAAGCACACCAGGGCATCGGCGTCGCGCGTCGCGTTCATCATGGCTATCTGGAAGTCGTCGTCGAACCGTGCGTTCATGAGCTTGACGGCGATGCGGACGGGGACGGGTGACGCGGCCCGAATGTGTCGCGGCACTTCCTCGAGCCAGCGCAGAATCTGCGCGCGATCGTCCGCGAGCACGTCGCCCGCGAGGGTCGGCGAGAAGTCTTTCTCGAGGAGCAGCGGCTGCTCGCCCCACGCCCGGGCGAGCGCCGCCGTCGTATGACCATACTCGGCGAGCCGGAACGGCTCGTCCAGCTTCGGCAAATGATACTTCACCGACGGCACCACGAGCAGTCGGCCCGCGCGGCTCAAGTCCCGCCCGGACCGCACGAGCGCCAGGTACTCCGACATGGAACGGTCCCAGCCGCGCCCCTTCCAGGTGACGGTCCAGCCCGGCCGGCCGTCGTCCGCGGCGCGGCGCTCCACCGCCATCTTGGACGCGTGGATCGCCCACGCCGCCATGGCCTGCGCGCCGGTCTCGTCTTCGGCGATGAGGGTCTTCAGGACGGCGAATGCGAGTCCGGCTCGGGCGTCCTCCTCAAGCTGCCCCTCGTTGAGCGACAGCTGCCCGGAGCCCTTGCCGACGGGATGCGGGATCGCTTCGCCCAGATAGCGAGCGGTGAGGTCGACGCGATAGGTGGAGCGCACGAGGCCGGCGAAGTCTCGCGGCCATTCCCGTCCGAACCGCTCGAAATCCCGTTCGAGCGCGCCGGCCGTCCTATCGGGCAAAGCGCGAGAGCAGGAAATCGGGGTCCGGCGCGCCTCCCGAGAGCACCAGCGTGGCCACCAGCTCGCCGACGGCGGGCCCGTGCTTGAACCCGTGCCCCGAGCCCCCGCCGACGAGCCATGCGTTCCCGGCCGCCGGATGGCGATCGATGATGAAATGCTCGTCGGGAGAGTTCTCGTACTGGCATACCCGTGCCTCGACGAGCGGGGCGTTCTTGAGCGCGGGGAAGCGGTACGCGAGGTACTCGCGCGCTGCGCGCAGCGCGTGGGGGGTCGGCACGCGCTCGCCGTTCGTCGGATCGAAGGGAGGACCCCGCGTGTCATCCGCGACCTTGAAGCCTCGCCACTCGTTACCCGGAATGCCGTACATGAAGTGCGTTCCATGGTCCGCCCACACGGGCAACACGTCCTCCGTGAAGCGCCGGTCGCCGGGCGGCGTGCCGAAGAAGAACACCTCCTGTCGCGTCGCGCGCACTCGGTCTCCGATCACCTCGGGGAACAGTGTGCCCAGCCAGGGACCGCAGGCGAAGACGAATCGCTCGGCGACGAGCCTCGTTCCATCGGAGAGCGCCACGCCCGGAAGCTCGCCGCCCCGGGGCGGCAGCGGCTCCGCGGCGAGCGGACGGTACTCACCGCCTTCGGAGAGGAATCCCTCGAGCACGCTCGCGCAGGCGCGACGGGCGGTAAGGTAGCCGCCGTGCCGCTCGAAGATCGCCCAGCGCACGCGATCGCAGTTGATCTGCGGGTAGCGTTTCGCGGTCTCCCGGTCCGATAGCTCCTCGAACTGGACGCCGACCTCCTTGAGCAGGGGTAGCGCCGCCTTCTCGTACTGGTCGTCTCCCTCCACGAGCCACAGCACGCCGATCCCATGGTACAGCTTGCGGGCCCACCGTCGCTCGTGCTCCTGCCAGAGGGCGAGTGCGCGAGCGGCGAGCCTGGTGTACACGACGCGTGGACCATAGGTCGCGCGGATGACCCGCGTCTCACCGCCCGAGCTCGCGCGCGAGTTGCCCGGTCCCCAGGCATCGAGGAGCGTGACGCGGGCGCCACGGCGCAGCAGGTGGAGGGCCGTCCAGCCGCCGAACGCTCCGGCGCCCACCACCACGACGTGCGGTTGCTTACTCATCGGCACCCAGCCCTTCCGCAGGGGTGACGCGGCGAACGCGGCGGCGAGAGCGGTGCAGCGCTCAAGGAACGACCGCCGCGGGATCCATGTCACGGGAGGCTGACGCGGACCCCGCGCGTGTCCCGCACCGCCCGCCGCACCGCATCCCGCTCCTCCACGGGCAGGCTCGGTCCCCACGGATCGTCGCAGGCGTCCTCCGGGATCACGCCCTCGGCGGCGAGCGCCCAGAGCATGCGACGCACGTAGCCCTCCATCGGCGGAACGAAGGTCGCGCCCGCGAACCGATCACACAAGCCAGCGAGCTTCACGAACTTGCCGAAGTCGCCGGTGCGGAAGGATTCGATCATGCCGAGTTGCATGTTCGTCAGTGCGGCGCCCAGGCCGATCAGCGCCGCGCGGGCGCCCATCGTGAAGGAATAGCCAAGGAAGCGGTCCTCGCCGGTGATCAGAAGCTTTTCGGGGTGGTCGCGCATCAAGCCTGCGATCCGTTGGAACGTCAATACCGAATCGAGCGTCGCGACCTTGATGCCGATCACGTTCGGCAGGGAGAGGAGCGCGTGCAGGGTCTGATTGTCGTACGCGATCCCGCCGGCTGCGGTATAGAGATAGAAAGCGATCACCGGCAGCTCACGACTAAGCGCGTCATGGTATCCCACCGGGTCCTCGCCGCGCGGGAAGGCGAGCAGCGCGTCCGCTCCGCCGGCCTTCGCTTCGCGCGCCATCTCGACGCTCGAGGCGCCCGCGACGATCGTGCTGAGGGGCAGCGCCGCGCGCCACGTGGCGAGCACCCGGCGCCGTTGCTCCGTCGAGAGGTGGGGCCCCCGCCCCGTGTGGGCCCACACGGCCACTCCGGCCACCTGGTGCTGCGCCATCCAGTTCGCGTAGGCCTGAAGCGCATCCCCCGCCAGCTCGCGGCCGCGAAACGGAACGGGCACGGCCGGAATGAGACCCCATTCGAGGCGATGTCGCAGCTGGGGTGATGTGACGGTCACGCGGCGAGTCCTTTCTCGAGATTGCCGGACTCGATGGCGCCTCGCTGGTCGGGGGGGAGCCCCAGGAGATCGAGCTTCGCCAGGCTACTCTCTGGAATGCGGAGCGGTTGGCCGGTTCCGAAGACGAAGCGATCGACGCCGATGGTACCAAGTAGGGTTTCGAGCTGATCCTCGGGAGGCCCCCAGATCCAGCTCACGTCCCACCAGAGCCGCGCCGCTTCTTCCGGCGTGGACCCAAAATGGACCTCCTCGACGAAGCCGCGGTCCGCGTGCGTGATCACGAGGCGGACCTCCTCATCGCTGCGAATCAGCGCGCGGACAGCGGCCGCGGGCAGCTCGAGGACGCGATCGTTGACGTGGCGTTGCCGCCCGTCCTCGAGCCGGACGGCCATGATCAACGGGAGCTTCGCGGCGCCGCACGCAGCGGCGAGCACACGCATCTCGGGTCCCGCCGCCTCCATCCCATAGTAGAGCGGATCGGAGCGCACGGCGGGCGCGCCGTGGTCGGCCGCTTCACCGAGTGCGGCCTCCCAGCCGGTCAGGCCGGGATGGACGGCGGGGACGGGCCTGAGCCTCGGGGTGGAGGCGGTGGCCTGGTACAGCCAGGCGTTCCCCTCCATGGGATCGCGCCAGAACACGCTCGGGAGGTGGCTTACCCACGCCGCGTCGATCTCCGTGCGCTCCATGGCATGCAGCAGCCCCTCGATCGACGTGCCCGGCACCCGGCGATAGGGGTACGCCCCGACGAATGCATTGACGTCGATGCGCATCAGTCGACGGGAAACGCGCCGTGTGGAAAGATGCTCGCGGCGTTCCTCCACATCACCTGCTCGAGCTCACGCGGTGGAAGCAGGCGCTCGAGGTAGCGGAGCTTGGCCCAACCGGTGTCCATCGTGAGGTCCGTTCCGAACAGGAGGCGCCCTGGCCCGGCCGCGTCGAGGCAGGCCTCGATCATGCCGCCATCGACACCGCTCCCCGATAAATCGATGTAGACGTTGGACGCGCCCCCCACTCCCCGGCGTACGGCGGCGAGCGAGTGCTGCCAGTCCCCACCTCCGCCGATGTGTGCCAGAATGAACCGGACGTTGGGGTGATGGGCGGCGAGGGCGCACAGCTCCGCGCCGTCCGACGCTTCCTGGCCGGGCCAATCGTGCCGGCGATGCTGCCACACGTGGTGCAGCACGGGAACACCACGCTCACCCGCGAGCTCGCAGATGGGGTCGAGCAGGGGATCGGTGGCGCGGCGGCTCGCCGCGAGCTTGATACCCACCATACCAGCGCCGAGGCAGCGCGCGATCTCGGCGCACGCGTGCGCGGTGTAGTTCGGATTGACCGTCACATAGCCGCGCACCGCATCCCGGTGGTCGCGCATCAGTGCCAGCAACATGTCGTTACCGTACTCCACGTCGCGGGGCGAGGGGAAGTACGTCGGCGACGTGCGACCGAAGGTTCCAAGGATCGACGCCACGTGGATGGTGATGCCGATCTTCCGCCCCGCCTCGAGCCGGCTGGCGTTCCGCTCGCGCCAATCGGCCCGGGGTGTGCGATCGTGATAAAAGTGCGCGTGGACGTCGATGAGCATGGCCAAATCTGGGTCGTCAGGCGCCAAGACGCCAAGGCGCATCTGGTCTCCAGTCGCAAGATGCAAGAGCTGACCTGGCAACCGTATTGGCGACCTGACGGCCGTTATCTATTTTGTGCGGACCATGCGCACCCCTCCACCGCCCCCTCGTCCGCCCGGACCGCCGCCGCGAGGACCAACGCCGCCCCGCGGCCCCACTCCGCCCAGGGCCGGTCCCCCACCCCGGCCGACCGTGAAACCTGCCGCTCCCCGTCCCCGCGTCCCGCGGAGGCTCCCGGGTTGGCTTGCACGCGCGCAGCGATTGCTGTTCCAGCCCACGCAGGAGTGGGCGACGATCGCGGGCGAGTTCACGAGCGCCGGTCCCATCTACACGCGCTACCTGGTGCCGATGGCGCTCATCGGACCGCTCGCCGCAACCGTGGGAACGATCGTGTTCGGTATCCGCAGCAGCTTGGCGAGCCTGGGGGAGAGTTACCCGATGTCGATAGGAGACGCCGCGACGAGTGGTGTGCTGGAATACGGCCTCAATCTCCTGGCGGTGTACGTGCTCGCGCTGGTGGTCGACACGCTAGCGCCGACCTTCGGCGCTCAAAGGAACCGCGTGCAGGCGCTGAAGCTGGCCGCGTATGGCGCCACGCCTTATTGGCTCGGAGGCGTGCTCGCCCTCTTCCCGAAGCTCACTCCAATCGGAACCTTGCTGGGCCTCTACAGCATCTGGCTCTTCAAGGTCGGCCTGGGGCCTGTCATGAAGGTTCCCCGGGACAAAAACGCCGCCTACACGGTGCTCGTCACGATCAGCAGCGTGATCATCGTGCTCCTCGTCGGCGCGCTCACGCGGCTGTTCATCTAGCGTCGCTCTCCGAACGCCGCTCGCGCGACGCCGCCCTCGCGCGCGAGCATCGGCCCTGCTGCGGCGAGGCCCGCGAGGGCGAAGAGCGCGAGCGCAGCGCAATCGAGCGAAATCGGCAGCTCCCCACCGTAACCGGTGTGTGACCATCGGAAGAGCAGCGCGTGCTTCAGCAGATCCACGCCATAGGCGAGCGGATTCACGTGCGCCAGCACGTGGAGCACGGGACCGAGATGACGCACCGGGTACAGCGCGCCCGAGAGGAACAGCATCGGGAAGACCACGAAGTTCATCACTCCGGCGAAATTCTCGATCGAGCGCATGCCCGCCGCGAGCACGACCCCGAGGGCTCCGAGCGCCAGGCTCGTGAGCACGATGGCCGCGAGGGCGAGGAGCGCGCCGGCGGGCGTCGGCGCGATACCCACGACCGGCAGCAGGATCGCCGCGACCAGGATGGCCTGCACCGTCCCGACGAGCGTGGCACCCAGCGTCTTCCCGAGCGCCACGGTGCCACGTCTGATCGGAGCGACCAACATCATGCGGAGCACGCCGGCGTCGCGATCGATGACGGTGGACAACGCCGCGAGCAGCGAGCCAAACATCACCACCATGCCGAGCAGCCCCGGAGCCATGAAGACGCGGTAGTCGATCTCGCTTCTGCCCGCGAACACCGCGGCGAAGCCCGCCCCCGCGAAGATCAGCCACACGAACGGGCGCGCGACACTCGACAGGACCCGGCCCCGCTGCCGCACGAACCGGACGAATTCGCGGACGACGATGCCGTAAACGGCGCGCATGCTCAACCCGTGCTGGTCTCGGCCAGCTCATGGCCGGTGCGCGCTAGGAACACCTCTTCCAGCGACGCGACGCCAGCCGCCCGCTTGAGCTCGGCCGGTGTACCGAGGGCAGCGAGCCGGCCGCGATCCATCACCGCAACACGGTCACACGGCTCCGCCTCCTCCACGTAGTGCGTCGTCAGGAAGACGGTGAGACTGGAGGACGCGCGCAGGGCTC
The DNA here is from genome assembly GCA_964465315.1 of uncultured Gemmatimonadaceae bacterium. GTDB lineage: Bacteria > Gemmatimonadota > Gemmatimonadetes > Gemmatimonadales > GWC2-71-9 > AG41. Next base: position 87,706 of record CAYXIK010000004.1, on the reverse strand, counting down.
GGATCAGCTCCCACAGAGAGCGGCGCGCACGCGGATCGAGTCCGGCGGTCGGTTCGTCGAGAAACAGTATCCGGGGCTCGTGGAGGATGCCCCGCGCGATGTCCGCGGCCCGGCGCATCCCGCCCGAAAGGGCCCGCACGGGGGCGCGGCGCCGCTCGTCAAGCCCGAATTGTCGGAGCAGCGCGTCGATGCGAGGCGCGGCTCGGTGAAGAGGAAGATTCCAGAGCCGCGCGGCGAAGCGGAGGTTTTCTTCGATCGTCAGGTCGCGATCGAGCGTCGTCTCCTGGAACACGAGCCCGATGCTGCGCCGAACTGCGAGCCCGTCGGCGGCGATGTCGTGGCCGGCCACTCGCGCCGAGCCGCGCGAGGGCGTAAGCAGGGTCGCGAGTAGGTGAACGGTTGTGGTCTTGCCCGCGCCGTTGGGCCCAAGAAACCCGAAGAACTCGGCCTCGCGCACCTCCAGGTCGAGCCGATCGAGCGCGCGGACGGCGCCGAAATCTTTCCCGAGGCCGCGGACGTCGATCGCGGCGGCGGTCATCCCTTCGCGGCGAGCACACGCGACGCGGGCGCCGCGCGGTAGGTCCACTCGTCCTGCACCCGCCCGGCCGCCGCGGCTTGCTCGACTTTCGCCAGCACCACGTCGATCAGGGGGCGATGTGGCGACAGCGAGCACACTGGGTCAGTGACGGCGGCGTCGCCGGTCACGAGAAACGCCTGGCAGCGACACCCGCCGAAATCCTGTGCCTTGCGTGGGCACGAGCGACAGGGCTCGGGCATCCAGGCATCCCCGCGAAAGCGCGTGAGCGCCTCCGAGTGCTCCCAGATCCACTCGAGCGGCCGGTCCCGCACGTTCTCGAACTTGAGCGTCGTGATCCGCCCCGCGGCATGACACGGCCACACCTCCCCCGCGGGGGTCACCGTCATGTACGCTCGCGCCCATCCCCCCATGCACGGCTTGGGATACTGCTCGTGATAGTCGGGCAACACCCACACGATCTCGAGCCTGCTCCCGAGGCGCGCCCGCTCGCGTTGCACCACCTGCCACGCCTCGCCAAGCTGGGCTTTGGTTGGCATGAGCGCGTCCCGATTGTGAAGCGCCCAGCCGTAGAACTGCGTGTTCGCGAGCTCGATCCGCTCGGCGCCGAGCGACTCGGCGAGCCGGATCACGGCCTCGACCTGGTGCAGGTTCCGACGATGCAGGACGACGTTCACCGTGAGCGGAAAGCCCAGCTCCCTCGTGTAATGGTAGGCGGCGATCTTGTCGCGGTAGGAGGCGGTGCCCGCCACGTGATCGGACAGCTCCTCGTCGGCACCTTGAATGCTGATCTGCACGTGATCGAGCCCCGCTGCCTTCAGGGTGGCGAGTCGCTCCTTCGTGAGTCGGTAGGCCGACGTGATGAGCGACGTGTACAACCCGACCTCGTGCGCGGTTCGGATGAGCTCGTCCAGATCCGGTCGTAACGTCGGCTCGCCGCCCGAGAGACCGAGCTGGAGCACGCCGAGGGCCTTCGCCTCCCGGAAGACGCGACACCACTCGGCGGTGGAGAGCTCGCGCTTGAAGCGCCCCCCCGCGAAGTCGAGGGGATTGGAGCAATAGGGGCACTGCAGCGGACACTTGTAGGTCAGCTCCGCCAACAGCCAGAGCGGCTTAGGGTCCATACGTTACCAGCCCTTTGGCGGCGAGTCCCTGGAGAAACGCACCGACGTCCGCCGTGAGACCGGTCGTTCCGTAGCGGTGCTCCAACGCCGCGACGATGTCCGCGAGCGAGCGATTCCCGTCGCACAACTTGAGAATCTCTACCCCCGTGGCGTTTAGCGTCACGAGCCCCTCCGGGTACAGCAGGACGTCACGCTCGCGCACATCGTCCCGTGTGAGCCGTGCCTTCGGGTGCAGCCGCGGAGCGGCGTCCGCCACGGCGTTCACCCTGCGCTGCCGGGGAGCGGACCGCGCTCCACCGCGTCGAGTAGGCACCACAGGACGTCACACTTGAACTCGAGGGCCGCCACCGCCCGGTCCTGCTCCACCCGCGTCTGGAATCGCTCGGTCACCAGCCCGAGGGCGAACTCCGCATCCCGAGGAGCTTGAGTGAGCCGGTTCTTGAAATACTGGAGGCCATCGGGATCGACCCACTTGTAGTGACTGAGCATGGCCGCGAGTCGCTCCTTCACGATGAGCGGGGCGAACATCTCCGTGAGCGATGAGGCGACCGCTTCGAGCCAGGGCTTGAACCTGCAGAACGTGACGTAGGCGTCGACGGCGAAGCGGACGCCGGGCAGGAGGTGCCGCTGGCTCAGCAAGTCATCCCGGGGGACGCCCATTGCCTCGCCCAGCCGCAGCCACGCCTCGATCCCGCCCTCTTCCCCGGGGCGCCCGTCATGATCGACGATGCGCTGAATCCATTGTTGGCGGACCTCGCGCTCCGGACAGCTGGACAGGATCAACGCGTCCTTCACCGGAATGCAGATCTGATAGTAGAAGCGGTTCGCCACCCAGAGCCGCAGCTCCTCCCGGGACAGCTCACCACGGTGCATCCGCTGGTTGAAAGGATGGAGATGATGGTAGCGGCGCTCGAGCACGCCGCGGAGCTTGCGCACGAACTCATCAGGAGACCATGGCGCCTCGACCGACGCCCGCGAGGCCGCAGGCGCGCTCACAGCTCGAACTCCATGGCGTCTTCTCCCACCACGATCCCCGCGGCCTCGACCTGCGCACGCTCCGCCGACCCCCGGCTCAGCATCGGGTTCGTGTTGTTGATGTGCACGTACACGGTGCGCTTCGCGCCAAGGCTCGGAAGCAGCTCCAGGCTTCCCCCTCGGCCCCCGATCGGCAGGTGGCCCATCTCGCGCGCGGTCGGCGCGTCGGCGCCCGCGTGTCTCAGCTCATCATCGGACCAGAACGTGCCGTCGAACATGAAGAGATGTGCCCCACCCGCGATCCGGCGCAGGCCGTCGTCTACGTCACGCGCTGTTGGAACATAGGCGAATATCCCGCCGGTGCGCTCGTCCGTGATGCGGAGGCCGACGTCGAACGTCGCGGCGGGCGCCGAACGGGCGTAGCGTGGCTGGCGCCGCGCCACGGCGGTCGTCGAGCAGCACAGCCCAAGGGGCGTGCCGGCGCCGTCCGCAAGCGCCATCGGGCGACCTTCCTCCAGGCCCCGAGCCTCTACTCCCGAGTATGCGGACAACACCCGGTAGAGCGGCCATTGGTCGCCGAGTAACGCCGTCACGCCTGCGGGCGCGTAGACCGGCAGGCGCGCGGCACTTTCCCGCAGCAACAGAAGCCCGAGTGTGTGATCGATCTCACCGTCGGTAAGCACCACAGCGGCCACGGCCGAGCCCCGCTGGCCGCGGGGCCAGAGTGGCGGATGCATCGCTAGCTGGGTGCGAAGATCGGGAGACGCGTTGAGTAGGACCCACCGTTCGCCGTCCGCGCTGACGGCCACCGAGGACTGGGTCCGCCCCACCCCACTGTTTCGCGCCTCGGTACAATTCGGGCAGCCGCAGTTCCACTGAGGCACCCCACCGCCTGCCGCCGAGCCGAGGATGATTATGCGCATTGAACAAAGGGGCCGGGTTCGTCACCCGGCCCCCCCTTTACCCGTTGCGGCCTGGTTCAGGCATTGCCGGCGTACGCGCCGACTTCCATCCCCAGCTCAACGACTGCGAATTCGGGTTTCGTCCAAGTCATTTTGCCATTCCTCCGAGAGCTTCGTGGTCGACCACTACTAGCGCTCGACCTCTCCCCGTCGCACGGGATGTGCCAGCGGCCCCCGTGGTCGTCGAAGAGCGGAACGTGCTCAACGACTGACACTTAGCTCGGCACACCCGAATCTCGCGAGATTCGCCGGTTGGGTGATATCACCCAGATTGGGTGAAATCACCCAGCAACGCGGGTCACGGCTGAAGCCCAAACTTCCTGAGCCGATAGCGCAGCGTGTCCCGGGAGATGCCGAGGCGTTGCGCGGCCTTCGTCTGGTTGCCCCCCGCGTCCCGCATCGCTCGCTCGATCATCGCTTTTTCCCAGTGGGCGAGGTCGACGCCCTGAGGCGGGAGGGTGGATGCAGCGCCGACGGCTTGGGGCTCATTGGCGGAGCCGTGGTCGGGGCTCGTGAGCGACAGCTGCTCGACCTCGAGGACAGGTCCTCGGCTCCAGAGGACGGCGCGCTCGATCACGTGACTCAGCTCGCGCACGTTACCAGGCCAGGGGTAGGACAGGAGCAGCTCGCGGGCCGGCGTGCTGATTTCTCGCACCGCGCGCCCGTACTTGGCGTTGAGCAGGCGCAGGAAATGCTCGGTGAGGAGCACGACGTCTTCACCGCGCTCGCGCAGCGGCGGGACGTGCAGCACGATCACGGCGAGCCGGAAGTAGAGGTCCGACCTGAACCGCTCGCGCAGCACCTCGCGCTCGAGATCGCGGTTGGTCGCCGCGATGATCCGTACGTCGATCTTCCGCTCTCTGACGCTGCCCACCCGACGCACGGCGCGGTCTTCGATGGCGCGCAACAGTTTCCCCTGCACCGACAGGTCCACGTCGCCGATCTCGTCGAGGAACAGGAACCCGCCTTCCCCGGCCTCGAACAGTCCTGGTTTCGACTCCTTGGCGTCGGTGAAGGCACCCCGCTCGTAGCCGAACAGCTCGGCTTCCATGAGGGTCGCCGGAATGGCCGTGCAGTTGACCTCGATGAACGGCTTCGCCGCGCGTGCACCAGAGGCGTGGATGGCGCGTGCGAGCAGACCCTTGCCGGTGCCGGTCTCGCCCGTGAGCAGCACCGGGGGGGTGTCCTCCAGCTGGGCGATCTGGCGTGCTCGTTCGAGGATGGCCCGAACCGCGGGGGACTGGCCCAGCATGGTCGCGAACCCGACGTCCTCCGTCGCCCGCCGACGATAGTACGAAAGCTCCTGTTTGAGCTGACGGTTTTCGCGCGCACGATCGGCCAGGAGCTTCAGCTCTTCCAAGTCCACCGGCTTCTTGACATAGTCGAAGGCGCCGAGCTTCACGGCCTCCACGGCGCCTTCGATCGAGCCGTAGGCGGTCAGCATGATCACGGGAAGCACGGGATCGAACTCGCGGATCCGTTTCAGCAGATCGATACCGCTCATCCCCGGTAAGCGGACGTCCGCGAATACCACGTCGGGCTGCAGGCGCTCGAGCAGCTCGAGGGCCTGTTCACCCGAGCCGGTGATTTCAGCCTCATACCCGTGATCGACCAGAAACGCCTTGGCCGATCGGGCGAGGGTCTGCTCGTCGTCGACGATCAGAACTGTCGAGCCGTTCATGCGACTTGACGCGCCGGCGCGGGCGAGGGTGCCGGAGCGGGCGCGGCGTCTCCCGCGCTGGGCAGCCAGATGCGAACCGTGGTGCCGCGCCCGACGATGCTGGTGATGCTGAGCCGGCCGCCGGTCTCCTCGACGTAGCGCTTCGCGATCGCCAATCCGAGGCCCGTGCCTTCGGCCCGCGTCGTGAAAAATGGCTCACACACGTTGGCGAGGACCTCGGGGGCGATGCCTCCGCCCGAGTCGGTGATCGTGAGCGCCACGCCGTCCGTGCCGTCGTCATTCGCTTCGCGCCGTCCCTCGATGGTGAGTCGCCCGCCATCCGGGAGCGGCATCGCGTCGAGCGCGTTGGAAACGATCTCAGTCAACGTTTGCTCCAGGCGCATCGGGTCCACCCGTACGTCCGGCAGCCCTGGTGAGAGGCTCACGGCGAGCTCGACACGACGCTCACGCAGGAGCTCGGACACGCCACCGAGCGCCGCCTCGACCAGCACCCGCACGCTCTCCCGCAGCGGATGAAACGGCGCCGGGCGCGAGAACGCGAGGAGGTGCGTGATGCGGAGATCGAGGCGGTCCACCTGCTCGACGATCGCGTTGAGCTGTTCGCGCGCGGCGGGGGCGTCGACCCGGTGACGGGCCAGCTGCGCCGCCGCGCGCAGGCTCGCAAGCGGATTTCGCAATCCGTGCGCCACCGCGGCCGCCATCTGCCCGATCGAGGCCAGCTTTTCGGATTGAATGAGCCGCGCGTGGGATTGGCGCAGCCGCTCGGTCATCTGAGCAAACGACCGCGCCAACTCCCCGATCTCGTCGCGGGAGCGAGGTTCGATGACATGATCCAGGTCGCCTGCCCCGACAACCGCCATCGCTTGCCGGAGCTCGTTGAGCGGGCGTGCCAGGCTGCGCGAGATGAGCCACGACGCAATCAGACCCGCGATCAGTGCCGCTGCGATGATCGACCAGAGGACCCGCCGCTCCGTCTCCACGATGCCTTCGACCTGGACCAGGGCCCGCTGGACGCTGAACTCCCGAGCCTTGCGGTAGATGTCGCGATTCACCGCCGCGAGGGCTGGCTGCAGGCGCTCCACGAGCTGCTGGCGCGCGGTGACGTAGGCGGCCTCACGCCGGCCAGAATCGTAGAGCTTGAACACTGAGTCGGCCACGGACCGGATCTCGAGCTCGATCTTGCGGACCCCATCGGCGAGTTTGACCTCATCGGCGGGAAGGCCGGCCGTCCAGCGGTCGAGCCAGAAGTCGACCACCTGCTCCGTGAGCGGGAATTCCTTCTTGGCCGCCGGGTCACCGCTCAGGTAGCGCCAAACCACCTGGGTCTGATTGAACATCGCGTCTTCCACTTCGGCGTACGTGCGCGACTGCGCCAAGCGCCGCCCCAGCGCCTCGAGCGCATCCTGCTCCCGAGCGTTGGTCCGGATCGCGTGCAGCCCGACCAACAGGGCCGGGAGGACCATGAAGGAGAAGCCAAGCAGGAGTTTGCGTTGGAGGGTCACAATGCCACCACGATTCCCGCGTCGCTCATCTGGCGCAAGCCCCCCGCCGGGATCCGCCTCATTCCACGGACCCCAGCACGTCCGCGAGGACGCTGAGTGTTCGATCCACGGTCGACTCGTCGTGCGCCAGCGACACGAAATTGTACGCCGTTCGTTTGAACAAATGGCCTCGCTCCACGCACCCACGCGCCACGTGAGCCGAGACTTGCTCGCTCGCGAAGTGCAGGAAGCACATCTCAGCCACGCCGCCCACGCCGGTCACGAGATCGGCGTGCTGGCGGTGCAGTCGATGAAGCCCGTGCAGCAGCCGCGTGCCGACGGTGTGGAGATGACCGCAGACATGCTCGCGCGCGAAGACGTCCAGTGTGGCCTTTGCGGCGGTGAGCGCTACACTCTCGGTGGCCAGCGTAGACGAAATCCACGTGCGGGCAGCGGCTGCCATCAGGTCCGCCCGACCCCCAACTACCGCCAGCGGGAAGCCGTTCGCGATCGCCTTCCCGAGCACGGCGAGGTCGGGACGCACACCGTAGCGCTCGGCGGCGCCGCCGATCGCAAGGCGGAACGCCGTCTTGATCTCGTCGAACACAAGTACCGCCCCGACACGGGTCGTTTCGGCGCGCACCGCTTCGAGCCATTCGAGGGTAGGCTCGATCACGACGACCGGCTCGATCACCACGACCGCCAAGCGGTCGCCCACCTCGCGAATCAGCCGCCGCGTCGTGTCCACGTCGTTGAAGGGGATCTCCCCGTACAGCGATCGCGTGCTCGCCGGCACGCCTTCCCCGCCCTGACACCAATCGAGCCAGCCGTGATAGCCGCACCCGAGAACACGCTCGCGTCCCGTCGCGACGCGCGCTAATCGCACCGCCGCGGCGACCGCTTCGGCTCCGGTCTTGAGGAATCGCACGTGCTCGAGCCAGGGAATCCAGCGGGCGAGCGCTTCAGCGAGCTCCTCTTCGATCACCGGGGGCAGCGGCCCCACCACGCCAGCCGCCATGGCCTGCTCGGCGGCACGGTTCACCTCGGGATGGCCGTAGCCGAGCGCGACGGCGCCGAGTGCCATGACATAGTCAGTGTATTCGCGGCCGTTCGCGTCCCACACGCGGCAGCCCGACGCACGCGTCAGGCGTGTCGGGAGCCCCTCCACCTCCTCCGGCGCCATCGCGCCGAACAGGGCGTCGGGCCGCTTGCTACCGGTCGACGTGAAGCCCGGAACGCGCCAGTCGCTCACCGTATTTCACCACCTCGATCGCGATCGCCCGCAACAGTTTCGCCTCCCGCTCATCGAGCGGCGCGCGATGCAACACCTCGCGCAGGGTCCGCATCACGCCCTCGGCCTGGCGCGTCTTGAAGAAGTCGATCACGCCGAGCGCCGCTTCCGCGTCTGTGAACAGCCGCTCCAGATCCGCGACCGTCGCCCGCTGGCCCCCCTCCCGACGCGGCGCCTTGAACGGCCGGCCCTCGTCACCTCGCGTCAGCGCCAGCTCATAGAGCATCAGCACGACGGCGTGCCCGAGGTTGAGGGACGGGTACGCTGGGCTGGTGGGGATCGTTACGACGCGATGGCACCGGTCGAGCGCCTCGTTCGAGAGGCCCTTGTCCTCTCGCCCGAACAGGAGCGCGGCAGGACCTGCCTCCGCCCGCGCGAGGATTTCCGGAGCCGCCTCCCGCGGGCGCTGGACGTTGCGCTTCGCGGTGCGGCCGCGCGCCGTGAAGCCCACCACGTGGACGCAGTCCGCCAGCGCCTCGTCGAGGCTATCGAACCGTTGTACACGCGCCAGTACGTCCTGCGTCTGGTGGGCGATGCCTTCCACGCGGTACGCATCGTACTCATGGGGGTGCACGAGCCGGAGGTGTGTAAACCCGAAATTCTTCATCGCCCGGACCACGTGCGCGATGTTGACGAGATCTTGAGGCTCGTGGAGGACGACGGTGATCATCCGACGAGCTCCAACACGCCGAACCGTTCCGGGTCCTGTCGGTCCCCGCGCAGGTAGATCCAGCCATTCCCACCGCTCCACACCAGCTGGCCACTGCGGCGCTCGCGGCCCGGCTCCATCTCATTCACCAGCAGATCGAAGCGCAGCCGCCCTCCGACGTGCCCCCGATGCCACTCGGGCCACGCGATCGCGACCGTCATGCGATACCCGTGAGGCGTGCGTCGCCAGCCGCCGTCGACCGCCTCAGGGACACCTGGTGACGCACCGGCCCCCTGCGCGCGGATCGAGCCGCCGTCCCGGTGTCCCGGCACGATGAGATAGCCCACGGCGTCGCCGCCCTCCGGGTTGCCCAGGTACACCTGTATGCCGTCCGAATGGACGTCGTCGGGCTCGTTGTCGAGGTGCAGCGGCGGCGCGTCCTGGGCCCGAACACAGAGTTCCGGTTTCGTCACGTCGACCGCGAGGTACAGCTCGTCGTCATCCCAGGACGCGTAGGCGACCGCGCTGAAGTCCTCCGGGCCGGGAAACGGCTCCTCGCTCCGACGGTACTGATCCTCGAGCTCCAGCCGCAGCGGCTCGCTCGTGTCGAAGCCGTCGAGCGATCCGTCGAGCGGCGGCCGCGCGACGGTCCGCAACGCGGCGCCTACCGCGGGCGTCGGCTTCTCGAGCTCGAGCAGCGGCTCGAGCGGCGGTTCAGGCGCCCGCGCTCCAGCCAGGTGCACGCGCCCGGCGCCGGTCTCGATTTCCCAGCCGACGCCGGTGGCGGCGTGTCGATGGACGCCCTGATCGGTTTCGACCTCGATCACGCTCCCCTTCACCCGCACGGCGCGGACCGATGCACTCGCGGTCACGGGCTCGAGCACGGACACGAACCGGGCGGCGCGGCCGGTCGCGCGCGCGACGTAGAACGTCTGCCGACCCGCTCCCGGCCTCCCCGGCCCTTCCGCGCGCAGCAGCTCCCCCTCCAGGGCAAGGACGACCTTGAGCGTATGCGGACCATCGGAGAACGTGAACGCCACGGGCCCGCCGCCGTCCGGGACGAGCCGCTCCACCCGGGTGACGAACTCGTCCGCCAAGTCGGCCGATGTCCACGTGCCCCTGCCGACCTCTCCCGTGCCGGCAAAGTGCCAGGGCAGCTCGACCGTGTGATCCGTGCGGCTCGCGAGCTCCATGACGTCGATCAGATAGGTCGGTCCCGTGACGACCGTGCGCGCCAAATCACCATACCGCCCCCGGACCCATGCCCAGTCAGCCGCCGAGTCGAACGCGTCGCACATCGCATCTCCTTCGGGCTGTGACGCACGGTCCAGCCGCGGGGCGTTGTGCGCCAAGGTCGAGCGGTACCAGAACAGGTCGCGCGAGGTATAGCCTCCTGTTCCGAGGTCCGCGAGCCAGTGCGTGCCGCCCGCGTGCAGGGTGAGGTGGAGGCGATCGGGGTGTCCATGCCCGCCGCCGTAGCGCCCGCACTCGAGGCTTACGTAGCGGCCGCCCGCTCGGAGGACGGCAAGGCCGTGCGAATCGAGCAACACGCTGCCGGGCGACCAGGCGGGTGCATCGGCGGGAAGCTCGGGGGACATGTGGAGCAGGCTCCAAAAAGAGAGCGCCCGGCGGGACGGGGAGCGGGGAGCAGGGGGCGGTTCCATCGGCGCGTCGTGCAGGTACGACTCGGACACCTCGGGCGTCATCGTGGCACTGCCATAGAGCGTCGCTAGCCAGCTCTCGAGCAGGTGTCTCCCCTCTTCCCTCTCCCCTCTCATCAACCCCCCTAACCCCACCTCCCACAGCTCCACGTATGCGGGTTGGGCCAGGGAGGCCCCGAAGCGCGAATCCTTCCGTGCGGGGAACGTGAAATCGGGGAGGGCGGTGAGCGCGGGGGCGAGCAAGGCCGCCCGGACCCGCGCGGCGAGCTGCGGCTCCGCGAAAACGTCCACGCCGGCGTGGCGGGCCCAGGCGGCCCCCGTGAGGAGGGCCCGCAGCGCGAAGAGATGATAGTTCTCCCCCTCGTACCACATGCCGTCCCGTCCGAAGCCGCGGAGCAAGTGCTCGAGCAATCCCGTCGGGCCCTCAATCGCGCGCTTGGCGAGGTCCTCATCCTCGAACCACGTCGCCACGCCCGCGAGCGCCGCGTTGTTCCACGTCTGGCGATTCGAGAACCCCTCGTCGAAATCGCCGATCAAGTTCGCCGCCTCATCCGCCACTTGTGTCACGCCCCGCGCGGTGTCGTCATCCAACTGGCCGGCGGCACGCAGCAGGACGGCGGCCGAGAGGTAGTGCTCGATCCAGATGGACTCGAGATACGTCGAGAAGAACAGCCGGCTCGGTCCCAGCACGTTATCCCGGTTCGGATACCGCCAGTACCGCGCGGCGTAGCCGCGCAGGATCTCCGCAGCGCGACGGGCGGCCGGGGCGTCCTCTCCGAGAGCCGCCAGCGTCGCGAGATGGGCGGCCCGCTCGACTAGCCAGAGGTGCTGGGACCGCGCCCAATTGCGATCGTGACGCTCGCCGGTCACGACCTTACCGCAGCGCGGGCAGCGGTGCTCCATCGGACTCCACGGATCGAACGTCAGCACCGCACCGTCGTCGGGGCAGAAGCCTCCATCACTCGAGAGGAGGGCCTTCACGTCCGGCAGTGGCGGCAGGCGCGCGAGCAGGGGGGCGGCGCGCTCGCGAAGGTGCGCGTACAGCGCGGAAAGGTCGGGTGACCGTGCGATTTCCTCCCGGCGCGCGACGATCTCCTCCGCCGTCACCACGCGCGCACTCCTTCCGATGCCCACCGCACCGTGAGCACTTCGGCACCAGCCGCGCGGGCCGCCGCCGCGCCCTGGGCCGAATCGTTCGTCATGACGAAAAACATCGAGCCACCGGCACCCGCGCCGGCCGCCTTGCCACCGATTGCCCCAGCCGCTCGTACCGCCCGCTCGAGGCGGCCCATCTCCGGCGTGCTCATATCGGGATCGAGCGCCTGCTGGTGGTACCAGTTGTCGGACAAGAGCGCCGCCACGCGTGCGAGGTCGGCCCCGCGCAGCGCCTCCGCCATCGCCGCGGCCACGTCCTTGAGCGCGCGCAGCGCCCCGGTGACCCTGGAGTCTCCCCGCTCGTAGGCAGCCATCACGCGGGCGATGGTGGTTCCCGACACGCGCGACGTGCCCGTGTAGCACAACAGCGTCTGCCGCTCGAGCGCGGCGGCGAATGCCGGGTCGAGCGTGATCGGCTCAACGCCGATGTCCGGATCGCGGAACGTGAGTCGTTGAAAGCCGCCGAGCGCTGCCGCAAACTGATCCTGCTTCCCACCGGGGATCTTTGCCTCCACTGCCTCGAGGTACCACGCCTGTTCCGCGATCTCACGTTCCGAAGGCCGCTCGCCGCGGGCCCGCGTGAGCGCAGCTACGAGCGCGACGTCCAGCGCACCGGAGCTCCCGAGCCCGGAACCGGGCGGCGCTGCCGAATGCGTCGTGAGCGTGCACGCGGCCTGCACGGGAAACATGCGGAGCGCCGCTTTGAGCAGGTCCAGGTGGCCGTCCAGCACCAGCCCCCCGGCGCTCGCGCATTCGAGCTCCTGACCCAGGTCCAGCGCCACGAGCCGAATGCGCGCCCCTCCGAGCTTTACATCCACCCGCGCGTGCAACGCGATCGCGGCATTGACCACAAGCCCGCCCTCTCTCGCGGAGAACGGCGGAACATCTGTCCAGCCGCCCGCGAAGTCGAGCCGCACCGGCGCTTCGGCGTGAAATTCGGTCGGGAGGTCGCGCCGTCTCACGGGGGAGGGGCGGTCTCCCAGCGGGTGATGGTCGGCAGCTCTCCCCGCAGATCCATCCGCACCCCGCTGACGCGCCGATTCATCCCCTGCACGCCCCGCGCGTGGTAGAGAAATGCCACCGGGAGCGAATCCCGGAACCAGCGTTGCGCGCGGCCCGGGTCGGCCGGTACCCGCGACCCCGTCAGGTCGGCCAGGTTCGCGAGATATCCTAGCCCTAAGTCTCCTGGTATTCCGAGCACCGCGGCCTCGAAGTCGTGCCGGCCTGCGCTGACGCGAGCGAGAAACGCGGTGAGCTCGAGCTGGCGAATGGTGACGTCGAAGCCGACGGCGGCGAGGCGCGCCTGGATCATCTGCTCGAGCGCCGCTTCGCCGCTGCCCACCGTGAGGAGCTCGAACGCGATCCGGCGGCCACCGAGCAGTCGCCGTGCCGAGTCGGGATTCACGGGGAACGCGGGCGTGGTCACGTACCCCGGGACCCCGGGCGGGACCGGACCGTGGGCGGCGGCCCCGAAACCATAGAGATAGCCCTCGACGATCTCGCGGCGGTCGACCGCGAGCGCGGCAGCGAGGCGGACCCGGGCGTCGTCGAACGGCGGGACGCGCGTATTGAACACGATCCCGTACGGCAACAGCAGCGGATAATCGACCACTGCCAGTGCGGGGTTCTTGCGCACGAACGCTGCGTGCGCGGGCTGAATGCCGGCGAAGTCGACTTCCCCGGACGCGAGGGCCGCGAGCTTGGTGGTCGGTTCGTCCACCACGACGATGACAAAGCGGTCCAGCGTTGGCGGGCCGCCGAGCGCCGCCGGGAAGTCGCGATTCGCGGCGAACACCCAGCGACGGCTCGGCTCGTGGGCGACGAAGCGAAACGGCCCGTTCCCCACCGGGTGCTCGTTCCACGCCGCGCGTCGCAACTCGGGCCGCGGCACGGAGTCGAGAAGATGCGCGGGGAGGATGGCGAGATCGGTGAGCACGTCCGGCACGGTCGGTTGGCTGTGGGCGAAGCGTACCACGACGGTCGTGTCGTTCGGGTCGTTCACGAATGCCACGTCGCCAAAATCGCTCAGCCGGGGGTAACCGGTCGCGGGGTCGCGGGCCGCGGAGAGCGTCCACGCGACGTCCCGCGCGGTCGTGGGGACGCCATCGTCCCACTGCGCGCCCGGCTGCAGGCGGAATACCAATGTCTTCCGGTCTTCGGACCATGTCCACGTACGTGCCAGATACGGCTGCACGCCAAGCGCCGAGTCGTATCGCACCAGCGTGGTGAGGAGCACGTAGCGCTCCACCTGCTTGGCGAACGGATGCACGGTGAGCAGCGGGTTCACGCTCTGAAGGTCCGCCCCCGACGCGTACACGACGGTACCTGCGCGACGGGCTGCGGCCCCCCCGGGCGCACACGACGCGATCAGCGCTCCTCCCATCACCAGGCCCAACGTCCATGGTCGCACGTCCGGATTCTAGCGGGGCCCGGAAGCGCGCGCGAGATTCGGTGCATGCTCGCGCAGCTCGGACGGCGGGCGCTCGCGGGCGCGGCCGTGGTCGCCGGTGTGCTGGCACTCACGTTCCTGCTGGTGCAGCTCGCGCCGGGGGATCCCGTGGAGCGGCTCCTCGGCCCCACGGCGACGCCCGCGCAGCTCGCGGCGCAGCGACACGCGCTCGGTCTCGACCGCTCCCTGCCGGTGCAGTTCGCCGCCTGGGTCAATCAACTCCTGCATGGTGAGTGGGGCCGGAGCATCGCTACCGGTCGACCAGTGCGGGCGGTGCTCGGCGACGCGCTGCCCGCCACACTCGTGCTCGTGGGCCTGTCGCTGATCGCGAGTTACGGGCTGGGCTTTCTGATCGGGGCCTGGCAGGCGCGCGCGGACTCGCGCGTGGACACCGTGCTCTCGGTGGCAACGGTCACCTTGTTCGCGATGCCGGGGTACTGGCTCGGGCTCATGCTCGTGATGGTCTTTACCTACTGGGCGCACTGGCTCCCGGCATTCGGCGCTGTTGGACTCGACATCGATACGCTCACGGGCTGGGACCGCGCAGCCGACCGTTTGCGTCATTTGGCGCTCCCGCTCGCGACACTCACATTGATCGGCGTCGGTGGGGCGGCGCGCTTCGTCCGCGGCGCGATGCGCGACGTGCTGGGCCAACCATTCGTGACGACGGCCGAGGCGAAGGGGCTCACGCCCTTCCAAGTCACGCGACGGCACGTCGCCCGGAATGCCATGGTCCCCGTGATCATTCTGCTCGGCATGTCCCTCCCCGCGCTGTTTTCGGGCGCCGTGTTCGTGGAGGCGGTGTTCGCGTGGCCCGGCGTCGGACGTCGGCTGGTCGAAGCGGTGCAGGCGCGCGACTATCCCGTGGTGATGGCGGCGACCGTCGTGACGGGCGTGTTGGTGGTCACCGGAAACCTACTCGCCGATCTTTGTGCCGCCTGGATCGACCCGCGGGTGAGGCACAAGAGGCGCGAGACGTGAGCCGGCTGCGGCGCGATCGCCGAGCGCTCTTCGGCGTCGTCATACTCGTCCTCGTCTGCGGGGCCGGGGCTGCCGCGCCGCTCATCTCGACGGGAGCCCCGGCCGTTCAGCATGATGTAGTCGCGACGCGGTTTCAACCACCGCTCTCCACCGACCGCGCCGGCAGGTTTCACCCGCTCGGGACCGACCGCTTCGGGCGTGACGTATGGACGCGCCTGGTGTACGGTGCTCGCGTGTCGCTCCTGGTCGGCGTCGTCGCGGTGATGCTCTCGGTCGCGATCGGGCTGCTCGTCGGCGCCGCGGCGGGCTACTGGCCAGGCACACCGCGGGTCGTGCTGCTCGGTATCACGGATTTCACGATGGCTCTCCCGCGCGTGGTACTCGTGCTTCTGCTGGCCGCCCTTGCGCGACCCAGCGCCGGCCTCGTCATCCTGGTGCTCGGACTCACGGGCTGGATGTCGGTCGCGCGTCTGGTTCAGGGGGAGGTGCGCTCGCTCGCGACCCGTCCATTCGTCGAGGGAGCGGTTGCACTGGGCCTGTCCCAGCGCCGCGTGCTCGCGCGTCATGTCGTGCCCAACGCGCTGACGCCGGTCATCGTGGCCGCGGCCCTGGGACTAGGGCAAGCGATCATGCTCGAGGCGGGCCTTTCGTTCCTCGGCCTGGGTGTCCAGCCCCCTATGCCGTCGTGGGGCAACATGATCGCGTCAGGACGGGATACCCTCGTCAATGCGCCCTGGGTGGCGACGGCGCCCGGGATCGCCCTCGTCCTGGTGGTGGTTGCCTGCACGTTGCTCGGAGATGCGCTGCAGGACGCCCTCAATCCAACGGCCACGTACGACCCGGTGGGGTAGTCAGCGCCGCTAGATTCGGACGAACCACCTTTTCTCATACAGCACGGCCATCACGCCGAGGAACAGCGCTACGTACGCGACCGCGAAGGCCAGCGATCCGTTCACCGGTCCCGCCCAGCTGGCAAAGCCGCGCTCGTAGATCCACGTGTAGAGGGAGACGATCGACCCGTCTGGCTCTGCCACCTTCGACAGTAGGAGGATCCGCGCGAACAGGCCGGAAGCGACGAACGCGAGAATAGAGTTCGTGCCGAATACGTACCAGGGCCACGCCCAGCGGTCGCGCCCCCGGATGTCGATCACGTAGTAGATCGTGGCGAGCAGAACCAGGGCGAACCCGGCCGTGAAGAGCACATACGTGCTCGACCAGAGGTTCTTGTTGATCGGGAACCAGATGCTCCAGGCGACCCCCGCGAGCATGGCGAGAACTCCCCAGACGTACATGCCGAGAGCTTTCTCGACCTCGGGCCTGTCGGCCCGCAGCCAGCGCCCCGCCATAACGCCGAGCAAGCAGGTCGCCACCGCGGGGAACGTGCTCATGATCCCCTCGGGGTCCCAGTCTGCCTTCCAGCGGTGCGCCCCGAGCACTACCTGGTCGACGTATTGGGCCAGGTTGCCGTGCCGCTCGAGGATGCCCGCGCCGAACCCCGGCACCGGGACAAGGGTCATCACCGCCCAGTAGCCGACGAGGAGCCCAACGGTGATCCACCGCTGCGCGCGCTCGCTGGTGGTCAGGTACAGGATACCGGTGGCGAGATACACGAGCGCGATCCGTTGCAGCACACCCAGGATTCGCATCGTCGACAGGTCGTAATGGGGAAAGCCGTTCAGCAGCAGGCCGAGGACGAAGATGATGGCGGCTCGACTGGCTACTTTGCGGAGGAGTTCCCGAGGCGCGGCGCCATGCTCGATGCGGCGCGAGAACGAGAGCGTGAGCGAGATGCCGACGATGAACAAGAAAAACGGGAAGATGAGGTCGGTCGGCGTCCAGCCGTTCCACTCGGCATGGTCGAGCGGCGGATAGACGTACGACCAGCTGCCGGGATCGTTCACGAGAAGCATCCCGGCGATGGTGAGCCCACGAAACGCGTCGAGGGATTGGAGGCGCGACGTCATGAGGCGGCCAGGTCCGTCAGCACCGCGGCGTCCATTTCGTGACCACCGTCGAACGGGACCTCCCGGTAGGGAATGCCATGCTCCCGCAGCCGCTGCTTCGTGGTCTCGACCACCTTCGGTGTGATGAACTCGTCCGAACGGCCGTACACGAAGGTGAGTCGACTGGCCCGCAGCCGCCCGGCCGCTGGTTCCTTCGACAGATCGAGATCGGGCGGCAGCTCGCCACCCCAGAGGACGACTCGATCGACGCGAGCCGTCCCCATGCCCGCCCACCGGCTGACGGTTGCCGCGCCTTGCGAATACCCCATAGCGTGCACGGTCACGCCCGTGCGATCCAGGTCGGCGAACACCGCGGCATAGACCGCGTCGAGATACTGCACGTAGTCGTCGATCTCGGCCAGCCGGTCCTCGCGCGTCATCCAGCACGCACCGACCCGCCGCTCGGCGGGGCTTTCGGTCAGGTAGAACCGCGACAACCCTTCGGGCGCGACGAGCAGGCGGTGCCCGTCGTCCAGCACGCGCAGCTTCTCGAGGAAGCGGCCGGCTAGCTGCCCGTAGCCGTGACACACAAACCAGACTTCCCGGGTGGACGACCCCACCAGACCGAGCGTGTAGTACCGCGCGCTTCTCCGCGTCGTGATGCGATGTTCGTCCATGTTCAAGTCACCAGGATCGTGACGATCTCATGCGGTTCGGCGACGAATCGCACTGTTTTGCCTCGCCCCTCGAGCACCAGTGCCACCGACTCGTGCTCGTCCGCTCGCACGCGGTGGGCACTCTTGACCCCCTCGCCGAATCGCCATGCGCCTGCCGCCTTACGGTCCGTCGTGTTGTAACACCGCAGCACCAGGGGCGACCCCTGCTGCGCGGGCTTGACCGCCGAGAGGACGAGCCCAGATCCCTCGAGGGTGATGTCCACGGGCGCCACGGTGAGGTCCACGGCATCGCGCAGCCAGAATCCGCGGAGTGGGAGGAAGGTGTCCTCCCACAGCCCAAGCAGCACGTCGCCACGCTCGACCTCCGTTCGGGACACGGGCGCGAGCGCGAGCTCGATGCGACTGACGCCCGGGCTCTGCGCCAGAGGCGTGTGCGTGGGCCAGGCGGCGTGGCCCGGGCGCGTGGGCAAGTCGCCGCGCGACAGCTCACCCACGGCGCGCAGCAGGGTCAGGACCAGGTCCCCGCGAGGAGTCCACTCGTACTCGAAGAAGCCCGGCGCCAAGACCGCCAGCCCACGGGCCCCACTCGCCGCGGCGACGAACCGCTGCGCGGGGGCCGTGCGCACAGGCGTCTCGAGGGGATACTCCGTCGGATCGGCGACCACCGGCGCCCGGACGACGGCCCCGAACGCGATCCCCGCGACGGCGGACGCGCCGGCGAGCCCCGTCGGGACACGTGCGCGCAGGCGGTGCCAGCCTGATCGATTCTCGACATCGAAGATGCAGCGCACCACTGGACTATCCGCGTGCACCATGACGATCAGCCGCACGCCCACGCGCCGTCCGATGTCGAAACGGGCTTCGAGGGCGGCGACAAGCGGACCGGCGGCGATCCGCCGGACCTTGATCGGACCACCAGCCTTGACGAGCCGCTCGCCCGCCGGCGGGCAGTACGTGTAGGCGTCGCCTGCATCACCACAGTCTTCGATCCGGAGCAGATCCGCAAATCGCTGCCCGCTGCGCCGGTCACGGAGCGCCAACGCTCCAGTCGATTCGAGCGCGACATCGATCCAGTGATTGACGAGCGATCGCCCTCGTACCACCGCGCCCTCACCGGACGGCTCCGTGCGGTCGCCGGGCGGCGCGAGTCCCAGGCGCGTCAGGCCGAGCCCCGGCACCGTCGGGGCGCGGAACGCGATCCGCACCTGGTCGACCTCGTCGTGATCGGGGTAATGGCGCGGAGCGTCGAGTCGCTCCGCGCCGATGCGGCGGTCGAGCACCTGCACGGCCACCGCGCGGCCGTCGGCAGACAAAAGTTGGAAGGGACGGTATCCTTCGCCCTCCCGCGGCGTCCGGTGCCCAGGCGTAGGGGGACCGACCGGGACGTCGCGCCGAAACAGCGTGATGTCGGCGAGCATCACGCCACGGCGCGGGCGCGCCGCCGCGTTCCAGACCACCAACGTCGGCGCGGCCGCCGCCGCGCGCTCGCGGGCGATGTCTGGATCGTGACGCACCAGGTCGTGCACGCTGCCGCGGACCAGCTCCGTCCCGACCGCCTCGACGCCGGCGAGACGCTCGTCGACGGCTTGCGCGACGACATCGCTCGTGCAACCGGCGATCGCGTCGTGAAACTGGCAACGTACCAGGGCCCGCCAGGCGAGTTCGAGCACAGGCCGGCGGTCGCGGCCGCCCCAGCGGCGCGCCAGCGCGGCCAGCGGCTCCGCCACGCGGGCGAGCGTGAGCTCGGCCGCGCTGTAGCGTCGCTTGAGCGGCGCCCGCGTGCCGTGCACACCCTGGAGCGTCCAGGCATAGCGATAGGACCAACGCAGCTCCCCGGCGACCGGCGCCGGTTTCGCACCCTCCGCCGCGGCCTGGAAGAACTCGTCGAGGCGCGAAACGCGGAACGCGCTTTGGGGATCGAGCTCCGCGAGCAGGTCGCGCAGGCGTGGGACGTCGGGGTGGGGCGCATGATGGTCGGCGCCGATGAACACCGGGATGTGCTTCCCGGCGGCCCGTTGGACGAGCGCCCGGCGCACCGGCGCCCAGGCCGTGAACAGGCGCTCACCGTCGGCGGGCAGCGCCGCCCCGATCTCGTAGCCCGCCGGAGGGAGATGCCATAGGACGATCTCTTTCTTGTCCGGGCCGGTCCAGCGGTACAGGTCGCGCTCCTGTCCCACCTCGCCTCCCAACCCGCGCCAGACCACGCCGTACCGAATTCCGAACTCGCGCGCCAGCGTCGGCGCCACGGCCGGATGACCGAAGGCGTCGGGAGAATAGAGCACGTCGAGGCGCCCGCCCAGACGCTCTGAGTCCGCCGCGCCGAGCAGGAGGTTACGGATCAATCCTTCGCCGGAAGGGATCTGCTCGTCGGGGAGCACGTACCAGGGGCCCACCTGCAGGCGACCGGTCTTTACGAGCGCCCGCACATCCGTTTCCCGCTCGGGGCGCGCGCGCAGGTAATCCTCGACGAGGACCGTCTGCCCGTCGAGGAGAAAACTGCGATACGCCGAATCGCCCTGGAGCCGCTCGATCAGCTCGTCCACGGCCGCCACGAGCCGCGCCTGGAATGCGGCTCGTGGCAGATACCACTCGCGGTCCCAATGGGTGTGGGGGATGAGGTGAAAAATGAGACCAGTCATGGGCGCCTGAAGGCTAAGGGGATGACGCCGTTGTCGCGAGCCGGATATTTTGCGGCATGCGCGCTCGATCGTTCTTCGCCCTGCCGGCGCTCGCCGGTCTCGCAGTGCTCGCCACGCGCCTCGTGCCCGGTCCCCTGCGCGACGGCGCCACGTTGTTGCCCTCGGGATGGAGGATCCGCCCGGCGGGAAAGGCCGTGCCGGTGGGGACTCTGCCTCTCGGCCTCGTGACTCTCTCGGACGGCTCAGTGATGGTGACCAACAACGGCTACGGTGAGAACGGCCTCATGCGCATCGATCCTGTACGCGCGCAGGTTGTCTGGCGAGCACCGCTGCCTTCCGCGTGGCTCGGCCTGGTGCGCGCGGGCCGCGACTGGCGCGACACGGTCTGGGCGAGCGGCGGCTCGACCAACCGCTTGTACCGGTTCACCTGGCAGGGCGGCGCCACCTGGACGGTCGACAGCGTCGCGCTGGCAGACTCCGGGGCCGAGGTGTTTCCCGCGGGCATTGCACTCCTGCCGCGCCTCGGCTGGGTGGCCGTCCTCGGGAATCTCAGTGACTCGGTCTATTTCGTCGACGCGGCGTCGCTCGAGCACCGCGGCGCGGTGGCCGTCGGGCACCGCCCCTACACCGCCGTGGTCGACTCGGCGCATCTGTACGTGAGTAACTGGGGCGACTCGACGGTTTCCGTGATCGATCTGTCCGACCGTCCCGCGGTCCGGCTGTCTCTCTTCGTGGGCCCGCATCCATCGGCGCTCGCCCTCGCCGGCTCGGACCTG
This sequence comes from uncultured Gemmatimonadaceae bacterium, assembly GCA_964465315.1. Taxonomy (GTDB): domain Bacteria; phylum Gemmatimonadota; class Gemmatimonadetes; order Gemmatimonadales; family GWC2-71-9; genus AG41. The sequence goes on along the minus strand of CAYXIK010000004.1, from coordinate 66,727 downwards.
TTCGCGGCGTTGGCCGGCGCGAACGGCGTGGCGCGCGTCGATCTCGCGACCGGAGAGGTGCGCGAGCAGCTCACCGTCGCGCTCGCGCGGCACGCCCCGGTCGGGAGCGACCCCAACGCGCTCGCTCTCTCCCCCGATGGGCGCACGCTCTATGTGGCCATGGCGGGCAACAACGCCGTCGCCGTGGTCCGGATCGGCGCGCGGGAGATGCATGTGGCTGGGCTCATCCCAGTGGGCTGGTATCCCACGGCCGTCGCGGCCTCGGCGGACGGGCGCACGGTCTTCGTGGCCAACGGCAATGGCAACGGCTCCAGCGCAAATGCCGACGGGACCTTCATCGCCAAATTGCTCACCGGTTCGGTCTCGATCGTGCCCGTTCCCGACTCCATGACGTTGGCTCGCTACACTGGTCAGACGTACGCCTTGAGCCCGTATTCCAACCCACGAATCCGTGCAGCTGTCCGACCGTCTGTCTTTCCCTCAGCGTTAAAGCACGTCGTCTACATTATTCGTGAGAACCGCACCTATGATCAGGTGATGGGCGATTTGGAACAAGGGAACGGCGATCGGCGGCTCGCGATCTTCAACGACTCCGTCACGCCCAATGCGCATGCCATCGCACGGCGGTGGGTGCTGCTCGACAACTTCTACGTAGACGGCGTGGTGTCGGCGGACGGCCATGAATGGACCGATCGAGCCTTTGCGGGCGACTATAACGAGAAGACCTGGCCTCAAGTCTCCTCCCACCAGCGACCATGGGACTTGAGGAGCGGCGAGGATCTCGCGAACCCCCTCGGTGCTTATCTATGGGATGCAGCGCTCGCGAAGGGCCTGTGGGTCGTGAATTTCGGTGAGATGGTCTATCCGGAGGACTCGACGGCGTTGCGCCACGCTTACGCGAACCTCACAGGATTGAAAGCCATCACAGTCAGCAACTACCCTGGCTTCGTGCTCGACGTCGCGGATACCACCCGCGCCCGGGTGTTCGGCGACTCTGTCGCGAGCTGGGATGACCAGGCCCGATTCCCCGACCTGGTCATCATGTTGCTACCGCGTGACCACGCTTACGGCCGACGCGCCGGTAAACCGACACCCCGGGCGATGGTGGCCGATAACGACCTCGCCCTCGGGCAGGTCTTGGAACGTTTGTCGCAGTCACCAGCGTGGGCGTCGCTCGTCGTGTTCGCTTTGGAGGACGATGCACAGTTCGGGCCCGATCACGTGGACGCTCACCGTTCCGTGCTGCTCGTCGCATCGCCGTACGCCCGTCGCGGGGTGGTGGACAGCACGTTTTATTCAACTAGCTCGGTGGTGCGCTCGGTCGGGATAATCCTGGGGCTTCCGCCGCTTAGTCAATACGATGCCGGTGCGACGCCTCTTTGGAACGCGTTTTCGACACGTGCCGACCCGGCCCCGTTCACGCATGTCCCGAATACGTGGCCCCTCGACGAGATGAATCCCCAGGCATTCCGTTCGAAGATCCCGGAGTCCGACTTCGCGGAAGCCGACCGGGCGGACGAGGAGGAACTAAACCGCGAGATTTGGGAGAGCGTTCGTCCCCACGAGCCCCTGCCCGCGCCCCGGCAGGCAATCCTACCGCGCCGCTAGACCGCTCACATCCTCGGCCCGCCGCAGGTGAACGTGCGCCACCCGCCGCCCCCTGCCAAGCAGAGCCCGGATGTCGCCCCGGGCCTGGGCGGCCTCCAACCGGCCGAACGACGTTCCCATCTCGGGAATCGCGACGTCCTCCGCCGGGTCCGCTGTCACCACGAGGAACAATCCCGTGTTCGGGCCGCCCTTGTGCAGCTGACCGGTGGAGTGGAGGTAGCGCGGGCCGAAGCCGAGCGTGGTCGCGCATCCGAGCGCGCCCGCCCAGCTGGCACGCACGGTTCGGAGTCGGGCCGCGTTGTCGGGAGTGGGCGGGAGGTAGGCGAGGATCGCGAAGTAGTCGCCCGCGCGGGCGGCCCGACGTAGCTCGACCGGGGTAAGGGTCGCGGGCGGCGGTTCCGAGCCGGGCGTGGGCGCGAGCTCCGCTCGGGCGAGCGCCTTGGCTTCCTCGACGTCGGGCTGATCGAATGCATTGACACCCAGCTGCCGGCAGAGCTCGGCCGTCGCGAGTTCCCACGCGAGGAACTCCGCGCCGATGTCGAGCGGATCGCCCTCGAAGTCCGTCACGATCTCGCAGTCCGAGCCGGGCGTGGGCCGCGGGTCATCGACCACGGGCACCACACCCCGCCCTTCCTTTCCCGTGCTCTCGGCCACGAGCTGCTCGATCCAGTCCGCGAGGCGGGCGAGAGAGGGAGGCGGGCGGAGGACGAGCTTGTCCCGTCCTGCACGCGCCGCCGACGCGAGCCGCGTGCCCCGGGCACGCGCGGCGTCCGTGCTCACAGCCAGCGCGCGCGCGAGGAGCTCCCGTCCGTCCACGCCGATCAGCGCGGCGGGCAGCATGCCCACCACGGTGAGGGCGGCGTAGCGCCCTCCGACGTCGACAGGATGCGGGAATACCGCGCGGAAACCCCGCTCACGCGCGAGGACCTCGAGCGGCGTTCCAGGATCGGTGATTGCCACGAATCGACTGGCGTCGGCGCGGGCAGCGAGAAAACGGTAAAAGGCGAGCGTCTCGACCGTGGTGCCCGACTTGCTGCACACGATGAAGAGCGTCCGGTCGAGCTCGGGCGCGCGCGCCACCGCGAGGACGGCGCTCGGGTCGGTGGAGTCGAGCACGGACAGCGCCGGACTCGCGAAGCTCGACGCGAGAACTTGAGGTGCGAGGCTCGACCCGCCCATGCCGCACACCAGTGTGCGCGTCAGCCCCTCCCGCCGCGCGGCGGAGGCGAAGCGCTCGAGATCGCTCCATTGCGCGAGGGACTCGCGCGGCGCGGTGGTCCATCCGAGTCGATCCATCGGGCGCGAAACATAACGCACACTCGCTACATGCGGCGCGCGCCGTTAGGTTAGCGCGAAGGTCGCTCTTGCCACCCCTCGACCGGCAGACGCGTGCGCTGGTGTCGATCGCCGCTGGGTCGTTCGTGGCGATGGTTCTGGCGTATCTCCTGTCGCCCGCCGACCGTGCGGTGCGGACGGCGGTAGCCCACGCCTCCGGGACCTGGGCGACACTCTACGCCGGCCTGTGCTGCGTCGTCGCGGCCAGTCGCCATCCGGCGCCCGATCAGGGACGCGCCTGGCGCTGGATGGCGGCGGGCTGCGGGCTGTTTCTCACGGGCCAGCTGATCTGGGACTACTACGAGCTCGTGGCCCGCGTACGCCCGCCCTACCCGTCGCTCGCGGACGTCGGCTACTTGAGCGTCTACATCTGTTTCCTCGTCGCGGTGACGACGCTCGTGGGGGCGGAGCCGCGGCGGCGCTTCGATGTCGGCATGCTGATCGACACCGTGCTCGTCACGCTCACCGCCGGCGCGCTCGCATACGAGTTCCTCCTCAAGCCGTTTTTCGAAACCGGCAGCCGCATCGCGCCCCTCGTCACCAGTATCGCGTGGTCGATCGGCGGGATCGCGGTGCTGTGGGCGATCCTGGTCGAGGTGCTGCGCCACACCCGCGTGCAGGCGGGGACCGTGGGCGTCGCGTTCGCCCTCGCCGTGCTATGTGTGACCAACGCGGTGTACGCCATGGCGGCCCTGCGAGGGACCTTCCACGCCGGTGGACCGGTCGACCTCGGGTGGGAGGCGGGATTGCTCCTGCTCGCCGCCGCGGCAGCCCTGGCGCCGGCACACTCCTCAACCGGCGACGCCGGGGTCTCATCCCCGGCCGTCTCCGGCCATGTCGCGCGGGTTTCCGCCGTCGTCATCGGGCTCGCGGGCATCGCGGCCGTCGCAGTGTCCCGAGCAGTGTCGCCCGAGGCCGACTGGGGGTCCGCCCTCCTGATCGCGCTGGCCGTGATTGCCATTGCCTGGCGGTTCACGTATTCACTCCGCGCCGATTGGCGGTATACGCAGCTGTTGGAAGAAGAGGTCGCGGCCCAGACCCGCTCGTTGATGGATTCGCTCGCCGCCACCGCGGCGGCGGAGCGCAATATGCGCCTACTGATGGATTCCGTGCCGGACGCGATCGTCGTGGTCGATCGCGACGGCCGCATCCTCGAAGCGAACGGGCCGACCCGCACGATCGGCGCCCTCGTCGGCCCGGCCGAGCACCGCAGCCTGTTCGACTTCCTCGCGCCGGGCGCGGCGGCAGCGGTTCGTGACAAGCTCGCCGCCGCGTTCCACGGCGACGTCCAACGCCTGGACGTCCCGTTCATGCGCGCCGATGGGAGTCAAGGGGTCGCGGCGGCTCATTACGCTCCGATTCGCGAAAGCAGCGGCATCACCCGGGTGCTCGTCCTCGTGCGTGACATCACGGACCAGCGCCGCAGCGAGTCGCAATTCCAGCAGGCCGAAAAGCTCGCCGCCATGGGCCAGCTCGTCAGCGGCGTGGCGCACGAGATCAACAACCCGGCGGCAATCATCTCGGGCTTCGCCCAAACCCTGCTCCTGGAAGAGCTGAAGCCGGATCAAGGTGAAATGCTGCGGATGATTTATGACGAGGCGACGCGGATCGGACGCATCACCTCGAACCTGCTGGCGTTCGCCCGCGCCGGGGGGAAGCAGCGCGCCTTCGTCGACCTGAACGACATCGTCCGACGCACCTTCGCGCTCCGCTCTTATCACCTCTCGACGCTGAACATCGCCGTCTCACTCGATCTGGATCCCGGCGATCCCAAAATCTGGGCCGACACGTCGGAGCTCCAGCAGATGCTCTTGAATCTGCTGATCAATGCGGAGCAGGCGCTGGTCACGGTCGAAGGGACGCGCACCGTCACCGTACGGACGCGCGCGGACGAGCGGGATGCCCGGCTCGAGATCGCCGATTCGGGTCCCGGGATTCCCCCCGAGATCCGCGACCGGATCTTCGACCCGTTCTTCACCACGAAGCCAGAAGGCGTCGGGACTGGGCTCGGTCTCTCCATCTGTTATGGCATCGCGCAGGAGCACGGCGGGCGAATCGGGGTGGAGTCGGAGCTCGGGCATGGGGCCCGTTTCAGCATCGTCCTGCCGCGCGATCCCCGTCCGGAGACCCGCCCCGCGATGGAGCCCAAGCCCCCTCCTCCCGCGCAAGCTCCCGGCTCCCGCACGGCCGAGCTCACGGTGCTCATCGTGGACGACGAAGAAGCGCTCCGGGATGCCCTGCTCCGATTCCTGCAGCGCCGGGGGATCCGCGGCGAAGGCGTGTCGGACGGTGCGGCGGCGCTGCTCGCGCTGCGCGAGCGGACCTTCGACGTGATCATCTCCGACGTCCGGATGCCGGGTATGAGCGGCCGGGAATTCCTCGATCGCCTGCGACGGGACCGGCCGAGCCTCGCGGCGCGCGTGGTCTTCTCGACCGGCGACACGTTCGCGCCCGAGACCGCCGCGCTACTCCGAGAGTCAGGGGTGCCCACGGTGACCAAACCGTTCGACTTCGCGGAGCTCGAGCGGGTGATCCGCGACGTCGCCGCCCGGACCAGGGGCGGGAAGGAGGGAGCGCCTACCTGAGGCTCGCGCGCAAACGCCTGCGACTAAGGTCTTCCAAGCTTCAGCCAAAGCAATCCCAAGAGAACGATCACGAGCGCCGCGAGCCACCAGAGGCCGCGACGTGTTTTGGTTCCCGCGACCGTGCCGCGCGCCACGGGCATCCTTGGGGACGTACCCAAACCCTCCACGACCAACACCGGTCCGCCGCGGCCGAGAGTGATCCGGTCACCCAGTCGCACCGGCATCGGCGCTATAACGCGCTCGTCGTTCACGAACGTGCCGTTGGTGGAGCCCGCATCGTGCAGCGTGAGCGCGCCGGAGGGGCCGACGGTCAGCTCGGCGTGGACGCGAGACACGACGCCTTCTGCAGCGCCAGCCAAACGGAGCTCGCACTCGTGCCCCCGGCCGATCCGGATGTGCACGCCGCGAGCCTCGTACAGCGTCCCCGTGGCGGCATCGAGCAGCGTGATCCCGTAGGCACGCGCTTCCACTGGGGTTTCCTTGGAATCGTCTGGAGGGACTACGGCCGGGAAGGCACTCCCCGGGCGCGGCGGTCGGGGATCAGCCGACGCGGCACGGGCGAGCGTCGTGGTCTCACGCGCCGCTCGCGGCCGGCCCGACGGAGCAGTCCGCTACGTCGCTCGTTGAGGACGGCGACCGCAGCGCCCCGCCGATCGCCCGATGACCGCCGGTCGACGCCGGAACGACGGTCGTCGAACTGGCGACGGTCATTGGTGGTACGGCGGTCGGGCAGCGGTTGGTAGGCCATAATGCTCTCGTGGGCCCTGACGTGGGGCCGAAACCTACCGGCCGATTGCCGCTGCGGCTAGTGCTCTCGGTGCTCCCGAAGCCGGCCGTCGATATCGGCCATCACGTCATCCGCATGGCCGTTCTTAGCCCAGCCTTTGTGCTTCCCGTGATCGCGACTTTCGGCGAGTCCGCGCAACGCTACGCGCTCGCCTTCGGGCGACACGAACACACGCACCACCTCGTCGTCGCCGCGACGGGCCCAAACGACGCGATTAGGACCGTGGGTCTCAACTCGGTATACGACGTAGCCTCGCTGCACCAGTACCTCACGGGTGACGACCACCACGCGGTCAGCAGGCACCACGTACTCGTAGCGCGCAGGCTCCGCATACACGACTTCGGCGCGGGTGTAGCCCCCGGACGCGCACGCGGCGACCGCCACTGGGAGCAAGATGTAAGCGCGCGTCATCATCAGTTCCTCCTTTATGGTCTCCCTGAAGACTCCGAAGCGGCAGGAATGTTTCGCCGATGTGACACGGGTCACACGCGGAGCAGTGCTAACTTGCAGGCTGGAATGGACAATCTGGCCCATACCTTGATCGGCGCGGCACTGGGGCGCGCCGTCGCCGGGCGCGAGTTGCCCGCCGCGGGCTGGATCGGCGGGGTGGCGGGGAATGCGCCGGATTTCGTCGAGCTGCTCTTGCGCCCAAGCTCCTGGTCGCCGGGCGAAGGGGTGACTTACCTGGTCTTCCATCGTGGAATCACTCACTCGCTTGTGGGCGCGGCACTCGAGATCGGCGCGCTCACCGGCCTCATTACCTTCATCGCGCGGCGGTGGGCCCGAGCCGGCGCGCGCAGCGCGCCCTCGCCGCCCTGGCGCTGGATCGTCGCGTGTGTCACCGCCGCCGTCCTGAGCCACCTCTACCTCGACTGGCAGGGCTCTTACGGCCTCCGCCCTTTTCTCCCGTGGAGCGAGCGCTGGTACTATGGAGACTGGGTGGCGATCGTCGATCCCCTCTTCTGGATCGTACCGCTCGTGACACTCGCATGGGGTGAGCGGCGGCACTGGCAGCCCGCGCTCGTCTATTTGCCAACGGGCGCCGCCGTGATGGCCCTCGTGCTCTGGCGGGGTAGCGGCGTGGTCGTCTGGTGGGTGCAAGTTCTTACGGTCTTGGCCACCGCGGTGGCCGTCGTCGGCTGGGAACGGCACTGGTTCGGCGTCGCGCGCCGCGGGCCGGCGGCGGCGTACGGCTTGCTCATCCTGGCTCTCTACGCGGGCGCGAGCGCCGCCGCCGGCACCGTGGCGCAGGCGAAGGCCCGTGCCGCGGCCAAGGCGCGATTCGGCCCCCAGGCGCAGTGGGCCGCGCTCACGGTCGTGGGACGACCCTTTCGCTGGGAGACGCTGATCGCATCGGCCGACAGCGTTGCCGGTCCCGGTTGGTCAGCTCCACGGCGCCTCAACGATCCTCGCGTTCGGGCGGCCGTCGCGACACCGTCGGGTAGCGCGCTCGCCCAGTTCGCGCGGTTTCTCGTGGCCACGATCGATTCGAGCAACGGCGAGCCTCGGGTCGCCCTATGGGACGCCCGCTTCCATCGCAGCGCGCCGGTGTCCGGTGGCTGGGCGGCGGTGGTCATTCCGGTGCCTCCGACACGTTAAATTTGCCGTTCGATGAGCACCCCCGTCCCCACTCCCGTCCTCAACGTCGCTCCAGCGCCCGGAGCCTTGGACAACGTCGTCACGGCGCTCGAGCCATCCTTCCGGATGGCCCTGGTGGCCGCGACGCCGGAGCGCGTGGTGTACCAGGCGTGGGACCGGCTCCTCAAGCGATACGTCGCGCTCCACGTGCATCTCGAGCCGGATGCACCGGGCCGCGCGTGGTTCCTGCGCGAAACCGAAACGCTCGCCGCTCTGGATCACCCCACCATCCGGCACGTCTACGCCGCCGGGGTCTCGGGCCGGTTCGCCTACCGCACCGCCAACTGGGTTGACGGAGAGAGCCTCGCGGACGCGCTGCGTCGCGGCCCCCGCCCGCTCCCCACGGCACTCGCCCTGGTGCGCGACCTGCTCAGCGCCGCCGAGCACGCGCACGCCCGCGGTGTGATCTTGCGGCGCATCGTGCCGACCACGCTCATGCTCGAGCTATCCGGCCGCGCCGTGATCACGGACCTCCGCTACGCCAGCTGGTGTCTGCCGAACGTCCCGGTCGATGATCGTGGCGCCGGCGGGGTGTTCGTGGCGCCGGAAGTACGCGCGGGAGGCGTGGGCGAGCCGGCGAGCGACGTCTTTGCGGTCGCGGCGTTGGTGTATTACGTCCTCACCGGCCAGCCGCCAGAGGCCGACCCGGCTCGTCTCGCGCCGCCGCGCCAGCTGCGGCCGGCCGTCCCCGCCGCGCTCGAGCGCGTGTTGTTGCGGGCCCTACAGGCGGCGCCGGGTGCCCGCTACTTCACGGCGACGGAAATGTTGGAGGATTTCGTGAGCGACGCAGGGGTGTTTCAAGAGCCAGCGGCGGCGCCCCAGGTTGCCGAGGCCGGGTTCGAAGGGCGGCTGCGGCGCGCTCTGGGCGACGACTACGAGCTGCTCGAAGAGCTGGGCACGGGCGGGTTCGGCCGCGTGTATCGCGCGCGCGACCTGGGGCTCGAGCGCGACGTCGCGATCAAAGTGCTGCACCCCTCGCTCACCGCGGATCCCGCAGTCATGGAGCGATTCCGCCGCGAGGCGCAGCTGGCCGCCCGCCTCCGCCACCCGAGCATCGTGAGCATCTACGACATCATGAGCCGTGCGGGACTCCAGTGGTACACGATGGAGCTCGTCCCCGGGGCGAGCCTGGCGCAGCTCGTGACACAACGCGGGCCCCTTCCGGTCGAGCAGGCGGTCCGAATCCTCGACCAGGGACTCTCGGCCCTCGAGCACGCGCACGCGCTCGGGTTGGTGCACCGGGATCTGAAGCCCGAGAACATGCTGATCGAGCCGGACGGGCGGCTGCGCATCACGGACTTCGGGCTGGCACTGGCGCTGCGCGGGGACGGCCGGTCCGGGGGCGCTGCCTCCCGCAGCGGAACGCCGCAGTTCGCCGCGCCGGAGCAGCTCCTGGGTGAGCGCGTGGACCAGCGCGCCGACCTGTACTCGCTCGCCGCAGTGACGTATTTCGCATTACTCGGCCGGCCGCCGTTCGAGGGAGCCACGCCCGAAAGCATCCTCGCCCGGCAGACGACCGAGGATCTTCCGCCGCTCCACGCCACGCGGCCCGACGTGCGGCGCGAGCTCGAGGACGTGCTGCGAACTGCGCTCGCGAGCGATCCGGCGGCGCGCTACCCGACTGCCACGGCGTTCCGCGAAGCGCTGCGCCGTTCGCGCGGCTTCGTCTCCAGGCTCAAAGCGCTGCTGAAGGGTTAGCTTAGCGCCAGCGGAGACAGAACTATCGAACCCGGGATCCGCCATCCAGCGGGAGACCCGCACACGTCTTACTACCAAGGACACTCTCAGGAAGGCAAAAGTGCGCGGGCGGAGTCTGACACTGTTCGCGGCGATACTAGCGACGGGCTGCGGCGGCTCGAGCCCGACCGGCGGAGGTGGCGGCAATCCCCCGCCTGGCGCGAGCGTCAACATGCTCGAGTACCACTTCACACCCGAGACGCTGAGAGTCAGCGTCGGGACCATCGTCCAATGGAGCAACGGGGGAACGACGCAGCACACCTCGACGAGCGACGTCTCTGGACTCTGGAACAGCCAAGCGCTAGCTCCGCCCGGTCCCCCCCCAATGACCTGTCCGTACCCGCCCTGCAGCGGGAGCCCGGGCGGCACTTTTCAGTTCACGTTCAACACGGCAGGGACCTACGCCTACCACTGCGCGTTCCACGAAACCCTCGGCATGAAGGGTGTGGTGATCGTCACACCGTGACTACCGCCAGCGGAAGATCCGCAGCGCGACTCCGAAGCTCACGAGCCCCCACGCGGCCACGATTCCCAATGGCGCACCGAGCTGCGCCAGACTGTTCCCGTCGATCATGACGGCGCGGAGCGCGTCGTTCAGAGCCGTGAGCGGGAGCGCCTTCACGAACGGCTGCATCGCATCCGGGAATCGGGCGTACGAGAAGAACGTGCCCGAGAGGATCCACATCGGGAGCATGACGAGGTTCATGAGGCCCGAGACCGCTTCGATGGTGCGGGCGCGACTGGCCACCAGCATCCCGAGCCCGGCGAACGACAAGGCGCCGAGCACGGTGATTGCCGCGACGGCGCCGAGCGATCCGCGCACGCCAACGTGGAACATCAACCAGCCGAACCCGACCAACGCCGCGACTTCGACGAAGAGGAACACCAGCCGTGACAGGATGAACGACAGGAGGTAGTGGCTCCGGCGCATGGGCGTTGCCATGAATCGCTTGAGCAGCTTCTTGGTCCGGGCCTGGACGACCGAGAAGCCGACCCCCCACAGCCCGCTCCCCATCAGGTTCATCCCCAACAGACCGGGAATCAGGAAGTCGATGTAGCGGGAGCCCGGCTCGGTCACGCGCTCTTCAGTCACGCGGGCGGCATCGACGCGCCCACGGGCCCGCTGCAGGGCTTCGTCCGCCTCGAGGCGCGCCAGATGGCTCTCAGTGCGCGTCGAGTCATAGCGGTACACGACGGTGTCGCCCGGCACCACGAGCAGCGCCACGCGCCCGGTGCGGAGCTGCAGTCGGGCCTGGCTCGAGTCGAGCACCACGGCCGAAAGCCGCGGCGCGCCCCCCAGCGTCGCCGCGACGGCGCTGTCGCCCGACCCACGGAGCACGGCCACCCGCAGCTCGCCGGGACCCCGGTTCCGGAACGCGATGCCGAGTGCGAACGCGAGCACGATCGGGAAGCCGAAGACCCAGAAGATCGCTTCCGGCTCGCGGTAAAACTCGCGCATGCGCGCGAGGCTGAGCTGCACGAGAGGATGGTCACGCATCCCGAAGCTGCCTTCCCGTGAGCGACACGAACACGTCCTCGAGTGTCGCGTGGTGCGTGGCAAGGAGCGAGAGCTCGGCGCCGCGGCGCTCGAGCAACGCGAGGAGCGCGGGCACGGCGCGGTGCACTTCCTCGACGGTGAGCGCGATGCGATCCACGGCCGGCCGGACCGCGCGCACGCCGGGCAGGGCGGCGAGCTCCTCCGTCCCCGGTGCTCCCGGTCGACCCGAGCCGTCCGCGAGCGCGAACTCCACGACGTGCTCCGCCCCCAGCGACGCGATCAGGGAGCGCGGCGTGCCCAGGGCGATGATCTTTCCGTGATCCATGATGGCTACGCGGTCGCACAACCGCTCCGCCTCTTCCATGTAATGGGTCGTGAGCAGGACCGTGCCACCAGCTGCGCGGAACCGCCCGATCACGTCCCAAAGCTGGCGCCGCGACTGGGGGTCGAGACCCGTGGTCGGCTCATCGAGGAACAGAAGGTCGGGCCGCGAAACGAGCGCGCAGGCCACCGCCAAGCGCTGTTTCTGCCCGCCCGACAGCTTCCCGACCCAGGAGGTGCGCTTTTCCTCGAGCTCGACGAGCGCGAGTACCTCGTCGACCGAATGCGCCGAGCGATAGAAGCTGCGAAACAGCCGGACGGTCTCCTCGACCGTGAGCTTATCGGCGAGCTGGGTGTCCTGCAGCTGGATCCCGAGGCGTTCCCGCAGCGCGCGACTCTCGCCCGCGCCGCGCGTCCACCGCATTCCGAGGACCTCTACGTCACCCGCGTCCGGAGCGGTAAGCCCTTCGAGGATCTCGATCGTGGTCGTCTTGCCGGCACCGTTCGGCCCGAGGAGGCCGAAGCACTCGCGCGTTTCGACGGTGAGGTCTAGTCCTGCGACCGCCACGACGTCCGCGTAGCGCTTGACGAGCCCTGCACAACGGATGGCAGCCAGGGCTAGCTCTTCTTTTTTCCGGGCTCCGGCGGGGCCATCGCGTGCTTCATGGCCGCCTCGAGCTGCACGTAGAGGCTGTTCACGGAGTCGCTCAAGGCCCGGATCTTCATGTGGATCCCGCCGCCGCGCCCCGCCATAACCGACATCGCCCCCGCCACGTCCGCGATGGTCCCGATATTCGCGGTGAGGGCGCGCTGGCGCATCTGGGACGAGGCATTGACGATCTTCTCGCTGAGCTGCTGGATGGTGCGGGTCTGGCCTGCGCGATTCGACTCGAGCTCCTTTACCAAATGCATGAGATGATCGGCGGCGCGCTGGAACTCTTCGATTTCCTCGATTCGCCGCATCTGGTCGGCCGTGAGCTTTTGCTGATCCATGGCGCCTCAGTTCCTCGTTTCCAGCGCTTCCACGAGCACCCGCCCGTCGAGCGGCTCCGCGGGGGTCAGGTCGAGTAGTCGTGCGAGCGTGGGTGCGATGTCCACCGTGGTGACGCGCCGGTCGTAGGTACCTCGCCGGACTCCCAAGCCCATGAGGATCAGTGGTACGTGTGCGTCCAGATCGGTAGGTTGGCCGTGCATGGCGATCGGCAGGTTGGGATAACTCCAGATCGAGTACGGCTTCAGGGTGACGACGAGCTCCACGCCCGCGTCGGGCGGCACCTGATGCATCCAGCGGCGCACGATCGCGTCGGCAGTATCCTGGCCCCGAAGGTCCGCCGGGCGGTCCACCCGCGCCACGCCGGGCAGCGCGCGCAGCTGCGCCCTCAGGTCGGCGATCACGCTATCCACGTTCACACCCTGGGCGGCGAGCCGCGCGCGATCCGGGAGCAGTAGCATGCCGGTATCGAACTGCAGCCAGTCGCCCCCGCCGACACGACGGTCGAGCGCGGCGTTCGCGCTCGCGATCAGGCTGTCCGGGATGACACGCACGGCATCCCGCCGGCCGAGCGCGCGGGACCGCTCCGGGTAGGGCGTCACGCCGTGGTCGGCGGTGAGGACCACGAGCACGTTGCCCGTGCCGTACCGTACGAACAGCTGTTGCAGAAACGAGCCGAGATACCGGTCGAGCCGCAGGACTTGATCGTGTATCTCGCGGGAGTCGGGACCAAAGGCGTGGCCGATAGCGTCAGTGGTCGAGAGGGAAATGCAGAGCAGGTCGGTTGCCCCCCGCCCGCCCAGCCGCAGCGCGCGTGTGCCTTCGAGGGCGAACGCGAGGGTGAGCGAGTCCATGGTCGGGACCCCGGCCAGCGCCGCCGCCGCTTGCGAGCTGTCGGCCGGCAGGTGGTGCGGGAACATGAAGTCGGCGCCGCCATTCTCGTACGGGAGGCTGTCCGGCTCCGGGTAGTCCCGCGCGGGGAGCAGCAGGTTCCACACCGCTCCCGCCTCCTGGAAGGGCAGATGCCTCCCATTGAATTCCCGCACCCACGCCGGCAGCGAATCGCCGTAGTACCGGCTCGTGGTGAAGTACCCCGACTGGTACCAGTAGACCGATTGCTTGGCGCGGCCGATCGGCAGGATGGCGCCGCGGTCCTTGCGCGATACCGATAGCGCGCGGGCGTCCGGTTCGGCGGCCCGGAGCCAGTCGAAGAGCTCGGTGCCGCGGAACCGGGCCGGGGACGCGCCCGGACCGGTCAGGCCGATCAGGGGCGCCGTTGAGTCCTGGACTCCGACGGTGTTGGCGATGATCCCGGTATGAGCGGGCCAACGCCCCGACAGGATCGTCGAGTGCCCGGGGGCGGTCTCGGTGACGGCGTGATCCTGATAGGCGTCTCTGAAGACCGCGCCCTCTCGCAGGAGCAACCGGAGGCCGCCCTCCAACTGAGGACGGTAGCGGTCCAGGTAGTCCGGCCGCAACTGGTCAACGGTGATCACCACGACCAGCCGAGGCCGAGGGACCGGGGAAGGCGTGAGCCCGACGCCGGCAAGCGCGCACAAGAGCGAACGAATCATGTCACGCAAAATACACGCAGGAGAGGCTATGCCGCAGCGGTCACCGGCTCTTCGCTCCGCACACGCGTGGCGAGGGCCAGCGCGAAGGCGATGATCACCGAGCATGCAAAGAACGGCACCCTCGGCCCGAGGTATTGATAGGCCAAGCCTGCCCAGATGGGGCCCAACACGCTCGCGACTCCGCGCAGTGCTTGCTGCACGCCCATCATCAGTCCGAATTCGTGCCGGCTGGTCCGGTGGCTTACCAGGGCCGAGTTGGCCGGGAAGAGCAGTGCGGTGCCGAGGGGCAACAACACCTGGAACGCAATGAATAGCTGTACCGACGTTGCGAACGGAATCAAGGCGTACCCGAGCGCATAGAGTACCGCGCCGAGGCGCATCGTTCGCACTTCGCCCAAGCGATCGTTCACCGGCCCGACGACGAAGGCGCGCATCAACACGCCGACCCCGCCGAACACCGTGAAGAACCACCAGATGTTCGTGACTCCGATTCCGAAACGCCAGTTCAGGTAGAGCGTGAACACGGCGGGAGCCGAGTTATAGGCGAGCATCGCCACCGCGTAGATCCAGATCAGGTGGGCCGCCGGCCTGCCCGGGTGACGGATGACTTCCCACACGGCTTCGCGCACTGGACGCGGCTCGGGCGTCGGAACGTGGCGCCCGCTCGCGGTCGTGATGTGCGTCGCGAAGACGCGGGACTCAGGCAGCCATTTCCACGCGAAGACGAGATTGCACAGGCACAACGCCGCCGCCACCAGACCCGGAGCCGAATCCCCGAAGCGCGCAGCAAACGATCCGATTGCGGGCCCGATCACCACGCCGAGACTGGTGGCCGCCGAGAGCCAACCCAGTGCCTTGGCACGTTCGTGCGGAAGCATGGTGTCGGCAACGTAGGCCTGTGCGACGCCGGTCGTCCCGCCGCCGAGGCCCTGGACGAAGCGCGACAGAAACAACAGCCACAGCGAGCTCGCGAAGCCGAAGATCACATACGCCACCGCCGAGGCCGAGAGTCCGACGAGTAAGGCGGGACGACGGCCATACTTGTCGGATACCCGCCCCCACACCGGGGACGCGAGCAGCTGCGCCACCGGAAACGACGCGGTGAGCAAACCCACGGTGGTGGGGCTGGCGTGAAGCCGAATGGCGTACAGCGCCAACAGCGGGAGGACGAGCGTCAGCCCGATCATGTCCACGAACGCCACGGCCATCAGCACCGACATCCGCTTCATCGTCTCGCTCCCAGGCCGAGGACCGCCGCGCTCACCACCATGAGGATCACGCCGAATGCCGCCGCCACGCCCAACTCCGACACACGCAGGCTTGCCATGATTTCGATCGAGATCGGCCGGTTGTCGTAGGTGTACAGCACGATAGACGTGACAAAGTCGCCGAGTGCGGCGACAAACGCGAGGCTGCCCCCGGCGGCGAGCGCCGGCTTGAGAAGCGGCAGCGTCACCCGCCTAAAGGTCGCCCAGCGTCCGGCGCCGAGGCTCGCCGCTGCCTCCTCGACCCCAGGGTCGAGCTGGCGATAGCCAGCGAGGAGGGCCCGTCCGGTGACGGGAAGGTTCCGCACCAGATACGCGAGGGGCAGCAGCAGCGTCGTGCCCGCGAGGACCCACCGCAGGGTCGCCGGGCTGTGCACACCGAACGTGGTCAGCAGCGCGATCGCGAAGAGGGTGCCGGGAAGCGCCCACGGAAGCGCGATGAGCCCCTCGATCACGTCGCGGAGCCTGGACGGCCGTCCGCGCGCCACTAGCCCGCTAGCCGCGAGGGCGAGGGCCAGCGCGCCAACGGTGCTCCCCGCAGCCATCCAGAGCGAATTCACGAGCGGCCGCAGTCGCTCGGGCTCCGCAAACAAGCGATGGTAGTTGACCCCGCTTAACACCGGCGGGAGGGTCTCTGTCGTCCAGGTGCCGTAGGGGACGAGGGAGATCAGGGCCAGCGTCAGGTGCGGGAGGAGGAGCAACACTGCCAGCGCCCAGCCCGCGGTAGTGGCGAAGGCCCGGACGCCCGTCCCGCGGATCGGGCGGCGGCGCGGCGCAGTCCCTTTGCCGAGCGCGGTGACGATGTCGTCACCCTCGGAGCGGCGCAGCAGGACCAGCCCCGCGATGGCGACCAGTGCCAGCGCGACGCTCTCGACCTCCGCCAGCCGGAGCTCGCCGTTCAGCTTGCTCGCCACGATCTGCGTGGTCATGACGCGGAACCCACCCCCGAAGACGTAGGGCGCGCTGAACGATCCAACGGCGGTCATGAAGACGAGGAGCGCGGCTCCGGCGAGCGAGGGGCGCAACAAGGGGAGGGTCACGCGCCACAGCGTGGACCATCGACCGGCGCCGAGGGCCTGGGCCGCCTCGAGCATCGAGGCATCGAGCTTGGCGAGCCCGGCGCGCGTGAAGAGGTAGAAGTAGACATACATCGAGTACGCGTGGACCAGGAGGATTGCCCCGGCACCCTGGAGCCGCCACGGCGCATGCTCGAGCCCGAAGACCCGCTGCACGGCACGCGCGACGAACCCCGATTCGCCGTACAAGAACAGGAACGCGATCACGCCGACGAACGGCGGCAACACGGCGGGCAGAGCGATCAACGAGCCGAGCGTCTTGCGACCGGGAAACTCTAGCCACTCGAACAGGAACGCGAGTGGCACGCCGATGACCGCGGCGAGGGCCACGCTCGCGACCGAGATCCACGCGGTTGCCCAGAGCGCTCGCCATTCGGCGGGCCGGGTCGCGAACGCCGCGAGGCCGGCTCCACCACCTCCCGCGGCATCCGCGGCGACGATCAGGATCGGGTACAACACGAGCCACACGAGGAGCGCGGTCAGAACCGCGCGCGCGGTGAGGCCAAGGCGAGCGCTCACGCGCGGGTCTCCGCGAAACGGGTCACCGCCGTCGCCGCGAGCGACACCCGGTCGCCGACGCGCGCGGCCTGGGGCGCCGCGAGGACCTCGAGCCGCTCGCCGACGTCCGTCTCCACCAGAAAGAGCGCCGCGGCCCCCAAATAGCGCCGCTCGCGCACGACCGCCGGCACTCCCGAGGCCGCGAATTGGAGGCGCTCCGGCCGCACGACCAGCACCTGACCATCCGTCGCGTCCGCGTCGAACGCCCGCGCCGCCTTGCCGCGCAGGACGTTGGCCCGCCCCACGAACGTCGCAACGAACAGGCTCGCCGGGCGCTCGTACAACTCCTCCGCCGTCCCGAGCTGCTCGAGCCGCCCGGACTCGAGCACCGCCACACGGTCGCCCAAGTCGAAGGCTTCTTCCTGCTCATGCGTCACGAACACGCTCGTGATGCCGACGCGCTTAATCAGCGCGCGCAGCTCGCGTCGAGTGCGCTCGCGCAGTGCTGGATCGAGGTTCGAGAGCGGCTCATCGAGCAGGAGCACGCGCGGCTCGGGCGCGAGCGCCCGAGCCAGGGCCACGCGCTGCTGTTGTCCCCCCGACAGCTCCTGCACGCGGCGCCGTTCGAACCCTTCCAGACCCACGAGCTTGAGCGCGTCCGCCACCGCCCGGCCCAGGTCCCCTTTCCCCCGTCCGGTGAGTCCGAACGCCACGTTCTCTCCCACGTCCAGGTGGGGAAACAAGGCGTAGTGCTGGAAGACCATCCCGCAGCGCCGCTGGGCCGGTGGCGTCGTAGTGACGTCCTCGCCGCCGAGAACGATGCGGCCCGCGTCGGACGTCTCGAATCCGGCGAGGAGGCGCAACACGGTGGTCTTGCCGCTCCCGGACGGCCCGAGCAGGGCGAGGATCTCTCCCTGCAGAATGTCGATTGACAGCGGCCCCACCGTGACCGTCGAGGACCATTGTTTGCGAACGCCGTCGAGCGTGACGAAGCCGCTCACCGGGAGCGGCCCCGCACCGTCTCGTCCCAGTAACGCATCCAGTCCGCGCCGCGCGCGGCGAGCAGGTCCCAGTCCACGTCGGCGGCTTTCATCGCGCGCCGCACCTCGCGTGCCCAAGGCGGCAGCGAGTCGGTAGGAATGTCGCGCCGCGCCGGCAGCCGGTAGGCTTCGCGCGTCGCGACGAGCTGCGCCTCGATGCTCCCGACGTACTCGACGAAGGCATGCGCCTGATCGCGATGCCGGGGGTTTCGGACCACCGCGATGGCGTCTTCGATCACCGGCGTCCCGCTCTTCGGAAACACGTAGCCCAGCGGCAGGCCATCCCGCTTGGAGAGGAGGATGTCCGGAAGGTCCCAGATCGTCACGAGCCCTTCTTCCCGCACGATTTTCTGATCGAGGAGAGGCCCGTTCAACACGTATTCCTTGGTCTGCGCGTCAAGCCGCCGGAGCCACTGCAAGCCGACCGCCGTGTCGTGGGTTTGCGCGAGCCCCCGCTCGATGATCATGCCCCACACCGCGCGCATCGTTCCCGAGGCGAGCGGGTCACGGATCAGGATCTTCCCTTTCCAACGGGGATCGAGCAGATCGTCCCAGTCCTGCGGCGCCTGCTCGGGCCTGAGCGCGCGCTCGGCGTAGACGACCACGACGGGCGTCTCATACACCGCCATGTACAGGTCGCCAGGGCCGCGCCCGTGCGGGTCGATGGCACCCGCCCAACTCGGCCGAAACGGCTCGAGCAGCGAGTCCGCGGCCCCCCGCGCGAAGATCGTGGCCGGCCCGCCGAACCAGACGTCGGCCTGCGGATTGGCGCGCTCAGATCGGATCCGATCGTACACCTCCTGCGAGCCCATGTCGAGCCAGCGGACGTCGACCTCGGGGTGCAACCGCTCGAACCCACGCTCCATCAGCATGAGGAGGTCGCGGCCGTGGGGGGAGTAAATGACGAGGGGAATCCGATGGCCGGAAGAGCAGGCGGCGACGGTGAGAGCCACGCCTGACGCGACGAGGAGTGCGTGGTGCGTAGTGCGTGGTTTGTGTCGGCGCGCCGCGAACATGCGGTGCGCACCGTCGGCAACCACGTACCACGTACCACGCACTATCCTACGGAGCATTCCGTCGCTTCATAGCCAGGAGGTTTGCAAACAGCCGATAAGCCCCCGGGACACCTGCCGGCAGCTGCCGGAAGAAGCTGAGCCCCGTGTAGACATACGTGCCTGTACCGAGTGAGGCGACGAGCAGGCCGCCCTGAAGCGGTGGCTCGCCCGGATCGTGCATCTCGAGCAGCGGCGTGTACGCAGGATCCCAATCGTGGGCGAAGTACAGCCCGCGCTCCTGCACCCAGCCGCGCCAGTCGTCCGGGCCGATCTCGTTGGGCAGGTGAAAGACCAGACCCTTCGGGTCGAGAACCGTTACCGCCGCTGTTTCGTCAGTGACGCGGTCGTGCGGGCGCGCCATCGACAGCCGATAGGGCGCGAAGCCGCCGTTCACGAAGGGGTATTGCTGGTACTGCACGACCAAGAGCCCACCGGCCCGGACGTAGTCCAGGAGGCGTCCGTTGGCCGCGACCAGCGCGGGATCGGTTTCGTACGCCCGGCTGCCGATCACGATCGCGTCGTAGTGGGACAGGTCGCCTCGCGCGAGCGTGTCGGGACCGAGCAGCTCGATCGGCACGCCCACCGCCTGGAGGGCTTCGGGCACGCGGTCCGAGGCACCCCGCACGTACCCGACGCGCCCGAGCATCGGGAGCGTGATGCGCGCGACTCGGACCTCCGCAGTCGACGTGTGGCTGACGCCCCGCGGCCGGATGTGCGGATAATCGATGATCGCCAGCGCGCCCTCACCCCGGTCGCGGCTGGCGAGCGCCGCGGCTCGGAGCTGGTACACGCCGGGTTTCACCGCCGAAGGTAGCGTGAGGGTGACGGTCAGACTCTTCGCCTCGTCCTCGCGCTGGAAGGACAGGCTCTCCGGTGGAACCGTCGCCCATCCGGGCGGCGGGGTGAGCACCACCTGCGCGGCCGCGGGACCGCGCGCGCGGTTGGTCACCGTGACGGTGAAGCGTCGCGGACCGGCGGCGGCACCATCCACGGGCCAGACGACGAGATCGGGCGTGACGGCCACGTCGAAGGGGCGGGTCACGAAGATCGGCCGGCGCACCTCGCCAATGCTTTGATCGCGGTAGCGGTACACGACCTCACGTGTGACGACGAGCGGCTCTCCGGTCACGGTGAGCCGCACCGTCAGCTGCAGCGGACCCGGCTCGAAGGGCAGTCCCCGCCACTCCGCCGGCACGCCGGTCCAGTCGTACAGGGCGCCGACCAGTGGCCGGCGCAAGTAGTACGGCTGGGAGCGTGGAGCATCCGGCGCCACCGTGACGGCGAAGTGGCGACTGAGGAGCGCACCGGGCGCCACCGGCGAGGCGGCCGCGTCGAGGCGCTCGACCTTCCACCCGAGCGGCGCGCCGACTTCCACGCCGCCCAGGCTCATCGTGCTGTCCCCGGCGTT
This sequence comes from uncultured Gemmatimonadaceae bacterium, assembly GCA_964465315.1. Lineage (GTDB taxonomy): Bacteria > Gemmatimonadota > Gemmatimonadetes > Gemmatimonadales > GWC2-71-9 > AG41. Next base: position 46,311 of record CAYXIK010000004.1, on the reverse strand, counting down.
CCAGACAGCCGCCTCCACCTGCACCCGCTCGCCCGGAACGACCACACCGTCATCCGCGAACCCGTCGACCACGACGCCCGCCGCGGAGAGGAGCGCCTGCGTGAGGATGATCCGCTGGCTCGAGTCCGCATCGCCGAGCTCGTGTAGGGCGCGCGCGAGGTGCGGCACGATCGCGGAGGGGTGCAAGGGGTTGAGCCGCGCCCGCGCGGAGTCGATGATGGCGGCGTAGCGCGCCTTGCCCGGCAAAAGGGTGTCGATGCCCGAAAAGAGCCCGTCCCCATCTCTCGTCTGCGCGCTTCGGTCTCGCCATTCGATGAAGGCGAGGCGCGCGATGTTCGATCCCGGCCGCTCGAGCTGGCCCTGGTCCTGAGAGCGGTGCTGGCTCCGACCGGCCATGGCGATCTGATGGTAGGAGCGTCCGTCCACCGCATCGAGCACGCCCGCGTCGAGCCGCAACGTGGCGGCGGCGGTGTCAAAATAGAGGGAGCGGTACAACTTCACCGGCCCCCAACTCGAGTCGCGCAGAATCTCGAACGCCTGGCGCGCCAGCACGCCGGCCACTTGATGCTGACCATGGCCATCCTCAGGCGTGCCAGAGAAGACCGATACGATGATCTGGGGGCGGAAGCGCCGCACGACATCGAGCACGTCGTGTAGCAGGGAGTCGCGGGGCCAGAAGCGGAGCGCTTCGGCGATCGTCTTCGAGTAACCGAAGTCGTAGGCGCGGGCGAAGAACTGTCGGGCGCCGTCGATGCGGCGTGCCGCGAGCAGCTCTTCGGAGCGGATGATCCCGAGCTCGGGACCGAGCTCGGGGCCGATCAGATTCTGCCCGCCCTCGCCCCGGCTGAGCGAGAGGTACGCAACCTGCGCGCCCATCGCCCGCGCGAACAGGGCCACCAAGTCCGAGTACTCGTCGTCGGGATGCGCGCCGATCATCAGGACGCGCTTCGCGGCGCCGAGCTGCTTCAAGGCGCCCGCCAAGGCCGCGACGCCGCCGGTGCCGGGTGGGGTGAACTGCCCCAGGGCCGGGCCGGCGGCGCCGATCAGCAATACGAGGCTAGTCCCGAGAGCGCGCCGCACTATTGCGAAAGATAAGTGACCCCGCCCTTCATAACGAACCGTACGCGCTCGAGCTCCGTGATGTCCTTCAGCGGGTCTCCGGCCACGGCCACGAGGTCCGCGTAGGCGCCCGGAGCCACGACGCCGAGCCCGGGCTCCCCCAAGAGCTCGGCCGCGAGCGACGTCCCCGACTTGATCGCCTGCATCGGCGACATGCCGTACTGCACGTAGTACCCGAACTCCTTCGCCTCATTGAGCTCGGTCCATGGGAACCCCCCGACGTCCGTTCCTAACACGATCCTGACGCCCTTCTTCAGGCCGTGCGCGAACGCCTGGCGCTGATGCGCGACCATCGGCGCCCACGGACCGCCACGCGGGCCCGCCACGTACACCGCCACCGTCACCGTCGGCACCCAGTAGACCCCCCGGGCGACCAACGCGTCGAGCAGGGAGTCGGTCATCCCATCGCCGTGCTCGATGGTGTTGACGCCCGCGCGCAGCGCGGCCGCGATGCCGTCCGACCCGATCGCATGGGCGGCGACTCTGCGCCCCAGACGGTGCGCCTCGTCCACGATGGCCCGCGCCTCGTCGTCCGTGAAGTTCACCCAACTGTGCAACACCGAATCGGGGGTGAAGTAATAGCGGCGGTCCGAGTAGTACTTGATCCAGTCGGCGCCGTGTGCCACCTGCTGGCGGACGGCGAGGCGCGCGCCGTCGACGCCATCGACCGGTTGCACGCCGTGCGGCAGCTCGAGCTCCCAGTTGTCGGACACAATCGGGTACATGCCGGTCGGCGCCATGGCGCGGGTCGACGCGAAGATCCGCGGACCGGGGATCTCCCCGCGATCGACCGCCCGCTTGATGTCCACGTCGGCGTACATCGCGCCCTCCGTCTCCAGGTCGCGGATGGTGGTAAAGCCGTGCTCGAGCGCGATCCGAGCGTTTCTGGCGGCGAGAATGGCACGGTAGGGGGTCGACTCGTATAGCAGCTGCACGTCGTACGACTGCGAGGTCGGATCGCCCTGGAGCAGGAGGTGGGTGTGCGTGTCGATGAAGCCGGGAAGCACCGTCATCTGGGACAAATCGATCAATCGCACGCCGCGGGCTTGTGCCTGGACCTGGGCCAATGGGCCGACCGCCTTGATCCGGTCGCCTTCGATCAGGATCCCCGCGCCCGCCAGCGGCGCATCGGCTCGGCCGTCGATTACACGGCCGGTTTTGATGAGGATGAGGGGCGGCGCGGTCGGGCGGAGCACCTGGGCCAGGAGCGACGGGAGGGGAAATACGAGCGCGACGGCACAATGTAGCAGGTGACGCATGAATGCTCCTCGCGAGGGCGAGGCGAATCTTCCCGTGAGCGCGGCCGTGTCAAGCCGCTTAAATTTGCGGGAGGAGGTACCCATGACGACCACCGCCACCGCTCCGGAACGCAAGGTCAGCGCCCAAGAGGCGCGTGAAGTCGCGGAGGCCGCGCGCGAAAAAGAGTGGATCGCGCCGAGCTTCGTGCGCGACCTGTTCCTCGGCCGGTTCCGCCTCGACCTCATCCACCCCTACCCCGAGCAGGATCCCGAGGAGGTGCGGCGGGCCCAACCGTTCCTCGAGAAGCTCGAGCGGTTCCTGCGCGAGCGGGTCGACTCCGACCGGATCGATCGCGAGGGCGAGATCCCCGACGACGTGGTTCAAGGTCTCCGCGACCTGGGCGCATTCGGGATCAAGATTCCACGCGAGTACGGCGGGTTGGGGTTGTCGCAGCTCTCGTACATGAAGGCGATCGAGCTCGTGTCGTCGATCGACGGCTCGCTCACGGCGCTGCTCTCGGCTCACCAGTCCATCGGCGCTCCCCAACCGCTCAAGCTGTTCGGGAATGAGGCGCAGAAGAAGAAGTATCTCCCGCGACTGGCCAAGGGAGCGATCTCGGCGTTCGCACTTACGGAGCCGGGCGTCGGGTCCGATCCCGCGGCGCTCGAGACGACCGCCGTGCCGAGCGAGGACGGGCAGGCGTGGATTCTGAACGGCGAGAAATTGTGGTGCACCAACGGGACGCGCGCTGAACTGATCGTCGTGATCGCGCGGACGCCGTCCAAGGTCGTGGACGGCAAGGAGCGGCGGCAGATCACGGCGTTCCTCGTCGAGGCGAGCTGGCCCGGCGTGAAGGTCGAGCATCGGTGTCACTTCATGGGCCTGAAGGCGATGTACAACGGCGTGCTACGCTTCACGAACGTGCGCGTGCCGAAGGAAAACGTGGTGTGGGACGTGGGCAAGGGCCTGAAGCTCGGACTGATCACGCTCAACACTGGCCGCCTCACGCTCCCGATCTCCTCGGTGGCCGCGGGCAAGCGCTGCCTCGAGATCGCCCGGGAATGGGCCAGTGAGCGAGCCCAGTGGGGACGCGCCATCGGCAAGCACGATGCGATCGCACAGAAGATCGGCGCCATGGCGGCGAATACGTTCGCGATGGAGGCGGTGGCGGAGCTGTGCGGCGCGATGGCCGACCGCGGGAGCTACGACATCCGCCTCGAAGCGGCGATCGCAAAGCTCTACAACTCCGAGGCCGGCTGGCGGATCATCGACGACACCGTACAGATCCGAGGCGGCCGCGGCTACGAAACCGCCGACTCACTCCGAGCGCGTGGCGAGAAACCGGTCCCCGTCGAGCGCATCATGCGCGACTTCCGCATCAATTTGATCTTCGAGGGGTCGAGCGAGATCATGCACCTGTTCATCGCCCGCGAAGCGGTGGACAAGCACCTGCAGGTCGCGGGCGATGTGGTGATGCCGGGCAAGAGCCTGGGCGCGCGGCTGCAGGGCCTGGTGCGCGCCGGGCTGTTTTACAGCTGGTGGTATCCGTCGCGCTGGCTCGGGTGGAGCTTCTGGCCCAAGTACGGCCGGTTCGGACCCCTGGCGCGGCACCTGCGCTATGTCGAGCGGGGGGCTCGACGACTCGCGCGGAGCGTGTTCCACGCCATGATGCGGTTCGGGCCGAAGCTCGAATACCGACAGGCGGTGCTGTTCCGCCTGGTCGACGTCGGAGCGGAGCTCTTCGCCATGGCCGCGACGTGCTCGCGGGCGCAATCGCTCGCGAAGACGGATCCCGCGGCGGGCCGGCGGGCGGTGGAGGTCGCCGACCTGTTCTGTCGCCAGGCGCGCGCGCGCGTCAACGGGAAGTTCCGCGAGCTCTGGCGCAACGCCGATACCGCGGCGTACCGCGTGGCACAAGAGACGCTCGCGGGAGAGCATCGGTGGCTGGAAAGAGGGATGGTCGAATTGGAGTGATGCGTTGCCGGGTGTAGCGTTCCCGGATTCACCGTTGCCGGAAAGAGCGTTTCCTGTAACGCATTACCCGGTAACGCCTCATTGGCAACCGGTAACGCCACTCTCCCAGATCACGCCGCCTGATGCGCAATCATGATGCTGCGCAGCCGCTCCGGCGTATCGCCCGCCATGTCGCCGTACGGCGACGGGTGGCCCTGGGCATCCATGACGACGGTCGGGCACACGAAGTCGTAGCGCCGGGCCGCGATGCGGTCCGCCGCCGCCTGCGTCGCCACAGGCGTCGCGATCACGGCCTGCTTCGCGCCCAGCTGCTCCGCGACCTTGGCCGCCGCCAGCACCTTCCACGGATAGGCCACCTGCCCATCGACGATGACCGCGGTCCGGCCCGCGAGCTTCTTAACGGGCCGTTGCGTGCGATACAGGATCAGGTCCTGGCTCACCCGGGCTCGGGACTCGTCGATCGCGCTCGCGAGCTTGTCCAGCAGGGCGCCGCTCGGCTGGAAATCCGGGTCCAGCTCCGACGGGGCGGACTCGGCGATCGCCCCGATCGGAGCGAGCCTGGATCCGAGCTTGATGAACGCGGCGACCAGTACGTCGAACTGTGCGCCCATCGCCTTGGCGGCGTTGGCCGCGATTTCCACGCCCTCCGGCGTGATGCCGAGTAGCAGGCAGCCGATGTAGCCGCGGGCCGCCAGCTGCTGGCCCAGCAGGGCGCCGGCGGCCGAGCGCGTCGGATAGAGAGCGGCAGGCTTGGCGGTCGCGGGTGAGGTCATGGACTGACAAGATAAAGGAGACGGTCGAGGACGGTAGAGGACGCCCCGCCTCTGGTTATCTTTCGCGAGCCATCTCCCAGGACGATCTCGAGTGTCGAAGAGCACGCTGTCCGTCATCGACAACCGCACGGGCAAACAGTATGAGATCGCCATCCAGGACGGTACGATCCGCGCCGTGGACCTGCGGCAGATCAAGACCGGCGACGGCGACGCGGGGCTCGAGACGTACGATCCGGGGTTCCTGAACACCGCCGCCTGCCGGAGCGCTATCAGCTACATCGACGGCGACAAGGGCATCCTGCGTTACCGTGGCTATCCGATCGAGCAGCTGGCGGAGCGAAGCACGTTCCTCGAGACCGCGTATCTCCTCCTGCACGGCGAATTGCCCTCCGCCGCAGAGCTCGACTCCTGGGTCTTCAACGTCACGCACCATACGATTGTCCACGAGAGTATCAAGAAGTTCATCGACGGTTTCCATCACGATGCCCATCCCATGGGCATGTTTGTCAGCACGGTGGCCGCGCTGTCGACCTTTTATCCGGAAGCCAAGCACATTGGGGACGAGGGGTCGCGTCGGAACCAGATCTTCCGCCTGATCGCCAAGGCGCCGACGCTCGCCGCCTTCGCGTACCGGCACTCGGTGGGCATGCCCTACGCATACCCGGACAACGACCTCTCGTACGCGGGCAACTTTCTGAACATGATGTTCAAGGCTACGGAAGTGAAGTACGTGCCCAACAAGACGCTCGAGCACGCCCTCGACGTTCTGTTCATCCTCCACGCGGACCACGAGCAGAACTGCTCCACGAGCGCCATGCGGAGCGTGGGCTCGTCGCACGCCGATCCCTACTCGGCGATGGCCGCGGCGGCCGCCGCCCTGTACGGCCCGCTGCACGGCGGGGCGAACGAAGAGGTGCTGCGGATGCTGCGCCAGATCGGATCCACGGATCAGATCCCGGCCTACATCGACCGCGTGAAGCGGGGGGAGTTCCGTCTGATGGGCTTCGGCCACCGCATCTACAAGAACTACGATCCGCGCGCGACGATCATCAAGCGCGTGGCGGAAGAGGTCTTCGACGTCACCGGTCGGAATCCGCTCATCGACATCGCGGTAGAGCTCGAGCGCATCGCGCTCCAGGACGACTATTTCGTGACGCGGAAGCTCTACCCCAACGTCGACTTCTACTCGGGAATCATCTACGAGGCGATGCGGTTTCCGATGGACATATTCCCGGTGCTCTTCGCGATCGGTCGCACGCCCGGGTGGCTGGCCCAGTGGCAGGAGATGCTGCTCGACAAAGAGCAAAAGATCGCCCGGCCACGGCAGATCTACACCGGACCGGGCAAACGGGACTACGTCCCGATCGAAAACCGGGGCTGATCTTCTAGCGCCGGGTCCGCCCCCCGGCTCGCATCCGCACCGAGCGGGATGCCTTGGGCTGCTCCAGCTGCAGCGGCTTGGGCTGCAGGGGCGCCACCGACGGCTCGAAACCGGGAATGACCTCCCGCGGGAACGTCTGGCCCACCAGCTTTTCGATGTCGCCCATCAAGAGCCATTCGTCGGGCGACAGCAGCGTGAGGGCCAACCCCCGTGCCCCAGCCCGCGCCGTCCGACCCACTCGGTGCACGTAGATCTCCGCGTCCTGCGGTACGTCGAAGTTGACGACCATGCGGATGCCGTCCACGTCGATGCCCCGCGCCGCGATATCAGTGGCGACCAGCACGTCGGCCTCCCCCGTACGGAACGCGTCGAGCGTCCGGGTGCGGTGGCTCTGCGCCTTGTCGCCGTGAATGGCGTGCGCCGGAATTCCCTCGCGGCGTAGGAAGGTCACCAGCTTGTCCGCGCCGTACTTGGTGCGGGTGAATACGAGCGTCTGCCCCGCCGGCTTAGCGCGCAGAATGCTGGCGAGCACGCCGCGCTTCTGGAGCTTGTCTACCGCGACCACGACGTGCTCGATCCCCTCGGCGGGCTTCGCCCGGCGGCCGATCTCGACCGAGGCATGCCCATCGAGGGCCGTGCGGGCCAGGGCGTCGACCTCGAGGGACACCGTCGCCGAGAATAGCATCGTCTGGCGCTGCTCGGGCAGCGCGCGAAGGATGCGGCGCACGTCCGGCGCGAAGCCCATGTCGAGCATGCGGTCGGCCTCGTCGAGCACGAGCACCTCGAGGCGGGAGAAATCCACGTGCCCACGCTCCATGTGGTCGAGGAGCCGGCCGGGCGTCGCAATCACGATGTCGACCCCGTGCTTCAGCGCTCGGGTCTGCGGTTCCATGCCCACGCCACCATAGACCGACGCCGCGCTGACCTCCAGATGGCGGCCGTAGGCGCGGGCGCTTTGCAGCACCTGCTCGGCGAGCTCGCGCGTGGGCACGAGAACCAGCGCCCGGAGGGTGTGCTTGGCTTTCCCGCGGGACAGACGCTGCAGGATCGGCAGCATGAAGGCGGCGGTCTTGCCCGTGCCGGTCTGCGCGGAGCCGATGAGGTCGCGGCCGGCAAGCGCCAGCGGGATCGCTTCCAGCTGGATGGGGGTGGGCTGCTCGTAGCCTTCTTCGGCCACGGCGCGGACGAGCTCGGGCGCGAGCCCGAGTGATGTAAATGGCATTGTTACAGGTTTTCCTTTCAACACACACACGCACGCCGCCGGTGGCATTCACCACCGAGCTCAGGCGTCACTCTCGTTTGGAACCTGGGGAATGAGACCGGGCGTGTGTACAGCGCCGATACCCGCTCCTGAGCGGGACCGTCCTACGGAAGGATGCCAGCTCGCGGTTCGGACGAACCTTAACTACGTAGAGAAGAAACGTCAAGGAGAAACGTAGAGAAAAGGCGTGGAGAAACACCGTGGCCTACGGTTCTCCTGACGCATTTTCTCAACGCTTCTCCTCTACGGTCTTACTTGACGCCTCTCGGCTCTTGGTCCCACCACCACATTCGCGGCAGCGGCTTCTTGCGCGGCCACACTTCGTTCAACGTGTCCCCTTCGTAGAGCCGCCCGTTTTTCATCACATAGCGGATCTTCTCGGTGTTGTGAATGTCCTCGAGCGGATTCGCGTCGAGCACGATCAGGTCCGCGAGCTTCCCAGGCTCGAGTGAGCCCAGGTCCTTGTCCATGCCGATCCCATGGGCGCCGTCCATGGTCGCGACGCGAAGCACTTCTCGCGGGGTCATGCCACCCGCGGCCATCGCCCACAGCTCCCAGTGGCAGCCCAGCCCATCGAGCTGACCGTGGCATCCCATCCCCACGTTCCCGCCGGCCCGCAGGACCGCCGCCGCCGAGGCCGCGATGCGCGGGAACACGTACTGATTGTCCCGGAACCACGGCCGCCGCTCGGCGCGCTGATCGATCTCCTCGTGGGGGAGGAAGCGCCGCATCTTGGCGTTGTCGTGAATGTCGAAGTGCTCGTAGAAGTAGTTCTCGCTGAACGGCCCGCCGTAGGACACGAGCAGTGTCGGGGTGTAGGTGATTCCCGACTGCGCGGCCAGTTGCACGGCGTCGTTGTACAGCGGCGTGATCGGGAACGCGTGCTCGGAGCCGGGATAGCCGTCAAGCTGGACGGTCTGGTTCATCTTAAAGTCGAGGCCACCCTCGATCGTGGGCATCAGCCCCAGCTCTTTCGCCGCCATGATGACCCACTGGCGTTGCTTGCGGTTCCCCGCCATGTACTGCTTGATCGTGTTGGTGCGGTAGAACTCGCTGTAGCGCTTGAGCGTGTTCCGCACGTCGTCCAGGCTCGTCCAGTTCTCCTCGAGGAACGCGCCGAACACGCCGGGGCCGGTGTGATAGATGCGCGGCCCGATCAAATCGCCCGCCTCCACCTGGTCGGCGTAGGTGAGCACGTCCGTCGTGGATGTCTGCGGATCGCGCGTCGTGGTTACGCCCCATGCAAGGTTCGCCAGATACTTCCATACCTGCGTCTCATGAATCCCCCACGTCGGCCACGGGTGCGCGTGGATGTCCACGAACCCGGGGACAATGGTTTTGCCGGCGAGGTCGACCACCGCGGCCCCCGCGGGCGCGTTACAGGTCGCGGCGACGCAGACGATGCGGTTGTCCGTCACCACCAGGTCGCCCTTCTCGATCAGCTCGTCGCCTTTCACCGAGACGATGCGCGCCCCTCGCAGCACCACGGATCCGCGAGGCACGTCGCGCGCCACTTTCACCGACACGTCCACCCGCTCGGCTTCGTAGGCGGGCAGCTTGGCGAGGGAGTCGACGCGCGCCTTGCCCACCGAATCGGCCTTTTCTTTGGTGGCCTGCTTGAGCGAATCCGCGCGAATCGAATCCGCGCGCGCCTTGGCCTTGCCGAGCGAATCGGCCAGTGCGGGGTTGTACCGGAAAAAGCTGCGACCCACCGACCAGTAAACACTCTTGCCGTCGGGCATCCAGCCGATGAAATCCCCCCCGATGCGCGTAAGCCGGTGCACGGGGAAGGTCGCCGCGGCGGTGTCCGCCACGTTGATGGCGGGCGGGGTCGCGCCCACGAGGGGGAGGGTGACCAGGTACACGTAATTGCTCGACGTCGCGAGCACCCGCCCGGAGTCCGGGGCGATCAGGACTTCATCCGCCGGGAACGGCTCGGGATTCGGGGTGAAGCTCGGCGTGAAGCCGGTGACCTTGATGTGGACGCGACGGTCGGTGCCGTCGTACCGCATCGAGACGAGGCCCTCGTTCGCCTCGTACAGATAGACCCGAGTCACGTCCCCGCTGAAATGCGGCCGGCCGCCCCCGGCGATCGGCGTGATACGCGTGGGCGCGCCACCCGCTGCCGGCAGCCAGTCGAGCTCGTAGCCTGGGCCGAGGTGCTCCGCCACCCGCGGCGCGCGCGGCCCCTTGATCACGACGATCCGCTGGCCGTCCGGCGACCATCCCGGATGGTCGAAGAACGCGGGGTCCGGTGTGAGCCGCTGCGACCGACCGCGCCCGTCGGCCCGTATTTTTTGTACGTAGCCGCCCTCGCCACTCCACGTCACATAGGCGATCCACTGTCCGTCAGGGGACCAGGCCGGCACCTGCTCGTGCAGCGTGTCGGTCGTGAGGCGGCGCGGCATGCCGCCCGGCAGATCCATCACGTAGACCTTGTCGAGCGCGCTGAACACCAGGCGCTTGCCATCAGGTGACGGACTGGCATCCCGGATCTGCTTCACGAGGATCTCGCCGGTGTCCACACGCGTCTCGAAGCGTACCAGCGGTCCCAGATCCTGGTGCACCTTGGCGGTGAACGGGATCGGCGTCGCCTGGCCGGACGGCACCTCGACGCGCCAGATCTTTCCGCCGTACGACACGATGAGCGCCTTCGAATCCGGCGCGAACGACGAGCCGGGCATCAGGTCCCGCGTGAAGCGGGACTCCTGGTCGTCCCGCTGCACGGGGTAGACGAGCCACTGCTCGTCGCCGGAGCCGAGGTTGCGTAGCCGCAAGCCGGTCTCGGCGTCGTGACGCGTGGCGTACACGAGCCACTTGCCGTCCGGCGACAAGACGGGCCGCATGGCGCTGCCGTAGAGGTCGGTCTGGTTGAACACCTTCCCGGTCAACCGATCGTAGATCGCGATCTCCCACTCAGGTAGGTCCAGGTTGTACCCGAAGCCACCGCGGTGGCGCGCGTACCACATGTAGCGAGCGTCCGGTCCGAACGCGGCCCCGAGGGCGTTGTTCTGGTTGCCGCGACCGGGAGGACCGGGCGCCGGCCCCTTGTCGTCCTTCGTCAGACTCACGCCCGAGCCGCCGTCCCGGTGGTAGAGCCAGATCTCATACGTGCTGCCGATCGGCATGGATGTCTTCGATGCCACGACGTATTGCCCGTCCGGCGTCCATTCCGGGGACGCGTACAGGTTGCGGTCGCCCTTCGTGAGGGCGCGCGCGTTCGAGCCGTCCGCGTCACACAGCCAGATGTTTTCCGAGCCGGAGCGGTCCGAGAGGAAGACGATCGTCTTGCCATCCGGGGAGTAGCGCGGCTGCGAATCGAAGGCTGGGCCCGACGTGATTGGCTTCGCCTCCCCTCCGGAGACGGGGAGCGTGTACAGGTCGCCGAGCAGCTCGAAGACGATCGTGCGCCCGTCGGGCGAGACATCGAGGGACATCCATGTCCCTTCGGTCGTCGTGAAATCCACGCTCCGGGTCGTCTTGAGCGGGAGCTCGTCGGCTTTCTTCTTGGAGGTGTCGGCCCCTGTCCCCGCTCCGGTACGCTGGGCGGGTAGGGACACGAGTGGGACGGCGGCGGCGAAGAGCGTCGCGATCAACGGCCTGCGCATCACGGACTCCGGGTAGGAGCGACGGCGTGCTGGGAACGGGGGCTAAACCTGAGGCGCACGTGCGGGACCGTCAAGCGAGGTGCGGGCCGGGCGACGGGCGGGAGTTGACAAACGGCGTACCGCTGGCGATCATCCCCCCCGAGCGATAACGAACCAGAGACTGCTTCGAGGACCTGGGCTACCGCCCAGGTCGCGTCGTTTCTGGGGTCAAGGGCACTCACACTGGAGAGGCCGGATGGAAGTGACGGTAGGCGACGGCGATCGCTTGGAGTACGTGCTGAAAAAGTTTCGCCGTCAGATCACGAAAGCCGGACTGTTCCAGGACATGAAGCGGAAGCGCTTCTACGAGAGTCCCGGCGCTCTACGGCGACGGAAAGACAAGGCAGCGGCGCGCCGCAAGGTGAAGTCCGCACGACGTCGCGAACACCATTAAGTCAGGAGTATCAGCAGATGGCACGTATTACCGGGGTCGTGAAGTGGTTCAACGATGCGAAGGGCTTCGGCTTCATCACGCCGGAGAACGGTGAGAAGGATTGCTTCGTACACCACACCGCGATCCAAGCAAAGGGGTTCAAGTCGCTCGCCGAGGGTGAGCGGGTTGAGTTCGACGTCGTGCAGGGTCAGAAGGGTCCCGCGGCGCAGAACGTCGTGAAGCTCTAAGCCAGCGGAACGACAGCAGGAAAGAACGGCGCCGCCCGAGTCGGGCGGCGCCGTTTCGCGTTACTTGAGGACGATCCGCATCGCCCGTGTCTCGAGGTCGATATCCCAGCTCGTGATGCGCGGACGCAGGAACTCGTCACAGTCGCGGGGCGTGAGCGACTCGGCGTCCGCGTCCAGGAACTCGAGCAGGCGCATCCGAGCCTCGAGGTAGGTGCAGCCGTCCCGCGTCGCGGCCATCCGCAGGCCGACCTCGTCCTCGAGCTTCCGGTTCACGAACCCCTGCGCCACCTGCAACAGCCGGCCCACGATCACGTGCTCGAGCTCGCCGCCGTCGGGCCGGCTCAGGCGCCGCTGCAACATGCGTTGCCGCTCCGGCAGACACAGCTCCAGCACCTGCCGGCTCACGTCCGGATCCGGGCGCCGACGCCCGGCGGGGCCCGCCGCGCGCTCCGCGCGGGCGCACGTCGGGAGGTCGTTGCGATGTAGCCGCAGGAACTTGGTCATCGGCGCGTACAGGTCGGTGCGGCCCGGAGCCGGCGGCCGCCGCCGTCCCGCCACGAGGTCCGCCATATAGTCTTCCGATACGTTCACCGCCTCCGCGAGCTCCCGAGGGGTACGCTTCAGCTCCCGCAGACGGCGCCGGAGCAATTGACCCACCTTCACGGGCTGCTTGAGGGGGAGGGCTGCAGGCATCTCAGATGACTCCTTTCCAGAGGCACGAAGAAAACCCGCAGGTGCGGACGAGCGGCGGCGGCACTCCGCGGGTGAAACGCCTCTAAATATCGCTAGGACAGGGCGTTAATGGTACCCCTGCGAGCCTCTTTTCCCCTCCATGCCCCATTTTCGGGCAAGCGCGATGGATCCGACCACGATGATCACGGCGAAGCTGAACCATTGGATCGCGTAGGACAGGTGCGGGCCGTCCGAGAGCTGGGGGGCGGGCCAGCGCCGGGGGCCGGACGGTCGCACCGTCGGACTGTCGGACGGGAGCTGCTGGACGACAAACGGCAGCAGGGGGTAGGGCATCGAGTCCCGGAGACGGACGGGATCGACGTCCCCCGGCGCCCGAGGCGCCTGGAGGCCGATACCCAGGACGTCCGCACTGTCGCCTTCCCGGTACGCTCCCTGGTCCACGTGGTAGGCGTCGGGCGATGGCGCCCACCCCCGGTCCACCAGAACCGTGGCGCCGTCCGGGAGGCGCAAAGGCGTGACCAGGTCCACGCCCGGCACGCCCTCGTAGCTTCGTGCATGCCAGAGCCGCTCACGCGTGTAGTCGTACGCGCCGCGAGCGGTCAGGCGTCGATCCCGGGCCGAGTCGGGTGAGAGTGCCGCGGTGACGGCGATCGGTGGCTCTGTCCGTACGACCAGTACCGCGGCGTTCCGCGCACGCCGCTGCCGGAGGCGGTCGAGCTGCCACACGCCCAGCCGCACGCACCCTACCGCGACGAGCAGGGCGCCCACGAGGGCGGCCCGGTCACGCCATTCGAGCGCCATCACCTCCACTCGCCGCCCGGACGAGGACTAACTTCTCGGCGCGCGACAAGCGCCGGAGCGCCGCTTCCCGCCGGAGCGCCGCCGACCGATCGGGCTGCCGCTCCTCGTACACCAACCGGACCGGGCGCCGCGCCCGCGTGTAGGCGCTCGCGGTGCCCGCCCGGTGCCTCGTCAGACGGGCCGGGAGGTCGTTGGTGATGCCGGTGTAGAGCGACCGATCGCGACACCGCAGCATGTACACCGTCCAGCCCAGCCCTTTAACCGAGTTTCGCATCGAGCGTGATCTGCGGAATCCCCGACAACGCCCGCGATACCGGGCAATTTCGTTTGGCTTCCTCGGCGGCTCGCTGGAACCCCGCCTGGTCGAGGCCCGGCACCATGCCACGCACCTTGAGCTCCATCTTCGTGATGGTCGGCGACCCATTTACCATGTCCATGGTGCAGGCGGCCGTGGTCTCGACCCGGGAAACCGGCTTGCCGGCTTTTTCGAGCCCGGCGGAGAGCGCCATACTGAAGCACGCGGCGTGCGCTGCGGCGATGAGCTCCTCGGGGTTGGTGCCCTTTTTCCCTTCGAACCGCGTCGCGAACGTGAATGGGCCGTTGAACGCGCTGCTCCCGGCCCGGAAACTCCCCTTACCGTCCTTGAGTTTGCCTTCCCAGACCGCACTGGCCTGACTCGTGGGCATGGTTTCGCCTCCGCGGAAGAGTGAGATGCGCGAAATCTGGCGGAACCGCCGGGGGGACGCTACGCTTGTGGCGCGCCGATCGCGAGGAGGCACTCGACTATGGCCACGAAGAAGAAATCCCGACGTCCCACCCGGAAAGGCCCGGCGCGGCGTCCATCGCGCGCACCGCGCGCGAAGCGCCAGCAGCCCGAGACGCTACGGCTCCGCTCCATGGCCGCTTCGCTGACGGTCCGCGACTTGGAGCACAGCATCGCCTGGTACCGCGACGTGCTGGGCTTCGTGGTCGGTGAGCGGTGGGAGGAGGGTGGCCAAGTCCGCGGCGTGCAGATGAAGGCCGGCGCCTGCGACTTGATGCTCGGGCAGGACGACTTCGCCAAGGGTCAGGACCGCAAGAAGGGCGAGGGCGTCCGCCTCTGGGTCGCGACGGTGCAGGACATCACGCAGCTCGCCGGCCGCGTGAAGGGTTCAGGATGGAAGCTCGATCGCGAGCCGTCCGAGACGCCCTGGGGAGATTGGGCGTTCGCGCTGACGGATCCGGACGGGTTCAAGCTGACCATCATCCAAGAGTAGGCGACCGCTCGTGCCGCTCCTCGTCGCCGTCCTCCTGGCACTCCAAGGGCCAGGGGTCTCCGACACCTCTCCCTTCCGCGCGCTCGACCTTCCCACGCCGGGGCGCGTGCGGAGCGCGTCGGGCGCTCCCGGGCCGGACTACTGGCAGCAGCGCTCGGACTACGTGATCCACGCGACGCTCGACACTGCGAGTTCGGAAATCCACGGCACCGAGCGGATCCGCTACGCGAACCATTCGCCGGACACGCTCACGTTCGTCTGGGTGCAAATCGAGCAGAACATCTTCGCCAAGAACAGCGTGACCTACGCGCTCAACCAGCCGCCGTTGCACTTCGCCGGTGGTGCCGTGTTCGACTTCACGGGTAAGGGGTTCATCGGCGGGATCACGATCGATCGCTTCACGTCTGCCGGAAGGGAGCTCCGGCGGACGGAATACGGCACGATGATGCGGGTCGAGCTGCCGCGACCGCTCGCGCCGCGGGGAGTGGCGGAGTTCGCCGTGGCCTGGCATTTCGCGGTGCCCCCCTACGGGGGCGGGCGCATGGGACGGATCGGCACGCGCCTGTACGAGATCGGACAGTGGTATCCGCGCATGGTCGTGTACGACGACGTGCACGGCTGGAATCCCCTGCCCTACATCGGCGCCGGCGAGTTCTATCTCGAGTACGGCGACTTCGACGTCACGCTCACGCTGCCGGCGGGCTTCGTGGTTGCGGCCACCGGAACCGTCGCGAACCCCCTCGCTGTCTGGAGTGCGGAACAGCGGGCGCGCCTCGCCCGGGCGCGGGGGTCAGCCGAGCGCGTCCAGGTGATCACCAAAGCGGAGGCTACGGCGCACGGTGCCCAGCGCACACCGAGCACTAAGACCTGGCACTTCAGCGCCAGACGCGTGCGCGATTTCGCGTGGGCCGCCTCCCCGGACTTTCGCTGGGATGCTTCCTCCTGGAATGGCATCTTGATCCAGACCTTTTACCGGCCCGAGGCCGCGCCGTGGGAAGAGGCGAACAAGATGGCGTGGTTTACGATTAGGCACTTCAGCGAAACGTGGGCGAAGTATCCCTGGCCGCACGCGACGACCGTGGAAGGGTTGGTCGAGGGCATGGAGTACCCCATGCTCACCTTCGTGCCCGCGATCGAAAAGCGCGAGGACCAGTTCTGGGTTCTGACGCATGAGTTCGGCCACGAGTGGTTCCCGATGCTGGTGGGCTCGGACGAGCGGCGCTACCCCTGGATGGACGAAGGATTCAACACGTTCATCGATTACGGCTCTGCGGAGGGGTACTTCAGAGGAACGGCGTATGGCGACACAGTACGCCGAGAGCTCCTCACCGACTACCGGATCTCGGCCGTTGCCGGGAACGAGCAGCCGTTGATTACCAAGCCCGTAGAGTCGCGCGACCTGGCGTGGACCGCCTACCAGAAGCCGGCGTTGATGCTCACCGTGCTGCGCGACGCCGTGCTCGGCAAGGAGACATTCGAGCGGGCGATGCGTGAGTATGTGCGCCGTTGGTCGTTCAGGCACCCGCAACCCGCGGACTTCTTCCGCACCATCGAGAACGTCTCGGGCCGGGACCTCGACTGGTTCTGGCGCGCGTGGGTGTACACGACGGCACGACTCGATCAGGCGGTCGACTCCGTGACGACGGCCGGCGACACGGTGTTCATCCACCTCTCGAACCGCGGGCAGATGGTCCTCCCGGTGACGCTGGAGCTGCGTTTCGCGGACGGATCGGTCGAAACCCGAGAGCTACCGATCGAGATGTGGAACCTGGGCAACCGGTTCACCGCGCGCGTCGGCACCACCAAGGCGGTGACGGGGGTCGTCATCGATCCCCGCGCGATCTATCCGGACGTCGATCGAGCCAACAACCGGTGGTCCGCCCCCTCGCCTCACTAGCCAGCCACCCGCGTCGTATCGCACTCCTCACGTCGAGCCGGTTCTGGCGCGGCTCGAGCAACGTGTTCGCCGTGCTCGGCCGCGGGTTGGCCGGTCGCGGGCACACCACGACGGCGCTCGTGGCCTACGACCCGCTCGTGGACGGATTCCGCGCGCGCCACGTGGCGGTACAACAGCTCCCGGTGGGCCATACCACGCTCCAGGGGGCCCGCGCCCTCCGAGATGCGCTGCGACGGCTCGGCACGGAAGTCGTGCTCGTTGACCGGGCGCGCGACATCCGGCTGGCCGCGTTCGCTTCGTTCAACCGGCCTGTGGTGGTCGTGTACTGCATCAGCACGCCCCGCCCGCCTCGGGACCTGCTCACGCGCCTCGCGTTCCGCCGCGTGGCGTTCACCGTCTTCCTGACCGAGCAGCTGGCGCAGAGCGGCCTCGCCGAAGCCCGGTTCATGCGGCGCGCCGGCCACCGCGTCATCCCAAACGGTGTCGATTGCGATCTGTTCCGTCCCGATGAGGAAGCGGGCCAGGCTTTTCGCCGGGGCCGCCAGCTGGGCGACGGGCCGGTGCTGCTCGGCGTGGGCGCCCTGGAGATCGAGAAGCGATGGGACCTGCTGCTAGAGAGCCTGGTCGCGCTTGCGCCTCCCGTCCCGCCGCTCCTCCTGTGCGGAACCGGGGCCCTGGAGTACGCCCTGCGAGCGCAGGCCCAACGCCTAGGGCTCGACGTGCGGTTCGTGGGGCAGCTCGATCCCCCAGAGCTCGCGGCGGCGTATAACGCGGCGACCTGCATCGTGCACTCGCGGCCGGACGAGGTGTTCGCGCTCGCGCTGATCGAAGCGCTGGCGTGCGGACGGCCGGTGCTGGCTGCGAGCGGCGGCGGCACGCCGGAGCTCCTCGGCAGCGCCGGTGTGCTGGCGCCGCCCGAGAACCCCGTGGCGTTCGCGGGTATGCTGCGCGATCTGCTGGGCGACGCGCAGCGCCGCGCAACTCTCTCCGTCGTGGCACGACAACGGGCAGTCGAGCGTTACTCCGTTGCCAGGATGATCCGAGACTACGGTGAGGTGGTGGAATGCCTGGTGTAATCCAGCCTAGTGCAAGCCGCTCCCGCCCGCGAGTTGCTTGACCAGCTCACCCAGCACGGCCTTCGCATCGCCGAACAGCATCCAAGTGTTGTCCTGGACGTACAGCTCGTTGTCGATCCCCGCGAACCCGGGCTTCTTGCTCCGCTTGATGGCGAGCACGGTTCGCGCTTTGTCCGCGTCGATGATGGGCATGCCGTAGATCGGGCTGTCCTTCGCGTACCGAGCGGCCGGGTTCACGACGTCATTCGCGCCGACGACGAGGGCTACGTCGCACTGCGGCATGTCGGAATTGATCTCGTCCATCTCGACCAGGGCAGTGTACGGGATGTCCGCCTCCGCGAGCAGCACGTTCATGTGCCCCGGCATGCGCCCGGCGACCGGGTGGATGGCGAACTTGACCGTGACCCCGCGCTTGGTGAGCTGGTCGTACAGCTCGCGCACCTTGTGCTGCGCCTGTGCGACCGCCATCCCGTATCCGGGGATGATCACGACCAGCCGGGCCTGCTCGAGCAATTGGGCTGCGCCCTCCATCGTCTCTTCCTTCCACGCCTTCTGCTCTCCCGCCACCTGGGCCGCTTTCACCGTACCGAACGCTCCAAACAGCACGTTCGTAAACGAGCGGTTCATCGCCCGGCACATGATGATCGACAGGATGAGACCACTCGAGCCGTCGAGGGCCCCCGCGGTCACCAGCAGCTTGTTGTTCAGGACAAACCCCATCGCGACCGCCGAGAGACCGGCGTACGAGTTGAGGATGGAGATGACCGTGGGCATGTCGGCGCCGCCGATCGGGATGATGAGGAGCACGCCGAACAGGAGGGCGAGGCCAACGATCGCCAGGAATGCGTGGGGCGACCATGCCGCCGCCGGGTGCACCACGACCAGGACGCCCAGCGCCACCGCGATCGCGAGCACGCCGATGTTGACCACGTTCTGCCCCGGATAGGTCACCGGCCGCTGCGGAATCCAGCTGACCTCCTGGAGCTTGCCGGTGGCCATGAGGCTGCCGGTGAACGTCAGAAAGCCGAGAATGATCTCGGCCACGATGGCGCTCATCCGGAACGCGGTGAGGCCCCCGCCTTCGCGCAGCCCGAGGAAGTATTCTGCGGTCCCCACCAGGCCGGCGGCCAATCCTCCGAACGCGTGCGACAACGCCGTCCGCTGCGGCACGGCGGTGAGCGGCACGCGGGAGAGCGGGACGCCAACGATGAAGCCCGCGACGATCGCCAGGACGATCCAGCCGTGGTGCACGATCGCGGGCTGGACCCACGTCGCCCCGACGGCCACGAGCATCCCCGAGACGCCTGCGATCACGCCCCGGCGGGCGGTCTTGGGGTCATTCATCCAGTGCAGCGAGAAGATGAACAGCGCCGTGGCCAGGACGGCGGCGAGCTCCGCGATCCCGTGGCTCACTGCTTCTTGAACATCTTCAGCATGCGGTCCGTGATCAGGAACCCACTGACGATGTTGGTGGTCGACGCGAACAGAGCCACCGCCCCGAGCACGCGAATGGGCGTCGGGTAGTCGGCGCCCGTGACGACGATGGATCCCACCACGGCGATGGCCGAGATCGCGTTCGTGAGGGACATCAGGGGCGTGTAGAGGAGGCGCGAGACGCGCCGGATGACGCCGAGCCCGATAAACGTCGCGAGCACGAACACGAACAACATGGACCAGTAGTCGATCATTGCTTTCGCACCTCTCCCCCATGGGTCACGCAGGTCTGGCGAATGATCTCGTCCTGAAAGTCGAGCCGCAGGGCTCCGTCCTTGACGACGTGCAGCAGGAAGCTCGAGATGTTGCGCGCAAACATCTGGCTGGCGTGGTACGGCAGACTGCTGGCGAGATTGGTGGGGCCGAGGATGATCACGCCGTCGTGGAGCGCTTCGACGTCGGGCGCGGTCAGCTCGCAGTTGCCCCCGGTGTCGACCGCGAGGTCGACGATGACCGATCCCGGCTTCATCGCCCGCACAGCATCCGCGGTGACGAGAATGGGCGCCCGCTTCCCCGGGATCGCGGCCGTCGTGATCACGATGTCGGCGTCCTTGACGTGCTGCGCGATGAAGGCGAGCTCGCGGCGGTGCGTGTCCTGCGAGAGCTCCTTGGCGTAGCCGCCGGACGCTTCGGCCTGCTCGTCGATCTGCATGTCGAGAAACTTGGCGCCGAGGCTTTCGACCTGCTCCTTTACGGCAGGGCGGACGTCGAAGGCCGACACGACGGCGCCGAGGCGGCGCGCGGTAGCGATCGCCTGGAGCCCCGCCACTCCCGCGCCGAGCACGAGCACCCGTGCGGGTGGGAGCGTGCCGGCGGCGGTCACGAGCATCGGGAAGAACCGGCCCGCCGTCGCGGCGGCGAGAAGCACCGCCTTGTACCCGGCCACGGTCGCCTGAGACGACAGCACATCCATCGGCTGGGCGCGGGTGATGCGCGGGAGCAGCGCGAGACTGAACGCCGTCACCTTGCGCGCCGACAGCTCGGCGACCGCGGCGCGCTCCGCCGACGGCTGAAACAGCGCCACCAGCGCCGCGCCTTCGCGGCACAGCCGTGCTTCCCCGATCGAGGGTGGCTGCACCTTGAGAACTACGTCGCTCTGCGCCAACAGGTCCTGGGCGGTGGCCGCCGTCGCGGCGCCGACCGCCGTGTAGGCGTCATCACGGAACGAGGCGGCCTCGCCCGCCCCGCGTTCGACGAGCACCGCGAGCCCGGACTTGACGAGCCGACCGGCGACCTCCGGCGTCAGCGCTACACGGCGCTCGTTGACGACGGTCTCCTTCGGGACCCCGATCTTCATCTCCGCTCCGAGTTGTGACTTCTTGACGGCGGTGAACTGCCGGTAAAGGGCCGGGGAAGGGGGAAGGGTGCCACTCTTCCCCGGCCTTTTTGCTCTTCCCCGGCCGCTCACCCCTTTGGTAAGGTTCCCCGCTCCCGCGCCTGGGCCAGGACCCGCTCGGTGAAGTCGAGCCGCTCCGCCAGCTCGTTGACCTGCGTCTCGAGCGCGAGCATCCGATCCTCGACGTCCGCCACGCGGCGCTCCGACGCGCTCGTTCCCGCCCCCACCCCGGGATCGGCCACCTCCCACCGCGTCAAACGCCGCCCGTCGCCGTCCCGGAACTCACCGACCGCTATAATCGCGATGTCGTACAGGTACCAAATGCCCAACCCACCGAGCGTGAGGCACATGCAGATCCCGCTCTGGATGCGGCCCGCATAGAAGCGATGCAGGCCGAACACGCCTCCCACCACGCTCAACGCCAGCGCCACCGCCCGCGAGTGCTCGGAAACCCCACCGGGCGCGGGTTCGCGTGAGTCGGCCGGCTCGTAGCGCGACGGCACGCCGGAGACGGTCACGGCCGGTTGGGGGAGAATCCGACGAGCGCGTCGAGCTGCTGACGGGGAATCGCTCCAGCGTGACGCCCCACGTCCTGACCGTGCCGAAACACGAGCAGGGTCGGAATCGCACGGATGTCGAAGCGGCGCGCGGTGCCAGCATTGCGGTCGGTATCGAGCTTCGTCACCAGCACGTCTCCCTGCCGGTCGCGCGCGAAATCGTCGAGCACGGGGGCCATGATCTTGCACGGGCCGCACCAGTCGGCGTAGCAATCGACGACGACCGGGACGTCCGTGCCGGCGATGACGCGGTCGATCGTTGCGTCGGTCACCGCGATCGGCCGATCGAGCAGGATCGGCTTCCCGCAGTTCCCACACTTGGGGTGGTCCGCGATCCTTGCCAGATCCACGCGATTCAACGTCGCGCAAAAGGGACACGCGACCGTCGCGCGCTTGCCGACCTGAGTGCCCGTCATGCGAGAGCCTCCGTCTCCAATCTACTTGCCGTCCGCGACTATCGCTTCCGCCTCGATCTCCACCAGCATCTCCGGGCCCACGAGCCGCGTCACGGCCACGAGCGTGCTCGCCGGACGGATGTCGCGAAACACGTCCCCGTGCGCGCGTCCCACGCGCTCCCAGTCGGCGATGTCGGTGACGTACATCCGCGTCCGCACCACGTCGGCGAGCGACGCTCCCGCCTGGGCGAGCGCCCGCTCGATGTTCTTGAGCGCCTGGACCGCCTGCACGCCCGCATCGCCGATGCCGACGATGCGGCCGTCCGGTCCGGTGGCCGTGGTCCCGGACACGTGGATCGTGGATCCTACACGGACGGCGCGGGAGTACCCGATGATCGGCTCCCACGGCGCCCCGCTCGAAATGTTCCGCCGCGCCATAGCCTTCCAATGCCCCGCGAAGAGGTATGCAGCAACCTACACGGAGGCGGCCGGATACCGCACCCGGCCCTCCGCAACGACGCGCGCGTGCGGGGACAGGCGATGCGGCTCTGGTTCCCGGTCGCTCAGAATGTGCGCCACGGGCTCGCCACCCGCGACGAGTACATCCGCGATGAGCTGGCGGTGGCAACGCCACGGCACCGCCTCGGCGCAGAGCACCGCGGTTCGCCGCGTGCGTCCGACCGCGACGAGTCGCGCCAGCGCATTCTGGAACTCCGGCGTCTCCATGTAGTCCGCGTATCCGCGGAAGCTGGCGCTGCGCCACGCGGTGTTGACCGAATCCGGTCGAGCCGCGCGCCGTCCGCCGAGATCGGCAACATGCTCGTAGCCGATCCCCGCTTCCCGAAGGGCGGCGGCGAGCGCCTCACGAGTGAAGTGGGGGTGGCGGCGTGACCCTGGATAGCGGCGCACGTCCACAACCTCGGCGATGCCGTGCATGCGCAAGAGCCCGAGGAACTCAGGCCAGGGCCTGGTCGAGTGGCCGATCGTGTAGATCACAGCGGGAAGAAAGCCCCGGGCGGCGCGACCTGGAAGGCCCACGCGATCGAGCTCTCCGGACCGCGCACCGCGCTCTTGACACCCGTCGGGCCGGCGGCATACAGTTAACCATATGGTTAACAGTCAGCGTACCGCGCTCGATGCGACCTTCGCGGCGCTCTCCGATCCCACGCGCCGGGCCATCCTGACGCGGCTCGCGACGCGCGAAGCATCGGTCACCGAGCTCGCCCGTCCCTTTCGCATGTCCCTCCCGGCGATCCACAAGCACCTGCGCGTGCTGGAGCGGGCAGGACTGCTGGCACACGCCAAGCACGGCCGCGTGCGACGTTGCCGGCTGGTGGCCCGCCCGATGAAGGGAGCCGCGCGCTGGATCGAGCGGTACCGCCGGTTCTGGGAGGCGCAGTTCGACGCGCTGGCAGCCTATTTGGCCCAACCCGACCAACAGGAGACGCCTGCATGGCCACCCGAGAGCGACAGCAGTCCACCGTCACCCTCCGGCTCCGACGCACCTTCCCGGCCCCGCCGGAGCGTGTCTTCCGCGCGTGGACGACGCCGGAGGAAATGAAGCAGTGGAAGGCTCCCGGTGAGATGACGACGCCGGTGGCCGAGGTCGATCTCCGGGTCGGCGGCAAGTACCGCATCCATATGCGGGCGCCCGATGGCGCGCTGCACCGGCTGGTGGGCGCCTACCGCCTCGTCGACCCGCCCAGGAAGCTCGTCTACACATGGCGCTGGGAGGACGACCTGGAGGCGGGGGAGACGCTCGTCACGGTGGAGTTCCTGGGCCGGGGCAACTCGACCGATCTGGTCCTGACCCAGGAACTGTTCGCGACGGAGGACCTGCGCCAGCGGCACGAGATGGGATGGACGGAGTGCTTCGAGAAGCTGTTCGCGCTCGTGGAACGTCGCTAAAGGAAACCTCTCATGCACACGATTCGCTTCCCCGGCGAAACCGAACAGTACCGGGCCGCCCGGACCGCTTTGCTCGAATCCGAAATGGCGCTGCGGCGGCAGCTGGCGCAGGTCGCCGAGCAGCGGAGCCGTTTACCGCTGGGCGGGGTGCTGCGGCAGGACTACGTGTTCGAGGAAGGGAGTGCGGATATCGAGGACGTCGATCAGACGCACCGGACCCGGCTATCCGAGCTGTTCGGACCGAACCGGGACACCCTCATGGTGTACAGTTTCATGTACGGCCCGGAGATGAAGCAGGCGTGCACTTCCTGCACTTCGATTCTCGACGGATTGAACGGAACCGCGCCGCACGTGATGAAGCGAGTCCCCCTGGTCGTGGTCGCCAAGTCTCCCCTCGAGCGCATCCGGCGGTTCGCGCGGGAGCGAGGGTGGCGCAACCTGAGGCTGCTCTCGTCAGCGAAGAACAGCTACAACGCGGACTACCACGGCGAGAATCAGAAGGGCGACCAGCTTCCCGCCCTCAACGTGTTCGTACGACGTAACGGGAAGATCCATCACTTCTACAACACGGAGCTCTTGTATGTGAAGGCCGAGCCCGGGCAGGACGGGCGGCACGTGGATCTCATCTGGCCGCTCTGGAATCTCTTCGACTACACCCCGGAAGGCCGCGGGACCGACTGGTACCCCGAGCTCAAGTACGACTGATCAACGACCTCGAACGCGGAGGAAACGTATGACCGAGAAGGAGCAGTTCCTGGGGACGCTGGAACGGGAGATCCCCACGACGATGCGCGTGCTCAAAGCCTACCCCGGGGCCAAGGCGGACATGAAGCCGCACGGCAAGTGCAAATCAGCCAAGGAGCTCGCCTGGATATTCGTGACCGAGCAGCAGGCGAGCGAGCAGGCGCTGGACGGGGGCATCGAGTTTGGCAAGATGCCCAAGGCCCCGGCGACCATGGCGGAGGTCATTTCGACCTACGAGAAGTCGTCGAAGGCGTTCGTGGAGCGGATCAAGAAGACGCCCGACGCCGACCTCAACAAGACCGTGAAGTTCTTTGTCGCGCCCAAGCAGATGGGGGACCTGCGCAAGATGGACGTGCTGTGGTTCATGCTGATGGACCAGGTGCATCACCGTGGCCAGTTCTCGGTATACCTCCGCATGGCCGACGGCAAAGTCCCCTCGATCTACGGGCCCTCTGCTGACGAGCCCTGGATGTAGGAATGAGAGTGGGGCCCCGCGACGCGACAAAAAGACGCAGTCGCTCCGCGCGGCCCCACCTTGCCTACGATCCTGAATTCGAGCGCCAGAACCGGATAGATCGCGGCACGGCCACGCGCTAAGTTTTCCGCGTGAGCCGTGCCGCTGTTGTTTCCGCCCTGAGCGCGGAGCGCCGCTGGCGGATCGTGCTGGAGCGCGACCGCCGCTACGACGGCGCGTTCGTGTACGCCGTGCGCTCGACCGGCATCTACTGTCGCCCCTCGTGCCCGAGTCGACGCCCGCGGCGCAAGTGGGTGGCCTTCTTCCCAGTCCCGGAGGCGGCGGAGCTGGCGGGGTTCCGCGCGTGCCTCCGCTGCCGTCCGGGCGCCGCCCTAACACCGGACCCGCGGCTGCCGCTGGTCCGCACGGTCTGCCGGCTCATCGACCAGCACCCGGATACCCCGGCCGATCTTACCACCCTGAGCGCACGCACGGGCGTAACGCCGCACCAGCTCTTGCGCGCGTTCCAGCGCGTGCTCGGCATCAGTCCACGCCAGTATCGGGACGCCCGTCGCGTCGATCGGTTCAAGACGGAGCTGCGCGCCCGGCGCGGGGTGAGCCCGGCGCTGTACCAGGCCGGGTACGGGTCGCCCAGCCGTGTGTACGAGCGGGCCCACGCGCAACTCGGTATGACGCCCGCCGTTTACAGCCATGGCGCGCCGGGCGCGCGCATCACCTACACGCTCGTCTCCTCCCCACTCGGGCGCCTGCTGGTAGCCGCTACCGCGCGTGGCATCTGCCGCGTGAGCCTCGGCGACGACGACGGACGGCTCGAGGCGGGGCTGCGCGCCGAGTTTCCCGCCGCCGACCTCCGGCGCGAACGTGGTGGGGGTTCACTCGCGTCCGCGCTCGGCACCATTCTGCGATACTTGGACGGGCGGGCCGAGCCGCTCGACCTCCCGCTCGACGTGCGGGCCACGGCGTTTCAACGGCGGGTGTGGGAGGTGTTGCGCCGCATTCCCTACGGACGCAGGCGCTCGTACACGGACGTCGCCCGCGCCATCGGGAAGCCCGCCGCCGTCCGCGCGGTGGCGCGCGCCTGCGCCGCGAATCCGGCGGCGCTCGTGATTCCGTGCCATCGGGTCGTGCGTCAGGACGGTGGGCTCGGCGGATACCGCTGGGGAGTCGAGCGCAAGCAGGCGCTGCTCGAAAAGGCTACGCCAGCGCGGTAGATCCCGCGCTCGACTTGTTGCCCGCTTGTCGGCGGGAGTCTAGGTTCCCGCCAATGACGTCCGCCTCTGCGCCATCCCTGTCGAGTCAGCGGGACACCTTCCGGGCCATCACGATGAGCGTTGTGCCGGAAGCCGCTGAGCTCGACGCCGGCCAATGGGAGGAAGCGGAGCGGATCATCGCGCGGGCCATCGCTGCCCGCCCCCGCCGCCTTCAACGTCAGCTCGCCCTGTTGATCCGCTGCCTCGAGTGGATACCGCTGCTGCGCTACGGGCGCCGCCTGTCGCGCTTGGATCCGGCGCGCCGCGCGAAGTTCCTCGACTCCTTACATACCTCTCGCCTGCTCCTCGTGCGCCGTGGTGTCTGGGGCCTCCGCACGCTCGCCCTGATGGCTTACTACGGGCGGCCCGCTGCGGTTTCGGCGATCGGCTACCGCGCGGACCCGCGGGGCTGGGAGGCGAGGCGGTGAGCGTGGCACACGAATACGACATCGTCGTCATCGGCTCCGGGGCGGGCGGCGGCACGGTCGCGCAGGAGCTCGCATCGCTCGTGCGCGAAGGCGTCCGCATCCTCGTCCTCGAGAAGGGACCACGCTTCGCGGACCACGAGTTCACCGGCCGCGAGCTGGACATGGCCGAGGCGCTGTATCAGGATGGCGGCGCGTTCCTCACGCGCGACGGCACCATGACGCTCGCGTTCGCGTCGGCGTACGGAGGCTCGACCGTGGTCTACACCGGAACGTCCCTTACCGCGCCCGCGCGCGTTATCCGGGGCTGGGGCGTTCCCGAGCTGGAGCACGCTGATCTGGCCACCCGGTCGGCGAAGTACGCAGACCAGAACAACGTGCATCTGCTCGAAGAGCCCCTGATCAACGACAACAACCGGTTGTTCGTCGAGGGAGGACGCAAAGCCGGCTATCGTGTCGAGCAGTTCCCGGTCAACGTGAAAGGGTGCCGCGGCTCGAGCCTGTGCAACCTGGGCTGTCCCAACCAGGCCAAGCAGGGGACGAACCGGGTGCAGTTGCCGCGCGCCGAGCGGGCCGGTGTGGAGGTCGTGACGCGTGCCGAGGTGCGCTCGATCAGGCCTGACCGCACGCTGCGCGTACGGATCGCGGAGCGGCCCGCTGGCGCGAAGGGGGCGCCGTCGGAGTGGGCTCCCGGAGACCACGTCGTGCAGGCGAGAATGGTGGTATGCGCGGGCGGTGCGATCGGCAGCACCACTCTCCTGCTCCGCTCGCCCCTGCCGGCCCGGTTGCCGCGCCTGGGGCGAGGCTTCACGTGTCATCCGGCACTGATCCTCGTCGCCGAGCATCCCCACGCGATTACGAACGACGTGGGGCACCCGAAGAGCTATTTCGTGGATCGTGCCGAGGCCGAGCGGTTTGTGCTCGAGACGTGCATGTATTTTCCCTTCGTCACCGCCAAGAGCCTCACGGGATTCGGTGCGTCGCACAGCGCCATCATGCGCGCGTTCCCCCGGCTCCAGATGATTCTCGTCCTCGCGTGCGATCACGCGACGGAGAACAACCGCATCACGGTCGACCGGCGCGGCGATCCCGTGGTGCACTACGCGCTCACGGGTGACACGATGGACGGGCTAGTGCGAGGAACCCGCGCGGCGGCGCGGATCTTCTTTGCCGCCGGCGCCCGCCGGGTGCACGCGCCCGCCGATCCGCCCCTCATCGAGGTCAAGGAAGCCGGACGACTCGATGAGCGGATCGCCGCCCGGCATTTCCGGCTCGGTACGGTCGCGATCTCGGCGGCCCATCTAATGGGAGGCTGCGGGATGGGACGGACCTTCGCCGACTCGGTCACGGACGTGTGGGGACGCGTGCACGGCATCCCGTGGCTTCGCGTCGCGGACGCCAGTCTCTTTCCCGACTCGCTCGAGATCAACCCCTACCTGACGATCATGGCCGTCGCGGACCGCGTTGCGGAGGGCATTCGGCGCGACGTGGGGGACCTGCTCGCGACGCCCCTCGAAGCCACACATGCCTGAACAGGCCGGGGTGCTGGTTGTGGGTGGCGGGCCGGCCGGCCTGTCCACCTCCCAACAGTTGCGTGCGCACGGCATTCCCCACCGCGTGCTCGAGCAGGGCGACACGGTGGGTTACACCTGGGCGAATCTCTACGACAGCCTCACCCTCCACACCGGGAAGCACATGTCGAGTCTTCCCGGCATGTCGTTTCCCCGGGCTGCCCCCCTGTTCGTGCCGCGCCGCCAGTTCTGGGAGTACCTCCGGGATTACGCTCGCGCCTTCGACCTTCCGGTGGAAACGAGTTGCACGGTCGACCGGATCACCCGAAGCGACGGCACGTGGAGCGTGAGCACGAGCGGTGGGTCACTCAGCGCCCACGCCCTGGTGGTGGCGACCGGGATCGTGGCCAATCCCAAGTCCCCCCGCTTCCCCGGCCAGGAGCGGTTCGCTGGGCGCATCGAGCACAGCGTTTCATACCGCCGGCCGGAAGGCTATGCCGGTCGTCGCGTTCTCGTGGTGGGCGTCGGGAACTCAGGCGCCGAGATTGGGAGCGAGATCGCGCGGGCCGGCGGCAAGGTGACCGTGGCGGTCCGCTCGGGGGCGAACGTCGTGCCACTGACGCTCGCCGGCTTGCCGATTCAATACCTGGCGTACTGGGTACGCAAGCTGCCGCGCTCCGCGCAGGACCGCGTCGTCGGGCTGGTGCGGCTGATGACCGAGTTCAGGCGGGGGCCGCCGGTGCTTCCACGACCGGCGCATAGTCCGCTCGACGCGATCCCCGTGATCGGTTTTCACCTGGTGGACGCGATCGCGCAGGGCCTGATCGAGGTCCGTGGCGGCGTCGCCGAGGTGACCGCCGACGGCGCGCGGTTCACCGACGGCGCGGAAGGAAAGTTCGACGACATCATTCTCGCGACGGGTTTCGGAGCCGCGCTCGGGTCGCTGGGCCCGCTGGTGCAAGTCGACTCGAAAGGGTTCGCGCGGCGGCGCGACCGGGTGGTGAGCCTCGACCAACCGGATTTGTTCTTCGTAGGGCACAACTACGACGCAACCGGAGGGCTCTACAACATCAATCGGGATGCGCGCCTCGCGGCGTGCCAGATCGCAAACAGAAAATAGGGGCGCAGCATGCTGCGCCCCTACGGAATTGCTGCTGCCCGACGCCTCACGGCATCGCCGTCGACTCCGCCCGGAGCTCGACCACCAGGGCCGATATCGCCAGCGGCGGCCCAGCTGACGTCAGCGTGCCCACTCCCTCAGCCCGGACCCGAGCGCCCTTGGCGAGCGTGTCGGCTACGGCCTGCAAGGTTTTGAGACCTACTGGATCGAACTTCGTTTGCGCCGTCACCGTGACGACGGCGCCCGTGCCCAACGTAAACGTCGACCCGGCCACGTCGACGCTCGCCACGGCGTCCTGGAACTCCACCATCATTACCGCGGGCGGCATCGGCTCGCCCTCGGCCTCGAACTCGATCTGAATGGCGTCGATCGTGAGCGGATTCGTGGTATCGACGACTCCGCGTCCTTCGGCCTTCACGGTCTTCCCGGCCGTGAGTGCCGCCTGGACGTCGGCGAGCGAGGTGAGATGATCGTCCTCGCGTCCCTCCCGTGCATCGAAGTCTGTCCCCGCCACGATGCGAATGATCGTCCCGTCCATGAGCGTCACGGTGTTGGCGGTCTGATCGACCGATTTCACGACGCCGTGGAACTCTTCGGCGCCCTCGGCCGCCTGGGCCTCGACGCGGAGCTTGGTGGTGCCGTCGCTCAGGCGCAGCTCCAGGCTCACGCCCAGCACCTTCAAGAAGGCGTCGGGCGGCGGGGTCGCGTTGGTGGTGAGATTCGCGGCAGCGATGTTCAGCTCAATGCGGGGATGATTGTTGCCCTCATCGAGCTGCAGGGTCGCGGCGAGGAAGCTTCCATCATCGGGCGCCTGGGGCTGTGCGGGCGGTTTGCGCGTGGCCCGCACGGCGGGACTGCCGCCGGCGGCCAAATCCGCCTGGATGCGCGCGACGAAGTCTGCGAGCGTCATGCTGCTCCCGCCGTCGTCGCTCATCGCCGGCATGGTGGCGTGCTGCCCGCCGTCGCCGTCGTCAGGGTGCAGCCGCGTCGATTTGTTCACCGCGATCTGCAGGCCGCCGAGCTCGAGGGTGAGCGTCGCCGTATCGGTCCCCGCCGTGATCGCGGTGACGCGACTCCGCACCCGCTCCGGCTTGTTGAGCTGGTCCGGCTCTTCGATCTCCACGCGGCGTGCGATCAGCGTTCCCGGTATCACGCTCACTTCCACTCGCGCGGGGCCGGTCACGAGCTGGCTCTGCACGTCGGGGAGGCTGACATCGTGGGAGAACTGGACGAGGGCTGAACGGGGACCGCTGGAGGTGTTGTCGCAAGCAGTTACGAGGAAGGTGACGAATACGGTAGCCGGTCCCAGTAGGGCGAGGCGGGAGCGGCCTCCAAACAGGCGCGGCATAGGGCATCTCCTTGGTCGTCGGTTGCGCGCGTATGCTCTGAAGAGTGCGGCGCGCGCGCTCCGGTAACGGGCGGACGACGTGCCACCGACCCACCCGCGAAGCCCGCACTCGGTCACGTTCCGTCATGCGACGCCATGGAAACGAGGGAACGTCCGTCGCCGCACGACGACGATTACATTCCGACACGTCATGGCTCGAAACGCCCCCGTCCCCACCGAAGACCGACTCGGCGACTTCACAGCGGATGCGCGACTAGTCACCCTGAGCGCGATGGCCGCGCTGATCGGCGTGATCAGCGGGGGCGTCGCGTGGGCCCTGCTCCGGCTAATCGGCTTGTTCACGAACCTCGCGTACTTCCATCGCTTCGCCACGACCCTCGTCTCCCCGGCGGCGAGTCCGCTGGGCCCGTGGCGGGCGCTCATTCCCCTCGTGGGCGGCGTGATCGTCGGACTGATGGCGCGCTACGGCTCCGAGAAGATCCGCGGCCACGGCATCCCCGAAGCCCTCGAGGCGATCCTCATCGGCCGGAGCCGGATGGATCCCAAGGTCGCGATCCTGAAGCCCCTGTCCTCGGCGCTCGCGATCGGCACCGGCGGTCCGTTCGGGGCGGAGGGCCCGATCATCGTCACCGGCGGGGCGTTCGGCTCCCTGTTCGGCCAGGCATTCCACTTGTCTCCGGTCGAGCGCAAGACTCTGCTGGTCGCCGGCGCCGCCGGGGGCATGACGGCCATCTTTGCCACGCCGGTCGCCGCCGTCCTCCTCGCGCTCGAGCTGCTGCTGTTCGAGTGGAAGCCGCGGAGCTTCATCCCCGTCGCCTCAGCGGCGGCCGTCGCCGGCGTGCTCCGCGTCCCCCTGTTCGGGACGGGGCCGCTATTCCCCGCAATACCCCACGCGGCACCCGCCTGGACGCCCGCCGTATCCCTGGGGCTGGGCCTCACCGCCGGGCTCTGCGCAACCGCGATCACGGCCCTCCTGTACGGCTGTGAAGACCTGTTCGGCCGGCTCCGGATTCACTGGATGTGGTGGCCAGCGATCGGTGGGGTCTTCGTGGGGGTGGGCGGACTGATCGCCCCGCGGGCGCTCGGGGTCGGCTACGACGTGATCCACGACCTACTGGACGGCCGGCTCGTCGGCACGGCGCTGCTCGTGCTGTTCCTGGTGAAGGCGCTGATCTGGGCGATCGGCCTCGGCTCGGGCACGTCAGGAGGTCTGGTCGCTCCCCTCCTGTTGATGGGGAGCGCGCTGGGCGCGCTCGCCGCCAATGTGTTTCATGCGTCCGACGTCGGCTTGTGGGCCATGCTCGGAATGGCCGCGCTCATGGGCGGGACGATGCAGATCCCGATCACGGCGATGGTGTTCGCCGTGGAGCTCACGGGCGACGTGGCCATCCTCCCCGCGCTGCTCATCGCCTGCGTGGCCTCCGCGGCGATCACCGTGCTCCTGATGCGGCGCTCCATCCTGACGGAGAAGCTCGCCCGCCGCGGGCGCCACCTCACTCGCGAGTACGGCGTCAACCCGCTGCACGTGCTGCGCGTGGAGGACGTGATGGAGCCCCCAATCACGATGGCCGCAGCCGGGGCGGGAGACGGCTCCGTGGTCGCCTACCCCGACGAGCTACTCGAGACCGCCATGCGGAGGATGCTCGAGCACGAAGCGGACGTGCTGCCCGTCGCGAACGCCGACGATCCCACCACGGTCATCGGCTACGTGGAGCGCGGGGCGATCCTCGCCGCGTGGGTCCAGCACACACGCGACGAGGCGACGAAGGAAGCGGGGTGGCTCGCCCGGCTCCGGAAGTCCGCGCCCTAACGGTTGCCCGCGCCGGTCGCGGGCTCTGTCCCTCCGCGATGGTACTTCTGGAACCAGCTCATCATGTAGAGCTGCGTCCGCATGAAGTTCGACGGCTTCGAGCCCGTCCCGTGGTACTCACCGTTGAAGCGGAGCATCATGGTCGGCACGTTCCGGACCCTCAGCGCAGTGAAGAATTCCTCGGTCTGCGGGATCGGCGTGCGCCGGTCCAGCTCGCCCGTCATCAGGAGGGTGGGTGTGGTCACGTGTCCGGCGTACATGAGCGATGAGTGCGCCAACCATTCGTCCGGTTTGTCCCAGAACGCCTGGTGGAAGAAGCTAAACGTGAAGAGGGGGATGTCCGTCTGCCCGGCCATGCTGATCCAGTCGATCACCGGGCAGCGCACGGCGGCCGCCGCGAACCGGTTCGTGTGCCCGATCACCCAGCTCGAGAGCACGCCGCCCCCCGAGCATCCCGAGACGTACATCCGCGTCGTGTCAACGTAGCCCTTGCCGATCACGGCATCCACACCCGCCATGAGGTCGTCGTAGTCCGGTCCGGGATAGTCGTGGTCGATCGCGTTCGAGAAGGCGTCGCCGTAGCCGGTGCTGCCCCGTGGGTTCACGTAGAGCACCACGTAGCCGTTCGCCGCGAAGTTCTGGAACATGTAGCTGAAGCCCACGTTGTACATCGCGAACGGGCCGCCGTGAATCTCGAGGATGAGCGGATACTTCTTGCCCGCTTCGAACGTGGGCGGCTTGACGATCCAGCCCTGGACCCGCGCGCCGCCGCTCGACCCGTACCAGATCTCCTCGACCGAGGCGAGCCGCTTGTTGCCCACCACGTCGTCGTTCACCTCCGTGAGGCGCGTCGGGGCCTGCGCCTTCTTGAGGTCGAAGCGAACTACGTCGGCGGGATGCTGCGGATCGCTCCGCAGGCCCACCGCCGTGAGCGTGCGCGACAAGGACGCGATGGTCACGACTTGAGCGCCCTGCGTGATGTCTCGCACCCCGCCGGACAGGTCGGCGTAGCGGACGTTGATCGATCCTTTATCCGGGGCGGTGAAATACACGCCCTTGCCGTCCGGCGACCAGCGCAAGTTGTCCGGGTCGCGATCCAAGGTGCGGGTGAGATCGCGCGCGCCGGAGCCGTCGATGCCCGCAGTCCACAGATCGGCCGTGCGGTGTGTGTGGCCCGTGGAATCGTACCCGGTGAAGGCGATCGTGCGCCCGTCGGGCGACACGGCGGGCTGCGCCCAGAACCCTGGCCGGGAGACGAGGAGCTTGATCGCCCCGCTCGCGACGTCGAGCGCGTAGATGCGCGAGACCTGATACTGCCGATCCCACGTCGTGTCGCGCAGGCCGTCGAATACGATGGTACGGCCGTCCGGCGTCCAATCGTACCCCGCGCCCAACGACAGCCCGTCGAAGCGCGCGCCCACGTTCCAGCGACCCGACGTGAGTTGCCGAGCGGTGCCGCCGTCCGCGGGCACGAGGAAGAGGTGCGTGAACCCCTGCGGCATGTCACCGACGCGGTCCTGGCGATAATGCAGGGCGTCCACCACGCGAGGCGCGGGCGTCCATTTCGCTCCCTCGGGGGGCTTGGGGAGGGAGATGTTCCACAAGGTCGAGTCGCGCACGAGCATGGCGAAGGAGATGGACTTGCCGCCGGGCGCCCAGCGGGGATCGGTCGGCATCTCGGTCAGCCGGGTTACCTGCGACGAGGCGCCCTCGGCGTCCATCCAACGCACGAAAATTTGCGTGCCCTTGGGGTCACCGTCCGCGAGATACAGGATGCGGGTCCCATCGGGTGACCAGCGCGCATCCGACCCCTTCACCAGGAAGCGATTGTGGGTCCCGTCGGTGCTCATGATCCACAGCGCCGACTCCCACTTGTCCTCGATCTTGTTCACCCAGCGCCGTGTGTAGATCACCTGGCCGCCATCCGGCGAGAGCTGAGGATCGCTCACCTGCTCCCAATCCAGGTAATGGTCGACGGTGAGCAGCGTGTCGGACGCGGTTTCCTGGGCGCGTGCGAGGGCGGCCGGCAGGATCGTGAGCGCCACGGCCAAGAAGATGGGTGCGCGGGACGGGAAGGGGCGCATGAGACCTCCATCGAGGGTCAACGGACGACCGTGAGATAGCCCACAAACGGCCAGCCCGCAAAGGGAGCGCCTACCGGGCCGTCTTCGCGCCTCCGGTCAGACTGTCTTTGACGACGGCGCCGCCCTTCATGACGAACGCGACGTGCTCGAGCACCGTGACGTCCTGGAGCGGATCCCCCGAGACCGCGATCACGTCGGCGTACTTGCCGGGCTCGAGCGCGCCCACTCGATCCGCCCAACCGAGCAGGTCGGCGGCGTTGACGGTGGCCGCCTGGATCGCCTGCATCGGCGTGGTGCCCCACCGGACCATGTGCGCGAACTGCTTCGCGTTCCAGCCGTGCGGGTAGACGCCCGCGTCAGTCCCGTACGCGATCTTCACACCCGCCTGCACCGCCTTCTTGAAGTTCTCGCGCTGCTGGCGGCCCACCAGGCGTTCCTTATCGATGATCTTCTGCGGGTATCCGAGCCGGGTGTACTCGGCGAGGATGTAGTCGTCGTTATAGATGTCGGCGACTAGGTAAGTGCCCCTTTCCTTCATCAGGCGAATGCCTTCGTCGTCAATCAGGCTGCCGTGCTCGATCGACGCGACGCCGGCGCGCACGGCACGTTTAATCGCCTCCGCCCCGTGTGCGTGCGCGGCCACTTTGCGTCCCCACATGGCCGCCTCTTCGACGATCGCGTTCAACTCCTCTTGCGAGTACTGCGGCGCGCCCACGGACTCTTCTTCGGACAGCACGCCGGCACTCGCGAGCACCTTGATCAGGTCAGCCCCGTATTTCACCTCGAAGCGGATCTTCTCGCGAATCTGATCCACGCCATTGGCGATCCCCGAGAACCCCTCGAAGTGGAGGTAGGGCGACATCCCGTTCACGTCTCCGTGCCCGCCCGTGGCGGAGAGCGGCATCGTCGAGACGAGCATGCGTGGGCCTGGGACCGCGCCGTCGTTGATCGCGTTGCGGAGCGCCACGTCGATGAACTCCCCCGCCCCGACGTTCCGTACCGTGGTGAAGCCGGCGTCGAGCGTCCGTTTGGCGTAGATGTGTGCGCGCACCGCCTCGTCGATTGGGCTCACACGGAAGAGCTGTTGGTAGTAGTCTCCCGGATCCGATGTGATGTGAGTATGGCAGTCGATCAGGCCGGGGAGCACGGTGGCCTTGCCGAGGTCGATCACCCGGACATCGCGCGCGGCGTGTCCGGCCACGGCATCCGCCGAGCCGACTTCCTTGATGCGGTCCCCCTCGATCAGGATCGCCTGGTTCGTGAGCACCGTACCGGTGCGCGTGGCCACCAGGCGGCCGGCACGCACCAGCACCTGCGCGCGCCGCGTCGTGTCCGCCTGGGCAGCCAGACCGTGGACCGTGGCCAGGCCGGTGGCGAGCACCCACACGGCAAGGCCCGAGCGCTTCATGCCAATCATCGGGACCCTTTCTCCATGATGGTCTTTTCCACGCGCTGGGCGAACACGTGCGCCGCCGCAGGGGCCATCCGCGCCGCGTCGCCCTTGATCTCATAGCTGTCCGCGAGCACGGGCTTCCCGGTCGTCGCGTCGAACAGCTCCGCGGTGAGGAGCCAGACGAGGTTGGACAGGTTGGAGATCGTACCCTTGGCGACCCAGCGGGCGCCCACCTGGCGGGCCACCGCCACGGCGCAGGCGTTGTCGCACGGGTTGCCGTTGGCCTCCGCGGAGCCGACCGCCGCCGCGACGGCCGTCGAATCGACGAGCGCCACGCGGTCGGACGCGGCGAGCGTCGCCAGCAGCTTGCTCGTCGCGGCCGCCACGATCGCCGTGTCGCCCGGCTGCAGCACGTTGGCGTGCTCTCCATCGAACCGGAGGTTCAAGACCGCGACCGCGGGCCGTGGGGCGCCGCTCTGGGCGCGGGCGACCGGGCAGATCAAGACGAAAGCGAGCGGCAGGGCAGCCAGGCGCACGGCGAACCTCCGGGTCGTGGGATTCATCGAGGGGGTGTAATCTAGAGGGCCCTCGACCCCGACACCAATGACCTCGAACCGTCCCGTCGCGAGCGATCAGCGCGCCGCTGTTCTTGCCGGCTTCCTCGGCTGGACGCTCGACGCGTTCGACTTCTTCCTCGTGGTCATGACGCTCACCGCGATCGCGCGGGAGTTCGGGACATCGGACGCAAGCGTCGCGTTCTCCCTGCTGCTTACGCTCCTGTTCCGTCCCGTCGGCGCGCTCATCTTCGGCCTCCTCGCCGATCGCTACGGGCGCAAGCTGCCTCTGATGCTCGACCTCGTCTTCTACTCGGTCATCGAAGTCCTGTCGGGCCTGGCGCCGAATTTCACCACGTTTCTCGTGCTGCGCGCCCTGTTCGGAATCGGGATGGGCGCCGAGTGGGGCGTGGGCGCGTCGCTGGTGATGGAAAAGGTGCCACCCCGGATGCGCGGCGTCGTCTCCGGCATGCTCCAGCAGGGCTATGCCGCGGGCTACCTGCTCGCGGCCTTGTGCTACTTCTTCGTCTTCCCCCATTGGGGCTGGCGACCGCTGTTCTTTATCGGCGGACTCCCCGCCCTGCTCGCGCTGTTCGTGCGCGCGCGGGTCAGTGAGTCCGAGGCGTGGCGGGAGACGAGGGAGGAGAGCTGGAGCGGCCTGGGCCGCGCGATCGGCCGGAACGCGAAGACCTTCCTTTATATCACGGCGTTGATGTGGATGATGAACCTGGTCTCGCACGGCACCCAGGATCTCTATCCGACATTCCTGGAGCGGCACTGGAGCTTCGACACGGGATCCAAGGTCGCGTTGACGGGTTTCTCTATGGTGGGCGCGCTGACCGGAGGCGTTCTGTTCGGTCTGTGGTCGAACCGGGTCGGCCGCCGCCGCACGATCGTCTGGGCGCTCGTCGGGGCATTCGTCGTCATTCCCCTCTGGGCGTTTGCCCCCTCCCTCCCGGTGCTCGTGGCCGGCGCGTTCGTGATGCAATTCTTCGTGCAGGGGGCCTGGGGCGTTATCCCGGCCCACATCACGGAGCTCTCGCCCAACGCGGTGCGCGGTTTCCTTCCGGGCTTCGGGTATCAGTGCGGCGCGGCGCTCGCCGGCGTGCTGCCCTACGTCGAGGCGCGGCTCGCCGACCACTTGACCTACCCCTCGGCTATGGCGTTGTCCGCGGCGACGGTGTTCGTGCTGGGCGGCGTCGTCGCCTGGCTCGGGCCCGAGCGCCGGGGAGTGGCGTTCGGGCGCGGCGTCCCCTAGGCTTCATGTCCATGACCACGTTCGTGAAAGCCACGCAGGCGTATCAGCAGGGACAGCGCACGCTGCCCGGGCGCTACTACACCGCGCCCGACGTCTTCGCGGAGGAGCAGGAGCGGATCTTCGCGCGACGGTGGGTGTGCGTGGGGCGCGTCGGCGAGCTCACCAACCCGGGCGACTACGTCGTACGCGTCGTGGCGGGCGAGAGCATCCTCGTGGTACGTGGGCAAGACGGGACGATACGGGCTTTCTATAATGTGTGTCGCCACCGCGGCACGCGGCTGTGTGACGTCGCTCAGGGACACTTGTCCGAGACGATCCAATGTCCCTACCACGCCTGGACGTACACGCTCGACGGGTCGCTGATCGGCGCGCCGCACATGAACGAGGTGGCGGGGTTCGACAAGCGCGACTACCCGCTGCACGCGGTGGCCCTCGAGATGTGGGAGGGGTTTCTCTTCGTCAATCTCGCCCGGGAGTCGGAGCCGTTCGCGCGTGCGTTCGCGCCGCTCCTCACCCGCTTCAGCCGCTTCAATCTGGCTCAGCTTCGCTCCGGGCGTCGCATCGATTACGACGTTCATGCCAACTGGAAGCTCATCTTCCAGAATTTCTCCGAATGTCTGCACTGCCCGATCATTCATCCGGGGCTCGCGAAACTGACGCCGTACACGAGCGGCGAGAACGACCTGTTCGAGGGGCCCTACCTAGGTGGCTACATGGTGATCACTCAGCCTGGCGGCAGCCTCACGATAAGCGGTCGGGCGTGCGGGCCGGCGGTGGGCTCGCTGCCCGCCGAGGATCACCAGCGCGTGTACTTCTATACGATCTTTCCCAATCTCCTGCTGTCGTTGCACCCGGACTACGTGATGTTCCACACGCTCTGGCCCACCGGGCCCACGCGCACCGCGATCACATGCGAGTGGTTGTTCCACTCGGATGCATTTGATCAGCCGGGTTTCGATCCTGATGATGCCGCCGGCTTCTGGGACGAGACCAACCGCCAGGACTGGAACATCTGCGAGCGGTCGCACGCCGGGATCGCGTCCCGCGCGTACGAGCCGGGCCCCTATTCGCCGCGCGAGGGTATTGCGGCGGCCTGGGACCGGGAGTTCCTCCGCGCGCTGGGACACCAGCGCTGAGGGACGGTCCGCGCCGGGACGATCCGTCGATCAGAACAATCCGAATCCGCCTCTCCGCCGTAGAAGCGTGGAACCCACCGCGCGAACCCGTTTATAGCGTTCATATGCGAGAAAGGCAGGTATGGCGATACCTTCGTGCGACTTCTATGACTGGGGCACTCATCGTCGCTGCGCCGAGCCCGCCACCTGGGTGACACACCAGAGCTTCGGGCAAGCGCTTCACGGCGTGCGCTACTATTGTGACGTTCACCGCCCGCCGCGGGCCCACCCGATCGCGACGAGTCCGGCGGACGTCGGGCGGCCGGCGCCCAAGCCCCCGCACAAGACCTGATATCGGCGGCTATTTCTTTCGGAGATAGGCGTCGGTCTTGTTGAGCCAGTCCTCCCGGGGCGGGTAGAACACGTCCACGTCCACGGTGTCCTCGAGGGCGCGGGCCTCGTGCGGCACATGGCCCGGCAAGTGCAGGACCTCTCCCGCGCGAACTACGACTTCCTGCGCGCCGTCCGTTCCCAGTCGGAACGCGAGCGCTCCTTCCAGGATGTAGGTGAATTGCTCGTTCTCGTGCGAGTGTCTCGGCACGACGCACCCCTGCTTCAGGTAGACGTGCGCGAGCATGACTCGGTCGCCGGTGATGAGGCGGCGCGCCAGCCGATCGTTCACCTCTTCGCGCGGAACGTCGTTCCATCGGTACCACGTCGCCTTGCGCTCGCCGCTCACCGGGATCGCTCCACCTCCTGGGACCGCGACAACGCTACACCTCGTCCGTTGCGCCGTCAAAGCGGGCGACCCCACGCCTAGCGTTCTTGCAGATGCCGCGACGCGTGACTACCTTCGCGACTCTCCCCGTGACGGAGGCACGCGGATGCCGCTCGCCGAGCTGCTGCTCCCCGAGTTCGATGCCGAGATGGCCGCCACACGGCGGGTGCTCGAGCGAGTGCCCGACGGGAAGGCCGCCTGGAAACCGCATCCCAAATCGATGACGCTCGGCAGGCTCGCGACGCTCCTCGCCGAGCTGCCGGGCTGGGCCGTGAACGCCCTGACGCGGGACGAGCTCGACATCATGCCCCCTGGGGGGCCGCCGCCCAAGTTCGAGGCGCTCGAGAGCACCGCGAAAATCCTCGCGCTGTTCGACCGGAACGCGGCCACCGCGCGTGCCGCGCTCGCCAAGGCGTCGGACGCCGAGTTCAAAAAGCCCTGGGCCTTCAAGGTCGGCGGCAGGACCATCTCGTCCGACCCGAAGTACACCGTCTATCGCCGGACCGTGCTCAATCATCTGGCGCATCATCGAGGACAGCTGACGGTCTACCTGCGGCTGAACGGCGCCGCCGTGCCCGCGGTGTACGGTCCCACCGCGGACGAGCCGAACTTCTAGTCGCGAGCGCGTGCGCTCCTGGGAGCAGGCGGTCTCGCGGCTGCTGCGGACGCTGCGGCTCGACAGCATCCGCCGCGAGCTGCTGGTCTTCGCGCTGCTCGCCACGCTGATTCCGTCGTTCACCACCGCCTGGATTTCCTACCAGCAAAACAAGCGCTCGCTCACCGAGAAGGTCACGCGCGAGCTGCAGAGCGTGAGCGCGCAGACCGCGCGCGAGATGGACCTGTGGATCAAAGAGCGGCTGTATGAGCTGCGAGTGTTCGCGGGCTCCTACGAGGTATCGGAGAACCTCGACCGGATGGCGCGGGGGGGCCGCGCGGGGGGCGAGCGACCCCACGCCCGCCTCACCGATTATCTCCGGTCGGTGCGCGAGCGCTTCGCGGACTATCAGGAGCTCCTCGTGGTGAACGGCGAGGGGGGAGACGTGGCGAGCACCGCGACGCAGCCCACACCATCGCACCTCCCCCGGGGCTGGGCGACCACGATCCGAGCCGAGAATGCCGTGGTGGGAGACGCCTATTGGGACGATGCGCTCAAGAAGGGCGTCGTCGTGTTCGCCGTCCCGATCTACCAGACCGGCGGCCGACTGCTCGGCGCGCTCACCGCCAAAGTCGACCTCGCCGCCGTGTACCGGTTGCTGCGGCGCTTCACCGCCGGGGAGTCGAGCCGGCTGTATCTCATCACGGCCGACGGCCGTGCCCTGGTGGGCTCACGGTCCGGGCCCGCCGAGCTGACCCGCCGCAGCCTGGACGCCGGCACGACACGACGCCTGCTCGAGCGCGAGGGCAGCGTCGTTCAGTACGCCGGCCTCGACGGTGAGGGCGTGGTGGGCACCCTGAAGCGGGTGCCGCAGCTCGAATGGGCGGTGCTCGCGGAGGTGCCGGCGAGCGAGGCGTTCCGGGAGGTCACGCGGCTGCGCAACCTGACCGCCCTCATCGTGGCGGCGCTGCTCGTGGGCGTGGGCCTGCTCGCCTATTTCCTGGGCTTGCTGATTACGCGACCGCTCGACCGGTTGCGCGAGGGAGCCGCCAAAGTCGCCGGGGGCGACCTTGCGGTCGTCCTGCCGACCGTGAGCGGAGGCGAGCTCGGCTACGTGACCGAGGTATTCAACGACATGGCGGCGCGGCTGCGGGACGGCCGCCGAGAGCTCGAAAGGCTCTCTG
Source organism: uncultured Gemmatimonadaceae bacterium (assembly GCA_964465315.1). GTDB lineage: Bacteria > Gemmatimonadota > Gemmatimonadetes > Gemmatimonadales > GWC2-71-9 > AG41. The sequence continues at coordinate 5,239 of CAYXIK010000004.1, read as the reverse complement.
TGACCGATGATCTCACCGGGCTCTACAATCGCCGTTACCTGATGGATATGCTCGCGCTCGAGATCCGCCGGTCGCGCCGCATGCACCACCCGTTCGCCGTCCTCATTGCGGACGTGGACAACTTCAAGCCGTACAACGACGCCTTCGGTCACCTCGAAGGCGATACCGCGCTCGCGCGGATCGCCGCCATCCTGCGAGACACGAGCCGCGACGTGGATTGTGCCGCGCGCTACGGCGGCGAAGAGTTCGTCGTGCTGATGCCCGAGACCGAGATGCAGGGCGCGGTCGAGATGGCGGAGCGCATCCGGGCGCGTTTGGCCGACGACGAGGTCATCGGCGCGAAGCTGACCGTCAGTATCGGCGTCGCTCAGTTTCCCGCCGACGGCGAGACTCCCGACGCGTTGCTCGCGCGCGCGGACGCGGCGCTCTACCAGGCGAAGCGCGACGGGCGAAACCGGATTGTGCGAGCCGCCCGCTAGCGGTCCGCGCGAGTGAACTCGCGGTTCGGCGTCAGCCCGTAAACGGGCGCATTGTTGCCGCTTGAGCGGCCGGGCCGAGCCGCGGCTTCAGCCGCGACGTCCCACGCGGGTCACGAATATCCAACCGGCGCGGCCGTTGTCATCCGCCACGCGCACCCATTGGTCCAAGTAGGAGTAGCCGGTGAGCGGGGCGCCCGGCTCCACGGTGAAGAGGACGCGGAACGCGCCTCCAGGACCCTCCCGTAGGTTGCTCCGTCCGATCGCCTGAAGGGGGACCGAGACCGCGAACGCGACCTCGCCCGGGCGGAGCGACGGCCGGTCGCTGCCACCCAGCCGGCTCCGGCCTAGGGCCGCGACCCGCTTCGACTGGTTGGCCAGATACAGCGCCCCTCCGTAGTTCTGCTTTCCGAACTCGGCACCGGCCTGCTGCAGCAGCCCGCCCGCCTGCCCTACATCGGCCGGGCCGCTCGATGGCGTCCCCGCCACCGCCGCACGCAACGCCTGGATGGCGATTTCCGCCTCCGCCATCGCCGACGCCGCCTCTGCGCGGCTCGCCACCGTCTGCAGCTTGGCCAGCGCGCGCACCACTTCCTGCCGCGCCTCATCGAGCCTGGACTGCAGATCCTCCACCTGGGCATCCCGCTCCGCTAGCCGCAGCTCGAGCCGGGCGGCGCGCTGCTCGAGGGCGGAATCCCGCGCCGAGGCGCCGTGGCGGACGGTCGCGGCGCTGTCTCTTGCGGGGTGAGGAGAGGGCGGGTCGGAAGCGCCGTTCGGCGTGCAGGCAGCGAGCACCGCGACCAGCGTGACGGCACGCCAGCGGCGGATCACCCGGCGGCCTCGGCGCTGTCGGTCTGCTGCTGCATCGGCTCGTGGGCCTGGGCGCTGACCCAGACGCCTGGATGGGGGATGGTCACCACGAAGCTGTCGCCGACGCGCAGTGGTCGCGCCTGGTAGGCCGCGAGCGCTTCACGCCAGTCGGCGGGCAGCTCGTCAGCCGATCGCAACGGGAGCGCGATGGCATTGCCCACGCGGCCAACGACCGTGTTCTCCACGACGTCCGTCAGGGGCCGGCCCGTGGGACCGCGCAGCTTGGAGAGCGCCATGTGGCGCGCGGCCGGATCGCCCGCCGTGATGATGACCGTCGTGTAGTACAGGAGGTTGGACTGGATGTGCTCGAGGAGCCGCTCGCGCGACGCGTCGGGCGTAGCCAAGGTGTCTCCTCCGAGCACGCGTTCGAGCTCGGGGAGGAGACCGCGATCGAGCAAGGTGCGTCGGAACAGGTACCCGAAACGCCGCACGACATCCGGGGTGGCCACGTTGGGCAGCCGGAACGGCACGAAAATAACGGGGCGCGCGCGCGGGCTGCGCACGATGACCTTAAAGCGTTCGAGTGGCTCGAAGAAGTGGAACGTGACGAGCCGGTCGCGCGTCGTGTTGCGCACGTGGCGTACCGCGCCGGTCGCCGGCGCGTCGGCGGGCGCGTCCACAACGCCGAGCGGACGCCGCCGCAGCGCGTGGCTCATGCGCTCGGTGCGGTCGCGAATCAGATGTACCGTGTCCGCCGCCGCGGGCTCGAGCGCCGGCTCCGTGAGCGTGAGCGGGTCGAGCTGGAGCTCGGGACGCAACGCGGTGATCAGGTCCCCCAGCATCGAGGTGCCCACCATGCGGGCGAGGATCTGCAGCGGGCGCTCGCGCCCTTCCACCTCGCGGCGCCAGCGCCCGTCGAGCACAGCCAGCTTCGCCTCGTCGCCCGGTGTCAGCGTCACGCTGTACAGGAGCTCGCCCCACTGCACGCCGAGCGACTGCCAGTACTCCTCGACGTCGATCAGGACGCCGTAGCGCATCGCGCTCGGGCCGTCGCCAGGTGACGTGAAGAAGTCCGCTACCCCGCTCGACGCGGCGGCGCTCACCTGCTTGTCGCCGAAAGCGGCGAGCCGTTGGAAGTAGAGGACGTGACCGGGCAGGTCCGGCTGCTCCGCGCTGAGGCGCGTCGGGGAGGGCGCCGGCCCGGCCTGCGCGGGCGGAGCGTCCCGGTTCGAACGCTCACCGGAAATGCTCAGGGACGGTGGCAGCTGCGTCGGCGCCGCGAGCGGCGTGGGTCCGTCGGCGAGCGTGGCCGTCGTCAGCTCGATGGGATCTTCGCTGCGCAGGCCCACGCGGATGCGGAGCCGCGCCGTGTCGCGCCGTGGGATGGCGACGATGCCGTCCGCGTCGCTTACCCAGTACCCTGCGGCGTTGCCGGACTTTTCGAGCACGGTCACGGGCACGCCCTGAGCAGGCTTGCCCGTGTCCTGATGCACGATCCGAAACAGCCAGACGTCCTTCGCGCCGCCGGTCATGATTCACTCCAAGGGGGACCCAATATGGGATGAGGCGGCGGCTACGTACAGCGGCGCGCCTCACATCGAGCTGGTAAGGCGTTGCCGGATACAGCGTTGTCGGGTACGGCGTTGCCGAATAGGACGCTAGCGAAGGTCGAACATGAAGTGATGCATGTAGTCGATCGTGGCCTGCTGCTCGCTCACCTGGAAGGCGAGGACGTCACCGATCGTGATGACACCCACCAGCCCCTTGTCGCCCATCACAGGGAGATGGCGGATCCGTTTCGCGGTCATCATCGCCGCGCACTCCTCTACGGGCGTGTCGGGAGCGCACGCGGTGACGGGCGACGTCATCACGTCGCCGACCTTCGTGACGGCGGGATCGCGCCGTTGCGCCACCACGCGGCGCAAAATGTCGCGCTCCGTGAAGATCCCCGCGAGGCGCTTTCCGTCGATCACGACGAGCCCACCGATGCCACGGTCGTTCATGAGCTGTGCGGCCTTCACCACCGTTTCCGACGGCGGAACCGCGATTATGTCGCTGCCCTTCTTGCCGAGGATTTCGCGGACCGTGGCCATGGTACCGCCTCCGTGCGGGGGTGGAGAGGTCTGGTCGATACTACCGCGCGGCGAGGGGGCGCGCCACCTTATTGTAGAAGGGAACCCATTCCGGAGGGTGCGTATGGCGAAGCCTGGGACCAACGTTGGGGACCTGGACGCCCGTGCGCGGCTCGTGGCCGGCTCGCTCGCGCTCCTGGGCGGCCTGGCGGCGCTCGACTCCTTCTTCCAAGCGCTGGGGTTTCTCACCTGGATCGTGTGCGCCGCCATGATGTACGTCGGGGCGCTGCTCGCGATGGGTGGCTTCAGGGACGGCACGGCGGCGTTCGGGTTTCCCCTCCTCGCCCTGTCGATCCTCGACGCCTGGCTGCCACTGGTCCACAAGGGCTATTGGGGTTTGATCGCGGGCGTGATCGTGGCCGTGGGCGCCTTCCAGACCGCCATCACGCGCATCTGCCCGATCAATACGCTGTTCGGGGTGAATACCGCGGCCGGGTCGTCCGCTTAGGGCGGCGTCGCTCCGACGACCCATTTGACCAGCCGGCCGGGTTCGAGCGGGGTGTCGGGCTCGACCTGATTGACGAGCGCCAAGGTCGCTGCCGGGAGCGGTGAGGGTCGCTGCCGGGCCAAGTCGGCGATCGTGGTGCGGCGGTCGGTCCGCACGATCGTCACCCGCTGTGGCTCGACGGCCAGGACCGCCGGATCCGTGAGTCGAGCGAAGCTCAGGAGCGATCGCTCCGCCGTCGGCTGGTAGTCCGGCCAGCGCGTTTCCGCCGCGTAGCCGATCAGCCGGTACACACCGCCCCCGTACTCCACGAAGAGCGCCGAGCCGCGCAGCGTCCCGTTATCGGTCGCGGCGGCGAAGGCCGCGCTCACCGCCGGGAGCCCACTCACGGACGCCCGGGCCGGATAGCCGCTCGTGAAGCCCTGCTGCGAGAGGAATGCGCGAGCCGCGGCGTCCGCGGTCGCCTCCTTTGCGAGCCCGAGCTCGACGGCGGCGTCCTTCTGCGGGCTCACCGCCACCACGGACTGTTTGCCGTTGCTCGTGGTCCAGCCGTCCGGGAACATCAGGCGGAACCTGAGCCCAGGATGGAGGAACAGACTTCCCTTGAAATAGCCTTCTCGAGGGTCGCTGCCGTAGACCAGGCCCTCGAGCCGCCGGAGATAGACATCGCGGTTGACCTTGGTCCCGGCGAAGTCTTGGGGCCCGCTCGTGATCTCCTGCTCGATCCGGCCCCGCCGGTTTTCCGGGTTGGGATGTGTGGCGAGCCATTCGGGAACGCGTCCCCCGCCCTGCGCCTGGCTCACGCGGGTGAGCATTTCGAAGACGTGCGGCATTTCTCGAGCGTCGTAATTGGCGCGGCGCATGTAGCGGAGGCCGAGGTGGTCCGCCTGGCTCTCCGCATCGCGAGAGAACTTGAGGAAGAGGACGCCGAGTCCGGCGCTCGCGAGTCCCGCGTAGCGCTCGAAGTCGGGGCTCGCGATGCTGCCGATGGCGAGGCCGACCTGCGCGAGCTGCTGTTTACTCATCTGGCTGACGGAGTGGCGGGCGGTGACGTGCCCGATCTCGTGGCCCACGACGCCCGCGAGCTCGGCCTCCGAGTTCAGGTGCGCCAGGATGCCGCGCGTGACGGAGATGTAGCCTCCTGGAATGGCGAACGCGTTCACCACCGGGTCGTCCACCACGTGGAAGGTCCAGGGCAGGTTCGGTCGCTCGGACGTGGCAGCGAGCTGGACGCCGAATTGCTGGATCCAGCGCTGCATGCCGCTGTCGTTATAGATGCCGATGGACGCAGCGACGTCCTTGTCGTAGCCCTGCCCCATCGCGATTTCCTGCGATTCGCTGATGAGGATGAGCTCTTTGCCCCCGGTGGCGGGGTT